>JBBQGM010000037.1:0-46772 GCA_038322995.1 Pyrinomonadales bacterium
GCATTCGTATCTCATCACGATGTTCGCCGCCACCGGCGTCATCTGGGCGGCCGTCTATATGCTCTGGATGTTGCAGCGCGTCTTGTTCGGGCGCGTGACGAACGAGAAGAACGCACATTTGACCGATCTGAGTTGGCGCGAACTCGGACTGCTCGCGCCGTTGCTATTCTTGATGCTCTACATGGGCGCTTACCCGCGCCCGTTCCTGAGTCGTTCGCAGGCAAGCGTCAACGAAGTGCGCACGCGCGTCGTCGCGCCGCAAAGTCGCGGTACGGTGGCGGAGAATGTGCCGGCGGTGACACGCTAATTGTTATTGGCTTATTGGTTGGTTGCCTTCTCACTTATGAAGCTGTTGCGCCTGTTAATACGCTCGTTGGGCTGTGGGTTCCTGCTGTTATCAGTAGCGTTCGCGGCTATAGCGCAAACCGCAACCGAGGCAACGACGGCAATCAACCTAAAGTTGAAGGGCGTGGACGGGAAGCTTTATGACGTGGCGCAAATGGACGGCGAGATCGTGCTGGTCTCATTCGGCGCAACATGGTGTAAGCCGTGTGAGTGGGAATTGGCTGCGCTCGAAGAATTGAAGGAAGAATATGCTAAGCGGCCCGTCAAGTTTCTGTGGGTCAGCGTGGACACGAAAGAACAAGCGTCGGACGATTGGCTGCGCCAGTACGCGAAGTTGCATCGCCTGACGATGCCCGTCCTGCGCGATGCCGACTTCGCGGCCTTCGGCCAGTTCAGTCAACGCCTGCGCTTGCCGATGGTCGTCTTCTTCGATAAAGCCGGCGCGTTCGCCGCGCCGAAGCATACGGGCATGGCATCTGATCCGATTGAGTATAAGAAAATGATCCGCGGCCGGCTCGACGCGCTCTTAAACGCACACGCGCATGTAAACTGATGAACTATTTTCTGGCCCTGCAAACACTATCAGCCCCGAACCCGGATGTGAGCCTGATGTTGCTCCTGCCGGAGATAATCGTCTCCGTCGCGGGCGTGCTCGTGATGCTGGTGGATGCATTCACGCGCCGGACTGATCGGCGCTGGCTAACCGGTGGACTGTCGCTCGCAGGTATCATCGCCGCCGCAGTCGCATGCGTGTGGTTGTGGCGCATGCCGCCGGGTTTGCGCTCCGCTTACAACGGGATGATCGTGCTCGACTGGATGCGACTCTCGTTCACGTTTGTTTTTCTGGTGGTCGCCGCGTTGACGGTGTTGCTCTCGATGATCTGGGTCGAATGGGAGCGCCTGCCGGCGGGCGAGTTTCACGCGCTGCTGCTCTTCGCCACGGTCGGCATGATGCTGATGGCGGCGGGCGGCGATCTGGTGATTATTTTTCTTGGCTTGGAGCTACTCTCAATCGCCACCTACGTGATGGCCGGCTTCCGCCGCACCGACCTGCGCTCGAACGAATCCTCGATCAAGTATTTCATCCTCGGCTCGTTCTCATCCGCGTTCCTGCTCTACGGCATCGCGCTCGTCTATGGCGGCTCCGCGCTCGTGGATGGTGGCACGCTCGCCGCCGGCACGACCAATCTGCACGAACTGGCCCGGCGGATTGCCTTCGAGCGCGGCACGGCCTTCCCCGCGCTCCTCTATGCGGGCGCGGCCATGCTCCTCGTCGGCTTTGGCTTCAAGATCGCAACCGCGCCCTTTCATGTCTGGACGCCGGACGTGTATGAGGGCGCGCCCACGCCCGTCACGGCTTTCATGGCGGCGGGGCCGAAGGCGGCCGGGTTTGCTGCCTTCATGCGCGTCTTTTTGTTCGGCTTCCCCTTCGTGGCCGCCGTGAGCGCATCGAACGCCGCGCCGGTTCATGAAGCGTGGGTCAACGCGCTCTACGTGCTGGCGATCCTGACGATGTCGGTCGGCAATCTCGCCGCGCTCGTGCAGACGAATGTGAAGCGCATGCTCGCTTATTCGTCTATCGCGCACGCGGGCTATGCGCTCGTGGGCTTCGTCGCCGCCGGTGCGACCAACGATGAGGCGCAGCAGCACGATGCCATCGCGGCCGTCATCTTTTACCTGCTGGCGTACGCCGTGATGAACCTCGGCACGTTCGCTGTCGTCACGCTCATTGCCCGCGCGGGCGACCGGCGCACCGAGATCGAGGACTATAACGGCATCGGCTTCCGCGCGCCCGCGCTCGCCGCCGCGCTCACGCTGTTCATGCTTAGTCTGTTGGGCGTGCCGTTGACCGCAGGCTTCATGGGCAAAGTGATGGTTTTTCGCGCGGCGTTGAATCTGTCGGGCACGAATGCGAAGTTCACGGCCCTCGCCGTCATCGGCGTGCTCAACACGGCCATCTCTACCTATTACTATCTGCGCCTCGTCGTGGTGATGTACTTCCGCGAGCGCACGACCGAGTGGACGCCGCCGCGCGTGCCCGCGAGCATCGCCATCGCACTCGTGCTGACCATCGCCGCCGTCCTCTATCTCGGCCTCTTTCCGGGTCAACTGCTAGACGCCCTGCGCAACTCGCCATCCGCCATTAGCCAGATGCGACCTTAGCCCGCGGCGGCCGGATGACAGGCGACGGGCTAAGGCTCTATCCTGTCAGATGGCAACGGGTACGGCTATGAGTGTTAAGCAAACTGGCAGCGCGCTGGCGCAGCAGATCGCGCCGGCGGTCACATCGGACGCGCTCGCGGCGGAGATCAAGCAGACGCTCGGCGCGGCGTGGTTGCCGCAAATTTACCGCGAGCGTGTTCGGCCCTTGCGCACGCGCTCATCCCAATTGCCGGTGGCAGACGGCAAGGCGGAAGTGGCCGTACAGCACACGCTGCTCGGCGTTGAATTGAAGATTGGCCGTAAGCGTTTGTCCTGTCCTGATCTGGCGACAGCGCGCTATCTGGCCGTCTTCGCGCGGGTCGGCTGTCCGGCCGTGGCCGTGCCCTACGACATCACGCGCACGTCGCCGCTTGCCGATGAGCTTGAATCCGCATGGCAACGCATGTTATTGCTCATAGAGTACAATGCCGCCGCGCGGAGCGGTGCATACCGGGCGCGGGTGCGGCGCTTGCTAACCACAGCAGCGCAGAGCGAAATCGCAGCGGCAGGTGCGGGCACAGCGGTGCCGCAATTCAATCAGAACACGAAACAACGGCCGCCGCGGCCGTGAACGACAGCCGGTGCTAGTAAATAAAGAGGACGATGCAGGAACTCGAATTCAAAGCGATCACGCCGATTGATCAACCGGAACCGCTCCCCTTCCCGTTCAACCAGCGCACCTATTGTCGCTACGAGCCGATTGAAAAACGGATCGACGCGGCGCGCGTGCTGATCGTGGACGACCTACTGCGCGACCACGCTGATCTCTCCGACGTGGCCCTCGCCGAATGGGGCCGCCGCACCGACACTTACTTGCAACGCGAGCGCAAGATCGCGGGTATGGCCGTGGGCAATATCCGCAACAACATCGCGCGCCTTGTTCGCCGACCTGAGACACACATCGCGCATTTATCTGAAGTAGCAATAGCGGCTGCCGACTTTCGCCCGGACGTGATTGTGCTCAGCGGCACGCTCACCGATTTCGATCTTTATAGCCCCGCCCTGCTCGCCAAGTTCGGCGACTTCGTGCGCACGACGCGCACGCCGGTGCTGGGCATCTGCGGCGGGCATCAGTTGATCGGTTTGAGTTTCGGGGCGCACGTGCAGACGCTCGACAAACAAGAGCAGCACGAGAACCGCACGCGCCGTTCATTTGAGTATCAATATCGCTTCATCCGCATCACCGACCCGGACGACCCCATCTTTCGCGGCATCAAAGACCCAGACACCGGTCGCTGGCAAGATTACACGACCGAGGCGCGCATCCTCCGCGTCTGGCAAAACCACGGATTGCAACTCGACCGCGTGCCCGCCGAATTCGAGCTACTCGCGACCGCTTACTTCTGCCGCAACCAGATGATGGTCAAACGCACCGGCGGCCAACTTATCTACACCGTCCAGTTCCATCTGGAAAAATCGTTCGAGGACTACGACCGCACGCGCGCGACGCGCTGGGCCCATCCGAACGAATCGCGCGACGGGCGCATCATCTTCGAGAACTTCCTGCGCCTGGCGTTACAACACGAGCACTGAGCCAGCGCGCCACGAAAAGCACGCAAGCCCCGCTGGATCACGTCTGATCCAACGGGGCTTTTAATTTCTTCAACCTGCCAGAACTCGCGGCGACAAACTAGGACGGCACGTGTTCCAACGTTAATTCCATCAGGCGATCAACTACGGACTTGAGGTCATTTGTTTTTTCAAACACACGCAATTGCTCGTCGGCCGACGTGCCGCGCGCTAGGATGGTGTGAATATGCTCGACCTCCTTGCGCGAATCGAGATCGTCCAGCACATCGTCCACAAATTCCAGCAGTTCGAGAATCAAATCGCGCGTGGGCACTTCTTTTTGCTTGCCAAAGTCGATCATATTACCGTCCAGCCCATAACGCACCGCGCGCCACTTGTTCTCCTGAATCAACATGCGCCGGTAGAGCCGGAAGCCGAGGTTCTTCTCAATTAGCCGGTCGAGTTTGGCCACGATAGCTTGAAACAGGGCCGCGAGCGCGATGGTATCGTCCACCCGCGTCGGGATGTCGCAGACCCGGAACTCAAGAGTGGGGAAGAACGGATGCGGGCGGATGTCCCACCAGATTTTCTTAGGGTTGCTAATACTGTTGGTTTTAAGCAACAACTCGATGTAGCGTTCAAATGAACTGTACGAATCAAAATGATCGGGGATGTCCGTGCGCGGAAATTTCTTGAACACTTCCGAGCGATAAGATTTCAGCCCCGTGTTGATGCCGAGCCAGAACGGCGAAGAGGTTGAGAGCGCCAGCACGTGCGGCAGGAAATAACGCGCCGCGTTCATGATGTTGATCTGCCGGTCGCGGTCGGGAATGCCGACATGGACGTGTAACCCGAAGATCAAGAGTGAGCGCGCGACCATCTGCAACTCTTCGATGAGCAACGCGTAATGCGGATCGTCGTAAATCAGTTGTTCTTTCCACAGTGAGATCGGATGCGTCGAAGCCGCGACAATCGCCAGGTCTTTCTTGCGCGCAAGCGACGAGATGATCGCGCGCAGGTTTGTGATGTCGGTACGCGCCTCCGCGATGTTATGGCAAATGCCTGTCCCGACCTCGATCATCGACTGGATCATTTCAGGCTTCACCTGCTCGCCGAGCAGCATGCGCCCCTCGTCCAGTATCTCAGAGACGTGCGACTTCAATTCGCGCGTCTGTGGATCGACGATCTGGAATTCCTCTTCGATACCGAGCGTATATTGCTCCATGCTTCCTCCCGCGCTCCTACCAATAATTTATGCGGTATCCCGCAGGGCCGTTTTGATCGCGCGCCAGTCGGGGGCGAGTTTGCCGATAAACTCGTGGCGCACGTGGCGCAGCAGACTGGCGGGCGAATAAACCGGGCAGTACAGATCGAAATGCACCTGCCAGGCGCGCGGCTGATCGGGCTTGTCCACGTAGAGAAAATGGAGCACGCCCGTGCTGCGCCCGCGTTCATAAAAACCGCCGGTTGTATTGCCGTGCTTAGCGAAGCGGTGCGTGAAGTCCGACCGGCGCTTGAGCGTTGCGACAACCACGGGCCAGGCGTCGAAACTCATCCCGACACCGCCTTCACCGTACACGTTCGTCACCTTGCTGACCACGTGCCACAACCCCTGTTGCTGCATCCGGCGCAGCAAGAGCAACAACGCTTGCTGCTTGTCCACTGCAAGATTATCAAACGCCGCCTCATCCGTCGGCGCACCCCACAGGCCGGCGAGCCGATTGACGAGCGCGGCCCGCACATCCGTTGTCAGTTCGCACCACTGCTGTTGCGCTATCGCGTCCATGGCCATCACCCGTCGGAACGGGCGCGCGCGCGTTCCATCAGTGTCCGGTCTTGCTCGCTCAGCCCGTGGAAGCGTACACCTACGCCGCGCCCCGGATTGCTGTACACCACTTCGCCATTCACAACCACGTCACCTTCCGGGAACGGCAGCCGCAGCGTAAGCAAGCCACCTTCGGGCAACTCGGTCTGCGTGTTCATGTACAAGCCGCCCGCACCGATGTCTTGCGTGCTGGCCACGCCGGTCATGTCCGTACCGTCGAAGTAGACATCCACGATTAGCCGCGAGCGGTCGTGCTGTCGCCGCTCTGACAACGCTGATTTATTTGCTTCCGACTCATTGCTCATGAGGCAAACTCCAATTGATCGCAGCTAACTCTTTGCGTTGATGATGAAGGTCGGCACCATGCCGCCGCCGGCCGTGACGTTGGCCAATTCGTTGGACGACAGGCGCGTAAAGGACGAGCCAACCTTGCCATAGAACAACATCGGATCGAGATCGACGAGTTGTTCGACGAACTCGAACGAGCCGTCCGCGTCGAGCATCGGGAATAACTCGCGCGCGGTCGGGACGCGCTCTTGCAGCAAATAATCGCCGTTGGCCAACGCGTGTTGGAGCGCCGTGTCCCACGCGCTGGCGTCCGTGTTCCAACCAATGTAGATGCCGTGCCCGCCGTAATCATCGTTAGGCTTGAGTACAAGTTGGTCGCGTTTGCTGGCGGCGAACTCCAGCAGGTCAATCTGTTCACCGTAATGCGCTGTCCGCTCCGCACGCACCTTGCGCGTCCACGGGACATGCGCGCGGATCACGGCGCGCTCTTCATCGCTGAAGAGCTGCGCATGGCGCGTGTCCGTCAACACCGCGAACAGCGCCTTCTTGTGGATCATCTTCGAGCGGAAACTGTTGACCATGCAGATGGCGCGGGCGCGATAGGCGTCGAGCAACGCCGGTTGCGCCTGCATGATCGGTAGATACTCGTTGACGAGCAGACGCTTATAGACGATGTCGATCTCGAAATCGCCCGCGCAGAGCCGCCCAGCCTTAAATTCCAATTCATCCGGCGCACAGATATGTGCCGGATAGCCTTCCCGCTCGAAATATTCGCGGAACAACTCGAACTCTTTCTGCGTCGGCAAGTCTTTCAGATCGACGATGGCGATGTGCGGCGCACGTTCCGGCTTGTGGCCGAGAAATTCCGTGTACGCACGCAGCAAGACTTCAAGCAGCAAATGGCGACCGAACTGCGGACGCACTTCGTAGCGGTCGGCGAAGCGGCGCATGACGGGGAGTTGCGAGAAGATTTCAAAGGCCACATCGGCGTAGGCGATGCCGGCCGGGCTTTCGCCGTTCAACTCGACGAAACTATAAGCCTCGTCGGTCAAAAACGAGTCGAGGCGCGCCGTCGGCGAGACTTCGTTGTAGCCCGGATCGATGCTGACCAGCTCGCGCTCGATTGCGGTCAGCCCCAATTCGTCCACCAGGGTCGTATCCACGACCGCCGCGTCTTTAACTTTTTGAATCGCGCCCCAGACGGTTTCGCAGACGGCCCGTACGCGGGTGTAATCTTGTGCGGTGACGAAGTGCGGGCGCAGATAGGGTGATAAACGGCGACCGCCAAAGATCAGTTTGGCTTGCACCAACCCTGCGTCGAGCATAGCGCGAGAAGATTCGGCGAGTTCCTCATCCGCGAGTAACTCGTGATAATAAGCAACGGCGTCGTGCAGCATGAGAGTTCAGCCCTCAGCCTAGTGCATGCAGGAAAGATTTAACTAAACGAGCGGTTTTGACGGGCGTTAGCTTAGCACAAATCAGCGCGGCGCGGGCAGGAATGATAAGGTGAATAGCTGCGGCCGGCAGCATTGAAGTTTAGCCGGAGCTGCATTTTTACGGATTAATATCCAGCAGGCCGGTGAGCGGAATTAATTTCCCGGCGGGCTCGGAAGTTTGATTGCGAACTTCTGACCGGCGCGCACGACGCCCAGCGTAAGGCCGGTCTCAACGTTGTTGGACTGCGCAACGTTTGCGCCATTTGTGCGCTGGCCATCAATCGTCTCGATGATGTCGCCGGGCTGCATACCGGCGCGGGCGGCGGCGCTCTCCGGGCGCACAGCCACGATAAGCAAGGCGGGTGGAGTGCTGAAATCAGCCGCAGTGGGCGGCCAAGTTTGGATCGCTTCGAGACCATACAGTAATAACTGTGGCGCGGGCAGGCCGAAGTGCGCGGCGCGGGCGGCTTGGATGCGCGCCTCCGCTTCGCCACGGCGCTGGTGCGACGCGGCCGCACGCACGTTGGCCGCGCTCATGCGCGCTTGCGCTTCCGTGACGTGCGCCTGTGTCGCCCGTACAAGCTGCTGTGCCGCTCTTAAATGCCGCGCTTCCTCTGTCTTATGCACCACATCTAACTGCCGCGCCGCCGCTTCGCGTGCGCGCAGTGCCGTTTCAGTCCGGCGCACTTCGCTCTCGGCGGCGCGCAGTTCCGCTTGAGCCAGCAACGCCTCACTTCCGGCAAGGTGCAACTCTGACTCGGCGGCCCGTGCTTCGGCCTGCGCCGTCTCAAGCGCCGGGTTGCGCGCTTCGCTCAGCCGCACCGCCAAGTCAAGCGGCGGTGCTTGTGCCCGCAGCACCGTAAAACTCGCCACCGTGTTGCTGCCAAGTTCCTGCAACAGCAACGACAGGTCCTCGACGTTGCGCACTTCGCGCTGGCTGATATGTGAAACGACATCACCGGGGCGCAGGCCCGCTAAAGCGGCCGGCGTGCCCGGTGCAACGTCGGTCAGCAACACACCTTGCCGTCGGTTTAACAGGGCACGGGCTGCGCTCAAGGGCCACCCGCGCACAACGAACTGATCAATGGCTGCCAGCGCAACCGACTCGCCGCGCGCACCAAGCCACGGTTGCGGCACGCTCGCACGCCGCGCCAGCACGCGCGCGGCGGCGGCGCGCACAGTTTCAGCCGCGACCAAACGCACAGTTGTCGCATCGCTCGTGGCTATGATGCCCACGAGCAGACCCGTCTCGCCGAACGCCACGCCGCCCGCCCATTCGGGCGATACCGACTCGACCGCGATAGTAACTTCGCTGGTCTTACCCGTGAGCGAACGTTTGATCTGCGTAAGCTGCCCCGCGACTTCGCTCATGTTCATGAAGATGATGCCCGTTTCGCCGGTCGGCGCGTCGTCGGGTCGATCAGTTGGCGTGGTCGTTGTGACCGGCGTGGCAACCGACACAGGCGCGATCACGCGCACCCGTTGCCCGATGGCCGGCGCTTGGGCCACACGCTCAGGCATGGGCGACGCGACAGGCTGTGCGGCTTCGAGCAGCGACAGGCCCGTCGCCGCGTCGAGGCCGATGAACCTTGCGACAACTTCACTACCATCGTTGCGCACAAGCGCGAGCGCCGGCGGCTCAGCGCCGGCCTTGCTGCCGTCGCCGCGCAACTGCGTGGTTAGGTCAAGCAATTCGGCTTCGGCACGGGGCAGACAGACAACGACGGAGCGGCCATCCGGCAGCACGTAACCGGCGACGATGTTAGTGCGGATGAACTGCTCGTCGAAGGTGGCCGCAGTCAATGAGGCGTCGGGGCGTGCGAGCAAGGCCCGCAGCCGCCAACCGCTCAGCCGGTGGACGACTGCGATCACAGGCAATGCCACATCGTTCGCTTTGGCCGGCCGCACCGGAGACAAGGTCGTTGCGCCCGGAGATTGCGGGCGGGGCACACTTGCCTGCTGCGCCTGTGTGCCGCGCAAAGATGTGAGCAGACAGAGCGCAACCGCGAGCATGCGGACTGCCCCCCATACGCGCTTAGCCTGGCTGCTTGAACTGTAAGTCCTGCTGCTCGTTGGCTGCATCATTTACCACACGCCTTGATTGACCACCGGGCGCACGCGCGGCCCTGTGGCGCGCGTGCCGGGCAGATCGCGCGCACCGAAGGAGACCGGCTCAAGCGAGATCATGCGCTCCGCGCCTTGTGTATCTTTGAAAAAGACTTTTAGCGGCTTGGCCGAAGCCGCTACCGAGATGGGGATGGATTGTAGCGTCACCGGGTTATGCAGCGCCGCTTCGGTCACGATAGGCGCACCACGTACCCCTAGGTCGTTGACACCAATCGCCCCATTGACTGATTTACGGGTAGGCAAACCTGCTGCCCGGCTGCGCTCAAGCGGCAACGCGGGTCGCTGCCCGGTCGTCGTAGATTTTGCGCTACCCGAGTTGCTCGGACTGCTGTCGCGCATGACAGGCGCAGTGTTCGTGGCCGCAACCTCTATCGGCTTCGGGTGCGCCACAGAGATTGGCGCGACTGTGGCGCTGCCCTGCGCGGCTGTTGGCTCGCTCCCAGCCATGGGCTGCGGTGTCGGTCGCTTGAGCGTCATGCTAAGAGCAAGCACGAGGCAAGCGGCGGCGGCGAGAGCAAGCGCACGGAGCGATAAGCGCGGCAGTATAAAGCGCGCGGTGGTGTGTGGTTGCGCCGTCATACGCGCACGCAGGCGGAACTCGAAATCGGCGGGCGCGCCGACCGGCTCAAGCGTGCCGAGCAATCGACGCAACGAAGTTTGCTCCGTCTCAAACATGCGACACGCGGCGCACGTCGCCAAGTGTGCCGCCGCACGCGCGCTTAAATCTTCCGTCAGGCTGACGATTTCGATCTCAGTCCGACACTCTCGACAGTTCAACATCCCAGATACCTCATAAATAACCTTGCAACTTATCGCGCAGGAACGCGCGCGCCCGGCTAATGCGCGACTTGACCGTGCCTTCGCTCAATTCAAGTATCCCGGCAATCTCTTCGTAGCTCCGCTCCTCTATGTCGCGTAGCACAATCGGCGCACGATACTTCTCCGGCAAACTGGCAATCGCGCGGGTCACGGCCGCGCATCGCTCGTCCGCCACGAGCGTCGTGTCCTGCAACGGGCGCACGTCTGCTGGATCAAGTTCCGTCGGCTCGCCGCCCCGCTCGCGCTCTTGGAAGAAGCCAGTGAGCGAGACGAGGCGACGACGCTTGCGGCTGCGCAGTTCACTGATGGCGAGGTTTGTGGCGATGCGGTAGATATAAGTGGAGAAAGCGTAGCTGCTGTGGTAACGGTCGGCCGCGCGATAGACGCGCAGGAAAGTCTCTTGCGTCAGATCGACCGCGAGTTCGTAGTCGTTGGTCATGCGGTAGACGTAATTTATGATCTGGTTGCGATAGCGGCGCACCAACTCGGCGAACGCCGCCTCGTCGCCCGCGCACGTCGCGGCCAGCAGGCCGTGATCCGTGGACACGTCGGCCGCGACCGCGCTCCGCGCCACAGTTGCCCGGCCAAAATCGTCAATTGTCGATAGCGCGCTCATCAAGACAGGCAGGCTCGCCCTTGATCTCGCCAACGAAAAAAAATTATCCGTCGCAACCAGGGCTCTCAAGGGACGTTAGGCTGTGCAGAAATTATACACCTCTACCCGCCCCCACCGACATTTCACGTCCCGACCGACTCCCGGTTCCAATTCTTCTGCCCAGCGTTAGGCTTAGGTCGCGGTAATGGCCGCGAAGAAAACCCTTATTTTCCAGCGGGCTGATAGTCTGAGGGCGCGCAAAAGCTGTCTAGTTTCGAGGGCCGCATGGAAGTTCTTGCTTCCAGATGCATAAGCGGTGCTATAATGCGCTCCGTTCAATTCGAGCTTACCGCGCTCTATTCAGCAACAGCCTTAGTTTCGGTGTCGCTCCCGGCGATACACGCTGCCACAACCGATGTAACGCTATGCCGCAAGAGATTAAAAAGCACAAGACTATTCTCGACGCTATCGAGCGTCTCGACCTGCTTTCCGAGTTGGTCGAGAAGCACGACGGTCACTTCAAGTTTGAGCTTGACCTCGAAGTGATCGCTTACGGGCGCAACTACAACGGCAAGAAAGTCGGCCCTTATTTGCGCCTTTACGAGTACACCGCCGGTGAAGAGATCATTCATCAAGGCGACTGGGGCGGCAACACTTTCTACATCGTCGTGGCCGGCCAGCCCGACGTGTACGTGGTGGACGCCCAGGGCAAACAGAACAAGATCGGCTCGATCCCGCCGGGCCAGAGTTTTGGCGAAATGGCGATTCTCGCGGGCGTGCCGCGCAACGCCACAGTCATCGTGCCGCCAAATGAGAAGGCGACGGTCTTCGAGGTGACACGCCCGGCCCTGCGCCTACTGCGTAAGCTCAACACCTTCGGGCACAAGCTCGACGTGACCTACCGCAAGCACGGCTTGGGGCGCACGCTCGAAGAGGTGCGGCAGGCCACGCAGGAGGTCTTTTCGCCCGAATTATTGACCCAATTGGGCGATTCCGCGCGGTTCATGGTGTATGGCAAAAACCACGTCTTGCACCGCGAGGGCGATCCGGTTGATCGCGTCGTCTTTCTCAAAACTGGCTGGATAAGACGCATCCGTGGTATGGAGATGAGTACGGCCGTGGCCGATCTGGCCATGGGCGCGGACGAAAGCCTCGCGCTCGACTTCCTCGGCGCGGGCAATTGCCTCGGGCTCGAGGGGGTCAAGACTGATACTGTATGGAAATATACGGCGACCGTCCTCGCGCGCACCGAGGTGCTCGAAATCTCTATCGCACATTTGCGCGAGAACACGAAATTGCGCGACGCCGTGATGCGCAGCTTCCCTGACTTCTCCACCGCCGACGATGACGTAGAGTTACTTACGACCTCGCACCCGTTGACCGTCGTGGCCACCGAGAAAGAGATCGGCACGGGACTGGTGGACGGCACGAATTTGTTGGTTATGGACATGGACTTGTGCGTGCGCTGCGGCAATTGCTCGCTCGCGTGCCACACGATGCACGGGCAGTCGCGCCTGCTCCGGCGCGGCATCCACATCGAACGGCCCACGCGCATCGGCAGTTCATCTGTCCAACACATCCTCTCGCCTTCGGTCTGCATGCACTGTCAAGACCCGGAGTGCCTGACCGGTTGCCCGACAGGCGCTATCGGCCGCTTCAGCAACGGGCAGATCGACATCGACCCGAAGACTTGTATCGGGTGCAGCGACTGCGCGACGCAGTGCCCCTATAACGCGATCACGATGGTGCCGCGCAAACCGCCCGTGCCCGAACCGTTGACCTTGAAACAGCGCGCCTTCGCCTGGTTCGACATTTCCCCGCAGGCTCCGCCGCCACCCATCATGGAGGTGGACAATAACGTCGCGGTCAAATGTAACCTCTGCAACAACACGCCGCTCAACCCGCCGGGCGCGGAGACGCACGCCTATTCGTGTCAAGAGAATTGTCCGACGGGCGCGCTCGTGCGCGTCAACCCGCGCGAGTATTTTACCGAAGTGCAGGAGAAACTCGGCGTCGTCTATCGCAATCAGACGCAGGCAATCGGGCGCAATATCCATAAGAAAGACACGATTGCGCGGCTCTGGCACATGCTTGGTATCCTCCTAGTCGTCGCGCTCACGGCCGCAACCGTCCTCGGGCTTAAACGCTACGGGCTGGACGGGCGTATCGGCGACTCGTGGCTGACGATTCGCTGGCTCACGGGTCTTGTCGGACTCGGCGGCATCGCGGTGGTGATGGCGTACCCTGCGCGCAAACAGGTCTATCGCCGTCGTGCGGGCGCGCTCCGCTACTGGCTCCTAGCGCATGTCTATCTCGGTATTGTCGCCGGCATCCTGCTATTGCTGCATGGCGGCGCACATACGGGCGGCGCGCTCACGTCGCTTTTGATGATCTCTTTCGACCTCGTCATCGTGTCGGGTCTGTTTGGCGTCGCCTGCTATCTCATTGTGCCGCGCATTATGACGAGCATCGAGGGTGAGCCGCTGTTGATCGAAGACCTACGGGCGCGCCGCGCGGAGTTGAGCGACGATTTGGCCGAGATCGGGCAGAAGTGCGGCGAGGAAGTTCGCGACATCATCCGGCGCAAAGTGCGCGGGCGCTATCTGTCTTTTGGTTATCTCGTCCGGCAATATTTGCGCCGCGAGGAGTTGTCGGCGCTAGAAGCCGAAGCGCGCAAAGACATTCACCCGGAAGTTGAGCGGCTTAGCACCCCGGAAGCCCAGCGTTATTTGATCGAGGCGGTCGAAGCGACCGTCACGCTCCGGCGCGTAGATGCGCTGATCTATTTGCACCAATTACTCAAATTGTGGCTCGCGCCGCATGTGGTGGCGACTTCGTTGATGCTGGTGTTGATGTTCGTCCACATCGTGCAGGTCACATTCTTCGCCGTGCGCTAAGGCGCGGCCCCTTTGTACTTTGCAGCAGAACCTTAACCGCGCATGAAGCTACAGTTAAGCACGTTCATCATCGACCGCGAGGATCAGTCCGTCGATCCCGTCACGCTCGTCACCGAGGGGCTATCTATCGGTCGCCTGCCCGATTGCGAGTTGGCCTTGAACCACCCGACCGTGTCACGGCTGCATGCCGGCATCAAGGAGGTGGACGGGCAGTTCTACGTCTTCAATCTCAGCCCGTCGAACTCGACCACGGTCAACGGCCGGCTGGTGGAAGAGCGCGAGGCGCTGGCTGACGGCGACATCATCCAGATCGGCCCCTTCTTCGTCTACGTCGGGCACGACCGCAAGTCGCTCACGCTCCGCGTTATCTATCAGACGGCGGTCAATATCGGTGACACCGAAGTGCTGGATTCAGCCCCGGCGGTGGAGCAAATTGCCAGTGTCGACACCGAAGCGCACGCGGACGAAGCGCTCTCCGTCTTCTGGGAGAAGCGCAAACGCGAGGCGGGCAAGATTACGCGCCCCTCGCCCCTGCGCCCGCATGCCCCGCCGCGCCTCGGTAAAGCGCGCTTCAATTGGACGCCAACCCGCGACCTCGTGCGCCCGTGGCCGTTCGCGATCTTAACCTGGGCCGCCATTCTGGTGGCCCTGCTCACCGTTGTCGCGGCTTTCAGTCTCAAGACCGCTTTCTCGCCCACGCCGGTCTCGAACCCGCACACGCGCGCAGCCATGTTGTTCTCGCCCGCCATCGCCAAACAACCGAATGAGGGTTCCTGCACTGCTTGCCATTCGGTTAAGACCCGCATGAATGACGCCTGCACCTCGTGTCATCAAACTGAAGCGTTCATGGCGACGACTACGCCGCCGCACGAGGCCGCGGGGATTGGCTGTACTGCCTGTCATACGGAGCATAAGGGCGCGAACTTCCGGCCGGGCCTCGCGCCGATGAGTGCCACTTTCCAACCGGGCGTCGATCCGAGTGAGACCTGCGCTGGTTGTCATAACGACAACAATAAGCGCCTCTTCAATGGCAAGGCTGTGCATACGCCGCACGGCGGCACGTTCGGCTATCCGGTGGTGAACGAGCATTGGACGTGGATGGGACTTGATCAGAAAGAACTGGCGCAGAAACCGCAGCAAGTGCAGAAGATAATAGCGACATGGCCCGGCCGCAGCGCGGAACAAAACCTCACTGCGGAATTCCATGCGATCCATCTGTACCGGGTACGTGCCATCGGCGGACTGCCGGGCGACGCGGCGGGCGAAGTATCCTGCTCTAGTTGTCATAAATCCTTGGGCGCGTCGCTCGACCGCACCACGCCGCGCCAGACCTGCGCCATCTGTCACAACGGCTACATTGATCCCATGAGCAAACAGACGGTCATCGCACAAGACAAGCCCAACTGCAACTCGTGCCACGTGCAGCACGTGCTAGACAAACGCCACTGGAATCCATCGCTCCTCTCGCAACCGCCGCAGACGGCCCAGAGCGCCCCGACGCACGAGCCAAACTTGCTCGCGGCCGCGGCTCATTAACGACAAGCTAACCTCCGCGTTGCGCGCAAAGCGGGCGCGGTAATTTTGAACAGACATGAAAAAGTCGCAACTCCTGATCATCCTCGCGCTGACCGTCCTGCTACTCGCGTTGAATTTGCTGACGCGTGACGACTTCGGCGGTAAAGCTTTTTTCGGCGGCCTGCCCTGGTGGGGTTGGGCTGGCATCAGCCTGTTTATGCTCATCGTCGGCGTGGCGTTCGCACTCCGCGATGCGGCGCGGGCACGCAAGTTACTCGAAGAACCGGGCCCGGCGAAGAAGGACGAAGATCAGCGCATCTTCCTGTCCAAAGAACTGCTGGAGAGATATGACCCCGACGGGCCAAACTATCCGCACCCGGTGATCGTCGCCGAGCGCTGCATCGGCTGCCATGCCTGTGTGGACGCCTGCCCGCACGACGTGCTCGCCATCGTCAACGGCATCTCGACCCCCATCGCACGCGACCAGTGCATGGAGGACACTTCGTGTCAGGTCGAATGCCCGGTCAACCCGAAGGCGTGCATCGTCGTCAACACGACGAAAAAGATTATGCCGCGCAAGGTGCCGCGCCGGAATGCCTCATTCGAGACGGACGTGCCCGGCTGCTACATCATCGGCGACGTATCGGGCACGCCACTTATCAAGAACGCCGCCAACGAAGGCGCGGCCGTGATGGTGCATATTGCGCACCAACTGCACGCCGCGAACGGCAATGGCGCACCGGCCCAGGTTGACTACGATGTGGCTATCGTCGGCGCGGGGCCGGCCGGTCTCTCGGCGGCGGTTATGGCGAAGCGCCTCGGCCTCCGCTACATCGGGCTTGAACAGGACACGGTGATGTCCACCATCGTGAAATATCCGAAGAAAAAATACGTCTTTCTCAAACCGGAGACGATGGAATGGACAGGTGGCATACGCCTGCCCGGTCTCGAAGAGTACGTCGAAGAAACGCTCGCGGAACTCATGGACGGGGCCGACAAAGGGCGCGTGCCGGAACTGCTCGCCGCCGAGCGTAGCGGCGGGATCGACGCCGCCGGTCAACAGGTATTAACGCAGACGCGCGACAGCTATCAGGCGCTGCTCGAAGCCGAATTGACCGGCACCATTGACGAAGCCGGGCGCACGCGCCTGGCCAATGCGCGCAGTAAGTTCGAGACGCTGCTCGATGCTGAGGATAAGTATTTCACGGCCCAACTGCTCAAGGACGAGAGCGAAGGCAAGATCAACGACGACGAGGTAGCCAAGAAAGACAAACTCGGGCTAGCACGCCAACGCCATGGTGACCGCGTGCAGGCCGAGATCGACGCCGGCAAGCTATCCGATGATCGGTTCAACGCGCTCGCGGACGCACGGCGCAAGGTCGCGGGCGATCAGCGCGAGGTACTGCTGAACACGTGGTTCATGAACATGAAGGAGAACGGCGTCACGATCAACGAGAACGAAAGCTGCAAAGCCGTGAAGAAGGCTGAAGACGGCGACTACTTCACCGTGCAGACCGAGCAGGGCAAAGAGAAGGAGAAGATGACCTATCGCACCCGCAGCGTTATTCTCGCCATCGGCAATGCGGGCACGCCCATGAAGTTGAAACTGCCCGGCGAGGAAATGAAAGTAACGCGCGACGGCGTGACCGAGGACAAGGTGAAATATAAGCTGACCGACCCGGAGGCTTATCACGGCAAAAGCGTCGTCGTCGTCGGCGCAGGCAATTCGGCGATTGAGGCGGCCGTCGATTTCGTCGCGACGCGGCAGGGCGATCAGATCACGTTCCGCCCCGCCGAAGAGATCAACGACGTAACGCTCGTCATTCGTAGCGACCTGAAGAACGATCTCAAGTTCGGCAACAAGATACAGGTTTATGATTGCATCGACGAAGGCAAAATTAAAGTATTCTTCGGCACGGCGATCAAAGAACTCAGCGACGGCGAGGTAGTCTTGATGAACGCCCGCACGCAGGAAGTGAAGGCCACCATCAAGAACGACTATATCTTCGCCATGATCGGCGGCGACAAGCCGACCAAGTTCCTCGAATCCATCGGCGTCAAAATCGGTTGAGCCGCTAAGCCGAAGAGCGCAAAGCAGCACAATGCCTGTGCAGTGATCTGAATACCAGATCACTGCACAGGCATTAGTTTTAATCTGTGCCTGCCCTTTTGCTAGCCGGCTGCCTGTATCATGGCTCTATGCCATTGGTCGGCACTGGCCGGCCCATCGAGTTATAGATACTGACAATCTCCTCCATCTTGGCCTGCGCTTCCGTGTTGGCCGGATCGTAGCGAAGCACGTGGCGGTAGTCGCCCAGGGCGAATTTGTAGAGGCGCGGACTACCGGCGTCGCGATAGACGTTAGCCCGTTCGAGATAAACTGCTGCGAGCGCCTGCTTGTCCGCGTTGGACACGCCACCTGCTTTCACTTTCGCTTCCAATTTCGTAATTTTACCGTCGAGGACAGTCGTGTCCACCCCTTCCGGCTTCTCGTTTCCGCCTGCCGCCGTGCCGGGCGTCGTGGGCGGCGCAACGCCACCGTGCGCCGCCGAGATTGGCACGCCGCCAGTTGGTGGTGTGGGCGCTGGCGCGGCAGTGTTCGTACTCGTCACCGTAGTCGTGCTGTTGACCGGCGCGGACGTATTCTCAGTGGTGACGGTGGAATTACAGGCCGCGCCGAGGGCAATGGCGCAGAGGGGGAGAGAGATTAACTGGTAGCGCATATTTATTTTGACTTTCAGCATGATGTTTGCCCCGTGACAAAGGAAACGCGACCAAACGTTCAACGTCCGGTCGCGTTTCCTGCAAGAGTTAGAAATTTAATTTCGCGCGGGCGCACCATTAGGCTGGTCTGGTACCACCATTGTGGCAACCGGCGCAGGTGGTGGGTGCCTTGGTCGCCGCATCGCGCTTCTTGACCATGTCATGGCAGGTATTGCAGTTGCGATGATAAGCCTCGTCGTTCGTCAGCGTGGTCTCGTCATCTTCGTCGGGATATTTGACGGTCGGGATGGCAGGCCACTCAGCCGGCTTTGCGCCGGTCTGCGCATGGCACTCGCGGCAGGTCTTGACGGGTGCGGCGGCGGCTTCTTGTAACGACTTCGAGGTTAAGATCACTTCGCGCTCACTGGCCTTGAGCACGCCGGTCAACGCGGACTTCGGCTGATCGGTATGATGACAGACGGTGCAGGCAATAACTGACTTGCCGTCTTCGCTATAATTCTTCGTTGCATGGGCCTCATGTGTAAGCAAGACAGCCTTAGCTTTGGGGTCTTTCGAGTCCTTGCTCAGGGTGACCTCTTTGGGTTCGACCTTGCTCTTAACGAGGGCGGAAGCGGCGGCCGGCAGCGTACGGGGGCTGGCTAGAAACAACACAAGGCAGCCAAGCGTGGCAAGCGAAAGAAGGAATAGTTTCATGGTAGATGATCCTTAAACGTAGGGTTGCCCGGAAGCGGCCGGGTTAACTCGTGTCAAGGGAGAGCAGATTCGCTCGGAACTCAACTTAATGGAGCGCGTAATCTCACGTGTTGTCATGGGGAGATGTCATGGCGCAATATAAACGGCCCGCACGCAGTTGTCAATTTCTTTTTCAAGTTGGCTAGAACAATCAGAACAATGCTTAGCGGGCAAGAAACTTCCAACGCGCTGTAATGCCCCGCGGAGCAGCAGGGGAAAGCGTAAGCGCGTCAATGCGCGTCGTTGATCATCAAGATAAGTTTACATGCGGAAGGTCGTGCTCTTATGGCATTTCACGCACTCGCCGAAGTTCGCATCGCCGAAGGCGCGGCGACCGTTGTGACAAGTCATGCAGGTCTGCGCCCGCCCGGTGCCGAAGTGCTGCGCGGGTAGTGTATTGGTAACCTGTTTCCGTTGCGGCAAACCGGCGCGCAAATTATGGCAGTCGTTGCAGCCTAGCCCCTGCCCCCGGCCGTGCGTCGCGTGGCTGAAACTGATGGCGAAGGAACGACCAGTCGGCGGTGTGCGCGCGTAACTGCCGAGCGCGTGACAGACGCCGCACGAAGAGATGTCGCGCCCGCCTGCTTGCGCCCCAGGCGTGTGGCACGTGTAGCACTGTGTGTGCGCGTTTAAGCGCGCGGGGATAGTCAGCGCCGCCGCGCGCCGGCCTGAAGGCGTATGACAGGCCGCGCAACCAGCGGGCGGTTTGCCCGCGCCCGTGTCGTGCTGTGCGTGATCGAACCGCGCGTTAAAGCTTTGCAAGCCGGGGAAATTTTTGACCGGCGGGTGCGAGGTGTCCGCCACACTCGTGTGGCAGATGTTGCACATAGCGATGTTCTGTTGCACGAACTGCGGTAAGTGACAATCGGTACACGCCTTGTGCCCTGGCAATGACGCCTTGCCGTCATAGGCCGGGCTGATCGAGTTATCGCGGGCGCGCTGGTGACATGAGGCGCATGCAAGCGATGCATGCTTGGAGCTATTGTGTTGAAACCTCGAGAAGTCTTGATTGCCTTGCTCCTGCACGGCTGGCGCAAGCGCAACAGCGCGACTATTGGCCAAGCCCCAGACACACGCGAGGGCCGCCGCCAGCACGCAGACGAACGTCAGACGAGCAACCACGCGGCGCGGCTGCGGCTTAGCTTGAGTTGGTTCGACAGACTGGCGCACGTTGTTAATAATGCTTCCTCAGGGCGCTGGCACAATGCTCTTACAGGGCGATGCTTGTATCAGTTTCTTCAAACTTTCGCCGACCTTGTTCTCTTTTACCGCTGTCTGATAGACGACCTCGTAATGGTCGCAAGGGATTAGCGGCGCGATGCTCGTCGGCGGTAGATGACAGAGCGCACAGTCGAAGTCGTTGCTCTTGCCGCGCTCGCGCAGTTCTTTCAGCACCGACAGATTTAGGGTTGGGCCGGACAGCGCCGTGTGGCAAGCCGTGGTCGCGCAACTTGGCATCTGCACCTTATTGTCCGGTTGGCGCAAGACCGCCAAAGCCTTCGAGTCTTTCACCGCCTTGTGGCAAGACAGACAAGTGACTTTCTGCGGCTTCCCTTCATCGTCCGTCCGCATCTTGTGCGCGTCCAACTCATGCACGAACTTGGGCGAAACGCGCGGCGGCATTGACGTGGCTCGCTGCTGTGCGAGCGAGAGGGCCGGCACAAATGCCACGGCCGCAACCCAATCGATGCGCACAAAGCTCGCGTGCGCTGATTCCGCGAGCGGCTTCGGCATAGCCGGGGGCTTGACCATAGGTGTGCCCGCCGGTTTAGCCGCAGGGGTAACAGTCGGTTTTGCGGTCGGCGCGGCGGCCGGTTTCGACATCGGCGTTGCGCCTGGCTTTGCAGGCATTACCGTAGGTTTCGTTGCGGGCGCTGTGGCCGGCGGCATCATGCCAGCGGGCTTGACGGCCGCGAGTTTCAAGTTGTTGTGGCAATCGGCGCACTGGTTGGCTAACGGCTCGATTTCCTTATCCGGGACGCCCTTTTGCCAGTGACACTGGAAACAGTTGGCGTGCGTCGTCGGCGTCGTCATGAACGTGCCGGGTTTTGGCACGAATGCGTCCTTCGCGCCGGCGGCCACCTTGAACTCCGTCTTGTCAACTTTATGGCAATACAGGCACGTGTCCTGCTGCTTCGCGTTCGGGCCGATCACGAGTTTGAACTGGCTGAGCGCGGTTGATTTGACGTGATTGGCATGGGGAAACGTATCCTCGAATTGCGACGCAACTTGCGGCTTTGGAAAGGCAAAGCGGGCCCCGTTGCGCGGCGTGGCAGCGACGTGGCAGTCAGCGCAGATGGCGGGCGCGTTGCCCCGCATGGGGCCGCGGAAGAATTGCGTGCGATGACATTGGATACAAGCTTGATGATCCGGATACTCTTTGATGTCCGGCCTATCAAGTGTGAACTTCGGCGTCGTATCCGACACGTGACACGAGGCGCAGTTCTCATAATGCCCTTTGGTCGCGTGCGAGAATTTCGTGTAATCAACCGCCGGGGCGCGGTTGGCACCCGCGCGTGGGCGCTGTCGCCGGGCAGGTGTGCGGCCTTGCGCCAATTGCGGGGCGGCAGACTCTGCGGCTGATGTGGGCGACAGGCGTGTGCTGCACAGCCCGACACCCACACACACGAGGCAAAGCGCCAGCACGAATAGGCGTGGGTCGTGCAGGCGCGACAGCGCGGACACGGTTGCGGGCAAATTTTCTTTTTGTTTGCGGATCATCAATGCTGCACTTCGATCAGCACAACCCAGATCACTTACTACTGCGAGACAGGGACAGAAAGAACTAAGCTGTAAAGCACTGCTTGAACTGCTTGCTTGAAGGGCTTGGTTGTAACACAGTTGCGCCGGTCTGACAACGATTATTTATGCGCGCCGGTTAAAAGGCGTATCTCAAATGTAATCAGGCACGCTCACCGCGCTATTGCAAGTCTGCTTGCAACTGCGCGACGGCTTGATTGTTCGGGTTCACGGCTTGCAAACGCTTGAGCGTCGCCCGCGCCTCCGCCTTATCGCCTTTGCGCGTCAGCGCGACGACGAGATTCTGTAAACTTTGCTCATGGCGCGGGTCGCGTTCTAACGAGCGGCGGAATTCGGCGATGGCGCGGTCGTAATCATGCTCCTGGCGCAAGAGAAACGTCAGCCCGAGATCGGTGCGCACATTAATATTGTCCGGCTCTTTGACGAGCGCGGCCGTGTACCACTTCTCCGCGGACTCGAAGCGGCCGGCGTCGTAGTTGACGTTGCCCAGTTCGATTACAGGCGTAACTTCGCCGGGTCGGAGTTGATTGGCTTTGAGGAGAAACTCCAGCGCATCGTCAAACCGTTGCGCCTGATTGCTGATTTGCCCCGCCTCGATCTGTGCATCGAAGTCCTGCGGATTTTCGCGGGCGCGCTGACTGGCGGACTGCACCGCAGCCTGCAACTGCTGTTGTTCGCCATGATTGATGGACGACTGCGCCTCCGTCGTTGCCACCTCACTGCTCGCGGCCACCGGCGCACCCGCCGCCGGTCGCGCCGGCACCGTGCGCTGATTCGCATACGTGACAAACACGAAGCCGAAGAACAGCCCGAAGCCGATGCCGACGAGGGCGAACAGGATGTTATCTCTGGACATTAGATAGCCGTTGGTTGTTAGCGATTAGCTGTTAACTTTAGAACCAAAGGCAGAAAGCTAACAGCTAATCGCCAAGCACTTTTATGCGTACGAGTGGAGTCCAGGCAGCAGATAACTGACGCCGAGATAGGTAAAGATAACAAGCAAGAAGGCAACGACGGCGAAGTAGGCGGCCCGCCGTCCCTTCAAGCCGCGCGACATGCGCGCGTGTAGGAAACCGCCGTAGGTCAGCCACGCGACAAACGCGCCGGTCTCCTTCGAGTCCCACCCCCAGTAACGTCCCCACGATTCGTTGGCCCAGATCGCGCCCGTGATGAGCAGCATGGCCAGGCCAGCAAAGGCGACGCTCGCCGTCTTATACATCAGGCTGTCGAGTTTCTCGGCCGACGGCAGCGCCATGCGCAGTTTGTCCGTCTTGAAACTGAACAGGATGACGAAGAACGTCGCGGCCAGCGCGGTGATGAGCGCAGCCAGTTCGACCGGGTTGGCGTTTGTGCTGAGCGTCAACCGTGAGCCGTTCTGTTGCGTGAACTCTGTGGCCGCGCTCACGAGTTGGGCCGAGCCAAGCCCTTTGATCTGCTCCGGCGTCAAACGCTGCTGCTCGGCTAGCCACGCGCCGAATTGTTCATACTGGCCCGTCTCGTAGCACTTACTCGCAAAGTGCGCCTCGGCCGGGCACGGGCCTAATGGCGTCTCCGTCTTCACCTGCACCGCGAGCGCGATGATCGCACTTAATTGCAAGACGAACGCCGCGAGCAGCAACCGGTGGCCCCAGATGCGCCCCGCCTCATCTTGCTTATACACATAACGCATGAAAAAGTAGATGACGCCGACGAGGGACAGACTAGCAAGGATCAGCAGCGGCCCGACGAAAGGCAGGTTCACGCGCAACGGGAGAGCAAATTTTGAACCTTGCAGGAAAGTCGAAGCTGCATAGCGGCCGGTGGTAAAGATCAGGAACGCGCCGAAGCGCCCGCCGATTGTCCCGATCACCGCCAGCGTAAAGATGCTCGACCAGATCGCCATCGCTTCGGCCTTCACGCCGTCTTTCAACAGATAGATGATGGCCGCCGCGAAGCAGACGAGCGCGACGCCATAAGAGAGCGACGCGATGCCGACGTGGATCGGCCGCCAGTAGGAATCTAGCACCGGCGGCAGATTGATGAATTCGTCGCCGATGAACCGCGCCAACACAAGGATGAGCGCGGCCAGTGGCAGCGACAATGCGCCGAGAAAACGATAGCTCTTGCGCCCGGCGATCAGCATTGTCGTGATGCCCGCCCCGAAGGCGAACGCCAGACTCAGATCGTAGAGATTGGCGAACGGGATATAGCGAAAGAACCACGGCAAGTCGGCGAGACTCTTGCCTTGGCGCAGGAAAATATCGATCTCGCGGTCGCGCGACGCGACCCAGCGCACCAGCCAACTCGATAAGTTGAAGAACACGCCGAGGCTGCCGAGCCAGAGACCGACGCGCGCGGCCATCGTCGAAGGCGCGTAGAGGTTCGTCAGATGAAACGTCGCGGCGGTCAGGTAACAGGCGAGCGCAAGCATCATCAACGCGCCGTCGGCGATGAAGTGCGAGCCGCCGAACTGTATGCGCGCGACGAGCAGCAACAGCGCGCCGAAGAAGGGCAAGGCGGCGGGTAAGTAAGATTGCAGCGACCATGCGCCCGTTTCCATGCGCGGGTTGCCAAAGTTGACGGGCGATTTCAGAACGTCACTCATGATTCCTCCACCTCTACGGGTCGGCCGGTAATGGCCGCGATTAGTTTCTTGAATCTATCGTCGAGCGCCATCAGATTGCGGTTCGAGTTGCCGCCCAGCAGCACTTGATACGCGCCCGCCCCGCGTTCTTCCACAATGGCCCAGATGCGCTGGTGCGAGAAGAAGAAGACGGACGAGAGGCACAACGCTAAGAGCGCACCGCCGATATAAAAGACGGTTGAGCCGGGATCGTGTTGAATCGAGAGGAAGTGATACTCAGGTACTTTCTCGAAATCCACGAGCCGATAGGTATAACCGGCGACAGGCTTCTTGGCAAACGGCGCGCTCTCGGCCATCACAGGGTTGAAGGCATAAGCCTTTTGCGGGGTGCCGGCGGGCGGCGTGACCGACAGAATCGCAGCCGGATTATTATAGACGCCCTCTTCCGTGTCGCGTTTGTCGCCGCCCATTTTGAAGTCGGGATAAAAGTCGGCGAACTGTATGTGCGTGCCGTCGGGCAGCGTGGTCGCGCCGTCACGCGGGATCGTCACGTCCTGCGGCGGCCCGCCCTGTTCGGGCGTGAGGCGCAAAGTGATCGTGCGCGCCTGTCCGAGCGGCGTGAAACTGGCCTGGAAGAGCCGGTAGCCGCGATAGTCGTAAGGGTGATTGAGATGCACGAGCGCAGTGTGCGCGCCGGTTTCGTCCTTGATAGTGACGCGAGTCAGCCAGTCAATCGTATTGTCGGCCGTGATCGCGCCGTCCTTCTTGATGAGCGTCTGCTGAATGTCGGTGCATTCGACCGTGAACGGCAACGGATAGACGGCTTGCGACGGCGCGAGTTGATCGTCGGCGATGTGAAAGACCGTCTCCTTCATCTGGTTCGAGGTCGTGCCCGGCCGTAGTTGCATCATGCCGGTGCGCCCGAACTGCGTCGTCAAAAAGCCGCCCGTGAAGATCGTGAGCAAGGCGACGTGGACGGCATACGCGCCGAGCCGATTCCAGACGGACTTTTGCGTCAAGACGATGGTGCGACTGCCCTTCTCCGTGATGAGGGCTTTCATGCCCGTCTTGCGCGCCGCCGCCGCGATTTGCCCGGCCACCGCCTCACGGCTCTCGCCTTTCATCAGCAACGTCGTATGCACCGGCTGTTTGCTTAACCAGATCGGCTGCACGTCAAGCTTGGGTCGTTTGACGTACTGCCACGCGCCGGGAAAACGATCAATCGACGCGAGGATCAGGTTGAGTGAAAGGACGAGGATGAGCACGTTGAAGTACCACGAATGGTAGATGTCGAAGAAGCCGAGACTGCCGAATAAGAGTTTCGTCGCCGGTGTCATCTGCGCGAAATTCTTCTCGAAGCCTTCGACGTTCTGTTGCTCCACCAGCATGCCAACCATGCTGGCTGAAGCGAGCAGCACCAGCAACATCACGCCGAAGCGGACGGAACTGAGCAGATTCAGCAGGCGCGTTAGCGGCGAGACGGAGCTACGCGGGCGCGCGACTACACTGATCTCGTTTTTAGTTTCTTCAATAGCTGACATGATGTGTTGAAGACCAAAGCTGAAAACTAGAGGAGACTCATTCTCACTTACGCATGCGGCTAAGGGCACGAGCCGCAACCTGTTTGACGTGCGCCCATCATAGCCGATACGCCAAGCGGCGGCAACCTTTAGCGCGCCGCCAGGCACATCCGTCTTTGTGTTATGCTGCGACGCCCTTGATCAGCTATGATGCGCCGTTGTAACAGAGCCCGGACAGGCGCGCCCGCGAGCCGCAGACTGAGTTTGGCCGCTGATGCAGCCTCCATTTATTGCGCATTATCATCAACCGAAATTCACCCATAACTCCTGACTGACTATGCCTGACAAGCGCACCAACGCGACCAACGAAGCAACGCTCCCGGCCCGCGCGCCGGGACTTGAAGCCGAACCGACGCCCGGCGCGGCCCAATCGCCGGCCAAAACACCGCCTGTGCGCCCGCAACCACGTGGACAAAGTGCGCCGGCCAAAGCGATTGCCCCAGACAGTATGTCGCGCAACGTCTTTTTATGCCTCGGCGGTCTCTTACTTGGCTTCGCGCTCGGCTTCTTCCTGGCCAACAAGATGATCGTCGAATCGCGGCCGCAAACTGCGGCAGCCAACGCGCCGCGTGAGGCGAACGGTGCAGCGCCCCCGCTCGATCCCACGCAGACGACCGGCGAACTACCGCCCGGTCATCCGAGCGTTAACGGCGCAAACGGCGCGGACGCCCCCGGCAGCACGGCCGCCACCTCCGCCGACGCGCAGCAAGCAATGGCCACCGCCGACGCCAAGCCTAAAGACTTCGATTTGCAGATGAACGCCGCCGCCATCTTTTACAAGGCCAACGATTTCGAGAAAGCGCAACTCTATCTGCAACGCGCGCTCGTCATCAAACCGAAGGATGCGGATGCGCTGACCGCGCTCGGCAACACGAAATATGACAAGGGTGATTTCACCGGCGCGGCCGACTATTATCAGCGCGCCCTCGCCGTGCAACCCAAGAATGCGGACGTGCAGACCGACCTTGGCAATTCATATTTCCGCCGCACCCCGCCGGATTTCGCCCGCGCCATCGCCGAATATCGCAAGACGCTCGCGATTGATCCCAAACACGAGAATGCTTTGCAGAACATGGCCGCCGCCGCCTTACAACTCAACGACAAAGCGACTGCCCGCACCGCGATTGAGCAACTTGCCAACGTCAATCCGAACAACCAGCTACTCGCGCCCTTACGCGAGAGTTTGAACGCGGCGCAGTAACAGCGCGCCGCCGCGCATCGCTCACCGTGAAAAGCGATAACCGCCGCAACCTAATCATGGTTGCGACGGTTATCGCTTTTCGTGTTCAAGCCGAACAGTTTGTTCGTCTATCTGCGCGAGATCATAGATCGGGGCTGCGCGGGAATTTGATGTAAGGCAAGCGGACGCCGCGCACAAAGATTTGGTCGGCGCGAATGTTGGGCGGCGCGGCAAAGCCGGTGCTGCCGGCCGCGGCAATGATGTCGTCCTGATCCACGCCGTCGCCGCTGATGCCGACCGCACCCACCAACTCGCCGTTCTTATAGAGCGGCACGCTGCCGGGGAAGATTTGAATCCCGTTCGGCGTGTAAGAGACGTTCGAGCAGGGCATAGGATTGCCGATGAGTGTCTGGATCAAATTGTCACGCACAAGATCAATTTGCAACCCGTCGTTGAAGACGCTCCACTGGTTGATCGGCTTACTGAACGGGCCGTTTTGTGTGCCGTCTATCCCGTCGGGGAAGAAGGGCGCGCTCAGGAAGCCGCCGGCCCGGTCGCTGAAAGCGAATGCGCCGTTTAAGCCTAAGCCATCGGCCGCGGCCGCATCCACGTAGCGGCCCAACCCGGCCGCGCGCAAGACCGTCCCCGCGTTGTTGCGCGAGAACAAAACCGCAGTCCGCGCCTTCTGCGCCGACACGTCGAAGCCAAAGACCGGCGCGTCGAACGTGCGGAAAATGCCGAGCACCTGCCCCTCCGTATCAACAACTGTGATGTTCACGCGGGCGGCACTCCCAAGCGGCACCCGGATCGCGGCGCGCGTCACGTCGGCTTGTTGCGCCGCCTGCGAGATGATGCGCGTCACTTCAACTGCGGTCAGCGCGTTCGCCGAACCGGAGGTGCTGGCCCGGAACGGGAAGAAGCGCGTGTCAATTGAGCCTGGACTGCTGGCGAGCGTGAACGGGATGAAGGCCGAAGGCCGTGCGCCAAGAACGGGGAACGCGAACGTGCCGGGTAGACTGGCGATTGGAATCGTGGCCGGGCGCGGCGCGTCGGCGTCCGTGACGTTGACATAGGGGAAACGTATGCCGCCAGCGATGATGTTGTCGCCCCGAATCGCGGTCGGCGCTTCGTAGCCGCGCACGGCAGCGACCGCGATCAACTCCTCAAGCGGTTTATCGAAATCCATCGGGTCGCGGTCAACCGTGTAGAGGCCGTCGCCTTCGATACCGACGCCGCCGGCCGCCACGCCGTTCTTATAGATTGGTATGCCGCCCGAATCGCCCGACAGACCAAACGGCAAGCCCGGTTTCTTGATGTCCGAGCAAACGAGTTGCGAGAACTGTACGCCGAAGAGCGGCCCCCGCCCTTGGTTCGCGACGTTAGGCGGGAAATGCTCTTGAATGATAAAGCTCGCCGTGCGTGGCGTGAAGGCGTTGCCCGCAGTGCTAAAGAATGCGGCCGTGCCGGCCTTTGTGATCGCGGCGAGGCGGGCCGGATTGAGCGCCGCCGGAAAGTCCGCGCCCTCAAGCCCCTGTGCGGGGAGGCCCGTCGCCGGATCAGCCGTCTGGCGAAAGACCGTGCCGCCGTCAAAGCGCGTGCGCGGCGTTGCGCCCGTCATCGTAAAGACGCCGAGCACGTTGCCCTCGCGATCCGTCACAGCGACCGTGACCGCGCGATTCAACGCCACCGCCGCCGAGACGGCCTGGGCAATCACGGTACGGACATCTTCGGGTGCCAGGCTGCCGGCAGTGATTGGATTGGTATTGGGCGTGGGCGCGTTCGCGGCGGGCGCGGGTGTCGGCACAGAGCTTTGATCATCCGCCAACCCGCCACCTATATGACCAATGCCGACGCGCACGCGGTTGCTCTGCACGTTGCGATAAGTCAGCCGCACCAGCACATCGCCCACGTCGCCCACGTCATCGCTCAGGCGCACGGTGATGGAGTTTAGCAACGGTTGCCCGGGCACGCCGCCGATGTGCTCGACCGGCAGCGCGTAGATGCGATGGTTCGCGTCTTCGGCTTCAACCTGTACGTCGGCCGGATTGGCAAACGGCTCGATGTTCAGCACGAGGAACTGGATGCGCGTCCGGTGATCAGCCGCGAGGTTGCGCATCTCGGTGCGTGTGAACGGCTCACGCAGGCGCGCGACGGATTCGAGCGCGACCGCGCGCGTCGAGCCCGCCTCGCTGATGAGCACGGGGCGTGTTAGTTGCGCCGACGTGCGCTGCTGCGAGATGAGCAAGCCGCTGATGAGCGCGACGAAGCACGCGCCGGAAAATAAAAGCGGGCGAATACGCTTGGCTGAGTGACGGTTATTCATAATGGCAATGACACGAACCGCATTGAAGTGTGCGCGTAAGCAGTTCCGAAAGAGCGCGGCGCTGTTGCTGAAGCGGGTACACTTTACCATTAAACTTTTCCCAGTCAAGGTAAATTTGCATGAGCGTTACGATCTTGCTGCTATACCTCAGCGCAACGAGAAACTGGAGTTACGCACGTGCCGCTGAAATTGGTTCAGCTTACGCAGAGAGAAAATTGTCTGCGCAGAATATGGTTGCCAGCCTACCGCCGATTGTGCTACAAGGCATGCACTCGCAAGGTAAAACGATCCAAGCACCAACAGTTCTTCGCTAACGCAGAAGTTGTTCGCTTAAAAATTCACGAAGTACGACAGGTCTACCATTCGCCCCAAGGCGCACGACCTACATCATCTGTTGAGGCTCTTCCATGTCCTGCATGCAAGTTCCACATAGCTCGGCCGCGCCCGGCCGCCGCATCGTCTTCAGTCTGCTTCTCTGCTGCCTCTGTGCCGGCGGCGTCGCCGCGCAGGATGGGCGCATCACCGGCACGGTGCGCAACCCGGCGAAAGCCGTGCTCGCCGGCGCAGCGGTCATGGCCATCAATCAGGTCACAACCGTGCGCTCGACGACCCGCACGAACAGCGGCGGCTCGTTCTCGTTCAAGTTGCGGCCCGGCGCTTATCGCATCCTCGTCAGTGCGCCTGACCTGCAACGCTTCGACCGCGAGAACGTGCTGGTCGAGCCGGGCAAAGATGTAACGGTGGACGTGGAGTTGAAAGAGCCGGCGGTCAAGTTGCAAAAGTTCACTGATCCGGCGGACGAAGAGCGGCCGTCTGGCTACACAGGTGCCGCGAGTAGCCCCTCCGCCCCGCAGGTGGAACCCGGCCGGCGCGAAGTGCGCGACCGGTGGCGCATCGCCTTTCCCGAGTACGACCGCTACGGCGACTTTAATCGCGGGCGCGACATCCCCTTCCGCAAAGGCAAATGGTACAACCCTTACGACCTCAATCTGATCAAGGGCGACTATCCTATCCTTGGGCAGCATATATTCTTGATCCTGTCGGGTGTGGACACGTTTGTCGTCCAGCAACAGCGCACGCCGATCCCGTCCAACGTCGGCAGCGCGCGGCCCGGCAGCGCCGAGTTCTTCGGCAAGCCGGAAGTGCTGGCCGTCAACCACATCGCGCAGTTCACTTTTGAGATGTTCAGCGGCGACTCGACATTCCGGCCACGCAGTTGGGCGGTTAAAATCTCGCCGACCTTCTCGTTGCCCAACTACGTGCGGGCGCGTGAGAATGGCGTCATCAACATAGACGTGCGGCGCGGCACACGGCGCAGGGATACGCAATTCTCGCTCGAAGATGCCTTCGGTGAAGTAAAGTTCGGCGATGTAAACGCGAACTTCGACTTCGTCTCGGCGCGCGTCGGCATCCAGCCGTTTGTGTCGGATTCGCGCGGCTTTCTCTACAGCGACAACAATCTCGGCGCGCGTCTGTTCGGCGGCTTCCGTAACAACAAGTTTCAGTTCAACGCCATCGCCTTTGCGCAGCTTGAGAAGGATACGAACAGCGGGCAGAACCGCTTCGACCTGCGGCCGCAACGTGTGTACATGGCCAACCTCTTCAAGCAGGACTTGTTCCGCCACGGTTACACCGGCCAAGTGGTCTTCGCGTTCAATAACGACCGCCGCTCGGTCGAGTACGACCGCAACGGTTTCCTCGTCCGGCCCGCGCTCATCGGCGATTTTCGCCCGCACACGATCAACGTCGCCTACATCGGCTTGAACGGCGACGGGCATCTCGGCCGCATCAATTTAACGAACGCTTACTATTTCGCCTTCGGGCATGACGACCGCAACCCGATTGCCGGCCGCCGGCAGACCATCCGCTCGAACATGGCGGCGGTCGAAGCCTCAATTGATAAAGATTTCTTCCGCTACCGGGCATCGATCTTTTTCGCGCAGGGCGATAAGAACCCGACGGACAACAAGGCCACCGGCTTCGATGCCATCCTCGATGACCCCAATTTCTCCGGCGGGCAGTTCTCTTTCTGGAATCGCGTCGGCATCCCGCTGACGGGCGCAGCGGTCGGCTTAGTGCAACCGAACTCCCTGTTGCCCAGTCTGCGCAGCAGTAAGACACAGGGGCAGGCGAACTTCGTCAATCCCGGTATCTTTATCTACAACGTGGGTGTCGATATAGACGTGACGCAACGCCTCAAGGCCATCTTCAACGCAAACTATCTGCGCTTCCATCGCACCGAATCGCTTGAATACCTGATCTTCCAGAATCGCATCCGGCACGACATCGGCTTTGATTTGAGCGTGGGCGTCACCTATCGCCCGCTGCTCACCAACAACATTCAACTGACGTTCGGCGCTTCAACCTTGAAGCCCCGGCGCGGCTTCCGCGACATCTATACCGACCGCACGCGCAACTGTCCGCCCAACGTGTCCGACTATTGCACGTCGGACAATGTGGTCATCAACCCGAACAAGCCTTTATACGCGCTCTTCGGTCAGGTGAAGTTTATTTTCTAATTGAGACCGAAGCAGCAGCCCGGTCGCTCAACAATTAACCTTGCGCCGGGCACTGACGGTTCACACAGAGTTTCATTGTCGTAGTTTATCCAGCCGCCCTTGGGTGGGCCCCGATCAGGAGAGAGTTATGCGCAGTTTCGGACTCATGGAACGCTTCAAGTTGCTACTCATCATCGGCACTTGTGCGCTAATCAGCGCGCTCGCCTTAAGCGGCGCACGCTCGTCCGCCAACAGCAACAGCGCGCCGGCCACTGAGCGCACTGCGCCCGGCAACGCACCACGCGCGCATACCAAGCCGATGATCGCCGCGCCGCCAGCAACTACGCCCGCGCAGGCGAACGCCACTGCGCCGGAAGGCTGTGTCACGTGTCACGGCAGCACCGAGCCGATGCACATGACCGATAACGGCAAGCTGACGCCCGACGGCAAAGATGGGCAGGGACTGACCTGCACATCCTGCCACGGCGGCAACCCGGCGGCGAAGACCGCCGTGGAAGCCCATGTGCAGCCGCAACATCCTGAATGGTGGCAGTATAAAGGCAAGGAGACGAGTGCCAGCCCCGAACGCCTGAACGCACGGATGAATCAAGAGAGTTGGGAGTATGTCCGCTTCAATAATCCGGGCGATCTGCGGGTGACGCAAAAAACTTGCGGCGAATGCCACTCGCAAGAGGTGTCGGCGAACGAGACGAGCATGATGCGGCACGGCGCATTCCTCTGGGGCGCGGCGCTCTACAACAATGGGCAATTTCCGTTCAAAGACACGCGCTATGGCGAGAGCGTCAGCCCTGACGGCGGCCCGGAACGGCTCATCCAGGTGCCACAACCGACGCTTGAGCAGGAACTGCAAAAGGGTTGGCTCACCTTCCTCGATCCGCTGCCCCGTTGGGAAATTTCGCAACCGGGCAACATCCTGCGCGTCTTTGAGCGCGGCGACAAGGGTCGCCTCGAAGTCGGGATACCGAACAGGGACGACGACCCCGGCAAACCAACCAAAGGCTTGAGCGCCCGCGGCCTCGGCACGCAGCAGCGCACCGACCCCGTCTATCTTGGGCTACAAAAGACACGCCTACTCGAACCGACGTTGAATCATCTCGGCACGAACGATCACCCCGGCGACTTCCGTTCGTCCGGTTGCACGGCCTGTCACGTCATCTATGCGAACGACCGTAGCCCGGTCAACTCGGGCCCCTATGCACAGTTCGGCAACCTGGCCAACACGCAGACCGGCGACACCACGATCCCGCGCGGCGAACCGGGCCATCCGATCCGGCACACCCTGACAAGCGCCATCCCGACCTCGCAGTGCATGGTCTGCCACATGCACCCCGGCACAAACATGGTTGCCACTTATACGGGCATGCTCTGGTGGGATAACGAGACCGACGGCGACAAGTTCTATCGCAAAGAACAGCATGAGGCATCTGAGGACGAGCAACAGTACAAGCTCGACCGCAACCCTGAAGCGTCCTCGCTACGCGGACTGTGGTCTGAATTCAAAGACCCAGAGCGCGTCTCACCTGATGATTTCCTCGTCAAGTCCGGCGAGCCGGAGGGCGAACTTAACAAGTCGCTAAAGAACATTCAAATTGCGGACTATCACGGCCACGGCTGGCTCTTCCGCGCCGTCTTCAAACGCGACCGGCAGGGTAATTTCATCGACTCTTATGGCCGGCCCGTGAAGAACGTCACGGCCGCCAAACTCGGCCGCGCCGTCGCCTACGACGACCCAGACCCGCTCTCCAACAAAATCACCGGCAAGCCCGGTCAGCCCGTCCACCTCAAGGACATACACCTTGAGAAAGGCATGCACTGTGCCGATTGCCACTTCCGGCAAGACGCGCACGGCACTGGCATTATCTACAACGAACCGCGCGCCGCCATCGAGATCAACTGCACCGATTGTCACGGCACGATCCAGGAGCGCGCGAAACTGTTGACCACAGGTCCGGCTGCCGGTCAAGGCATCAAGAACGATCAACTTGTTGACGAAGACAAGGGGCGCAATCTGCGTGCGCCGCGCAGCGGCCAGAAAGACATCTCGCGCAATCTCTACGCACGCGACCCAAGCGGGGCCAAGATTCCCCTCTTCGAGCTTGCGCCCGACGTAGCGAAGACCGCGACCGCGAAGCCGCTCGTCAAAACCTACAAGGATGATAAGGGCGTCGAGCAGAAGAGCGAGTTCAGTCACGGCGAGGTCATTCAGAACTCGCTTGTCGAGCCGGGCCGCTGGTGGCGCGTCAAGCAGACGCGCGACACCATCGATCCTAAATCGCCCGACTACAACGAACTGTCGCGCTACGCCAAGACCATCCAGAAAGACAACAAGACGTGGGGCGACGTGCCGGCCGACGAAGCGCAACTCGCGCACGCCGATAATCAGATGACCTGCTTCGCCTGTCACTCGTCGTGGATGACAAGCTGCTTTGGCTGTCACCTCTCGATGAAGGCGAACAAGAAGATGCGCAACCGGCACAACGAAGCCACCGAGTCGCGCAACTTCACAACCTACAATTTCCAGGTTATCCGCGACGATGTCTTCATGCTCGGCAAAGACGGCACGACGACGGGCCATCGTGTCGCGCCTGTTGCGTCGCGCTCGGCCGTGCTCGTCAGTTCGCAGAACCAGAGCCGCGAGTGGATTTACTCGCAACAGCAAACTGTCTCGGCCGAAGGCTACGCCGGGCAAGCCTTCTCCACGCATGTGCCGCACACCGTCCGCGCCGTCGAAACCAAAGGCTGCTCCGATTGTCACGTCTCGGAACAAAAGGATAACAACGCCGTGCTGGCGCAGCTTATGCTGCAAGGCACGAACTTCGTCAACTTCATGGGCCGCTACGTCTATATCGCCGCCGAAGAAGCGCTCGAAGCTGTGCCCGTGACTGAGCGTGAAGAACCGCAGGCCGTCATCGGCAGCACGCTCCACAAACTCGCCTACCCCGCCAACTACGAGAAGTTCGTTAAGGGCGGGCGCAAGCTGTCGGAATTCTACGAGCACGTCGGCAATCCTGAAGTGCTGGGCGTACAAGTGCGCGGCGAGTACGCTTACGTCGCCGCGGGCGAAGGCGGCTTGCGCGTCTACGACGTAGCCCAGATCGATAACAAGGGCTTTAGTGAGCGCATCTCAACCGCGCCCGTCTCGCGCTTCGGGCAGAAGTTCTACGTCAAGACGAAGTACGCGACAGCCGTCGCCGCGCCCACCACGCTCGGCGTCGATCCGGCGCGCACGCACAATCCCGTGAATCAGGAGCAGCCGATCCACTTGCTCTATGCGTTCCTTTATGTCGTGGACAAATACGAAGGTCTCATCCTCGTCAACGCCGCAACGCTCCTTGATGGCGACCCGCTCAACAACTATCTGAAACGCGCGCTCACGTGGAATCCCGACGGGGTGCTCAATGAAGCAAACAACATCGTCATCGCCGGCACGCATGCCTATATCACGACTAACAAAGCGCTCGTCATCGTGGACATAGACAAGCCGATGGAGCCTAAGGTCGTCAAGACCATTCCGTTACGCGAACCGAAGGCCGTGCAGGTGCAATTCCGCTATGCCTTCGTCGCCGACGAGGACGGCTTGCAGGTCGTGGACATCACCCGCCCCGCAGACGCGCACTTAGTTGAAGGCGCGGAAGTAAAACTGAATCACGCGCATGATGTCTACGTCGCGCGCACTTATGCTTACGTCGCCGACGGCAAAGACGGCATCGCGATCATCAACGTCATGCAGCCCGAAAAACCTGTCCTCGATCAGATGTTCAATGCCGACGGGCAGTTGAACGACGTGCATCAGGTCAAGGTAGCGATGACGAACGCGAGCCTCTACGGCTACGTCGCCGACGGCGCGAACGGCATGCGCATCCTGCAATTGACCGATCCGGAAACGATGCCGACCTTCGCCGGCTTCAGTCCCCGGCCCGAGCCTAAGCTGATCTCGACTTACAAGACCAAGGGGCCGGCCATCGCCATCTCCAAGGGTCTCGACCGCGACCGCGCCGTGGACGAGAGCGGCAACCAATTGGCCGTCTTCGGCCGCCGGGGCGCGCGGCCCTTCAACCTGGCCGAGATGCAGCAAATGTACATGCGCGACGGTCAGCTTTTCACCGTCACCGACACACCGAATACGCCCGCGCAGCCGTTCAAGACGGCCGCGAACTCAGCCACCAACGCCGACCAATCCGGTCTCTCGCTGAACGCGCTGCTCCCGCTCCCGCGCACGACAGGCACGCAGGCGCTAGTCTGCGGCGGCTTCGGATTATTGTTTATTGTGGTCGGCTGGCGCAGACGGCGGCGAGTGAAGCAGAGTTAAGCACAGCAAACGCAAGGGCAAGTCAGAAGGGCGCAGAGGTCAACCAACCTTTGCGCCCTTCGCATTTTATTCACTTCGTCTGCATCCACTCGACACAGCGCGCCAGTTGTGCCCGCATTTCCGGCGCGGGCGCGTTATGAATGCGGCCGTGGCCGGGCAGCACCCACTCGAACTGATAATCGAGCAACCGGGCCATCGAGCGCGTCTGTTCGGGCCATGAGTACCAGCAGACGCTGCGGAAGGCGGTCAACGCCGCGCGCATGGGCGACCACGCGAGATGATCGCCGGTGAAAAGAAACTTGTCGCGGTAGTGCAGGACCATGTGCCCGCGCGTGTGGCCGGGTGTGGGAATGATGGTTAGCTCGTCGTCGAGTTTGACCGCCTCCGTACCGGCGATGATGCGCTCAATGCCGTGCCGCGCGGCGTTGTCGTCCGCGTGCATGACGCGCGTGCAACCGAAGCGCCGGGCGTAGCGCGCATGCTCGGCGATGTCGTCACGGTGCGAGAGGAACATCGTCCGCACGCCGCCCAAGGCCCCGATCCGTTTGACTAATTGCGCTGCATAGCGCGGCGAATCTACGAGCACATTGCCGCCCGCCGCCAGCGGCCGCACGATTAAATAGCTCCATGCGCCGTAGCTCTGCGCGGATGTGTAGCCACAAAAGTAGACGTTCTCCGCAATGTGCAATGGAAAGCCGTCGATGCCAATGCGCTTGTCTTGTTTCCCGGTTGTGCCGATGGAAGCGGTCGGGCACGCCACCAGCGCCATCAATGCGCGCCGCGTCTCCTCAGCCGTCGCCGGTTGCTGATAGACGCTCGTCTGCTCGCCGTGGGCGCGGAACACTGTGGGCGCGAGTTGGCGACATGCATCGCAGTCAATGCACGTCGAGTCAACGTAGAAATCGCCCGCCACGTTCTCCGGCAAGCGTAACGCAAGTTTGGCCATCAGGATAAGTTTAAGATTCAATGTACCAAGTTCAAAATCTGAAGATGAACGCTCAGGGTCTAAACATACTCAGCAGCAGAAGCAAGACCCACGCAACCACACAAACAGACCATGCACGGCGACGTAACCTGCGCTCGCGGCCGGCCGGACACTGCGCACAAAACCATGCCAGACAATAACAATCGCCTGCTACACTACACCTTCAATCCGGTAACGGCTCACGTCGTCGCTGCACCTGCTTCCGCCGCAGCACGTACAGCAGACTGCCCGATGCGGCCATCAGCCCGGCGAGCCACAGTTGCCGCGCGTTCGTCGCAGTGTCGCGTAAAATTGCGAGCAGGACAACGACGATGACACAAAGCGGCGCGCACGCAACCAGGCAGAGGCCCACCGTGCCGCCGGGGATGCGAAACGGCCGCGCCAGTTCCGGCTGCTGGCGACGCAGCACCATGAGCGCGACGAATTCAAGCGCGAGCGCAGCCGCGTACAGCAACACGTCGATGATCACGATCTTGCCGAATGGCAACGCGGCGAAGAGGGCCGAGAGGGCGCACGAGACGACGAGCGCGGTGTGCGGCACACCTGTGCGCGTTGACGCCCGCGCGAACACGGCGGGCAGCCAACCGTCGCGCGCCATCGCGTATGGCAGCCGGGAGACGTAGAGCACCTGGCTATTGAAGAGCGACCACGCCGAGAGCAGCGCCGCGACTGCGAGCGCCAGCCCCAACCAATGGCCGCCGAGCACCTCGGCGATCACGGGCCAGCCCGCCGCTTCACTCCACACCACCGGATCAACCGTCACGGCCACGCCGATCAACACCGGCAGCAGATACGCCGCGACGGTCAACGGCAGCGCCAGCATGAGCGCGCGGGGGTAGTTGCGGCGTGGCTCGTTCACCTCACCGGCGAACGTCGAGACGTTATCCCAACCGAAGTAGTTCCAGAGCACGATGGCCAGTCCTTCAGCCAGCAAATGGGGACTGGCGCGCTGCGCCAGGCCGTGTCTGATCGCCGCGCCGCCCGCCGCGATTGTGCCCGTGTGCCAGAGGCCCACCAAGACCAGCACGACGAAGGGCGCGAGCACGAGCGCGATATTCCAGCCGGCATTGAGGCCCACCGCCCGCGCTCCGCGCCAGTTAATCACGAGCGCGCCGGCGATGAGCGCAATCACGATCAGCCAGCGATACCAGAAGACCGGCTGCGTCAGGCCCGCGTTTTCGTCGAGCGTGAGGGCGGGGATGAAATACGCGAGGTAATCAACGAACAAGACCGGGTAGATCGCCATGTCCACGGCCGTATAGCAGATCGTCCACCAGCCCTCTTGCGCGCCCCAATAATCGCCCAACGCGCGCCGCACCCAGACGTAGTAACCGCCCTCGGCCGGCAGCGCGCTCGCCAGTTCCGCGACCATTAGAGCAATCGGCAGACTCCACAGCAACGGCGTCGCGATGATTAGTACGACGGCCCAGCCCGCACCGACCGCGCCGACTAGCGGCTCCAACCCGTAAGCCCCGCCCGACACCGTAAAGAAGATAAGGCAGACGAGGGCGAAGAGATTGAGTCGCCGCGCAGGTGGCAGGTTGACCGGGGGCGTGGACTCTGCCCCAGCAACCACCACGGCGGCGACAGAGGTCAATGGCGGGCGACACCTTTCACAAGCGGGATCAATAGCGCCGGCGCGGCGCACAGACCCGACGCCCTGGAAATGAAGCTTTTAGGCTTGGGTTAAAGCTCCGCGTTCACAGCCAGCACGGCCAAAGATGAACACGCGAACTGCGTAGCAGTCGCATGTCTGGATGTAAAGATAGCCGACTTACCGGCAATTTACGCTCAGATACGACCGAGTAATAACAGAATGATTACGATCAAGAGGATCAGCCCGATGCCCCCGGTCGGGCGATAGCCCCAACTACGACTGTGCGGCCACGTGGGTAATGCGCCAAGCAGCAACAGAATCAAGATAATAAGTAGAATCAGACCCATAACTATTCTCCTCTCCGCTAGCCTCGCGCCAGCGGCCGGTCGTAGGCGCGTCGTCAAGTTATCTACTGTGTGCGTGAGGTTATGCCTCGCTGTTCGCGGAGTCAACACTTATTTATCGCGGCGACCAGCGCGCAGCAACAATAAGTCGTGGCCTCAGGTATACAGCCGCACCAGTTCGCGCTTTAGCACTTTGCCGGTCGGCCCCTTTGGCATTTCGGCGATGAAGTTGATGCGCTTCGGGCACTTGAAATCGGCCAGATGCGCGTGACAGTGTGCGAGCAGTTCGTCGGCGCTAGCCTGCGCGCCGGCCTTGAGCACGACGAAGGCGGCGACTTCTTCGCCGTACAACTCATCAGGCACGCCGATGGTCGCGGCCGCCTCGACTGCCCCGTGTTGATAGAGGACTTCATCGATCTCGCGCGGGTAGATGTTCTCGCCGCCGCGAATGATCATGTCGGACATGCGATCCACGATGTAGCAGAAGCCGTCGGCATCCACGTAGCCGATGTCGCCCGTGTGAAACCAACCACCGCGAAAGGCTTGCGCGGTGGCCGCGTCGTTTTTGAAATAGCCTTTAAAGATGTTCTCACCGCGCAGCACGATCTCGCCGGTCTGACCGGTGGGCACGTCTCTATCTGCTTCATCCACAATCCGCAGTCCGTTCCCGATGGGCAGGCCGCACGAGCCGGGTCGGCGGCGCGTGTCCGGCGGATTGAACGTCGCGCGCACGGTTGACTCGGACAGACCATAGCCTTCGATAATGAGCGCCCCGAACGTCGCTTCAAAGCGACGAATGACTTCGGCCGGCACGGGCGCGGAACCGCAACAGCAAAAGCGCAGTTGCTCGGTGGTGAGACCGGCCGGCACGCCGTCGGGATAGCGCGCGAGCAGCATCGAGAGCATCGTGGCGACGGTGCCGACTGAAGTGATCCGATAGTCTGAGACGATCTGCCAGAAGCGCGAGGCGGAGAAGCGCGGACTGACGACTGACGACCCACCCGCGTAGAGCGCGGCAATCGTTGTGACCATCACGGCGTTCATGTGAAAGAGCGGCATCACGGTCAGCAGCCGATCTTGTGCGGTGAACTTGAGCCAGGCCGTAATCTGCTGCGCATTAGCGAGCAGGTTGCCGTGCGTGAGCAGACAGCCCTTCGGCTTCCCTGTTGTGCCCGACGTGTAGATGATGATCGCGTCGGCGTCACGGCTTAGTTCAAGCTCGCGCCACGACTCGTCCGCCGTTGCGCTGAACGTGGCAACCATGGGCGCGTAGTCGTCGAATTCGATGACCTCGCGGAGCGTATGCAAGCGTTCGCGGCTCGCATCAACCTCCGCGCGGAACTCAGTATGAACGAGCAGCAATTTCGCCGCCGAGTTGTTGACGACGTATTCGATCTCCTCTGCCTTGAGCAGCGAGTTGACGGGGCCGGCGAGCGCGCCAAGTTTGAAGCAGGCGAAGTAGGCGATGATGTATTCGGGGCTGTTCGGCAACAGCAAGCTGATCACGTCGCCTGGCTGGACGCCGTGGGCCGCCAGCATGTTCGCCGTGCGATTAACGGCCGCGTCGAACTCGGCGTATGTCCAGCATCGGCCGTCCACTTCTGAGAATAGAAAAGGCTGCTCGGGCGTCGCGGCCGCGCGCCATTCGAGCAGTTGGCGCATGTTGGCGGGCGGTGTGGCGGTCGTCGTCTGTTCGTTCATTTTCCAGTTGGCACGCCTGCGCCGCGTGCTGTATAAAGTTCAGGCAAATGGCATGGACGTTGCGCGGCAGGGCTGTACAAGCAGCCGCAAGCTTAACGAAATGTGTCCGGCTCTACAACCGTCTCCGCATCTATTCGTCGCTTTCCGCAAACACACGCATCGCAGGCGTGCGACCGAACGCTGGCTTATGAAGACTTATCGCAATTTCATCAATGGGCAATGGCTCGAATCAACTTCGGAGCAGACCGCGCCGAACGTCAACCCCGCGAACACGGACGACGTGCTGGGCACGGTGCGGCTGGCCACGCGCGACGAAGCGCGGGGCGCGGTCGAAGCAGCGGCGGCGGCCTTTCGCGGTTGGCGCGCGACACCTGCGCCCGCCCGCGGCCGGCTCCTCACCCGCGCCGCGCGGCTGATGGAGGATGACAAAGAGAACTTGGCCGCGCTCTTGACACGCGAAGAGGGCAAGACGCTCGGCGAAGCACGCGGCGAACTGCAACGCGCCATCAATGTCGTCGAATTCTGCGCGGGTGAGTCGCGGCGCTTGAATGGGGAGACGATTCAATCGGAGTTGCCCGCCAACTTCGCTTATACGCTCAAAGAACCGCACGGTGTTGTCGCGTGCATTACACCGTGGAATTTTCCGGTCGCCATCCCTGTCTGGAAGATCGCGCCCGCGCTCGTGGCCGGCAACACGGTCGTCTTCAAACCCGCGACCGTGACACCGGAAACGGCCGTCCGGCTGACTGAAATTTTCCACGAAGCGGGCCTACCGAAAGGCGCGCTCAATCTCATTCTCGGTTCCGGTTCGGATGCCGGCGACGAGATCGTATCTCATCGTGCGGTGCGCGCCATCTCGTTCACCGGCTCGACCGGTGTCGGCTTGAAATTGTATGAGCAGGCGGCGCGGCGCGGCATCCCCGTGCAATGCGAGATGGGCGGCAAGAACCCGGTCGTGATTATGGAAGACGCCGACATGTCGCTCGCGGTCGAGCACACGGCCCAGGGCGCGTTCGGCTCCTCCGGCCAACGCTGCACGGCGACGAGCCGCGCGGTCGTCGTCGATGCGGTCGCGGATGAGTTCATTTGCCGCGTGGTCGAACGTGCGCTCAAGCTGCGGCTCGGCGACGGCGCGAGCAGCGAGACGGAGATCGGCCCGCTCGTGGACGCGAATCAATTCAAGAGCGTGCTGAGCTATGTGGACATCGGCAAGGAGGACGGCGCGACGCTTGTCTGCGGCGGCGAGATTGCGCAAGGGCCGGGCTTGCGCAAAGGCTTCTTCATCCAACCGACTATCTTCGACCGCGTCACGCCCGATATGCGCATCGCCCGCGAAGAGATTTTCGGCCCCGTGCTATCAGTTTTGCGTGTCAAGGATTTTGACGAGGCCATGCTCGTGGCCAACGACAGCGAGTTTGGCCTCTCCTCCTCTATCTTCACCAACGACGCCACACGCATCTTCCGCTTCGTGGACGAGATCGAGACCGGCATGACGCACATCAACTCCGCCACCACCGGCGGCGAAGCGCACATCCCCTTCGGCGGCATCAAGGCCACCGGCGTCGGCCCGCGCGAGCAGGGCTCGACCGCGCTCGATTTCTACACCGAACTGAAAGTCGTGTACGTGGATTACACCGGCCGCAAGCGCGAAGGCAATTTGTATTAAAGTCTATGGAAGCAGACCGCATAGCCAGCAAACACTTTATGAGCAGCAGTGTCATTACTTGCCCGACATGTAAGTTCGCTAACAGCTTTGCGACTACTGACTGCACGCAATGCGGCGCGTCGCTGGCGGCAGCGAAACTACAGCAAACATTAGACGGGTTAAGTCGCGCGACCGAAAATCTCAAAGCGAGCATTGCGCCGCGCAAGTCTTTCTACACCTTCAACGGTTTCGGCACGACGCTGCTTGATTATCGCGCGCTGCCCGACGGCACTTACGAGGCGACGCGCTGGGTCGTCGCCATGATGCTGCCGCTCGTGCCGTTAGCCACTTATGTCATCCAGCCGGAAACACAAGAGCATTCTTACGGCCGCTCCACGTCTAAATTTAGTATCGTCGGCAAGGGCAAACTCTCGGCAGCGCGCATCCTGCGCACGTACTTGCTCGTGGTCGTGGGCTTGCTGCCGATTGTTTTAGGCTTTCTTAATTCCAGTTGGGTGAACCACACGCTCGGCGGCCCGCTCGCAGCCCTCGCGATGGTCGTGAGTTTCGCGTGGGCCGCTTACATCATCTTCGCCCGCATCCCGAATGAAGGTAAGGCGTACAACAGCAAGCCTGCGGCCACGGCAGGAGTCAAGCAGAACTGATTCACCGGCAAACGATTTGGTAAGGAGAACGATTCATGAGCACAGTCGAAGCAGCCAAGGCGCAATCCGAGATCGTCAGCAAGCACAAAGAATTCCTCTTCCCCGCCGTCGCCACTTATTATCAAGAACCGCTCGCGCTCGTGCGCGGCGAAGGCGAGTACGTGTGGGACGATGAAGGCAACCGCTATCTCGATTGCTTCGGCGGCGTGCTGACTGTCAGCGTTGGTCATGCGAACCCGCAGGTGAACGCGGCGATCATCGAACAGGTCAAGACGATCTCGCACACTTCGACGCTCTACGCCAACAAGCCGCAGGGCGAACTGGCCGAGAAACTGCATCAGATCACGCCCGGCCGTTTGAAGAAATCTTTCTTCACTAGCAGCGGCACGGAAGCCGACGACACCGCGATCCACGCCGCGAAGATCGCCACCGGCCGCCACGAGATCGTCGTCCTGCGCCACAGCTATAGCGGGCGCAGCGCTACCGCGCTCACCGCCGTCGGGCATTCGACGTGGCGACCACTGCCCGCGCAAGTCGCCGGCATCGTCCACGCGCGTGCGCCTTATTGTTATCGCTGTCCGCTTAAATTGACGTACCCCGAATGCGGTCTCGCCTGTGCCGACGACATCGAAGATTTGATCATGACGGCCACGACCGGCGAGATCGCGGCCTTCATGGCCGAACCGATTCTTGGCGTCGGCGGCTTCATCGTCCCGCCCGCGGGCTACTTCGAGCGCGCCGCCGAGATCACACGTAAGCACGGCGGCCTCTTCATCGCCGACGAAGTGCAGACCGGCTGGGGCCGCACCGGCGACAAATGGTTCGGCATCGAGCATTGGAACGTCGAGCCGGACATCATCACGAGCGCGAAAGGCATGGGCAACGGCGTGCCCATCGGCATGACCATCGCCACGCCGGAAGTCGCCGACAAGTATCCCGGTCTCACCTTCTCCACCTTCGGCGGCAACCCCGTCTCGATGGCCGCCGCGCTCGCCGTCATCAAGATCATCGAAGACGAAAATTTGCGCCACAACGCGGCCGTCGTCGGCGCATACTTCCGCGAGAAGCTAGAAGAGTTGAAAACGAAGTACACCGTCATCGGCGACGTGCGCGGCATGGGACTAATGCAGGCGCTCGAACTCGTCAAAGACCGCGAGACCAAAGAGCCTGACCCGCAATCCGTCCTCAAAGTCTTCGAGGAGACGAAGCGGCGCGGCGTCCTCATCGGCAAAGGCGGCCTCTACGGCAACGTGATCCGCACCGGCTTGATGCTCAATTCGACGAAAGATCATGTGAACGAATTGATCGCGGCTTTGGATGCTGGGCTTGCAACCGTCGCGGCAAATTAAGCAGACCTTGTAAGGGTCATAGCTGCGCGATCAGCCGTGCAGTCCATCTATCAGGCATCCTACGCAACCAGTAAAGCAGATGCGAGGATACGCAGGGGTCATGCTTAAATCCTTCACTTTTAGTCAAACATAGAAATGATGTGGCTAAAAACAATCTGGGGGAGGTTGAACCAGCCCTTGCTGCCTGGCGATGTACAGTGGTGGGTGTATGTCATCACATTCATCTGTGCTGTTTTGCTTCCGTTCCTGCTTCTGCTACTAAACGCTGTTCGCTGGAGGAAGGAAGTTCGAACAGTGCGACTACCAGGCCAAACGGTTCGATTGTCTAGCCCGCATTTAGCCTTCACGGAGCAAGCCGCTGATTTCGAAATGGAGATTGATCATCAGCAATGAAAACTCTAATTCGTAATGGCCGGATCATCACCGCCGTTGATGATTACAGAGCCGACGTGCTAATTGATGGTGAGGTGGTGTCGGTCATTGGCGCGAAGTTGGAGATGGAAGCTGACCGGGTGCTTGATGCGGCGGGCAAGTTCGTCATCCCCGGCGGCATCGATCCGCATACGCACATGGAGTTGCCGTTCGGCGGCACGCAGGCGTCGGATGATTTCTTCACGGGTACGCGGGCGGCGGCGCATGGCGGGACGACGACGATTATTGATTTCGCCGTGCAGTTCAAAGGGCAGACGCTGACGGAAGCGTTGGATAACTGGCACGCGAAGGCGGAGGGCAAGGCGACGACCGATTACGGGTTTCATTTGATCACGACCGATCTGGAAGACGAGCGCGTGCCGGAGCTGTGGCGCGTGATGGACGAGGGCGTGACCAGCTTTAAGATGTTCATGGCCTATCCCGGCGTCTTTCTCGTGGACGATGCGACGATCTATCGCGCGATGTTGGCGGCGGGGCAGCGCGGCGGGCTGATCTGCATGCACGCGGAGAACGGCATCGTCATCAACGAGATCATCAAGCACGCGCTCGCCGCCGGCAAGACCGCGCCGAAGTATCACGCGCTCACGCGCCCGACGCGCGCCGAAGCCGAAGGCGTCCATCGCGCGATTGCCATTGCCGAGATGGCCGAGTCGCCCGTTTACATCGTGCATCTCTCCTGCGCCGACGCGCTCGCACAGGTGCGCGAGGCGCGCGACCGTGGACTGCCTGCGTTCGCGGAGACGTGCCCGCAATATCTGTTTCTCTCCATAGATGATTACGGCGATGGTTGGGACGGTGCGAAGTATGTGATGACGCCGCCTTTGCGCGAGCGTTGGAATCAGGCGGAGTTGTGGAAGGGTTTGAAGACGGACGACCTGCAAGTTATCTCGACCGACCACTGCCCTTTCTGCATGAAGGAGCAGAAGGAGTTGGGGCGCGGAGACTTCTCGAAGATCCCGAACGGCGCACCCGGAGTCGAACATCGCATGTCGTTAATCTACAACGGCGGCGTCGTGGAGCAACGCATCTCGCTCAACCGTTTCGTCGAACTGACTTCGACCGCCGCCGCCAAGATGTTCGGTCTCTTCCCCAAGAAGGGCACGATTGCCGTCGGCTCGGACGCGGACATCGTCATCTTCGATCCCGACAAGGAACAGACTATCAGCGCCGCGACGCACCACATGAACGTGGACTACAGCGCCTACGAAGGCAAGACGATCAAGGGCACGGTCGAAACCGTCCTCTCACGCGGGCGCGTCGTAATTGAGAATGGCGAGTTCAAAGGTAAGGCCGGCGACGGGCAATTCTTGAAACGCGGGACGTGCGTTTCAATGTAGTTACCAAAGGCTTGTCACAGCAAGACGCAAAGAAGCAACGATATGCAAGAGCGCGATTGGTTAGACGACTTCCGTTTACAGTGTGAGCGCAATCTTGCGCGCAGCGTTGAAGAGCGTATGCGCTACGGCTTCTGTTACGTTTACAAGCCGGTGTTGGACGATGCCGCATGGCGTTCTTTCAACTCAACCGCCGAATATCGGCAATGGTGTCAGGAGAATCTGCCGGTCTATCTCGGTTACGGCGTGCCGGACGCATTGCAGGCGCGGATACTCGATGAGGAAGAGTAATTTTAATCCGGCACAGGCGCAGGAAGTGGCCGCCGCGTTTGCCGTGCAGCAAGTAGATTATATGTTCATCGGCAAGAGCGGCGCGATCCTGCTTGGCTATCCCAGCACGACGCAGGACGTTGATGTTTATCCACGAAAGGATCAAGCCAACGGTCGTCGCATTGTCGCCGCGTTGAGAGAG
>JBBQGM010000038.1:0-46407 GCA_038322995.1 Pyrinomonadales bacterium
TGTTGGGCGTACATGGCGGGTCAATGGTTGGCACGCACCAATCCAATCAAGATCAAGAAACATGGGCGGCTGGCGAAAAGTCTTTTCCGTCATGGGTTCGATCACTTGCGACGCATCTTATGCAATCAGGATTGCACAGCCAAACGCTTTGATTTCATTAGACTTTGTAACCTTTTGTCATGTACTTAGAGTGAGATATTGAAAATGGGGCGACGTGTCTACGGCGATGAGCGTCTATTCATGTTTCACAACAAAGCCTCCGTTGATAGTTTTGTAAGTGATACAAGAAAGGCACTCGCGGCTAAGGGTTTCAGCGCGGACATATTAAAGGAAGAATGGCGCAAGTTTTTCGCTGCAAACTAGGACTTGTTGTTTAGGCTTTTCCTACGCTTTTTCTTGCGCTCGTACTTGGCGAGTTCGGCATCAAGTTCTTTCTTAGGCACGGCCATTAAGCCTTTAGCCAGCCTCTCGAATTTCTCAAAAGGCTGGCTGGCTTCCGGTTCATGTTGTGACGTTTTGTTAGCTTTCATTCATCACTTCTTTCTTCTACCGCGTCGCGGGCGTGCCTTGTCTTTAATGGCTCTGCCCCCCGCCGCCGGTCAGTTGTTCACGGGTCAGACGTTTGCCAGCGACAGCTCTGACCACATGCAGAAACCGATCAGCATCATTCCCCTTGCGTGTATTGGATCTAAAAGTTTGCTCGTCAAGATAGCGGAACAGATGGAACGGCTCAACGCTTACATACGTGCCTCTAATGCCACGCTTCAAGAGACTCCAAAAGTTTTCAATGCCGTTCGTGTGAATCTGACCATCAACGTACTTCTCTGCATGGTCAATCACTTGATGGATGTAGTCAGCGTGCAGACCGCTATAGCCCTTCCAACCGTCCGTAAACAATTCCGCGCCCGTTTCAACGTTAGCGCGCACTTCACTGTGCAGCGTGGCTTGCGTAGCGTCAGCAATCACTTTCGCGCGTACCTTACCGTCACGTTCAAGCAGGCCCATGACCGCAACCTTGCCCGCACCGCCCGTGCCGGTAATCTTCACGTTGCGTCTGCCCCTGTGCATGTTGCGCGCAAGGCCGCCAATGTATGTCTCGTCGGCTTCAACTTGACCGCCCATCTTGTTCTCAAACGAACCCGTCTGCATCGCAAGCCGGATGCGATGATTAAGAAACCATGCGCTCTTTTGCGTGATGTCCAGCGCGCGGGCAATCTCGTAAGAACTGACACCGTTTTTGCAGTTGGCAATCAGCCACATGGCCGCCAGCCACTTATCAAGGCCGATAGGCGAATCTTCCATGATAGAGCCAAGTTTAACGCTGAACTGTTTCTTACAGGCTTTGCACTTCCAAGTGCGACGAGTCGAAAGATAGGAGACTTCTTTGCCTTCACAGATTGGACACGCCACGCCTTCGGGCCAGCGCATCTGCGCCATGAACGTAGTGCAAGTTTCAGGGTCAGAGAAATACTTAATGACTTCTTGCAACGTCTGCGGGAAGTCCGTTGTGCGTGGTTTCTTTTTGCCGCGTTCCATGCCCTAACTTATAGCATAAAACTGTGGGTGAGTCAAGTATATTATTGCCCAATTTTAACTATGAAGTCCAGCCACCGCGTTGCGGCTGGACTTTTAGTTTCTCGGCACTAACGATGACGCAAGCCAAGCAGAATCAGACGGCACTAGCGAGCGGCTTTTGCTACGACCCGCATGCGGCGGTGCGGCAACTGAGGAAGGTTGATCCGACGTTGGGCGCGTTGATGCGCTTATGCGGGCCGTTCAGTTTGCAAATACGCGCGCTACATAGTCCGTTCGAGTCGCTGGCGCGCAACATAGTCTATCAACAACTGCACGGCACGGCGGCGGCGGCGATCCACGCGCGCGTGATCGCCACTGTCGGCAATGGGCGCAAACTGCACCCGCGCGACATTCTCTCGGCCGATGATCTGGTAATGCGTAACGCGGGCCTGTCCGGGGCAAAGACGGCGGCGCTCAAAGACCTCGCGGCCAAGACGCTTGCTGGGACAGTGCCCAGTCTCGCCCATTTGCGGCGGATGACGGATGAAGAGATCAGCGAACGGCTGACGAGCGTGCGTGGCATCGGGCGGTGGACGGTGGAGATGCTTTTGATGTCGCGCCTCGGACGCGGCGACGTGCTGCCCACGGGCGACCTCGGTGTGCGCCGCGGCTTCGCGTTCACCTATCAACAACCAGAGCCGACACCGAAAGCGCTCGCGGAGTACGGCGAACGCTGGCGGCCCTATCGGACGGTCGCAAGCTGGTACATGTGGCGTGCGCTCGAACTGCCGGCGGGCGCGTGGCCGCCGGCAGTGGCGCAGCAGCGTACCGGCCGCGCAGGGGCAAAGTAGACGAAAGGATGAGCCGAGTCGTGCCGGAAGAGATTGCGCGTCTATCGGGCCGCGAGCGCCCAAGCGGCCCGCCGCTCATGAAGCAGACTTGGGGCAAGCTGTTGTTTATGCACTGGCGCATTGCCGCCGCCAGCCTGCGCCCGCTTATACCTGCTGGGCTAACCATTGACACTTACGATGGCAGCGCATGGATCGGCGTCGTACCGTTCACGATGTGGGGCATACGGGCAAGGTTCGCGCCGCCCGTACCATGGGTCAGTGCTTTCCACGAGTTGAATGTCCGTACCTACGTGCAGCATGACGGCGTGCCCGGCGTCTGGTTTTTCTCGCTTGACGCGAACAGTCTGCCCGCCGTGCTTGGCGCGCGGGCCTTCTATCACCTGCCCTATTTCCACGCCCGCATCGAACTTGCACAGACGGACGAGATGATTCGTTATGACCTGCGGCGTGTGCGACCCAACCCGCAGGCGGAGTTTCAGGCGACTTGGACGTGCGGCACGCTCTTGCCGGAATCGCTGCCCGACTCATTAGAATTTTTTCTGACCGAGCGTTACTGTCTCTATGCGGCGCGTGGCAAAAAGCTTTACCGCGCACGCATTTACCACCGCCCGTGGCCTCTGCGCCGGGCCGGATTATCCGCGTGGCACTCGACCATGATCGAAGCGCAAGGGTTGGCGACACCAGTGGGCGATCCGCTGCTGCATTATGCGGAAGCACTGGCGGTTGACATCTGGCCATTGAAAAGATTGTAGCGCTCAGACTAAACGACTGCCGCAGTTCTTCGTTTGCTAGTGGCAGAAAGAAAACGGGGTCGGAGTTCAGCCAACTCCGACCCCGTCTAATTCTTACTTTGGCCAAGCGCGCAGCTTATTGCTGGACACCGTTGACAAACGGCTTGAGCAGGCGTGCGCGCGATGGATGGCGTAGCTTGCGGAGGGCCTTGGCCTCGATCTGACGAATGCGCTCGCGGGTCACGTCGAAATCTTTGCCGACCTCTTCGAGCGTATGCTCCTCGCCTTGCGTGCCGATGCCGTAGCGCAGTTTGATCACCTTCTCCTCGCGCGGCGAGAGCGTGGCCAACACTTCGTCCGTGATCTGTCGCAGATTAGAAGAGACGACGGAATCAGCCGGGCTAACGCGCGATTTGTCCTCGATAAAGTCGCCGAGATGCGAATCCTCTTCCTCGCCGATGGGTGTCTCCAAAGAGATCGGCTGCTGTGCCAGTTTGAAGACGCCGCGCACCTTCGAGACCGGCATGTCCACGCGATCCGCAATCTCCTCACTGGTCGGCTCGCGGCCCAATTCCTGCACGAGGGCCCGCGAGGTGCGAATCAATTTATTGATCGTCTCGATCATGTGGACGGGAATACGGATCGTGCGCGCCTGATCCGCGATCGCGCGTGTGATGGCCTGGCGAATCCACCACGTCGCGTAGGTCGAGAACTTGTAGCCGCGCCGCCACTCGAACTTGTCCACGCCGCGCATCAAGCCGATGTTGCCTTCTTGAATCAGATCGAGAAACTGCAACCCGCGATTCGTATACTTCTTCGCGATGGAGACGACGAGCCGCAAGTTCGCTTCGGTCAACTCGCGCTTCGCCTGCACTGTCTGCGCTTCGCTCCGCGCGATGGCCATGTGGGCGCGCCTGATCTCGACCGGCGAGACGTGGCGTTCCTCTTCGATCTGCTTGAGTCGCCGCTTGGCGGCCGTAATGCGCCGCTTGTACTCCTTCTCGTCTTCGGGCTTGATCCGCTTCCGATTCAGCTTCTCCGTACACTGCTCGATCTCGCGCTCGGCGACGCGCACCTCTTTCCACGCGGCGGCGATAGCATCAATCAACCGCTGCCGCGCGCTGTCTTTCATCTTGAGATGCCCGATCTCGCGCGCCAACCCTAACCGGATACCCGCGACCTTACGCTTTAGCCGCAGCAACTTCTTACCGGGCTTTTTGCCGCGCGTGAGTTGCTGTTCGGCGCGCAATTTGAGCAATTCTTTTTGTCCATCCTGCGCAAATTTGCGGACGTGCTGCAAGCTTTCTAGTGTCCACTGCAAGTATTCGTCAGCCTTATCTTCAACCTCGGCCATATCGGCCTGGTCGGAGAAGGCCACGACATCGCGGATGCTGAGCGCGCCGCCTTCTAACTCTTCGCCGATCTCCAGCAACTCGCTGACAGTGATCGGCGAGCGCGAGATTACGCGATTCGACCGGATGATGCCGGCTTCGATGCGCTTGGCGATGGAGACTTCCTGTTCCCGCGTCAAGAGCGGGACAGTGCCCATTTGCCGCAAGTACATGCGCACAGGGTCAATTGATTTATCGTCATCGCCAGCGGAAAGGTCGAGATCATCCTCCTCCGCGAAGGCATCGTCTTGTTGTTCCTCGTGCGGCACGGCTGTGGCCGCCTGCTCGATCAGCAGATCGTCGGCATCAGTGTCACTCAGATTCGTGCCGTCCAACTTTTGCAACACGTCTTCAATGTCCGCCGGGATCGCATCTTCCGCCAGTTCCTGCCCTAAAGTCTCGAACGGCGAATAGCTGTTGCCTCGCGGCTCAATGAAGCCCTCGTCACCACGCTTGTTCATATCAATGCTCATGATTTCCTCAGTTACCCTCTAACTGTGCCCGGCGAGAGCTTCCCGTTTGAACGGTCACTCTGCTGGCGGTAGTGTCCGCCCTTCCCGCTCAACGCCTGCAACTTGTCGCATCACAATAAAATTAAGCTGTTGATACGACAGGGATTAGATGCACCCACAGGGCATCCTGTTGCATTCCGTGATACGGCCGCTACGGTTGCTTTGTTTCGGTCGCGTATCTATCTTGTAAAATCGTGGGATAGTAACAGAAAACCGGCAAATGAGCTAGCAATAAGTATATGGGCCGCTGAGACTGTCCGTTTGCCGGACTGGATTGGCCGCGTCCAATCTCTATCTGGCACAGAGCCTGAGCGGCTGCAAGCTTGATTAGAGCAGCATTATTTAACCGGCGTATGCCGAAAGTCTGTGCCTTCGTTAAGAATGGGAATAACCCCCGCCCGATTGCATTATGGACAAGTTTTTTGCGTAGCTGGCAGGCGACCGCATCGTTGGTGAAATTATATCCGAACTCTGTCGCCTGGCGGACATGTTTTGTGCTAAATTTGCAGGGTGGCGCGGACACAGTTGTTCAGTTGTCCACAATTGCCCCGATAAATCCTCAAAGTATAAGCCCGTTATTAGCATAACTCTTCGTCTGCCTTCCGACAGTATGGACGTTCAGGGTAGTCGTTTCACCAAGTTTTTCATGTGGACGGTCATCGCGCTGGGTGCGGCGGCATTCGCCTACTCGGCGACGCGCCTGCCCGTGGCGCAGCTCGACCGGCGCTTCCTGATACTGGCGCTGATCACCGTCGGCATCGGTTCGCGCCTGAGTGTGCGCGTGCCCCGCGTGCGCGGTCAGATCACTGTCTCCGACACTTTCCTGTTCCTCACGATCCTGTTGTTTGACGGCGAAGCCGCGATTCTGCTGGCAACTGTCGAGGCGGTCTCCACTTCATTGCGGGTGACAAAAAAGAAGTTTCATCACTTGTTCAATGCGGGCGTGATGGCGCTCTCATATTTTCTGACCGTCTGGACGGTGCGATTATCCTTCGGCTCACCGGCCGAACTAGCGCAACAGGTGTACTCCGACAAGCTGATCATGGCCTTGAGCGTGATGGCGCTCGTGCAGTATGCAACGAACACGTCGTTGATCGCTGGTTGTTTATCGTTGAAATCCGGTGCGCGCTTCTGGCCCGTCTGGAAAGGCTATTTCCTCTATACCTCGCTGACTTACTTCGCGGGCGCGTCGGCCGCCGGTCTCATCGCCAAACTCGTCGGCTCGGTCGGCTTCTATGCCTTTCTGGCCATGACGCCGATCATCGTCATCGTCTATTTCACTTATCGCACTTACCTCAATAGCGTCGAGTCGAAGATGCTGCAGATCGAGCAGGCCGAGCATCACGTCGAAGAACTCTCCAGCCACATCGCAGAGCAGCAACGCATCAGCCAGGAGCTAGAGCATAGCCGCGAGCACTTTCGTCATGCCGCGTTCCACGATGCGCTCACGGGACTGCCGAACCGCACGCTCTTGCTCGATCATCTGACGCTCGCCATCGAGCGCGCCCGCCGCCACAGCGACCATCTATTCGCCGTCCTCTTCGTCGATCTTGACCGCTTCAAAAACATTAATGACAGCCTTGGCCATGGCGTCGGTGACCAGTTGCTCGTTTCGCTCGCGCGCCGGCTTGAAGGCTGCCTGCGCCCGATGGACACGGTGGCGCGACTCGGCGGCGACGAGTTCGCCATCTTGCTTGACGGACTGGCTGACATGCGCGCCGCTATCGCCGTCGCGGAGCGCGTGCAGAGCGAGTTAGCGCAGCCCTTTAACCTGAACGGGCACGAGGTCTATACAACCGCCAGCATCGGCATCACGCTGAGCGCCACGGGCTACACGCTGCCGGAGAACGTCCTGCGCGATGCCGACACCGCGATGTACCGCGCCAAAGAGAACGGCAAAGCGCGCCACGAACTTTTCGACACGGTGATGCACGCTCGCGCCGTCGCGCTGCTGACGCTTGAGAACGATCTACGCCGCGCCGTCGAACGCCACGAGTTTCAGGTCTACTATCAGCCGATCATCGCGCTCAACACGAACCGTATCGCGGGCTTCGAGGCGTTGCTGCGCTGGCCGCACGCGGAGCGCGGTTTTGTCGCGCCCGACGAGTTCATTCCGCTGGCCGAGGAGACCGGGCTGATCTTCGAGATCGGCCGCTGGGTGCTAGACGAAGCGTGCCGGCAAATGTGCCAGCTACAAAAGCTTGTGCCCTACCCGCTCACGATCAGCGTCAACTTATCGAGCCGGCAGTTCAGCCAGCCGCATTTGATCGAACAGATCAAACAGACGCTCATTGAGACGGGGCTTGATCCGCGCAGCCTGCTGCTTGAACTGACGGAGAGCGTCGTCATGGAGAACGCCGAAGCGGCCGCCGCGATGCTCAAACAACTCCGCGCCCTCGGTGTACAGTTGAGCATCGACGACTTCGGCACAGGCTATTCGTCGCTCAGCTATCTGCATCGCTTCCCGCTCTCGATGTTAAAGATCGACCGCACGTTCATCGGTCATATGGATGTAGGCGGCGAGAACACCGAAATCGTCCGCACGATCATCACGCTGGCTAATAATCTGGGCATGCAGGTGGTCGCGGAGGGCGTCGAGACGGCGGCGCAACTTGCACACCTGCGCATGCTTAATTGCACCTACGGGCAGGGCTATTTCTTCTCCCGGCCGGTGGCCGCCGAACAGGTCGCCGCCCTGTTAACCGGGCAAACCGAGAATACTCACACCGCTGTCCTAAACCTTGTTGACGAGCCAGTGCTCGACCCTGACAGCGTCTCAAATTACATCAACTGAACAACCTGCGCCGCGCATACGTCGCGCCTATTCGGCGCGTTTTCTAAACCTGACCGGCTAAGTTATTATCACGCGCGTTCGCATAGCTTACGCACAGCAGGTCGGTTCACGATTTGGCCCAAAAGTTCGCTTCAGCGCCGGCAGCGCAGCAAATGCCTACAGGCACCAACTGGCGCAGGCTGTACGGCCTCGACGCGCTCCGTGGTGGCGCCGCGCTCTACGTCGTCAGCTACCACGCAGTGACACAGTCGCCGCGCGATGAGGCGGGGCTGCTCATGCGTTGGCTCGCCATGCCTGTGCGCGCCGTAGTGCAGTACGGTTACCTCAGCGTCTTTCTCTTCTTCATCATCTCCGGCTTTTGCATACATCTCCACTGGGCAAAGGCGCAGGCGGCCGGCGGCCACAACGCGCCGCCCGCCTTCGTCCCGTTCTGGCGACGCCGCTTGCGCAGGCTTTATCCGCCTTATCTATGCGCGCTCCTGCTCTTCCTCGCGGTCGCTGCTTTCACCAACGGCATCTCGTTCACCCGCTTTTACGTGTACGACACCGTGCTGCATCTGCTTATGCTGCACAACCTCGACTCGCAGACGGCTTACAGCATCAACGGCGTCTTCTGGACGCTCGCCCTCGAAGAACAACTCTACCTTGCCTACTTCGGCTTGCTGTTCCTCCGCCGCCGCTGGGGCTGGCGCACGGCCCTCGCGTGCTGCTTAGGCGCGCGCGTCGGCTGGTTGCTGCTGAGTCTAGTGGTCAAAAATCGTTACGGCTTCTTTCTGCCGGTGAATGAGGCGGCGGCGGCGCATTGGTTCACCTGGGCCCTGGGCGCGGTCGGCGTAGAAGCGGCCTGTGGCCTCTTTGTGTTGCCGCGCTGGTGTCGTAGTTGGCGCGTTGCGCTGGCGGCGTTGGCGGCCGCCGCCGGACTGGCTTACTTGCAGGAAAACATCCGGCTGACGTGGTACGTGCATGATGGCATGTGGCTGTTGACCCATCCGCTCTGGGCCGTCGGCCTCTTCGTTTTAGTCAACCGCGTCGTCACCGCCGAGCTCACCGGCCGGCTGGGGCGCAATGCGCCGCGCCTCTGGCGCTGGAGCGCAAGCATCGGTCTCTTTTCCTACTCGTTGTACCTAACCCATGAACTCGTGCTGCTGGAGATATGGCGTTTCACCGGTCGGGGCATACCGGGTTTCGTCGTGGCCATCCTGATCATGATGCCGCTCAGCGTGGCCGCCGCTTACCTGTTCTTCCGGTTCTGCGAGCGCCCCTTTCTCCCGCTTTCCGCGCGGGCTGCCAGCGTTGGCGAGCCAACGCTCAACGGGCAAACGAGCGAGCCGGTGTCGGCCTAAAGTCAGCGCACACCCGCGCATCTCTGCACTGTGCTGTCGCTACGCGACAACCGGCGGCGCAAAGAAAAACGCCTGCGCTAAAGGGCAGGCGTTTTCCCCGGTCAGGTAGATTGCTGTTAGCTCAGTATTTCGGGATTGACGGGTCAACATCGTTCGACCAGGCCGTGATGCCGCCTTGTAGATTGGTGAGGCGGCCCGTAAAGCCCGCGCGCTTGAGCGCCTCGATGGCTTTCGCGCTCCGGCCGCCCATCTTGCAATGCACCACCGTTTCGCGGTTCGGGTCGATCTCGCTCATGCGGTTCACGACCTGCCCGAGCGGGATCAATTTGGCCTGTTCGAGTTTCGCGATCTCATATTCGTGCGGCTCGCGCACGTCTATGAGTTGCACGTCATCACCCCGATCAAGGCGTTGCTTGAGTTCAGTCGCGGTCATCTCTTCCATCTGTGGCTTTTCCTCCTGTGTCTGTGCGGCAGCCGGCGGACGCAGCCCGCAGAATGCTTCATAGTCAATCAACTCTTTGATCGTCGCGCGCGGCCCGCAGACCGGGCACTCCGGGTCTTTTCGCAGTTTCAACTCGCGGAAGCGCATCTTCCAAGCATCGAATAACAACAGCCGATTGATCAGCGGCTCGCCGTCGCCCAGAATCAACTTGATCGTCTCATTCGCTTGAATCGCGCCGACGATACCGGGCAGCACGCCGAGTACGCCACCCTCGGCGCACGATGGCACTAAACCGGGCGGCGGCGGTTCCGCGTACAAGCAGCGATAACATGCGCCGCGCTCGGCCCAGAAGACGCTCGCCTGGCCCTCGAAGCGGAAGATCGAGCCGTAAACATTCGGCTTGCCCAATAGTACGCAGGCGTCGTTGACCAGATAGCGCGTCGGGAAATTGTCCGTGCCGTCCGCGATCACGTCATACTCGCGGAACAACTCCAACGCGTTCGCGCTCGTCAGTTGTGTTTCGTAAGTCTCGATCTTGATGTGCGGGTTGATGTCGCTTAGCCGGTCGCGCGCCGACTCGATCTTAGGGCGGCCGACATCCTTTGTGCCATGCACGATTTGCCGCTGCAAGTTCGACTCGTCCACCACGTCGAAGTCCACCAACCCCAGCGTGCCGACGCCCGCCGCTGCCAGATACATACCGAGCGGCGCACCCAAGCCGCCCGTGCCGATCATCAGCACGCGCGCTGCCTTCAACTTGCGCTGCCCCTCCATGCCAACCTCCGGCATGATCAAATGCCGACTGTACCGCGCGATCTCCGCATGCGACAGTTTCGGCAGTTCCCTATCCGCGATCTCCATTTCCGTTGCCACGCCACCCGCAATCGCCGGCACAATCGAGACCGTGTCGCCATCCTGCACCGGCGTGTCAAGCCGCTGCCCGCTCCGTATGTCCTCGTCATTGACATAGACATTAACGAAGCTGCGCAACTTGCTCTCGTCGCTGTACAGGTGCTTACGCAGTTCACCGTGCGCCTGCATCACGCGCTCCAGCGCCTCGCCAACCGTCCCGCCTTCAACTTCAATTTCCGACCGCCCGCCCGCGAACTGCTTGAGCGCCGTCGGGATGAAAACTTTCACTGCCATACATTAAACTCCTTCCGCAATTTCCTCTGCATTAAAGCGTGATCGATCCGGCTCCAACTCCCACGAACGCAGATCAGCCGCCCGCCCCTGTTGCACCGAGACGATGAGGTAAGACCAGGTCGGCCAAGCGTGTTCCAGATCAAACGCCGACGGCACGGCCGGGTGCTCCGGGTGCGAATGATAATTGCCTACCACTTCGAGGCCGCGCGTGCGCGCATGCCGTTCGCCGCGCAACATCTCTGCGGGCAGAATGAGCGAACGATGATGCCGGGCCGCTTCTTCGCGCGCGTTCGAGACCGGATAAGTCTCGACCACAACCTTATGCCCGTCCGTCGTGAACCGACCAAGGAGCAGCCCGCAACACTCGTACGGATACTCTGCTTCCGCGTGCTGCCGCAACTCGCCCCCGTGCTGTGCGCTCAATTCGATCATGCGCTCGGCTCATCCCAGAAGTGTTCGCTCAAGTAACGCGCGCCTTCGTCGCAGAGGATGGTAACGACGACTGCCCCGGCCGTCAGTGTGCGCGCCAGCCGCAACGCGGCCGTGACGTTCGCGCCGGAGCTAATGCCGACGAACAAACCATCTTCGCGCGCCAGCCGGCGCGTCATGGCGTAGGCCTCTTCGGTTGCGATCTCGATCTGCTCGTCCGGCAATGACGGATCGTAGATGCCCGGCACCAGCGCAGTTGCGTAATGCTTCATGCCTTCGAGTCCGTGCAATGGCGAGTCGGGTTGCACGGCGACGAGGCGGACGCGCGGCTCGTACTCTTTGAGCCTGCGCCCGACGCCCATCAGCGTGCCCGACGTGCCCATGCCCGCGACGAAATGCGTCACGCGCCCGGCGGTCTGCGTCCAGATTTCGGGGCCTGTACCTTCGTAGTGCGCGCGCCAGTTGGCCACGTTGTTGTATTGATCAGGATAGAAATATTTGTTTGGCTCGCGCGCGGCGAGTTCCTGCGCCTGTAGTTGCGCGCCGTCGGCCCCGGCGAGCGGATCGGTCTCGATCAACTCCGCGCCATAGATGCGGAGCGTCCGCTTACGCTCGACGTTCGCGTTCGCGGGCAGACAGAGCGCGACCCGATAACCGCGCGCCGCGCCAATCATGGCGTAGGCGATGCCGGTGTTGCCACTTGTCGCATCGAGGATGATCTTGTCCGGCGTCAACAAGCCCGCCTGCTCGCCCGCGAGGATCATCGCTCGCGCCGGCCGGTCTTTCACCGACCCACCCGGATTCAAGTGTTCGGCCTTCGCGTAAATTTCAACCCCATCGGGCAGCACATCAGCCATGCGCCTGAGACGCAGCAACGGCGTGTTACCGATTTGCGTTATGAGATCAACTTGACCCGCAACGCTTCCCGCATGTACTAACAACCCACCGGACATTGCGCTCCTAACTCACTGCGGCGGCGAGCGCCTGCTCGATGTCGCCGACTATATCCGCGAAGGCTTCGATGCCGACCGAAATACGCACGAGGCCGTCGCCGATACCGAGTTGCCGTCGGCGCTCAGGCGCGAGGCTGCGATGCGAAGCCGTCATCGGATGCAGCACGCACGTCACCACATCGCCGAGACTTGTCAACCGCACACATAAGCGCAAGGCATCAATAAAGCGATACGCAGCCGCGCGGGTGTTGTCGCGCAATTCAAGCGAGACGAGCGCGCCCGTGTGCGGCCGGCGCAGCAGGCGCGCGGCCAGATCGTACTGCGCCGCGTTCGCGCCGAAACCGGGATGATAGACGCGCGCGATGCCTGGATGCCCGCGCAGACGCTCCGCCAACTGGCGCGCGTTCGCGCATTGCCGCTCCACGCGCAGGCCGAGCGTCTTCACGCCGCGCAAAATCTCGTGCGCCTCCCAGACACTCAGCACACCGCCCACGCTCTTCTTCAACCCGACCAGCACAGCATGCAACTCCGGCTCGGAGACGACGGCGATACCGCCCAGGGCGTCGCCGTGCCCGCTCAGATATTTAGTTGCACTGTGGACGACGATGTCCGCGCCGAGCGTCAATGGCTGACACAAGAAGGGTGACGCGAACGTGTTGTCCACAATGAATCGCGCACCAACCGCGCGGGCGACTTCCGCGCACGCCTCTATATCGCAAACGCGCAGCAGCGGGTTCGAGATCGTCTCCGCGAGCAACACGCGCGGACGTGCCTCTTCTGCTGTGGCGCGCATGGCTGCCAGGTCATTGAAATCGGCCGTCACGGTCTTAACACCCATCTGCGCGAAGACCGTATCCAGCAGATTCGTGGTCGTGCCGTATAGGTCTTGGGCGGCGAGGACGGTCGCGCCGGGCGTGAGTTCACAGGCGAGCAAGGCCGCGTGGAGCGCGGCCATGCCGGAAGCGTAGGCGCATGCGCCCGCGCCTGCTTCCAATATCGTGAGCGCGACCTCAAGCGCGTGCGTGGTCGGGTTGCCGTAGCGGGCGTAGGCGTAGCCGAGACTGTCATCGGCGAAGACGGCGTCCATCTCGGCCATCGAATCGTAGGTGTAAGTCGCGGTCGCATAAATGGGCGTGGCGACGGGCGCGCCCGGCCGTGGCGGCAGCCGCTCGCCTGCATGCACGAGTTGCGTGGCGATGTCGCGCGTCTGTAAGTCCAAGCTTTTGTCCCGCGGTTCCTGCACCATACTTTTCCACATAATATGCGCCGCGTCGCTGTGCGGCAAACGATGACCAGATGCTCGCTCGCCTGCACAAAGCCGCGGCGCTTGACTCCCTCGACCCGGCTGATTTATGACAGTGAGCGCTTGGCGAAATACCAGTCGGTGACTTCGTAATCTGATTGCAGTCGCTTCTCGGCGTCGGCGATGGTCTGCGGCGGCGGCACGACCACTTTGTCGCCGGGCCGCCAATTTGCGGGCGTGGCGCAAGCGTTCGTGTCGGCGGTCTGCAAGCCGTCGATGACGCGCACGATCTCATCAATGTTGCGTCCCAAAGACATCGGATAATAGATGAGCGCGCGGATGATGCCCTTGTCGTCGATGACGAAAACTGCCCGCACGGTCGCCGTCTCGGACGCGGACGGGTGGATGAGGCCGTACTTCTGCGCGACCTTCGTGTCGAGATCGGCGATGACGGGAAACGTGATCTTCACGTCGGGAAAGTGCTGCTCGATATTTCTGATCCAGGCGATGTGCGCGGGCACGGAATCAACGGACAGCCCGATCAGTTGCACGCCACGTTTGGCGAACTCATCGGCACGGCGCGCGAACTCGATGAACTCGGTCGAGCAGACCGGCGTGAAGTCCGCCGGGTGCGAGAATAAAACGATCCATTTACCGTTGAAGTCCGAGAGCTTCAACGGGCCATGCGTTGATTTGGCCTCGAAGTTCGGGGCCGGCTCGTTGATGCGCGGCAGTGACGGAACCGTGTCCGGCGCGATTGCGGGTGTGCTCATAAAACGTCTCCTCTTTACAGGGTGCATAGATTTTTCGTTGCGGCGCTGCCCGTGATTGTAACCGAAGACAGCGATGCACGCGCAATCCAGCACGCTGCTAGGCTCACGTCACGCATGCCCAGCGGGAAAAGTTAACCGCAGAGCAACCTAAACAGTTGCCCCGGAGTTTATGATTTCAGCTCGTGTTGTTTCGTGTAGCTACGTGGTTGCGCTGTTGCCGCTGTCGCGCATAACTCATCCTCGCAGGCGCACAAATCCGCAAACGAGGCATTCTTACAATTATGCTACAATCAAGTCATACGAAATAGTGCAAGACAGTACGCACTCTCGCGCACATCGTCGATGCAGAACGCCTCATCCCATGCAGGTGTGTGTCGCTGTTCGCCGTTTTTCCCCGTAGATCAGGCCTTTTTATCGTGGAACGGTTGTGGCATGCACGTTGCACTAACACACCACGCCGGACACAACGCAGTCGTCAGACAGATGACAACAAACAAGTGTCCGGCATTTAGAGGAGGAGCAGCATGAGTAGTATGACCCGTAAAAATGTGGCGCAACGCGCCCTCAGTTTATTTGCCATTCTCGCGCTCGTCGCCGGCAGCGTTTTGCCGGCCGCCGCGCAACGTCGGCGCACACGCCCGACCTTGCACCGGCGCACGACAACGCGCACCACGACCCGCACCAGCACGCCGGCCGTGCGTTACTACACGCTGAATACGGATCAGACGATCCGCGTGCGTATGGAGAGCGAATTGAATTCCAGGACGGCGCGCGTCGGCGACCGCTTTGAGACGACCGTGACCGAGCCGGTGCGCTCTGACTCCGGCGTGGAATTGCTCCCGGTCGGCAGCAAGGTCTGGGGCCGTGTGGCGACCGTGCGGCGCGCCGAACGCCGCTCGCCCGGCAATATCTCTGTGGCTTTCAACTCAATCGAGTTGCCTAATCACGCGAGCTACACGATCAACGGCTCGTTGACCACCTTGCAGACCGATCAGGTGAACTCTGATTCAGAGAGCACCGTTAAAGGTCGCTCAAACTCGAAGCGCGATGCGGTCTTCATCGGCGGCGGCGCAGCGACGGGCGCAGTCATCGGCGCTATCGCGGGCGGCGGTAAAGGCGCGGGCATCGGCGCGCTCATCGGCGGTGCGCTCGGCACTGGCGGCCGCGTACTTGAGAAAGAGAAAGAAGCCGAAGTGAAGTCCGGCACAGAATTTGGGGTGGTGTTGAACCGGAGCGTGCGCCTGCCTGAGTACACGGCGCGCTAAGGTTAACCAAGGATCGACAGCCAGGCGGTTGTCGGTGCGGAGGGGGCTGGCAAGCGAAGGGGAGAGCGCGGGTCAGCCTCCAACAAAATCAAGTTTGCAAAGTTATTGCCGAGTTCGGTTGCTCCTGTCAAAACGTAAGCGAGCGACCGCATAAGGGAGACCCGTTGCGAAGGGGAGAGCGCAACGGGTCTCTCTCTTTTTTATCAGCACATGCCTGCCTACGTTAACGATTCCAACATCTGGGCCAGACGAATAGTAGGTTGCCAGTCGTCGGCCTCCTCTAAGCTCCATAACGCCGACAGCACGGCATGGCAAAAGGCCCAACGGGCAAGTCTGGTGCGCTCCATTTGCAACTCAGCCGCGAAGGTCATGAGCCGTTGCGCGAGCACGGCCAATGTTTCCGCGTCGGCCGCTCCGACCGGCAATTGATTCAACATAAAAGTGCCCATCTCGTAACCTGGATCGCCGCACAGTCCTTTTGGATCAATAGCCATCCATCCACCGGCTGCCGCAAATAGGATATTGCCGTGATGCAGATCGCCATGCAGCAACACACTTTGCCCGGATGATTCGTTCAGTTCAATAAAAGTGCGCTCGGCGCGTGCGGTCAAGCCTGGCGGAAAAGGGCCGTTCCCTGCGCCATATTGCTGGCGGAATCGCTCGAAAGCTTTGAACCAGACGGCCAATGAGGGGAAGGCATGCTCCGCCGGCGGCGTGCGCCACAACTGCCGCATCAGCGTCGCGGCGGTGCGCGTGGCAGCCGGGTCACACTGCAATTCGTAAAGCATCTCGCCCGGCGTGACGCGCGCCAACAACAACATGCCGCGCGGTGCGTCATGGTCTAACAAACGCACCGCGCCGCGCCCATCATACAGGCCGAGGGCTGCCGCCTCTGTCAGCAACTCACGACAAGGCACCCCGACTTTCAGCACGATCTCTGTGCCCGTGGCAGTCCGCCCCGGCAGCACCAAATTGTAAGACAGATTCGCAAATGGCTCATCAAGTTCAAGCGCCCAACGCGCCCGACACTCGCGCAATATACCGGGTAATGCCCCGAGCCACTCGCGCCCCGCCGCGCCATGCGTCCGCTCGACAGTCGCTTGCAAACCACTTGGGAGTTGCACGGTTTAGAAACTTAATGAGCGCGGGGCAAGCGCCGCAGGTCAACCAACCAATGGAGGCTCAGAGGACTACGCAGTGAAGCCCCCGTCAATCGTCAGGCTTGCGCCGGTGACAAAGCCCGCTGCGGGGCTGGCAAGATAAGCGACCATCGCCGCTACCTCGTCGGCGGTGCCATAGCGCGGTAGAGCCATGACCGACGTCCGCAACATCTCGGCAAATTCGCTGTCGGCGGGGTTCAGGTCGGTGTCAATCGGCCCCGGCTGCACGTTGTTCACGGTGATGCCGCGCGGGCCGAGGTCGCGCGCCAGTCCTTTGACCAGTCCCACCAGCCCGGCCTTGCTCATGGCGTACACCGCGCCGCCCACAAATGGCATGCGCTCGGCGTTGCAACTGCCAATCGTGATGACGCGCCCGCCCGTCTGCATGTGTTTGACGGCCGCCTGCGTGGCGACAAACACGGCGCGCAGGTTCACCGCCAACGTGCGATCAAAATCTTCCAGCCGGTAGTCAGCAATGGGGGCCATCACGCCGATGCCCGCATTGTTCACCAGAATATCAATGCCGCCCAACTCCCCGACCGTTCGCTCCACGGCAGCAACCACCGCCGCTGCATCTGCGCTGTCGGCTTGGATGGCAATCGCCCGCACACCTAGCGCCTGCGCCGCCTTAACTGTTTCGTTGGCTTGGTCGGGCTTGCTGACATAGGTCAGCGCGACGTGTGCGCCTTCGCGCGCAAGCCGCTTGACGATGGCGGCCCCGATGCCCCGACTACCGCCCGTGACCAACGCCCACTTGTTCTCAAGCTGATGATTCATACTGTTCCTCACCCTTCCTCATGCTGAAACATGCGGCCCTGATCAAAGAAGTCATCTCATGCGAGGAGGCAGCGAACAAATAAGGTGCCACATGAATTTCAAATTAGCACACTACATCGGGCTAATTTTGTCGAATTAGTCACAAAAAGTCGTTGACAATTCAGCCGTGATGTATATAATCGCCCGCGTTGATGGATGTGCTGACTGCCACAGCCAGCTTGTCGCAAGATAACATCCGAGACAAAACTTAGACGCCCGCCCGTGCCGGTTTGGCCGCCGCAGCGCCCCCCGCTTGCGCAACCTCCAAGCCGGCACAGCTTTTTACCCGTCAGCGCTCTGCAAATATACAATTCTTAAATCGCTGCACGTTTGTACAACTGTTCAGTCTGTTCGCGCGCGTCAGTCAGTACGTCGCGCTCGGACAGACTAAGCAACGTACCATTGCGCAAAACGATCTGGCCATCAATCAGTAAGTCACGGACATCGCTCGCCTGCGCTGCGTACACGATGCTGGAGACAACATCAGGGCGCGGCGTCAGATGGAGTCGTTCCAAATTCAGAATGGAGATATCGGCGCGCTTGCCGAGTTCGAGGCTACCAAGCTCAGCCTGCAAGCCGAGCGCGTGCGCACCTGCTATGGTTGCCAACCGCAGAACGTGGCGGGCGGGCAGGGCGTCCGGTCCCCGTCGCATCTTTTGCAGTAGGGCGGCTAGCCGCATCTCCGTGAACATGTCGAGCCGGTTATTGCAAGGCGCGCCGTCCGCGCCGAGCGAGACAGAGATGCCGCGTGCAAGCATCTCTGCAATGGGCGCGAGGCCCGAGCCTAATTTTAGATTCGACGAAGGACAATGCAGCACGTGCGTTCCCGTGCGCGCGAGAATGGCTAACTCATCTTCATTCACGTGGACGCAATGCGCCAGCGCGACGTGTGGGGCGGCGAGACCGACCGCGTTCAAATAGGCGATGTTACGTTGCCCCGTCGCGGCTTCGACCATTTCTATCTCCGCGCGATTCTCCGAAGCATGCGTATGCACGAGCACGCCATGCGTGCGTGCGAGTTGCGCTACTCGTTCAAGCAATTCACGTGTGCAGCTAATGGCGAAACGCGGCGCGAAGCAGCATCGCACGCGACCGTCTGCGCGGCCATGCCACTCGGCGATCAGCGCGAGCGATTCGTTGATTGAATCGTCAGTCTGTTCGTGCAGCGCGGCCGGCACATCGTCGCCTGCGTCCATCATGCATTTGCCGACCGTGGCGCGAAAGCCAGACTCCGCGACCACACGGCAGACTTCACTCGTATGTTTGACCGTCTCCATCGTCAGCGCGCAGGTTGTACCGCCCTTGATCATCTCCGCGATACCCAGCCGCGCGGCAGCGCGCACAGAGAGGGACGTATGCGCGGCTTCCAGCGGCCAGACACGCTGCTTCAACCAATCAATCAGCGGCAGGTCATCGGCCGCGCCCCGAAAGAGCGTCTGGCAGAGGTGTATGTGTGTCTGGATGAAGCCGGGCAGGACAGCGCAACCACGCGCGTCTATGATCTCGTCCGCGCGCTCCGTGATTTCGCCGATGGCCGCAATGCGGCCATCCCGCACGAGCAGGTCGCCCGCAATGATCGCGTCATCTTCGTCTACGGTAACGAGCGTGCCGCCTTTGATGAGTATTGATTCTGCCATCACTAGCTAAACTCGACATGAGAGTACAATGGGCCGCGCAGATTATGCGCGTGGACCTACGGCGTGTAAAGACACGGAGGCAGCCGCCAATGACCGCGCGCTAATAAGCGCATCCGGTCGTTGGCGGCTGCTAGTGCCATTGGAGTTTGATTACTTCTTGCTGGTCGCGGCCGTTTCCGTCTTTTCGGTCTTATCAGGCTTCTCCTCCGCGACCACTTCGCGCAGGGGGATGCCGAGCGCCAAGCGCACCTCATTCTCGATGCGCAACCGCATCCCAGCATCATCCTTCAACGTCTGCTTGGAGTTCTCGCGCCCCTGGCCAAGCCGCTCGCCCTTGTAAGAGAACCACGCGCCGCTCTTCTCGACGACTTTATGCACGACCGCTAGATCGAGTACGTCGCCCTCGCGCGAGATACCTTCGCCGTACATGATGTCGAACTCGCACTCGCGGAACGGCGGTGCAACTTTGTTCTTCACCACCTTGACCTTCGTGCGGTTGCCGACAATGCGGTCGCCATCTTTAATCGCGCCAATGCGCCGGATGTCGAGCCGTAGGCTGGCATAGAACTTGAGGGCGCGGCCGCCGCTCGTCGTCTCCGGCGAACCGAACATGACGCCGATTTTCTCGCGGATCTGGTTGATGAAGATCAAACTCGTGTTCGACGAGGAGACAACCGCCGTTAATTTGCGGAGCGCCTGCGACATGAGGCGCGCTTGTAAACCCGGCAAGCTGTCGCCCATCTCGCCGTCCAACTCTGCGCGCGGCACAAGGGCCGCCACCGAGTCGATCACGATCACGTCCACGCCGTTCGAGCGCACCAACGCCTCCGTGATCTCCAATGCCTGCTCACCCGAATCGGGCTGCGAGATCAGCAAGTCGTCTATGTTGACGCCGAGTTTGCCAGCGTACTCTGCGTCCATCGCATGCTCCGCGTCAATGTAGGCCGCGACGCCACCCACTTTCTGCGCCTCGCTGACGATGTGCAGCGCCAGCGTCGTCTTGCCGGAACTTTCCGGCCCGTAAATCTCAATTACGCGCCCGCGCGGGACGCCGCCGATGCCAATCGAGGCATCGAGCGAAAGCGATGTGGTCGAGATCGATAGCACGTCCGCGATCTCGCGCTCACCCAAACGCATGATCGAGCCTTTGCCAAATTTCTTTTCGATGTTTAAGAGCGCCGCTTCGACCGCCTTGCCACGATCCGTGTTGAATCTATCAGCCATTGCACCTATCACTTTCTTCGTCCTCTCTTCTCGCGTCGTTGTGAATCCTGCTGGTCTCTAAGAACCGGCGGGCAGTATAGCACAGACAACGCAAGAATGGAACGCCGTTTCACCCATGCAACAAAATATTTTTCACCGTTCGCAGGTGAGGTTCGTGCCGCGCCCTACCGGGCGGCATGTACGCGGTTTCAAAGACGCGCGCAGGATACGCCAAAAGCGCCCCCTGGCTCAACTCAAAATCAGTCCAGCCTAACCGCCTGCGCCTTATTCGCGTCCAACTATGCGGTTTGCATCAGGTTATTGCGTTGTGCGTCAGAGTCTCACGCAAAGGAAAGACCGCTAAAGACTCACTCAAGCAATAGCGTACGCACGAACGCACCGGTGCGGGCGACCAGATCGGGTGCGCCCGCGTGTCTTTCAATTTCTGCGACGAGCGCTGAGCCGACGACGGCCGCGTCGGCATAACGGCCGACTTCCGCGACCTGCGCCCGCGACGAGATGCCGAAGCCAACCGCGACCGGCAGATCGGTAATCGCACGCACACGCCGCACCAACCGTTCAGCTTCCGTGCTGACTTCGCGCTGCGCTCCGGTGACACCTGCGCGCGAGACGGCGTAGATAAAACCGCTCGCGCGGGCGGCCACCATGCGCAACCGCGTGTCGGTCGAAGTGGGCGCAACGAGAAAGATCAGATCGAGTTCGTGCTGCCTGAGCAGGGCGGCAAACTCTTCCGCCTCCTCCGGCGCAAGGTCTGTCACCAATAGCCCATCAACGCCCGCGCGCTGTGCCGCGCCGCATAGACGCTCAAGCCCGTAGCGCAATAGCGGATTGTAGTAACTGAACAAGACGATGGGCACGTCTGTCTCATGCCGCACGTCCGCGACAACAGCCAGCACGTCCGCGACGCTGGTATCATGTTTCAGGGCCCGTTCGGACGCGCGTTGAATCACGGGCCCATCCGCCATCGGATCGCTGAACGGTACACCAAGTTCGATCACGCTCGCGCCGGCGCGGGCCAACTCGATGATCAGAGCGCGCGTCGTGGTCAAATCGGGATCGCCCGCCGTGATGAACGGGATGAAGCCGCGCTGCCCGTCGCGTTTGAGCCGCGCAAACTGTGCCGCAATGCGACTCAAACTGCCGCTCCGTCGGCTGTGCGCAATACATCCGCGACCGTCTGTACATCCTTGTCGCCGCGCCCGGAAATATTAATGATCAGGGTCTGTTCACCTGTCATCTGGCCCGCGACGCGCAACGCATGCGCCACCGCATGCGCCGATTCAAGCGCGGGGATGATGCCTTCCAATTCTGAGAGCAGGCGAAAAGCCGCGAGCGCATCAGCGTCCGAAGCCGAGACGTATTCGACGCGGCCGGCGTCGTGCAAGAATGCATGCTCAGGGCCGATGGAGGGATAATCGAGTCCGGCTGAGATCGAATGCGTCGCGGCAATTTGCCCACGCTCGTCTTGCAGCACGTAGCTCATCGTGCCTTGCAACACGCCCGGATGGCCGCCGCCATCCGTGTTGAAGCGCGCCGCATGCTCGCCCAGCGCGCCGCCGCGCCCGCCCGCTTCGACGCCGATCATGCGCACGCCTACGTCGGCGAGAAAGGGGTGGAACAAACCGATGGAGTTCGACCCGCCGCCGACGCACGCCACGAGCGTATCAGGCAAGCGCCCGGCCCGCTCCAACATCTGCGCCCGCGCTTCGCGCCCGATGACGCTCTGAAAATCGCGCACCATCAGTGGGTACGGGTGCGGCCCCAATGCGCTGCCCAGCAAGTAGTAAGTGTCCGCAACGTTCGTCACCCAATCGCGCAACGCTTCGTTGATCGCATCTTTGAGCGTGCGCGCGCCGGCGTCCACCTCGCGCACTTCCGCGCCCAGCAACTGCATACGAAAGACGTTGAGCCGTTGCCGCCGCACATCCTCCGCACCCATATAGACGATACACGGCAAGCCGAACAGGGCGCAGACGGTGGCCGTCGCGACCCCGTGTTGCCCCGCGCCCGTCTCGGCGATGATGCGCTGCTTGCCCATGCGCCGCGCGAGCAGGATTTGCCCGAGCGCGTTGTTGATCTTGTGCGAGCCTGTGTGCGAGAGGTCTTCGCGTTTGAGGTAGATGCGTGCGCCCCCCGCGTGCGCAGTCAGCCGCGCAGCGTGCCCGAGGGGCGTGGGCCGGCCGGAGTAGTCGCGCAGTAGTTGATTGAATTCCGCTTGAAATGATTCATCGCTGCGTGCGGCCTCGTAGGCAGCGGTCAACTCTTCGAGCGGGGCCATCAAGGTCTCCGGCACGAAGCGCCCGCCATACGGGCCCCAATGCCCGCGCGCGTCGGGCCGGTCAATAAATTGATTCGACATTGGCCGTAATTGTAACACCGGCCTTTACGGTTGACTGAACGGCGCGGCGAACATGACGCAATTGCGGCCCGCGTCCTTGGCCCGGTAAAGCGCGGCATCGCTGGCAGCGTAGAGCGTGCGCTCCGTCGTCGCGTGCGCGGGACAAGCGGCGACGCCGATGCTGATCGTCACCGGGCCGACATGTTCGACCGGCGTATCGCACACGGCCTGACGCAACCGTTCCGCCGCTGCGCCCGCACTCGCTTCCGTCGCGCCCGCGAGCAGCAAGGCAAACTCTTCCCCGCCCAGCCGCGCGGCTGTGTCGTTATCGCGCGAGAGCGCAACGAGCGCAGCGGCGACGTGGCGGATAGCAACGTCACCGGCCGAATGGCCGTGCGCATCGTTGATCTGCTTCATGTGATCTATATCAACAAGTAGCAGCGCGCAGGGCGTCCGGTAGCGTCGCCAGCGTTCGAGTTCATTGCCGAGGGCGGTGCGGAAGCGCCGCCGGTTCGCCAGCCCGGTCAAATAATCGCGGTCTGCTTCCGCCCGTAAACTATCCATCGCCTGTTTGAGTTTGACCAACTGCTCCGTGCGCGCGACCAGCAGTGCGAGATCACGTGGCACTTGAATGTAGTCGTACGCGCCTACTTGCAGCGCATGCTCACGGCGCGCGGCGTCGGCCTCGTCTGCGCCGATGAGAATGAACGGCAGGCCATCTTGCACCTTGATGAGCAGGCGCGCAAATTCATCCGCGCTCACACCAGCGAGGTGCGCGTCGAGCAAGACAACATGCGGCCGGGCACTGCGTAGGCGCACCAGCGCACCCATGCCACCGCCGACGCCGACCACCGCGAAGCCTGCGCCCTCTAACGCTGCTTGATAGACGGGCATCGGCGCGTTCGTGACCAGCAGGACACGACCCTGATCACGGCCCGTCAGCTCTTGTTTGCCTGTTGCCTGCGCGGGAGCGCTCATCTATGTAAACGAAAACTAGCGCGACGTTAGCGACGTTGACGAAGTTAATACGGTGAGGTGAGTTTAGGGAGTTGCAGTTGCTGCCGACCAACCCGCAATGGCCGCGCCGAGATAAAAAATCTATCAGGCAGGTAGGATACTCGATCAGCCCGGCGCACCGTCAAGTTATTTCTCCGCCGCGCGCACGGCGGCGAGAAACGCCCGCAATTTAGCGGCATCCTTCCGGCCGGGTGCGGCCTCGACACCGCTGCACACGTCAACCGCGAACGGCTGCACCGCCGCGATGGCTGCCCCAACGTTCTCTGCCGTCAACCCGCCCGCGAGAAACAGTCTGGCGACCAGTTCGCGCGTGCGCCGCGCGAGGGCCCAATCGAATGTCAACCCTGTGCCGCCGTGCGCCTGCGGGCTATAAGCATCCAGGAGGATCGCATGCACAGGAAAACTCGACGCCTGCTCCGGGGCAAACGCCGCACCAACGCGCAGGGCTTTGATCACCTCATAGGCCGACAACTGCGCGCAGTAAGCCGCTGATTCGTCGCCGTGGAGTTGCACCATCGGCACCCCGGCCGCTGCCGCCATCCGCGCAACCGTCTCCGGCGCGGCTTCATTCACGAAGATGCCGACCGGCAAAACAGCCGGCGGCAGCCTCTCGATAATCCGGCGCGCCGCCTGCGGCGGAATGAAGCGTGGGCTTCGGGCATAGAAGTTAAAGCCCAACGCACCCGCGCCCGCGGCGACGGCCAGCGCCGCATCCTCATAGTTCGTAATGCCACAGACCTTGACTAAAACCATGCGGGTTTGCTCTTGACGCTTAACGGCGCGTTGATGGTTGGCGGCTGGCTGAGCGCAACGCTTAAAATTCAGATTTGAAATTTCAAAGCCGCGCCCACCCGCGCAGTTCACATAGCGCGGCGGCCGGATCGGCGGCCCGCATCAACGTCTCGCCGATAAGAAAGGCGTTGCAACCGAACGCAGCCAGCCGCCGCAGATCAGCATTTGTGCGCAAGCCGCTTTCGCTGACGAAGAGCGCGTTCGTCTCGCTTGCCGTGCGCAGTTCGACGGAAGTTTCTAGACTGACCTCGAACGTGCGCAGGTTACGATTATTGATACCGATGATGCGCGCGCCGCAGGCTTCCGCGCGACGCAACTCGGCGCGCGTGTGGACTTCGACGAGCGCGTCCATACCTAGTTCTTCTTCGGTCAACCGGCGCAGGCGCGTGAGTTTTTCATCGTCAAGTGCAGCCACGATCAAGAGCAGCGCGTCCGCACCCGCTATGGCGGCTTCGTACACCTGCCATTCATCAAAGATGAAGTCTTTGCGTAGAACGGGCAATGCGACCGCCGCACGCACCGCGCGCAGGTCTGCCAGCGAGCCGTGAAAATAATCCTCTTCAGTCAACACGGAGATAGCGGCCGCGCCGCCGCTCACGTAAGTCCGGGCCACCTCAGCCGGTTCAAGCTCCATCCGCAACTCGCCCTTCGACGGTGAAGCTCGTTTTATCTCCGCGATGATGTTGAGGTGGCCGGCCCGGGCTAACGCGGTGTGCAAGGCGTTTGGCATGGCCGTGTGGCGCGCATTGCTCGCGGCTGCGCGCATCTCCGGCAACGTGTATTCGGTCATCGCCCGCGCGAGGCGTTGCCGTTTGGTCTCGATGATGGTAGTGAGAAAATCTTTAACTTCAGTCACGACTTCGTTACCTCTGCGCGTATCAACCGTTTGTTGATTTGATACGTTGCGCATCTCCGACCCGTTACCCGTTCGTCGCTTCGATCAGTTGCACTAACTTTCCGCGTGCTGCGCCGCTGTCGATACTCTGTGCGGCGAGTTGCGTCGCGGCCGGTAGCGAGTCCGCCGCGCCGCCGACGTAAAGTGCGGCGGCGGCGTTCGCTAGCACGAGCGCACGGGCCGCGTCGTGGCGTGTGCCGGCCAGCACAGCATGGATGATGTGCGCGTTTTGGGCCGCGTCGCCGCCACGCAATGCGGCCAGCGGGGCGCGCGGCAACTCGAAATCTTCCGGCGCAACTTCAAACGTACGCACTTCCCCGCCCTGCGCTTCGGCCACAAAGGTGCTATCGCTAATCGTCACTTCATCCAAGCCGTCGCGCCCATGCACGACCCACGCGCGCTCTGTGCCGAGCGCGGCGAGTGTGTGCGCGAGCGGTTCGACCAGCGCCGCATGCCAGACGCCAATGATCTGGCACGGCGCACCGGCAGGATTGGTCAGCGGGCCGAGCAGATTGAACGTCGTGTGTACGCCCAACTCGCGCCGCACACCCGCGACGCGCGCTGTCGCGCCATGATAGAGCGGCGCAAACATAAAACAGATGCCGATCTCGTTCAGACAACGTTCCGACACTGCCGGCGCGGCCGTCACGCCCACGCCAAGTGCGGTCAACACGTCGGCGCTGCCTGATCTACTCGTCGCCGCGCGGCTGCCGTGTTTGGCGACGGGCAGCCCCGCGCCCGCGATGACGAAAGCGGCGGCGGTCGAGACGTTAAAGGTCTTGGCCGCGCTTGAGCCTGTGCCGGCCGTGTCGATAAACCGTGTGTGTTGTGTGCGCAGCCGCACCGCGCGGGCGCGCATCGCCGCCGCCATCCCTGTGAGTTCTTCGACCGTCTCGCCTTTGACCGCGAGCGCGACGAGCGCAGCGGCGATCTGCGCGTCGGTGGTCGCATTGTCGAGCAGCGCGTCGAGCAGCGCGGTCGCCTCTGTGCGCGCCAAGTTCTCGCCGCGCATCAAGCGCAGGAGCAAGGCCCGCAAACCCGTGCCCGCCTGCGGCTCGTCGCGGCGCGCGGGCGTCGGTAGCAGCCACGAAGGTCGTTCAACGGGCATCGGTGGTTAAAAAATTTGCGAGCAACTGTTTGCCCATCGGCGTCAGGATCGACTCAGGATGAAATTGCACGCCTTCAATCGGCAGCGTGCGATGGCGCAGGGCCATGATGATGCCGTCGGGCGACTCGGCCGACACTTCGAGCGCATCCGGCAGCGCCGCGCGTTCGACGATGAGCGAATGATAACGCCCGGCCTTGAAGCGTTGTGGCAGCGCGCGAAAAATGGTGCGCCCGTCATGCTCGATCTCGACCGGCTTACCATGCACGGGCGCGGGTGCGCGCACGACGCGGCCGCCGAAGGCCTGCCCGATGGCTTGATGCCCCAGACACACGCCGAGCAGCGGCACGCGCCCGGCGAAGTGCGCGATGGTCGCCAGCATCACGCCGGCCTCATCGGGCGTGCCCGGCCCCGGCGAGAGCAGAATTTTGTCGGGTCGCATCTTTGCAATCTCCGCCACCGTCACCTCATTGTTCCGGCGCACGACCAACTCCGCCCCAAGCTCGCCCAGATATTGCACGAGGTTGTACGTGAACGAGTCGTAATTATCGAGCACGAAAAGCATAAAGCCTGTCCACTGTTCGTCGTCAGTTGTTCCTTGTCCCGTCAGTTGTCGGCATTATCTTTAACGTGCAACCCACGCCGGCAGAGCCACGGACAATTACGGTCAATTGCCGACAGACTACTTAAAGTCCGCGCTCGGCCAATTCAAGCGCACGCAATAGCGCCCCGGCCTTGTTCATGGTCTCCTCGTATTCGCGCGCCGGAATGGAATCGGCGACGATGCCTGCGCCCGCCTGCACTTCCGCGCGGCCGGCGCGCAGCATCATTGTGCGGATGGCGATGCACGAATCAAGATTGCCGGCGTAGTCGAGATAAAGGATCGAGCCGGCGTAGATGCCGCGCCGGTCAGGCTCAAGTTCGTTGATGATTTGCATGGCGCGCACTTTCGGTGCGCCCGTGACTGTGCCGGCCGGGAAACACGCTGCCAGCGCATCGAACCGATCCGCGCCCTCGCGCAGCCGTGCGCGTAAACTCGTGACCAGATGCTGCACGTGCGAATACCGCTCGACGTTCATTAACTCCCGTACTTCAACCGAGCCATATGCGGCGACGCGCCCCAGATCGTTGCGCCCCAGATCGACAAGCATCAGATGCTCCGCGACCTCCTTCTCGTCGGCGCGCAACTCTGCGCCAAGCCGTGCATCCGCTGCTTCATCAACACCGCGCGGGCGCGTGCCGGCGATAGGTCGATATTCAAGCTCCGCGCCGCGACAACGCACCAGCATCTCCGGCGATGCGCCGATAATTGTCTCCGTGCCGAGCCGCAAAAAGAACATGTAAGGCGAAGGATTTGTCGCGCGTAGTGCGCGATAGATTGTGAGGGCAGGTGCGCGCACCTCCGCCGTGAGACGTTGCGACAACACAACTTGATAGCAGTCGCCCGCCGCGATGTGTTCTTTACCCTGCGCGACCGCGCGCTCGAACTCAACTTGCGTCCAGTTCGAGATAAAGCGCAATTCGCGCGCTTCGGCGGGCTGCTGTTTGCTCTGTTGCTCCCTATTTGTGCGCTCGTCTGCCAATGGTGGCGTGCCTGCGCGGAGCAATGACTCAATGCGTTCAGTTTCAGCAACGGCCGCCTCGTAAAGTTGACGTAAGCGCACGGGATTACCGCCGGCCTCGTTCGTGTGGACGACTGCAATGATCTCGATCTGCTGGCGCACGCGATCGAACGCGAGCAACGTGCGGTAGAACATGAAGACGGCATCGTCACGTTCGACAGTATGCCCATCATCCAGTACCGGCTCGAACCAGCGTACAGCGTCGTAAGCGAGATAGCCGACCGCGCCGCACGCGAACGGGGCGAGTTGCGGCCGCGTCGCAAGTTGATAATGCCGAAAATGCTCGCGTAAGAAAGCGAAGACGTTGACGCCAGCGCGCGTCTCCGTCGTCTCGCCGCGCTCGATGAAGGTATCGGGCCCGCGCCCGCGCACGATCATCTCGGGCCGCGCACCGAGAAACGTGTAGCGCGCCACGCGCTCGCCGCCCTCGATTGATTCAAGCAGAAAAGCGTAGTCCGCCCCGTCGGCTAGCCGCATGAAGGCGCTCACCGGCGTCTGCAAATCCGCCAGCACCGTGCGGACAACGGGCACGACGTTGCCGCGCGCCATCTCGCGCGTGAACTCTGCGAATGATGCCGGTTGCAGATCAAGCATCGGGCGTAAGCGCGGCAGTTGGTTGTTTGTGCAGTTAGCCTTCAGGATTTAGCAGCCGACTCGCGGCCAGCCAGTGGCCGCCATCAACGACGAGGATCGCGCCGTTGATAAAACTTGCCGCGTCGGAGCAGAGAAAGACGGCGGCGTGCTCGATGTCGCGTGTGCGGCCGAAGCGTTTGAGGGGAATGCGATGGCGCAACTTGTCTTTGAGGGCCGCAGGTAACAACCGCTTCATGCCTTCGGTGTCTTCGATAGGGCCGGGCGCGATGGCGTTGACGCGGATGCCGTAGCCGCCCCACTCGACCGCGAGATTGCGCGTCAGCGCGTCCACGCCGGCCTTCGCGGCCGAGGCGTGCAACTGCATCTGTGTGCCGAGATATTGTAGCGTCGCGCTGATGTTCAGCACACAACCGCCGCGCTTCTTCAACTCGTCGAACGCCGCGCGGCAGACATTGAACGTGCCTTTCAGATCAATGTCCACAACCGTGCCGAAGCCATTGGGCGACATCTCTTCAGCGCGACAGAGAAAGTTGCCGGCCGCCCCGTTGATCACGATGTCGATCCGGCCGAACTGCGTCACGGTCGCGGCAATCGCGCGCTCGATCTCCGCATAGTCGCGCACGTCGGCGGCGATGGCGAGCGCCGCGCCCCCGGCCGCGCGGATGCGCTCGGCGGCCGGCTCTAGATGCTCAAGCTTGCGACTGACGAGCGCAACCTGCGCGCCCGTCTCTGCGAGCGCACGCGCCACGCCGCCCGTGATGCCTGTACCGCCGCCGGTGATGAAAGCGACGCGCCCGCGCAAAATGTTGTCCGCGAAAAGTTGTTCAGTCATTTAAGATATGCAGCCATTCAATCATGCAGCTTTGCGTTAAATTGCTCAAACTGCTTGTAACGCCTCTTGTAACGTGAACCGGCCTTCGTACAAGGCCTTGCCTACAATCACGCCATCTATCCCGCACGCGCTCGCCGCCCGTAAGCTTGCAAGATCAGCGAGCGTGGAAACGCCGCCCGAGGCGGTGACGCGCAAACCCGATGCTTGCGCGAGCGCGCATGTCTGTTCGACGTTCACGCCGCCGAGCATGCCGTCGCGCGCCACGTCCGTGTAGATGATGCGCTCCACCCCCACTGCGGCCACGCGCCGCGCCAACTCGGTCGCGGACAATTGCGCCGGCGTCTCCCAACCGCGCGTCAACACTTGGCCGTCCCGCGCATCAATCCCGACGCAGATGCGTGCGCCGAATAACTGCACGAAGCTTCGCAGAGTTTCCGGCGACTCGGCCGCGAGCGTGCCGATGACGACCTGTGCCGCACCGTACTCAAGCAACTGTTGCACATCCGCGATGCCGCGCAAACCGCCGCCGAACTGCACCGGCATTTGCACCGCGCTAATGATCCGCCGGGCCACTGCACGATTGCGCGCTGTCCCATCGGCAAACGCGCCATCAAGATCAACGACATGCAGCATCTGCGCGCCCGCTGCTTCAAACTGACGCGCGATCTCCACCGGGTCGCCATCGTAAATTTTAACCGCGTCGCGCCGCCCCTGCGTCAGCCGCACGCACCGGCCGTCTCGCAAATCGATAGCGGGAATGATCAGCATTTGATGGTTAATCACAAACCGTGAACAGCTTAAACGCGGTTCTTTCTATGTACGCTTTACGCCGCACGATTCACGGTTTTTTCGCGGGCACGGTCACCGGTTGCCCATCGTCGGCCCGTGGGGCTGCGCCGGCTTCTTGATTTAACTGTTCGAGGCCAAGTTGCGCGTCTTCGTTATCGGGGTTGAACCGCAGGGCGGTCTGATAGTCGCGCATCGCATCCGGCGTGCGGCCGGCAGCGCGCAGAGCGTTAGCACGCCGGACGTATGCAGCAGCGACGGCCGTGCGCGCTGTGTCGTCTTCCGGTTGCGTCTCGGCCTGCGCTTCAAGCTGGGCGATGTCGGCATCGAGTTGCCCGCTGGCCAGCGCCTGCGCGGGCGACACATTAGCATTCGTGTTCGCCGCATCGCTCATGCCGCCGGCCGCACGGTTGCCGGCCTGTGCCGGGCCGCGCCCACAAGCGGCCAGCAAAACCGCGGCCGTGCAGCAAAGAACTAAACCGAACTCACGCATTGATTTCGATTTCCTTTAACTCAATAACGACTCAAGAAATCCTGCCAACCTGATCCGCGCTGGCTTCAATTTTCACAGTCATCACAGGCCCGCGATGTACGGCCGCGACTGCACAATGTAGACCTGGCCGCGCACGACGAGCCATTCAATGTCTTGCTCGCGCCCGCCAAACACGCGCTTGATTCGGGCCGCCACTTGCGCCAACCGGCGCACCGTCGCGTCATCCAATACGGCGCGCTCGCCTGTGATTGGCATCTCTTTGACGCCGCCCTGTGCGTCGAACGTGAGCAGACTGTCTTCCGCCGAGCGGGTCAAGACGCGCACGGCCTGGGCGCGCGGATTGAAGATAATCTGCTCGGCGATCTTTTTGCCTTCCACCACCTTGATGCCCAGGCCCTTCTTGGCGCTGATGTAAATCGCGCCGCGATTGTCCGTATCATAGGGGTCGGTCGTGATCATCACGCCCGCGCTGTCGGCGTTGATGCCCTCCTGGATCAGCACCGCCATGAACGTTTTTGCGTGATCGATGCCGGCGCGCTCGCGTGCTTCGTAGGCCTCGAAATTCCAGAGCGAGGCCCAGACGGTTTTGATCGCCGCGAGCAACTGCTCGTCGCCGCGTACATTCGGCACGGTCGCGTAGAGGCCCGCGCCGTTGAAGTGCGGCAAATCTTCAGCGTTCGACGAACTGCGCACGAACAAACCCTTGTCCGCAAACTCCGCGTGCGCGCGTTGCAGAACGGGCCCGCGCAATTCAGCACTCACGGTACCCGCCTGTATCTGCGCGCGCATCCGCGTCAGATACTCGCGCCGGTAGGCCGGGTCATGCACGAACTTCTGATCGTTCAGCATCGCATAGAGCGCGTCTGTGAGTTTGTTCTCCTTGATGAACTGATCATAGTAGTGCAGCGGAATCGTGAAGCCGCCGGGCACGACGATGTTGGGCAGGCGCGCGTGCGCGACCTCGCCCAGATTCGCCGACTTCGCCCCGTATACATCAACCATGCGCGCACGTTGTTCGCCCAATGCAGCAAGGCGCGTCACGGCCAGATTGGCGCGCGGTTGCATCAGATCGTGCCGCTCGTAGAGTCGCTTTTGATATTCTTTCAACTGATCGAGATCGGCCCGTTTGATCTCGTAGCCGCCGAGTTTCGTCTCGAACGAAACCCACCAGCCATCATACTGTTTGAACAAATTCTGCGCGTCTTTGATGTAAGCGTTAGGCACGCCCCATGATTTGGCGAGCAGGTTGATGTGCGACAGCGGCGTCGAAGGTTTCGTCGTGATGATGCCCGCGACGGGCGGCAGGTTCACGGGCACTTCGTCCAATACAAGAATCTCGTTGAAGCCGATCTCGACATGCTCGTCGAGCTTCGGGATGATGTGTATGCGCCCCAAGCCGCGCGTCAGGTTGAGCGGCTGATACTCCTGTTCTTTGGCGATGTCGCTCTGGGAGACCCGCGCCAGGCCGGCAATGCTGTTCGCCGCGTCGTCTTGTCGTAGCGAGTTCGGTTTGAAGGCCACGGGCGCGAAGAAGCTTTGCTGTATGACCTCGGCGGCGCGCTTGATCTGCTCGGAGGGGATCATGTCGCCTTCCCAGAACTCGAACGTCCAACGCTTGATCGGTGTTTGATAAGCGAGCGTCCCCATGATGAAGCGGCGGTTCGGCTTCAGATAATTATTCTCAAAAAACTCTTGCCCGCGTTCGAGCGACAGATAAGTGCCGTTGACAAAATCTTTGTGGAAACGATAACGCTTCGAGTTGACGTAGTAGATTTTATCCTTGTTGCTCCGGTCAATGACGAAGAGGACGTGCGGCAGCGCATAGCCCGTGTCGGTGTTGATGCGCGCGAGCGCGTCGAACTCCGCCTGCGTCTTGAGCGTGGGACGGGAACGGGCGCTCGTCGTCGGCTCATCCGCGCGGGCTGCTAAGCCAGACATAAGACTGACTAGCAATAAACAGACGATTAACCTGCTGCTGTGTTGGTGTTGCATAGTGCTGCTCTTGCGTTGGCGCGGGCGGGCTTGTAGCCACGCAGACCGTGCGGCCGCAACGCGCTTCCGCTAAGCTAACCTTACGCGCCGAGCGCGATGCCCGTCAACGGAAGCGAGATGAACAATCCGACCGATGAATTCACCGGCGCACTAGCCCGCCACGCGCCGGAGTTTGAAGTGGAACTCAGCCCCGCCACAATTGCGCGGCTGACGGACTACTTCGAGTTTGTCGGCGTCTGGAACGCGCGCCTGCATCTGGTTGCACCGTGCGCGCCGGCAGAGTTTGCCGTCCGGCACGTCCTCGAATCGCTCGTGGCATTGCGATTTCTGCCGGCGGCCGCGAATGTCGTTGACGTAGGCTCGGGCGCAGGGTTGCCGATCATTCCGTGTCTTATCGTCCGCTCGAATTTGCGCGCGACCCTGGTTGAAGCTACACAAAAAAAAGCGAACTTCCTGCGCGCAGCATTAAGCCAACTCGCCTTACGTGACCGGGCACAAGTGCGCGCCGAAAGATTTGAACAAATAAAGGCCCCGCCCGCCGAGTTCGTCACCGGCCGCGCGCTCGAACGCTTTGCAAAGATGCTGCCCCGACTCGTCGCATGGTCGCCACCCGCCAGCACGCTGCTGCTCTTCGGCGGCCCGGCGTTACAAGAAAAAATCACGCAACTGCGGTTGCATTATAGAGCCTTGCTGTTGCCGCAATCCGAGCAGCGATTTCTGTTTGTGATTAAGCGCGCCGATTAAGATGTGGTCAAAGCACCACGCTGCGGCTGGTTGCTGGCGGCGCTTAAATAAAACGAGGTGAGCCGCCGCCGCGCTCACCTCGTTTCAACCTCACAAGTATTTCCGCCTTCAGCGCACGACGCTGATGCCGATCAGTTGTTGCCCTTCGATGACGAACTCAGCGGGCGGCAGTTCTTCTTCATAAATCGGCGAGAGCATGGTCGCGGTGAAACCGCCGGAGGTGCGGTCGCTGTTGAGCGTGGCGACGACGGAGGGCGGCAGGCTCGGCAGTTCGGCCGTGCCGATCATCGCGCCCGGCGTGATGCGAAACAGTTTGACGTATAACCGGTCGTTCTTCTTGATCTTATTGATCGCGCTGACAAGCTGAGCCAAATCTTTCGGCACGAAAGCCTGCGCGGCGGAAGCCTGTTGCAGCGCGCCGCCATCGCCGACGAAGAGGACGAGTTGCCCGAGCGGTACGTCCGCCGGAATCTTGAACGGGATGCGTTGAACGAACTGCCGGCCCGAATCCGTGCGCACGTAAGCTTGCACTTCCATCGCGTCGCCGCGTCTGACCTCGGTGCGGTCAAGCGCGATGCGGTCGAGCGAGGCCGCGCGCCGGTCGTCGGTCGAGGTGATGTCGAGCGTGATCGGGCCGAGCTCCACGTTCTCGAAGCCGCTCGTCATGAGCGCGGCGACGGGGGCAGCGACCGAACCCGCAGCTTGGATGCCTGCGGTCTGCGACGAGAAGCGCCGTTCGATTTCCACCGGGGGCTGGCCGACGACGTTAATGCGCCCGCGCACGCTGATTGTCGAATCGCCAAGACTGCGCTCTGACGCTTGAATCGTGCTGAAGATGGTGATGTTCAAGAGCAGCGGTGTCAGGAATTGATCACTGGCGACTTCGTAGGTGTATTTGTCCGTCCGGTCGCGGCTCGTGTGCAGATTGATTGTGACCGGGATCATCTTGGGCGCGTGGCCGAGTTGACCGTAGATGCCGGTGGCGCGATCCTGCGAGATCGAACCGACCATCCGACCGGGCGCGGCCAGTTTGAACGAGTTGTTGACGTTCGGGATGACGGTGACGACCGACGCTTCGGTCATGGGCATGTCGGCCGCGCCGAGACCGAGAAACGGATGCCCGAAGGCGTAAATACGCTCGCCATCGCGGAATGTGACTGTGCCTGAAGCGGCGAGCGAATAGTCGCCGCGCACGAGTTGCACACTGATGGACGTGCCCGGCGCAAGCGTGTTCTCGTTGCTCGGCGCGAGCGCGGTGATGGCCGCCGCGCTGCCAAGGCCCGCGACCGGCAACAGGCCGTTCGCTTGCAGTTGCGGCGCAAAGCGCGCGAGCGCGTCGTTCGTGATGCCGCTAAAGACAAGCGGCGTGGCGATGGGCGCGATTTGTTGCCCGATGAAGGGCAGGAGCGGCGACCCCGCGCTGACTGGCGCGAACAGCATCCCGCCCGCAACCATCGACTTCGGCCAGTTGAGTTGCAGCTCGGTGCCGGCTAGTTTGGCGAACGAGATGGTATGCGGCTCGTGTGCCTCGGTGGTCGTGCCGGCGTCGCGCGCGAAGATGCTAAGCATCTCGTTGATCGGCGTGATGCCGCAAATCGGCTCTTTGGAGAACGGGAAGCTGAAGGCAATCGCGCCGACAAGTTTGCCGCCGATATAGACGGGCGAACCGGACATGCCGGCGAAGACGCCCGTGCGCTCCGCATTCGCGCCGGACAACCGCGCGATGATCGCCGATTGACGTGGGCCCGGAAAACCGCCTAACACGCCCAACACTTCGACGCCGAACTCTTCCGGCTCAGTGCCGCTAAAGACCGTGCGCGCCACGCCCTTCATGCCGGGGCGCACGTCTTCAATCGGCAACAGGCGCGCGTCCGCGCTCGGCGTCTGCGCGGCTTTACTCTGCGCCGCCAACGGAGTGGCGGCAGCAAACGAAACCAGCGTCAGCGCCAACACGGCCAACAAGCTTTTCTTCATCGAGTCACCTTGAAATTTCACGAGCGGCATAACATATTCCTGCGGTCGCATTAAGCATTGGAAGCCGACGGCTTATACCGTGGGCCTATATTTATGACTATACGTGTCGTTTTCTCCGCTGGTCAAGCACTAGGGATTTAGATGCCGGGAATTGGCTTTCTGTGCTTGGTTATTTGCGCTTGGTTATTCGCCCCTGGATCAGGCGCACAGCGATGAGGCACAAGCTAAGTCAAGGCGTCCTTAAGGCGAATAGCCAATACTCGATAACCAATAACAAACCTCGGCTTTTCTTTCGTCTTGTCGCTCCCCTACGCCGCGTGCTAACGTGCCGGGACGTTACAATTTTATGTTTGAGATCGAGGGGTTCATTCTGGCGGGCGGCAAGTCGAGCCGGATGGGACAGGACAAGGCGCGTTTGCGTTTGGGCGACGAGACTTTCGTCGCGCGTATCGCGCACGCGCTCGGCGCGATCACAGCGCAAGTCAGTCTTGTCAGCGCGCGGCCCGACAGCGCGGGGTTGAGTTTGCCCGTCGTGCCTGATCTTTTCCCCGACTGCGGCGCGCTCGGTGGCTTGCACGCCGCGCTCGCTGCCTGTTGCGCACCGTGGGCGGCGGTTGTCTCTTGCGATCTACCATTCGTCACGCGCGCGTTATGGCAGCGACTGGCGACGCTACGCGCGCATGAGTTTGACGTGGTCGCGCCCGTGCAGGCGGATGGCCGCGCCCAACCACTCTGCGCGCTCTATGCGCCTGCCGCGTGTCTGGCCCGCAGCGAGCAGATGCTGCGCACCGGCGAGTTGCGCCCGCGCCGGTTGCTGCAACAAGTTCGCACGCGCTGGGTCGCGCCCGCCGAGTTAATTGATTTGACTGACGCGGAGCTACTGTTTATGAACATCAACACACCCGCAGACTACAACGCAGCCAGACTGAAGGTGCGGGATTGAACGAGCGCAAGTTCGCTGTTTGTGGCCGATTATTCGTTGGGTTGCGCGCACGCAGCCGACGCGACCTTTGGACTGTTCGCTCTTAAGCACAAACAACGGGCAGGTATTCACACATCCTTCGTCCTTGCTTTTCCTCTTTCATACTCCATAATTGCTGCCAATGCTGAGGCGACGCAGAGCCGGACGAAAACTGCTGGGCACATTGCTGCCCGTCGCGGCGCTATTGGCGCTCGGCTTGTGCAGTTGGGTCGGGTGGCTCGTGTATAGGGTGGCGCACCCGCCACAGCATCCGTATCTCGTCACGCCGGACAAATATTTTGTGCCGATCAAAGCGACCGACGAGCATTGGCATAACGCGGATGGCACAGCGGCGCGCGGTTGGTTGCTGCGCGGTGCGGAAGGCGCACCGGCGGTCGTATTGCTGCATGGCTACGGCGCGGATCGCTCGTGGCTCTTAAACCTCGGCGTCAAGATCAACGAGGCGACAAACTGCACAGTGCTCTGGCCCGATCTGCGCGGACACGGCGAACACCCGCTCGTCTCAACCACCTCGTTCGGCACACTCGAAGCCGCGGATGTGCGCGCTGCCCTCGCCTTTCTGCACGCGCTCAAGACAACGCAGGGCCACACGCTCGTCGGCCCGCGCACAGGCCTCTACGGCGTCGAACTCGGCGCATACACCGCGCTCCTCTTCAGCGCACAGGCAGCGGCCGAGGAACGCCCGCAGGCGCTCGTACTCGACTCGCCGCCCGCGACACCCGACGCGCTCCTCGATGCCGCATTAAACGAGCGCATCAATCTGAGCAATAATCTCGCACAGGCGCTCGCACGCTCCGGCACACGCCTCTACTTCCTCGGTCGTTATCACAACGCGCCGGCCTGCTCGCTCGCCGCGATATTGGCCGACGAGCATGTGCTTTTGCTCACCGGCGCGGATGCTGGCTATTTGCGAGCCTCGACCATCGCGCTCGCGCAGTGCTTCCCCACCTCGACGCACGCCGAACTGCTCGGCGACCTACCGCTCACCGGCCGCAACACCGCTTCCGCCCCCGGCGAACAGGGCGAAGCCTACGACCGGCGCGTCATAGACTTTTTTGATCGCGCCCTGCGCGCAAAAAGCCGGTGAGCACGCGGCAGTAAAGCACCCACGACATGATTGAGCAGCAATCGTAATTTCTAACGCACACGGACAGCTACGAGCGCAACTGCCCCGTTCACACCGAGCATTTCGCTGGTGAGATATGAAGTGTCGGTCAACTGCCGGACGTGTTCGACGGGCACGATGATCAGCACCGGGCCGCCCTGTGCCTGCGCGACGGCGTAGACCTCACCGGGGCCTTCGAGTTTGCGCGGCTCGCCGTTCGCGTCGTAGCCGAGGCGGTCGGCGGCGTAGAACTCCGCCGTGCGGTCAATCGTGTGTAAGCCGTAGACAGGTGCATGCGCGTAGCCACGCGCTGCGGCCATTTGCAGCAGATCGCGCACGGATTCGCGGCGTGTTGCGGGCGCGAGCGCACAGGCCGCAATCATGACGACCGTCAAAAGGGCCGTGCCCACAGTGCCCCAACCACCAAGCCGCCGCCACGCGGGCCATACTAACGCGCAGACGCCGATTAGCAGCGCGGGCGCGGCGACAAGCAACGCGCAACTCACGCCGACCGATTGCATGCGTGCGTTGTAAACGAGGACGCTCCCGGCGAAAATTAACAGCAACAGGCCCGTCGCGCGCATCGTCCGTTGCCCGCCCTCGTCGCGCAGATACCGCGCTACCTGCTCGCCCGCGAGCAACGCTGCGCCCGGCAGCGCAGGCAAAATGTAACCCGGCAACTTCGAGCTGGAGAGCGAGAAGAACGCGACCGGCGCGACGAGCCACGCGAGCGCGAACACGCGCAGCACGTCCAACGGCTCGTTCCCGCGCCAACGCCATGCACGCACACCCGCCAACGCCGTCGCCAGATACGCCGTCCACGGCAGCGCGATGACTGCCAGCACGGGCAGATAGAAATAAAACGGTTGCGGGTGGTGATACTTGTTTGAGACGTAGCGCGCGAAGTGGTGTTGCACAAAGAACTGGTCAATGAATGGCCAACCGTTTCGCGCGATCACGGGCGCGTACCAGACAGCCGCGACCAACAGCATGAGCGGCACGCCCCAGGGTACGCTCAACCAGATGTCGGGTCGCTTACGGCGCAGCAAGTAGTACAGCCCAATCACCCCGACCGGCAGGACGATGCCCAGCAACCCCTTCGCCAGCAGCCCCACGCCCATGCAACCGTAGAAGCCCGCAAGCAACAGTCGCCGTGTCCGCCGCTCGCGCGTGCCCAACTCGGCGGCGCAAAAACAACCGAGCGCGCCCGTCGTGGCGAGAGTGATGTAGATGTCGAAATTGAGGGCGCGCGAGAAGACCATCAACCCTGCCGTCGAAGCGAGCGTCGCCGTCACGGCCAACGTCAAGCCGCGCGCTTCGCCGCCCGCCCGCGCTTCAACCTGCCGGGCCAGCCAGCCCAATAACAGCACCGTTAGTAATCCCGCGCAGGCTGCGCCCACACGCGCCGACCACTCCGACACGCCGAACAGTTTGAAACTCATTATCGCGCCCCAGTACCCGAGCGCAGGCTTTTCAAACCACGTGTGCCCGCCGAGCGTCGGCGTGACCAGGTCGCCATGCACGTACATCTCGCGCGCCACTTCGGCATAGCGCGGCTCGTCCGACCCGATGAGCGGCGCGCGGCCCAACCCGTAGCCGTAACAGATAGCAATCACAAGCAGCAGCAAAAGCAAGCCGCGCTTGGCAAGCGTCGAACGTTGCAAGTATAGTCACCCCGAAACAGTTTTCAGTCTTGAACAGTTTTCAGTCTTCAGTTTTCAGTTGTTGCTCAACTACGCGCACAAGTCAGCGAGTATCGGCGATGCGTAGCCATTGTTCAAACCGCCGCTTGCACCTCAGCGCGCACTAGGTTCTGTTGACATAGCGAGCAGACGATGGCGGGGCAGAAGAATTATCCACGAAGCCACACGAAACAAAGACAGGAAACAAAACCGATCTGCGTTTCGGGTGCTTTGCTTTGTATTGTTTCGTGTGAATTCGTGGATAAATCCCTTTCTTTTCCTTATGTCAACAGAACTTAGCAACAATCGAGCGACTGAAAACTAAAAACTGAAAACTGAAAACTATTCATGCCTCTACGCACCGCCGTCATCGGTACAGGCCATCTCGGCCGCCAACATGCGCGCATCCATGCGGCGCTCGCCGCCGAAGGACGCACGGAGTTCGTCGCCGCGTGCGATGTCAACGAAGCGACGGCTCGCGCCATCGCCGCCGAGCGCGCGACCGAGTGGGCCACCGATTGGCGTTCGCTGCGCGGGCGGGTCGATGCGGTCAGCTTGGCCGTGCCGACCGAGGCGCATGCCGAGATCGCCTGCGCGCTGCTGGCTGCGGGCGTGCATGTGCTCGTCGAGAAACCCATCGCGCGCACGCTCGCCGAAGCTGACGAGATGATCGCGGCGGCCGCACGCGGCAGCGCGCAACTCATGGTCGGCCACCTCGAACGCTTCAACCCCGCGCTCACGGCCCTGCGCCCGCACGTCCACGCACCCATCTATTTCGAGATACATCGCGTCGGCGAGTTCACCGCCCGCTCGCTCGACATAGATGTCGTGCTTGACTTGATGATCCATGATCTCGACATCGTCCAATGGCTCGTCGGCGCGGACGTTGAAGTGACGGACGTGCGCGCCGTCGGCCTGCCGATCCTGACTGATCGCGTGGACGCGGCGAATGCGCGGCTTGAATTTGCGACGGGCGCGGTGGCCAACATCACCGCCTCGCGCGTCGGCACGGAGAAGATACGCAAGATGCGTTTCTTCCAGCCGCACGACTACATCGCCGTGGACTACGCCACGCGCCACGCCTCGATCAGCAGCCTCGCGCCGCCCGCCGCCGGAGCCACGCGCCCCGGTGTCCAACAACGCATCCTTGAGATCGCCGACACCGAACCGCTCCGCGCCGAGATCGAAGCGTTCCTCCACGCCATCGAGACGAAGCAACCGCCGCCCATCACCGGCGCGGACGGTCGCCGCGCCCTCGCCCTCGCCCTCCGCACCCTCGAACGCATCCACGAAAAAGCCGCGCGCGTCGGCGTGCATACGGTCAGGTAAGAAACATTCGAGCCGATTAACCACAAAGACACGAAGGGCACAAAGGAAATGATGAATGCAAGGCAGGCGCTCTTAATTCATCACTCATCGTTTATCATTCTGCATTTTCTTTGTGCCCTTCGTGTCTTTGTGGTTTGATCTTCCGGCATGGCACAACCCGAAGCACAAATCTCCGCGCTGCTCGCCCGACGCATCGCGGCCGGCGACTTTCCTTCCGCCGTCTATCTCGTCGCGGCCGGCGGGCGCACGCGCTTCAGTGACGCACTCGGCGACGCCGTGCGCGAGCCTGCGCGCCATGCGGCCACGCGCGCCACGATCTACGATCTCGCGTCGCTCACGAAACCGCTCGTCACGGGTCTGCTCTGCGCGCAGTTGATCGCGCGCGGCGCACTTGCGCTTGATCAGCCGGTCGCGCATTACCTATTGGAGTTCGCACACGCGGATAAGGCTGTTATCACCATCCGTCAACTGCTGACGCATACATCGGGCCTGCCCGCGTGGCGACCGCTCTATGCGCTGACAGACAAAACACGCGCACGCTCGCTCGCAGTGATCGCGGCGCAGTCGCTTGAATACACACCGGGCACGCGCGTGCTGTATAGCGATCTCGGCTTCATCACGTTGGGGCTGTTGCTCGAACGCATTATGGGCGCGCGCCTCGCGGAGTTAGCGCAACGCGAAATCTTCGCGCCGCTCGGCTTGCAACACACATTTTTTAATCCGGCCGCCGCACAGACCGGCATCGCCGCCAGCGAGTCGGCGGGCAACGCCTACGAGCGCGAGATGTGTGGTGACAAACTGCTCGACGCGCGTTGCTTGCGCTCGTATCCGCTCTGGGGCGAAGTCCACGACGGCAACGCATATTTTCTCGGCGGCGCGGCCGGGCACGCCGGGCTCTTCTCGAACGCGGACGAAACCTGCACGCTCGCCGAACAGTTCATCGCCGGCCGCTCGCGCCTGCTCAACGCTGAAACGTGCGCGCTCTTTCGTACTAACCTGACGCGCGGTCTCAACGAAGCGCGCTCGCTCGCGTGGCAACTCGCGGCGACGCCAGACTCGACGGCCGGCGCGGCGCTCCCGCCCGACAGTTTCGGTCATCTCGGCTTCACCGGCACGAGTTGTTGGCTTGACGCAGGTCGCGAACGCATCTTTATCCTGCTCACCAACCGCACGCACGCGCACGCGCTCCCCTTCGTCAACATCAACAGCACGCGCCGGCAGTTTCATGCTCGCGCCGTCGCCGCGCTCGACCAAGCGAACGGAGAGAATTAATTGCCAACGCCACCGCCGACGGATCAGTTTGCGCCGGTTGTTCGCACCGTCGGGCCGCGCTCGCGCCGTGTTTCGTTCACTGAAGCGTTGCGCTTTTGGGTCAAGCTCGGTTTTATTTCGTTCGGCGGCCCCGCCGGGCAGATCGCGCTCATGCATCGTGAGATCGTCGAACGCCGCCGCTGGATCAGTGAAGAGCGTTTCCTGCACGCGCTCAGCTACTGCATGCTGCTGCCCGGCCCCGAAGCGACGCAGCTTGCGATCTACGTCGGCTGGCTGTTGCATCGCACGTTGGGCGGCATCGTGGCCGGCGCGTGCTTCGTCATTCCCTCGATCTTCGTCCTGCTCGCGCTCTCGTACACTTATGCTGTTTACGGCAACGTGCCTGTCGTCATCGGCGTGCTGAACGGGTTTAAGCCAGTGGTCGTGGCGATTGTGGTCGAGGCGTTGCTCAAGATCGGCGGTCGTGCGCTCAAGCGCCGCACGCATTACCTGATCGCGCTCTGCGCTTTCGTCGCCATCTATTTTCTCCACGTACCCTTCCCGCTCATCGTCTTAGCCGCAGGCCTTGCCGGTCTCATCGGCACGCGCTATCTGCCCGCGCTGTTTGTGCCCTTGCAAACAGAGCCGCAAGCGGCGGCGACTGAGGCGCGCAAGCAACAGGCGGGCGACGAACTGCCGCTCGCCATCGCCGATGACGCACCGCAACCCGCGCATACACGGCCCTCGCGCGGACGCGCCTTGCGCACGCTCGCCGTCGGCCTGTTGCTCTGGCTGTTACCGTTTGTCGCCCTCAATCTCTGGCGCGGGCCGCACAGTCTGCACGCGCAGGAGTATCGTTTCTTCACCCAAGCGGCCCTGGTCACGTTCGGCGGTGCTTATGCGGTGCTGGCTTACGTCACGCAGGCGACCGTCGAATCTTATGGCTGGCTCACGCACGCGCAGGCGGTGGACGGCCTCGCCTTAGCTGAGACGACGCCGGGGCCGCTCATCATGGTCTTGCAATTCATCGGCTTCATGGCCGCGTGGAACAACCCGCAAAGCGCGCAGCAAACGGCGAGTGCGATCACCGGCGCGCTCATTACCACCTACACGACCTTTCTGCCCTGCTTCTTCTTCATCTTCCTCGGCGCGCCCTACATCGAAGTGCTGCGCGGTAATAAACACCTGACCGGCGCGCTCAACGGCATCACGGCCGCAGTGGTCGGCGTGATCTTGAATCTCGCGCTCGTCTTCGGCGCGACTGTTATCTGGCCGCATGGGTTCACGAGTGCGCCCAATTTGTTCGCCGCCGCGCTCAGCGTTGCCGCCTTCCTCGCGCTCTATCGTTTCAAACTCGACGTGCTGTGGGTTGTGCTGGCGGGCGGCGCAACCGGTTGTTTGTTTACGTTGCTTGCCAGATGAGCGAGTTAATAAAGCTGCGCCGGCAGACGGCGACATGCAATGCAACGATTGCAGCCGGTAAGATTTGCTAACTGTAGTATGATGGCCGCGTGATGCGCGCACGTCTCCGCGCGTTCGGCCCAAGCAAGAGCGAAGTTGATGTCCCCGCCCAATCTATCAAAAACTCTCTCTCTTTTCTGCGCATGGCTGCTCGCCGTCGCACCCTTTGCGCCCGCGCAGGAGCAGACGCGCCCGCGCCGTGTGCTCGACGGCCCGCCGAACGAAGCCAGCAATCAATCACCGCCGGCAATCACGCTGACCCGCCTTGAGTCTGAGCCGGTCATACGCATTGGCCTTGCGACCGCCGCGCGTTCGGTCACAATCTCGACCGCCGCGCCCACGCTCAACGTCGTCAATGACAGTGGCGAGACTGCGCAACCGCTCGCAGCCGCGCGTGTGCGGATTGAGCCGCGCGTACTTGCGCCGCTGCCAACGCAGAATGCGAATGAGCTTTACCGCGTCGAGATCGCGGTCGTGGAATCTGCGTCTGCGGCCGATGCTGTCGCACGTGCCGTGCGCTCGTTGACCGGCGACGAGCCGAGCGTCGTGCAGGATGCGCCGACGAACGCCTGGCGCGTGCGCGTCGGGCCGCCCGCCGGCCGCGACGAGGCGGAAGACTTACGCACCCGGCTGGAAGAGGCCGGCGTCGCCGCCGTCTCCGTCGTTAGCGCAAACGCGCCGCCAGCGGCCGGCAACGCGCACAGCGCCGCGCAGAGAGGCGCAACGCCTATGCAGCGTCCAGCGCAAAGCAGCACTGCGCCACGCCACTACGAACCACGCGCGGCTAGCAACATACGCGCAGGTACACGCACGGGCAACAACGTGCGTCTCGCCGCCAGCGTCTCGCTGCCGACGCGCGGCATGGTCGTGTATGCGGCGGGCGCGACGCCCTTGCTCGATGCGCGTGCGCCGGTCACGTTCGCCTCATCGGATGAACAGAGCGCGCCCGTGCGTTTCAACGAGAAGCCGTATCGCGGGCGCATCGAAGTTTTTACTAATTTGAACGGCGCGCTGACGGTCGTGAATGTCATCGGCTTGGAAGACTACGTGCGCGGCGTCGTGCCAAATGAGTTGTCGCCGGGCGGCTGGCCCGCGATTGAGGCGTTGAAAGCGCAGGCGGTGGCGGCGCGCACCTACGCCGTCAGTCATCGCGGCCAGTTCAATGCGGCTGGTTACGATCTGCTGCCCACCACGCGCTCGCAGGTCTACGGCGGCATGGCCACCGAGCAGGCGCTCTCGACGCGCGCCGTCAACGAGACGCGCGGCATCATCGCCATGTACAACGGCGAACCGATCAACGCGCTCTACACTTCGACCTGCGGCGGGCGCACCGAAGACGCCGAGCAGATTTTCGGCGGCGCAAGCGTCCCCTATCTGCGCGGCCGCGAATGCACCGAGACGGCGCAACAGGCGCACGCATCCTTCGCGCCCTTCACGCTGCAAACCACACGCGAGCCGGCGACTTTACGCAGCGCCGAACATCTTCAGAGCGCACGCGAGGCTGCGCTGCTCGCCGTCAACGGTCTACGGCTTAACGCGCGCGTGACGGACGAATGGCTCGCTGCTAACGTCAGCATGGACGAAGCGCGCACACTGCTCGAAGTGGTCGCGCGGCTGGCGCACCACACGTCACCTGTTATTACGAATGACAGCACACGCCCGCCCGCGTTCGCTTCCGCGCTCGCGCTCGCGCTCGACGGCGAGAGCCGCGCCGACGTGTTGTTGGACAGCGCAGACGTGGCCTACCTGCTCGCCTTCCGCGATGCCGACGAGATACCAGCGCCCAATCGCGCCGACGTGGCTGGCATGTTGCGCGATGGTCATTTGACGCTGCTGCCCGATGTCACCTTGCGCCCGCGCCAACCCTTAACCCGCGCCCGCGCGTTGCATGCTGTCGCGCACGCGCTCGAAGCACGTGGGCTGTTCAGCTTGCAGAAGACGACCGCACGACCGTCCGCGAACGGCACGCTCATCACTCGCCCCACGAAAGGCGCAGACCGCGCGCTCGCTTTGAGCGCCGACGCATATCTCTTCCGCGCCTTTGGTGAGACGTTGTACCCGGTGCGCGCGGTCAGTCTCATCGGCGGCGAGCCGATCAGTTTTCACACCGACGTGCGTGGCGCGGTTGATTATCTTGAAGTCCGGCCCGCACCCAACGGCGCAGCTTCCGACCGCTTCTCGCCCTTCGCCAACTGGGCAACCACACTCAGCACGGCCGAGGTCAGCCATCGCCTTGTACGCGACATCGGGCGCATCGGCGCGCTCACCGATCTGCACGTCGCGGCACGCGGCAGCTCGCGGCGTGCGCTCGATCTGGAGGTCAGCGGCACAACCGGCACGGCGCATGTGCGCGGCGGCCGCATACGCTCGGCCTTGGGGTTGCGCGAACAACTCTTCGTCGTGGAGCGCCGTTACGATGAAAGCGGCCGGCTGCTTGGCTTCACATTCACCGGGCGCGGCTGGGGCCACGGCGTCGGCCTATGTCAGGTCGGCGCTTACGGCCTTGCGCGTGCGGGTTGGTCGTATGACCGCATCCTGAAGCACTACTACACCGGCATCGAGCTAACGAAGATGTATTAGATTCGGAGTAACCACAAAGGCACAAAGGACACAAAGGACACAAAGAGAAACGATGAACGATGAACGCGGAATGATGAGCTGTTTTAATTTATCGTTCATCGTTCCGCCTTCATCATTTGCTTTGTGCCTTTGTGGTTAAGTTGTTTTATGCGCGAGCAGTCCGCAGTCACCCTCTACGTCGTGCCCGGTTGCCCTCTGTGCGCACAGGCGCGTGCATGGCTGGAATCTCATGGCGTCGCATACGTCGAGCGCGATGCGGCGCGCGATTTCGGCGCGTTACGCGCGATGTACAGGTTGACGAAACAACGGCTCGTGCCGGTCTTCGAGTTTCGCGGTCGCGCGCTGGTCAGACCGACGGATACAGAACTGGCGCAGTTCCTTTTATAAAATACGAAGCCGGCGAACGGCCATGCTAATATGGCCGGGTCGGAGGCGAGATCAGGCATGAGCGAAGCGATTCTGGAACAACCCACCGCGACAGAGTTAGTCGTCCTACATCTGCGCCCTGCCATTGAGATGACAGACGAGCAGTTCTTCTTGGTTTGTCAGCAGAACCGCGATTTGCGCCTCGAACGCACCGCACAGGGAGACCTCATCGTTATGCCACC
>JBBQGM010000039.1:0-45632 GCA_038322995.1 Pyrinomonadales bacterium
TGGCCGATCTGCTGGCCGGCCGCCAACCGGGTTTGCGCGCCCGCGAACAACTCGGCCGCGACATCCGCGGCGGGCGTTTCGATAAAGCTGTCCGCTTGTTCGTGCGCCGCGACGAGCGATTCAACTTCCGCCCGCAACGCCTCGTCGCCGGCGCAAGCTCGCGCGAGAAAAGCGTCGCGCTGGCCGCCCTTGTATTCCAGTGCGGAGTGGAACAATTGATTGATCTGTTGCCAGCGATCCATAAATCAGAGACCAGTGCCGAGTGCCGAGCCAAGGCAAATTTTTAACTTGTCACTCAGCACTCGTGACGGCTCTTTTGAGCCATGCCTTGGCGAGTGTCCATTCGCGCATGATCGTGCCGGGCGACACGGCGAGCACTTCGGCGGTCTCTTCAATGCTCAGTCCGCCGAAGAACCGCAGTTCGACGATCTGACTCTTGCGCGGGTCGATCTCCGCCAGACTTTTCAGCGCCTCATCGAGCGCAACCACATCGGCGGCGCGCTCCGCCGAGACGATCAGCGCTTCATCCAGCGGTACTCGGCGCGCGTCGCCCCCGCGTTTGGCGTAGCCTCGCTTGCGCGCGTAGTCAACCAAGATTCGTCGCATTAATCGTGCAGCGATGACGAAGAAGTGTGCGCGGTTCTGCCAGTGAATGTTCTTTTGATCCACGAGCCGGAGGTAAGCTTCGTTGACCAGCCCCGATGTTTGCAACGTGTGGCCGGGACGTTCCCGGCTCATGCACTGATGCGCCAGCCGGTGCAGTTCCTCATAGACCAACGGCATCAACTGATCGAGTGCCACCGTGTCCCCCTCGCCCCACGCGACGAGCAATCGGGTCACATCTGGTGGCGCAGGTGTTATAGCAGGTCGCTCCATTCGTGCGAGATGCACCGCAAGTAGCTCGGATTATACGCCCGTTAGCAACCTCCCGCTTCATTAAATTCGTCTCCGACAAAAAAACTGCGCCATCGGATTAGAGGTTTCGGATGCCGTTCTCGCTTATACAAGTGAGGACGGCGTTTTGCCGCTACTGCACAACAGGAGAGGCGGGTACGAGACGGCCAGGATAGATCGCGCGTTATCTATCCGATCTGCGCCTCACAACGACAGTCTGTTCGCTGCTTGTCGCCGCTTTGGGGTTGGAGTCAATCGCGCTGGCAAGTCCGCCGGAGCAGCGCACGAGCGCGAAAAAGAATTCCGCATACTCGCAACTTGACTGTCAAACAAAATTTCCAAATATGAAGGAGACCAAACAAATGAGCCGCAAACAACTTCTGCCTTATCTTTTGACCAGCACCATTCTGCTGTGCGCCCTGGTGAATGTGCAGGCGCAGAAAAAAGAGGCGCTGACTTTAATTTCGCCCGGCGAAAATGTGATTTTGCAGTGGAATCGGGTGTTACAGGAAACCCTTCGCACCGCGGGCCAGCAGCCGCCGACGATTCTGCCCGTGCGCAGTTTTGCGATGCTGCACGCGGCCATGTTCGACGCCGTCAATTCGATTGACGGCAGCTATACGCCTTATTTGACGGACGTGCCAGCAATGCCCAACGCCTCGCTCGAAGCCGCCGCTGCGCAAGCCGCGCACGATGTGCTGGCGAATTTGTATCCGACTCGACTGGCGATTTTCGATGCTGAATTAGCCAATTCGCTGGCCGGGATTCCGCCGGATCAAGTGCGGCGAGGCCTCAAAGTCGGCGAAGTTGTCGGCTCGCGACTGTTGGCGGCTCGGGCCAACGACGGATGGAGCGTCACGCCGCCGTCTTACGTTTTGCCGCTGACTCCCGGCAACTGGCAACCCACTCCGCCCGCCTTTCCTGCTGCCGCCTTTACACATTTTTCGGCGGTCTTGCCGTTTGCGATTGGCTCGAGCGCTCGCTTCACGCCGAATCCGCCGCCGACTTTGACGAGTGCGGAATACGCTGCCGATTTCAACGAAGTAAAAGAGATCGGTTTGGCCACCAGCGCGACGCGCACCGCCGACCAGACAAAAGTGGCGCAGCTTTGGGCCAACGTCAATACTCCGACGATAGCGATTTTCGTCTGGAATAACGTCGCCCGCACCGTTGCCATCGCGCGCAATAACACAACCGTCGAAAACGCGCGGCTGTTCGCCCTGATAAATATCGCGCATCACGATGCGCTGGAAACAACCTTTACCAGCAAATTTGTCTACGGTTTGTGGCGACCCGTGACGGCGATTCGCCGCGCCGACGAAGACGGCAATCCGAACACGACGCAGGATGCGGCTTGGTCATCGCTGATTACCACTCCGCCGTATCCGACCTACGCGGGCAACAACGCGGCAATCGGCACTTCGCAGTCAACACTTCTCGCCTTGTTCTTCGGCCGCGACGATATTCCGTTTCAACATACGTGGGACGGCGCAGGCGGCGCGACGCGCTCGTATGTGGGCTTTACAGCGATGGCGGATGAAGAAGCCAACAGCCGCATCTACGGCGGGATTCATTTCAGATTTGACAACGTTGCCGGCCAATCCGCCGGCCGCAATGTCGCCAATTATGTGTTTCTGAATTTGATGAGACCGCGCTGAGACCGTTAGGCAAATGGATGTTGGGAGGAAAGGAGAAAACATGAGAAGCAAGCCTGACGTGAAGGCCGGCAAACGCTCTGCGAACCACAAACAGACGTTCGCCCGGTAGGGCAGGCGTTTGTTGACATGGATAAAAGGGATTGCGAAACATCGGCTGTGAGAGCAACTGCCCGCGCGGGAGGCGGCACTCCTCACTCTGCGGGGACGAGATGGATCACGCGCCCGTCTCGTCCTCAAGCGCATGCACCGGCGGACTCTCGCCAGACGCCGTTAGAGTTTTTGACTCGGTTCTCGCGTGTAGAGGTGAGGCAGCAAAATGCTTGTCCACACACAACGCAGGAGACTCACATGAGACAGACAAGAAATATCGCTCGGCATCTATTTGTTTTGGCACTTACGTTGGTTGGCTTGATGAGTTGGAGCACTCTGCCGCCTCGTCTTTCGGGACGGGCAGCACAGGCAGCAACCCGCACAGGTCTCACAACGCCGCCTGTTCAGGCGACTTCAAGAGCCGCCGCCAATGGCAGGATTGCGTTTGCCTCCAGTATGCGCGGGTCTAATACCGGTGCTGACATCTACACGATCAACGCGGACGGCAGCGACAGGCGACGGCTCACCTTCGATCCGAAAGATGATATAGCCCCCGTCTGGTCGCCTGACGGCACGAAGATCGCATTTGTGAGGTTTAGAGTCCCGGAACCTGGCGAAATTTTTGTGATGAATGCTGACGGCAGCGACCAGCGACGGCTCACTGAGTCCGGTGGCATCAGATACTATCTCGACCCCACCTGGTCACCTGATGGAACGAAGATCGCCGTCGCCAGTTTCACCCAAGACGGCGATGGCGTGACTGTAATGAACGCGGATGGCAGCGACCAGCGAACTATTTTCCTAGGTAGAATTTCTTATCCAGCATGGTCTCCCGACAGCTTGAAATTAGCGGGCTCAAGGGACGGCGGCCTCGTGCTTTTCAGCATTGATGGCGGCAACCTGACTCAGATCACTCAACCACCCCAACCATTTGATCCCGCGACTTACTATTTCGACACTGAGCCGGCATGGTCGCCCGATGGCTCAAAGATTGTTTTCGAAAGGTTCCTCGACTGTGACTTCGACCAATGCAACTCAACACACCTCTACGTGATCAACCCGGATGGCAGCAACCTCACGGAGCTGGTGCGTCCTAATCTGGGCTATAGCCCGGCTTGGTCGCCTGATGGCAGGAGAATCGTTTTCGGGGGTAGTGACTTATACGTGATAAACGCTGACGGCAGTGGACTCACGAACCTCACCAACACGAATGATCAATATGAAGGCGGTCCAGCATGGCAGCCTCTTTCATTATCCTTGGGGGGTAATCCCATTGACGACCCACAATTCTTCGTCCGCCAGCACTACCTCGACTTCCTCGCCCGTGAGCCGGAACAGAGCGGTCTCGACGCCTGGCTGCGCGTGCTGCACGACTGTCCGAGCGGCGACGCTGAATGTCTGCATCAAGCGCGTCTGACCACCTCAGCCGCGTTCTTCGGCTCGCCCGAATTTCAACTCAAAGGCTTCTTCGTCTTCCGTTTCTACAGTTTGGCCTTCGACCGTTTGCCCACGTTTGCCGAAATCAGCGCGGATATGCAGGACGTGTCGGGCAGCACGCCCGCCGAGGTCTATGCCAACAAGGCGACCTTTACCGATACCTTCGACCAACGGTATGAGTTCGGCACGCGCTTCGCTGCGTTGTCGAACGCCAACTATGTGACAGCGTTGCTGAGTCGGTACGGATTGACCGGCATCACCACGCCCGATCCAGCACAGCCGGACGGGGCGGCGAAAGTAACGCTCACGCCAGCCGACTTGGTGGCGCGCTTAGACAACAATAGCCTGAGCAGGGTGCGGGTGCTGCGTGCAATCGCCGATAGCGATGAGGTCTTCCAATTGGAGTACAACAAGGCGTTCGTGGCCATGCAGTACTACGGTTATCTGCGCCGTGCGCCGGAAGCGGGCGGCTACAACGCATGGCTCAACTATCTGAACGCGCACCCTAGCGACTCGCGCACGATGGTGCGCGGCTTCGTGGACTCCGTCGAGTACAGAGCGCGGTTCGGGCAACCGTGACGGCATTTAGTATCTACGGCAAAGCACCAACGGATTTGCGGCTGTGCAGTTCGGCTTGGCGAACGAGAAGTCCGTGCTAACGGCTGAGCTGCCGCAACCAGCAGGAGGATTAACAATGAGATATTTTCGGCGCACGACGCAACTTCTACAACAGCATCTCTTTTTCGGACTGCTGGCAGCCGGGTTACTTTTAGTGTGGCCCGCTTTGACTCTCGCCACGCCGGGCGACCTCGACCCGACGTTCGGCATCGGCGGTAAAGTCATTACCAATTTGCCCCATAGCGATTTCCTACTATATCCCGCAAAAATGGTTATTCAGCCGGACGGGAAAATCGTTGTCCAGGGGCGTTTCGATGGCGACACCTCTGATAGTTTTTTGGCTCGCTACAACCCGGATGGCACGCTCGATAATAGCTTCGGAATAAACGGCATGGTCTTGCGTTCTTTCCAAGTGTCGTTTGAGTCTTTTTCATACGGCTTGGCGATTTTGCCCGATGGCAAAATTTTGGTAAGCGGCTTCGCTGCCTCTGCTAACGACGGACTCGCCGTCTTTCGCTTTAACAGCGACGGTTCGCGTGACACTTCGTTCGGCGTGAACGGTGTCGCCGGCACCCGTCAGGTCGGCGGACTTTTAAATTACAGCCGGACGCTGGTGGTTCAACCCGACGGCAAAAGCATTGTTATCGGTAATCTCTATGATAGTGATGACACTACCCCGGCGGGTATGGGCATGGAGCGTTTTAATCCCGACGGCAGCCTCGATGTCAGTTTCGGGACGAACGGCACACTGGTAATTCCGTCTACGACCGTCACGCGATTTGAGGTTGATGATGCCGCCGTTTTGCCGGACGGCAAATTGTTACTGATTGGCGTGGGCTACTACCAAGACACGGGGAAAGTTTTACTGAGCAGGATAAATGCGAACGGAACGCTCGACGCTTCGTTTGGCGCGAACGGCATTTTGCTTCTGGAAAGTAATGTCGGCTTACATAAATTTGCGGTGCAGCCTGACGGTAAAATCGTTTTCCCACTTTACAGCTTCACCGGAGACGCACCGCCGACGATTGTCCGGCTCAACCCGAACGGCACGTTCGATGCTTCATTCGGCACGAACGGAAAGGTCTTTATCTCCGACTCTGAAGGCAGTTTCGACAATTCGGTTTTGATTCAGCCGAACGGGAAAATCCTGGCGGCTGGTTACGCTTACATGGGGAATCTTTCTCGCTTTGCCATCGTTCGCTTGAACGCCGACGGTTCGCGCGACACGACGTTCGGCTCAAATGGCATTGTCACGACCTTGCTGGCTTCGGACGTTAACCAGATTAATGATCTGGCTCTACAGCCTGATGGCAAACTCGTCGCTTACGGCATAGTGAGTAATGCCCCACCCTTCAAGATTAACATTGGTTTGGCGCGTTATGTTCTTGACTCGCCGCGCCCCAATGACATTGACGACCAACAGTTCTTCGTCCGCCAGCACTACCTCGATTTCCTCGCCCGCGAACCAGAACAGAGCGGGCTTGACGCTTGGCTGCGCGTGTTGCGCAACTGTCCGGGCGGCGACGCCGAGTGCCTGCATCAAGCGCGCCTGACCACCTCAGCCGCGTTCTTCGGCTCGGAGGAGTTCCAGTTGAAAGGTTACTTCGTCTTCCGCTTCTACAGTTTGGCCTTCGACCGTTTGCCCACGTTTGCCGAAATCAGCGCGGATATGCAGGACGTGTCGGGCAGCACGCCCGCCGAGGTCTATGCCCACAAGGCGACCTTTACCGATACCTTCGCCCAACGGTCTGAGTTCGCCGCGCGCTTCGCTGCGTTGTCGAACGCCAACTATGTGACAGCATTGCTGAGTCGGTACGGATTGACCGGCATCACCACGCCCGATCCAGCACAGCCGGACGGGGCGGCGAAAGTAACGCTCACGCCAGCCGACTTGGTGGCGCGCTTAGACAACAATAGCCTGAGCAGGGTGCAGGTGCTGCGTGCAATCGCCGATAGCGATGAGGTCTTCCAATTGGAATTCAACCGGGCGTTCGTGGCCATGCAGTATTACGGTTATCTGCGCCGTGCGCCGGAAGCGGGCGGCTACAATGCATGGCTCACGTATCTGAACGCGCACCCCACCGACTCTCGCACGATGGTGCGTGGCTTTGTGGATTCTATCGAGTACCGGATGAGATTCGGCCAGCCCTAGCGCTAAGGGATTTTCACATACGGCATGCCGCGTAGGATGATACGTTGGCGGCGGTTGACGCGGCGCGGGTTGACCTTCGGATTGAAGGCGGTGCGCGGGTTCGGGATCATCGCGGAGAGATAGGCGGCCTCTTGTGGTGAGAGATTCGCGGCCGACTTGTTGAAGTAGGTGCGTGCTGCCGCTTCTGCGCCGTAGATGCCGTCGCCCCATTCGATCACGTTGAGATAGAGTTCGAGAATGCGGTGCTTCGTGAGTTTCTTTTCGAGATAGTAAGTAATCGCGGCTTCGCGCGCTTTACGCAAAAAGGAGCGCTCGGTCGTGAGATAGAGATTTTTTGCCAACTGCTGCGAGATGGTCGAAGCGCCACGCTTGAAACTCGGCATCTGCGGGATCCAACTCGATTGATCGTTGTCGCCCTCGTTCTTCGCCTCGGTCGCCGCATCGCGTTGCGCCTGCGCCCACGCCTTCTGGATCGCATCGTAGTCGAAGCCGTGATGCGTCATGAAGTTTGTGTCTTCGCCGGCCACGACGGCCCGCTGTAAGTTTGGCGAGATACGCTCTAGCGGCATCCAGATTTGGACACGCTTTGGTTGTCCGCCGCCCGCCCGCGCTTCGGCCGCGCGCTGCTCGATGACGGCCGTCGTCTCCGGATTGCTGTCGCGTATTTTGGCCACATTAGGGAAGGTGGCCAACTCGTAGACGAGCCAGAGAACGAGCAACGCCAGCACACCGAGCGTGCCCCACTTGATCGTTTGCCAGATGAGCCTCAGCACGACAATATACTTAACACAAACTGCTGGTCGCCGCCGAGCCTAAGCGCTACGTCTCAATTTGCCATGTTCGCCTGTGTGGCCAATTCCGACGCGAAGATTTGCCGCACCGCGCGGATCGTGTTGCAGTGAATCTCCGCCGTGTCGTTGATATCGGCCGCGTAGCCGCCGGACATGACGGTCGTCACCGGCACACCGCGCTCGCGGCAAGCATTTAGCACAAGCTCATCGCGCGTGCGAAGGCCCGCCATCGTCAGCGCCAGCCGGCCGAGCTTGTCGTGGACATACGGGTCTGCGCCGCCGAGGTAGAAGACGATGCTGGGGCAGTGCGCCAGGACTCGCGGCAGATGCGTGGCGAGGGTGTGCAGATACAGGGCATCGTCCGTGCCGTCGGGCAACTCCACATCGAGCGTCGAGCGAACTTTGAAGAGTGGGTAGTTTTTCGCGCCGTGCATCGAGAAGGTGAAAACTGCTGGGTCGTCCGCAAAGATCGTGGCCGTGCCGTTGCCTTGATGCACGTCGCAATCAATGACGGCGACGCGCGTAAGTAGTCCAGCCCGGCGCAGCACGCGGATCGCTATCGCCACGTCGTTCAGCACGCAGAAACCTTCACCATGATCGGCAAAGGCATGATGCGTGCCGCCCGCGAGGTTCGAGCCGACGCCGTGCGCCAGCGCCCAATGCGCCGCGCCGATTGTCCCGCCTGCCGCCAGAAATGAACGGCGCACGAGCGCCTTCGACCACGGCAGGCCAAGTCGGCGCAACTCGCGCGGCGTCAACGCGCCTGCCCGCAAGCGCGTCACGTAATCCTCCGTATGCACCAGCAGCACATCGGCCACGGGCGCAGGCTGCGGCTCGCACAGGTCTGCCGTTTGCAGCGTCCCTTCGCGCAGCAGGATGTCGCGCACCAACTCGAACTTGCGGATCGGGAAGACGTGCCCCTCGCCGATGTCCGCGTAATAACGTGGCGTATAAAAGACGCGCATAAAGTTATCGTTGGTCAGCGGCTACGTTGGCGCGGGTCGAGATATTCGCGCAGCCCGTCACCGATGAAATTAAAGGCGAGGACGGTGAGCGCGATGGCGACGCCGGGGATGATGAGCGCGTGCGGCGCGGCGGAGAGCGTCGAAAGATCGCGCCCCTCTTCAAGCATCACGCCCCACGACGGCGCGGGCGGCGGCACACCAAGCCCGAGGAATGAAAGCGTCGCTTCCGCCAGCACCGCGCCGGCCATGCCGAGGCTCGCCTGGACGATGAGCGGCTGGATCGCGTTCGGCAAAATGTGGCGGAAGAGTATGCGCAGGTCGCTTGCGCCGAGCGCCCGCGCTGCTTGCACGAAGTCGTACTCGCGCACCTTCAACACCTGCCCGCGCATCACCCGCGCGTAACCAACCCAGCCGATCACGCACAGCGCGAAGATCAGTTTGTTCAACCCCGAACCTAAGAATGCCACCATCGCAATCGCCAGTAGCAGACCGGGGAACGCTAGAAAGACATTGAACAAGTAGCCGGCGATAACGCGATCAAGCCAGCCGCCGTAGTAACCGGCGAGCGCGCCGATAATGATGCCGACGACGGCCGAGACAGCGACCACAACCAGCCCCACGCGCAATGAGATGCGTGCGCCATAGACGACGCGCGAGAAGATGTCGCGCCCGGTCGCGTCCGTCCCGAACCAGTGTTCCGCCGAGGGGGGCATGAAGCGATGTAGCAGATCGGTCGCGCCCACGTCGTGCGTCGCAATCAACGGCGCGCCCAAGGCCAAGACGACCAGGAGCGCGACTACGACCAGACCGAAGATAGCGAGACGATTCACGATTTATGAAACTCTGATCCTCGGATCAAGTCGCCGGTAGATTATGTCCGTGAGCGAGTTGGCCAATATATAAGTGATGCTGATGACGAGCACGCAACCCTGCACAAGCCGATAGTCACGTTTGCTGATGCCGTCGTCGATGAGCAGCAGGCCGATACCGGGCCAGTTGAAAATCTTTTCGGTGACAATCGCGCCCGCGAGCAGCACACCGAGTTGCAAGCCGAGGATCGTGACGACCGGGATCAGTCCGTTCTTCAGCACGTGCTTGTACACGACGGTGCGCTCGCCGAGGCCCTTCGCGCGGGCCGTGCGCACATAGTCTTCGTTTAATTCTTCGATCACCGACGAACGCACCATCCGCGTCAAGATGGCCGAGAGCGCCGCGCCGAGCGTCACGGCCGGCAGAATGATGTCGCTGCCATAGCCGCCCGCCGACGGCGCAAGCCAGTTGAGCCATACCGCGAAGATAAAGATGAGCAGCGGCCCCAAGACGAAACCCGGCAGACTGATGCCGACGAGCGCGACTACCGAGAGCAGATTATCGACCCATGTGCCGCGCCGTGTGCCGGCCATGACGCCGAGCGGGACGGCGATGACGACCGCTACGAGCAGCGCCGCAAGGGCCAACTCGATGGTGGCGGGATAGCGTTGCGCGATCAATTCAAGCACAGGGCGATCACTGCGAAAGGATATGCCGAGGTCGCCGTGCAGGATGTCGCGCCAGTAGTCGAGATAGCGGTTATCCGCGCCATGCCAGCGCAATTGGCGCGGGCCTTGGGCGTCGCGTGCGTAGGTGACGAAGAAAGCGGGGCGGTTCAATCCATGTTGCGCGCGAAACTGTTCGATCTGTTCGGTCGTCGCTTGCTCGCCCAACGTCGCCACAGCCGGATCGCCCGGCACCAGTTCGATCAGCAGCGTGACGAGCGACACCACCGTCCACACGACGAGCAGAAGGAGCGCAAGCCGGCGCGCGAGATCGAATAACTTGTGCTTCATCAGCAAAGATGCGGCCACATTATGAACAGGATGTAAGACTGCGACAAGGATAATAGCATTGTGAAACTGGCGAGCGTGAAGCGCAAATAGAAGATGGCGCGGGGAGGGTGGGCTGTTAACCCGGCAGGCGGCACATAAAATGAACGTAGCCCGTTGGGACTTGAGCCCCTCGACCCACAACGGCCCCGACAACCATCATGCGCCGAGTTGAACCCTAAGCTCAACGGGCTACGTTATGTGATCGCGCCGCATCAGGTGCGTGCGATCAAGCTCGTTATCAAAGAGGGCGTATGCCTATATGTAGCGCCGCGATCCCGCCGGTCAAATTCTGAAATTCAACGCGCGCGAATCCCACCGTGCGCATCAAGGTGACCAAACGCCCCTGATCGGGAAAGCGCGCAACCGAGTCAGGTAGATATTCATACGCGCCGCGCGCCCCGCTCACCAAGCCGCCAATGCGTGGCAGCACATGCGTGAAATAAAACTGAAACAACGCGCGAAAGCCTGGCACGACGGGACGCGAGAACTCAAGCACTGCGAGCGTGCCGCCGGGTTTGAGTACGCGCCAAAACTCGCGCAAACCACCTTCGACATCCGCCAGATTACGCAAGCCGAACGCGATAGTCACGACATCAAACGTCGCGGCCGCGAACGGCAAGTGCAGCGCATCGCCCTCAATGAAAGGCAGCATACGCGCTTGCCCTTGCGCCTTATGCGCGGCCAATTCAAGCATCGGCCGGCAGAAGTCGAGACCGACAACATGCGGCGCACCGGCTTTGGCCAGCGTAAGGGCGAGGTCGCCCGTGCCGCAAGCCACGTCGAGCGTGCGCGTGCCCGGAAGCAGTGCAGGCCGCAGACGGGTTGCCACAAGTTGCCGCCAACGTTGGTCGGTGTTTCCCGATAATAAATGATTTAAAAGATCATAGCGGGCGGCGATTCCCGCGAACATCGCGTTTACACGGCGCGCATGCTCTGACTGCTTTTCTATGTCAAGTTGAACTTTGGTCATCGGCAATGTAACGACAATAAGGGACGGGCGGGTTGTGGCCGCTTTGCGTTTTGCTTGTGAATTGATTACGGGTGGCGAGGGGCGGTGGGTGCAGGGGGGAGTGCGCCAGGCTCTTCTGTACCGTTGCTGATACGTGCCAGCGCAGTGCGCAACTCTGCGCCGGGGCCGAGCGCGATGCTGGCTGCGGCCGCAGCGCGGAAAAGTCGCGCCGCTACACGTTGGACTTCGATAGGATTCAACTCATCGAGCGCTCGGCGCTCGGCTGAAGTCGAAGTGCTGTAGCTCGCACTGTCGAGCCATTGCTCCGCGAGCGCAATGTCCGGCTGCTGTGTTTGCTTAAGCGCAAACACAACTTCGCCTTTAGCTTGCTCTAACTCAGCGGCCGTGGGCGGCGTGGACACGAGTGTGCGGAGCGTTGCGCGGGCAGTTTCGAGTGTCTGTGCGGCGGCAGCGGATTGCACCTGCGCGCTCATCTGCCATAGTCCGGCGACCGCATGCGCCTCGTGCCGCACAAGTAAGTTTTTCGTTGCCTCGCTCTCGCCGAGCGCAGCTTGCCAGCGCCCGCGCGCGAGGGCCGCGAGTACGGACGCTGCGACGTGATCGCGATCCGTGCGGGCGAAGCCACGCACGGCGAGACGCACCTCGGCCGCGGCCGCGCCGGGTTGATCGATAATCAGAGTACGCACGGCCGGCGCGTCGGGCTGACGGAAAGTAGCCGGCACGAGGGTCTCACTTTTACGCCATGCGCCGAGAAATTGACGGAAGACGCGCATCGCGCGTGTTGGTTCAACGCCGCCAATGACGACGAGGCGCGCGTTATCCGCTGTGAGAAAACGGTCGCGGGCTTGCAATAGATCGACCCGGACGATCCGTGCGAGCGATTCGGGGGTGCCGTTGACGCGGCGGGCATAAGGATGTTTACCGAAGAGCCGCGCGGCGATGGCGTGGTCGGCCCGTTGCGCGGGCGAAACGGTAACGGCCTGCGCGGCCTTGAGCCGCTCGTCGCGGAGCCGCGCCACGTCTTCCGCAACGATGCGTGTGTTAACGACCGCGTTCCGCAGCAACTCGGCCAGACGTTCAAACTCGGTTGCCCGGCCGGACAGTGTCACATCAATGTGATCGTAGTCGGTTGTGACCTCCATCTGGCCGCCTAGCTCTTCAGTCACGAACGTACGCGTATTGGGGTCTGGGAAGAGCGTGTCGCTAAGGAGCGCCATCAAGCCCTCCTTGCCGGCGAGATCGAAGGCCGCGCCGCTGCCGATGCGCAGGCGCAGCAACACCTGTTGATCGCCGGGCCGATATGCGAGCAGGATCGGCAACCCGCTGAGCAACTGTTCGCGGCGTGGTTCGGCGTTGTCCGCTTGTGCGGCGCGAGACCGGGGGCAGATAGCCGGTGAGAGCGTCGCCAGCAGGACAAACGAGATGAAAACTCGCAGGCAGAGGGGCAACGTATTTGTTGAGTGCATAATTTCAGGAAGTAGCAACTTTGTTGGCGGCTAACGCTGCGAAACTGCTGTTAAAGTTGAGCGCGGCACTTGGGTCTGACGGAAAAAATGCTACGGGCGTTGCCAACGCAGTTTAGAGGGCGTGCGGCGCGAGCGTCAACCAAGCCGGTCAAACCGTTAAACTTCTTTCGTTTGCGCGGAAACCCGACCGGCAACAAGCGCATCAAAGCTTTTCGAGTAGTGGGTATCCCTGACCGGGGCGCGGCGCAAGATGGATCATGTATAATGCCTTTGAGCGCCGGTGCTGGTTAATCCGCTGAAGTAAGTTCGACTGCTACATTGAGGAAACAAGGCCGCTAAGCTTTGCATAGTTAGGAAGAGAAGATGAAGAGATGTCCGACCTGCCACGAAGATTTCGCCGATAAGTTCGGGTTCTGCCCGGTTGACGGCACGCCTTTGTCGAATGGGTTCAATGCGGCCACGGCCGAATCGGTCACAGCCACCGGCAAAGTCCCGCGTGAAGATGGGGTTGCTGCCTATCAGCTTACGGGCGAAACGACGGTCGCGGGTGAGGAGACTTGGGCGGCCGGAACAGCCCATGAAGCAAATGTCGGCGCGGTCTCCATCGCGGCGCTGGCAGCGGGCGCAGTCGAGAGTAGGGCAGAGAACGGGCGCGAAGAGTTCCATCTGACGATCCTTGAAGATCAGGGACTCGTGCGTCGTTTGACGACGGAGGTGCGTGCGACCGGGCATGCGGCCGGGTTAACGTGGCCTGAATTCAAACGCGATCCCGGTGGGTTCATCAAACGCGGCGCGACGGCTTACAGCCGCGCCTTTGGTCAGTTCATCGCGCAGCCCAACGTGGCGAAGGGCATTATTGCGGCTTTCGCCGGTTTGATCATAGTTGCCGGTCTCATCGCCGGCTTCGACAGTTTGCAATCGCGGCATGCGATCCCCCTCAAGGTGCTTGTCATCGGCTTCATCGCCTTGGCGTTGAGCGGTACGACTCTCGCGCTGATCGACCGTATGCGCGCGAAGCACACGACGGCGGTAGTGGGCATCATCGCCGCGCTCGCGGTGCTTTTGTCCGGCGCAGTCGCATACATCGTGGTTGACAGTTTGCGGGCGCGACAGGTGGCGACAGACAAAGTACGTGAAGACCTGGAATATTTAGGGCCGGTGACGGACATTCCCGAAGAGCAGAAGAAGCCGGACGAAGGCCCGGCCGGCATGGCGAAAGGTAAAGGCGGCGGCTCGAAGCCGGAGTTTGAGCGGCCGCACGGCGGCGGCGGCGGCGGCCGCATGGAGACCAAGCCCGCCAGTTTCGGCAAGCTCCCGCCCGCGTCGATGACCGTGCCGCAAGTCGTCGCGCCCGATCCACATCCGCCGACGATCAAAAATCCGCATCTGCCGGTGACCGCTTCGATTGACGCCGACCCGACGCTGTTCCCGCCCGACCCGCGGCCGCTGCCTTATGGCGATCCGAAATCGAAATCTACCGAAACCAGTTCCGGCCCCGGCACGGGCAATGGTATTGGTGACGGCACAGGTGGTGGCGTTGGCACTGGTGAAGGCGGCGGCGTCGGCCCCGGCCGCGGCGGTAATACGGGCGGTGGTGATCGTGCGATGGGCGGGGGCGGCCCCGGCGGCGGCGGTGGCGGCGACTATACCCGCACGTTCAGCGTTAAAGAAGTGACGCGGCGCGCGGCCATCACGTCGAAGCCGGAACCACAGTTTACGGAAGAGGCACGCAAAAATAACGTTACGGGCGAGGTTGTGTTGCGTATGGTCTTATCGTCGAACGGGTCGGTGACCGGCATTGTGCCGGTCAAGCGTTTGCCGGATGGATTAACTGAGAAGGCGATTGAAGCAGCGCGCAAGATTCAGTTCACGCCCGCCGAGAAGGACGGACACAAGGTCTCGCAATACGTCACTGTCGCTTATAACTTCAACATCTACTAACAACTGATCGGCCGTGAACGCGCCCGTGCCAGCCTGCGAAGTTATGGGGCCTGTTTGACCGGCCCAATCTTCCCTTACGTACCGGATGCTTTTGTTATTGTGCGCCATACATTTTTCGCGCTGGCCTAATTAGCCTATGGGCTAGGGCGGTTTAAGCGGGAATTTTCGCAACAGCTTCAACAACTCAGCATACTCATTAGCCTTTTTAAGTTGAAGCTATACACACACTCTTCCAGCACTCGTTCTATCTCAGTAATTTAGCACCTCATGGAAACTGTATGACTACTCTAGCCCTTCCGCTGATAGTTGATATCCTGACTGGGGTTTTCACCAGAAATATAAAGATTGACATTTATCTATAGTAGGAATACTTTACCCGCGCCCGTTCAGTAACTTTGAAGGTGAGTGTCCGCGCTCACTTGTCTCACGTAAGCACCATTTCAAGCGCAGCTTTCACCATTTGGCTATTTAAGTAGGACTGGCTGGTGGGAGCATCCCTCTAACCTCGGATTTGCAAGAGCACACAGAAGTGTCTATTGCAGACCTGACGGCCACCTCTTCAACGGTTAACACCATCGTTGTAGAATCCTCCACAATGAAAGGAAGAAGCAGGAGATATGGCTACCAAGAAAAGCACGAAGGGCAACGCTGCTGAAGCGGTTGCTACGAAAGAAGACCCCCCGATGAGACGCCAATGCGGTGCGATGCAAGCACACTTCCGGTTGCTTGAACAAGACCCCGGCTTTCGTAGCAGACAAGCTGTGCTGGAACGTTCCGTTGCCCGCAGGATGGCGAGTGGAGGTGCCGCGAAGGTCACGACCACGACCATTCCCGTGGTTGTGCATGTCGTCTTTAACACCGCCGCCGAGAACATTTCTGACGCGCAAATCAAAAGTCAGATCGCCGTCTTGAATCGCGACTACAGGGCGACTAATGTCGATAAGTCGAAAGTGCCCGCGCCCTTTAAAGGGCTTGTCGCTTCCGCCAATATCAAATTCGCTCTCGCCACCAAAGACCCCAAAGGAAAATCAACCAAGGGGATCACGCGCACTAAAACGGCGCGCACCGAGTTCGGCTCTAACGACTCGGTGAAGTCGGTTGCCACGGGCGGACAGGACGCTTGGCCCCGCGACAAGTATCTCAACATCTGGGTCTGCAAACTCGGCGGTGGGCTGTTGGGCTATGCGCAATTTCCGGGCGGCCCGGCGAAGACTGACGGCGTCGTCATCCTCCACACAGGCTTCGGCACGTCGGGTACTGCCAGTCCGCCCTTCAACCTCGGCCGGACGGCCACACACGAGATCGGCCACTGGCTCAACTTGCGTCACATCTGGGGCGATACGGAAGATTGCAGCGGAACGGATTTTGTCGCCGACACGCCCAACGCGGTGGGGCCGAACTTCAATGAGCCAACTTTCCCACACGTCTCCTGTATCAACGGCCCCAACGGTGATATGTTTATGAACTACATGGACTACGTCGACGACAAGGCGATGTTCATGTTCACGGCTCAACAGGTGGCCCGCATGGCTGCCACCCTGGAAAATGAGCGTGATACGTTCTAGCTGGATAACCGCTGATGGAGTCTTGTAATGGCTAAGAAGAACTTGAGGGCAGGGCTACAACAGAGATGGTTTCACGCACACGAAGAGGATACAGACACCGAGAAGGTCTATCGCCCGGTGCCGTCGAATAACGAAATTCCTCCGGGCCGCGGCCGGGAACTATTGACGCTAAGCCCTGATGGCACAATGGTCAAAGGTGGCAGCGCGCCGAATGATGCCCGGACGGAGACTGAGGGAGCCTGGACGCTGGAAGACGACCAACTCGCTTTCTACCCGAAAGCGGGAGCCAAACCCAGCCGGGTTATGAAAGTGGCTTCGGTGAGTAAAAACCGTCTGGTAGTCAAAAAGTAGAAGCGGGAGCGGCCCCCATGCCCCACGCGACGAATGAGCGGATCATAATGCCAGACCTGCTGGTTGTTGCTCCGATGGCCGAAGTTAACACGGCTTACAACGCTGGAGCGGGCGCTCGTTTGACCATTTGAAAGATGTGGCCGGTCTGCCGGCAAGCAATGCTCGTCGCAGACGAAACATTGCGCTAAAGAGTCGGCAGCCAAACTATGTGACACGGCGGCCCGTCGCTCAAAAGAGTGGCGGGTCGTGGTGTTTTGCAGCGGTTCGGCACAGCGGCTTTGCCCCACGTTAAGGCGGCGCGGCAGTTCAAGATCAAACTGTGGATTTCAAAGGGCAGGGGCAGACCCCAGGTGATGTGTCTAAGCTGATGGAGTTAATTCCCCTCGTTCAAAACTTCCTCAGTAGCGTCGCATAACTCACAGACCAGGGCAGCGGAAAAGCGACTCTGGTGTCAAGAAAGGAGAGCAAGATGAAGTCAGGGGCGTGGCAATCCACTGCCGACGAGCGTGCGCACGGATGAGTCGGCGGTAACATTTCATATCGAGGTTGAAAATGAAGAAGACGAAAACAGCGAGGAGCGCGGGCAGCAAGGCCGCGACGAAATCAGCGGCGACAAGTAGCGGTAGAGCGAAAACAGTGACGAAGACCGACGGCCGTAGCGCGAAGACTGGCACGCTCGAAGCGCCGACGCCGGCCAACGTTGACATACCGCCGCAGGAAGGTATGATAACTGGACAAATCAAACCGCAATCGAAGGTTACTTCCAGCCTGCGCAAACAGGACGCGGACGAGCATCCGCCTCGCCTCTCAAATCACAAAACCCGCAGTGCTTGGTTTCAAAATCGCGCCGCGTGGCCCGTGCGTGAAGCGCCGACCTACAACTTGATGCGCGAGCGCGATTTGATTCGCAAGACGCTTCTCCCCTTGCCGGGCACCGCCCAGTGGGTTTGCATCGGCCCGACCAACGTCGGCGGACGTTTGACCTCGCTCGTGTGCCATCCGAAACATCCTGAACGCCTGTGGGCGGGAAGCGCGGGCGGGGGCGTCTGGTACAGTCCCGACGCCGGCCAGTCGTGGCAATCGCAGTGGTACTACCAGGACATTCTAAATGTCGGCTCGCTCGCCATTGATCCCGAAGACCCAAGAATTATTTACTGCGGCACAGGGGAAGCAAATCTCTCGGCTGATTCATATCCCGGCGTTGGTATCTATCGCACAACGGACAGCGGCACGACGTGGAATCTGCACGCCACGACAGAGAAGTCGTCTATCCCACAGCGCATCGGCGTCATCGCGATTGACCCGTTCAATTCAAAGCACATCAGAATCGGCGGGGTCGGGTATGCCGAAATGGGCGGTGGAGCGACTGACTTAGGAGGCCTGTACACTTCGCTCGACGCGGGCGTCACCTGGAAGCGTGAAACTTTCGTCGCCGAAAAAAATTACTGGTGCCACTCAATCGTCTTTCACCCGACGAAGCAGGGAACCATTTATGCGTCGTTCACGACGCGCGGCGTACACAATGGCATCTACCACACAACCGATGGCGGAAAGACCTGGAAGCAACTCCTCAAGGGCCTGCCGTCGCCCGACAGGATCGGCCGCACAGCGCTTGCTATCAGCCCTTCTAAACCGGACGTGATCTATGCGTTCGCGGCGGATGAAGCGAGCAGTTCAGCAGACAAACTGCTTGGCGTTTTTCGCAGCGCCAATGGCGGCGCGAAGTGGGTCAACGTGGCCGGGACTAGTTTCGCGAGGGAACACCAAATATCTTACGGCAATACGATTGCCGTCCACCCGTCGAATCCAAACCATGTGATTTGCGGCGGCGTGAATTTGTACCGCACCACTGATGGCGGAAAGAATTGGGATCGGGTAACGAGATGGAATGTCAGTCGGGGCGAAGCCAACTACGCTCATGCCGATCACCATTGTCTGCTGATGCCGGCGGCGGCGGCTGGACGCATCTATGATGCGAATGACGGCGGCATGGACATCAGTGAAGACGGGGGGCTGAACTGGATCAATCGCAGCAACGGCCTGGCCGTGACGATGTATTACGATATGGACGTGGCGCAAAACGACGAGAATGTGTTCGGCGGCGGCGCACAGGATAACGGCACGTTGACCACCGCGACGGGGGGCAGTAATGATCACGCCGAACTGCTGGGAGGTGACGGCGGGTGGATCGTGTTTGACCCGAAGGACGCCGGCCATATCTATGCCTCGGCCCAGAATCTGACCATCTATCGCTTCTGCAACGGGCAGAACTTAGACGTTACCCCGCCCGCTCCACAGGAAGAACGCGATCAGGTCTGGATGTGTTACATCGCGATGGACTCGAATAACGCGCGGACTGTCTTTACAGGCTCGTACCGCGTGTGGCGAACACGCGACGACGGCGCTAACTGGTCGCCCGTGTCGGAGCCGCTGGACGGAAGCCCGATCTCAGCCATCGAAATCGCGCCCGCCGATTCCAACCGCATATATGTCGGCACACTCAACGGCAAATTCTTTCGCAGTCTCGACGGGGGCGATACCTGGAGTGCTAATATGGCGAGCGCAATGCTCCCCGGCTTTAGCATTACCCGGCTCGCCACGCACCCGCAAAATGCCGAAACGATTTTCGCCACTGTCGCCAACTTCGGCCACTCGCACGTCTACCGCTCGCAGGATGGCGGGGCAAACTGGGCAGACATAGACAAAGGCCGTCTGCCGGATGTCCCGCACCACTCGATGGTGATTCCGCCGGACGCTCCTGAGACGGTCTATGTCTGTAATGATGTGGGCGTGTTTGTCACACCGGACGGCGGCGAGACATGGATGAATCTGACCAGGAATTTACCAAACACGATGATCGTGGACTTGGCTTATCAGCGCAAGGAAGGCACGCTCAGCGCGGCCACGTACGGTCGAAGTTTATGGCGACTCCGCATCAAGCAGGCTTGAATTTGGCGGGCCGGAAATGGCGCTAAGTGCCGCTCCCGGTGCGCCGCTGATACCAATCTTCGCGGCGTTGCAGATTGTTCCTGCTTTCACCGATCCGCTTCGAGACGGGCGTGATTATCGTTTTAGGCACACCCACAGAAGCTTCCTCACCGTCGTGTGCGGTCAAGTCCACGGCAACGGAAGCTGCCCGTTCCGGTTGGCCGCACGATTTGTCTTTGGTCTTTGCCTTAGCCATGATTTCTTATCTCCCTAGGAAAGAGGTCGAATCTCTCTTGTTCGCTTGATTGCGTATTTGGAAAGATAATAAACCTTCGCATATCGTGGCGCAAATTGGAAGGATTCAGGGGCTGATTATTTCAATAGAGGGCAAAAGGCCGCAGCGTTGAGCAAGTCTGCGGCCTACTTTTTTCTTACGTCCTGCGCACTTAGCTTGCGCACTGTGCGGCGACGCGGCGGATGCGTTGCACGCCTTCCTGTAAGCGCGCGAGCGCCGTTGCGTAAGAGATGCGGATGAAGCCGTCCGCGCCGAAGCCCGCGCCGTCCGTCACAACCGTCTGTTCATCGTGCAATAGTTTATCGGCGAACGCGCCCGATGTTTGTACCTTACGATTCAGACAACCGCGCACATCCGGGAAAGCGTAGAACGCGCCTTCTGGCTCAAAACAGCGTAGGCCCGGAATCCCCGCCAACGCCTTGATGAGCCACGTGCGGCGGCTTGCATATTCGTCCAGCATCCCGGCCACACAAGCCTGCGGGCCGTTCAAGGCTGCGGTGGCCGCGTGTTGCGCGATGGAGTTGGGATTACTTGTCGAATGACCTTGCACTTTGAGCATCGCGGCGACCCAAGCGGGCGGCGCAAGCGCGTAGCCCATGCGCCAGCCGGTCATCGCATAAGTCTTCGAGAACGAGCCGGCGATGCACAGCCGCGCACGCAACTCCGGCGCGAGACTGGCCGCACTGAACACGCGCGCCGGCGCATAGACGAAGCGCAGATAGCATTCATCCGAGATCACATAGATGTCGCGCTCGGCACAAACAGCGAGGATGCGCTCGAACTCGTCGGGTGGAATTACGCGCCCCGCCGGGTTCGATGGTGAGTTGATGATGATCAACTTGGTGCGCGGCGTCGCGGCCGCTGCGACTTGCGCAGCGGTTAGATGAAAGCCGCTCGCTTCGGTATCAATAAACACCGGCGTCGCGCCCGCGAACGTGACCATTTCGGGGAATGAGACCCAATAGGGACGCGCGATCAACACCTCGTCGCCCGGTTCGACGAGCGCGACAACCGCGTTGAAGATCGCCTGCTTGCCGCCTGCGGTCGCCAGCACTTCTTTGAAGTCATAATGCGCGCCGAACTCGCGCTCGTAATAGTTGATGATCGCCGTCTGCAACGCGCGCGTGCCGCCGGTCGCCGTGTACTTAGTCTCGCCCTGGCGCAATGCTTCAATGGCGGCTTGCTTGATGTGCTCCGGCGTATCGAAGTCCGGCTCGCCCGCGCCGAGGTCAACCACGTCCGCCCCGGTCGCGCGCAACGCCAGCGCCTGCTGCATGGCCGCCAACGTCGCCGACACTTGCATGCGTGCGACGTTCGTAGCAATGGGGAAATTGCGGGGAGCCGGTTTGGTCGTCATGCGTTTAGCTCTGCGGGATTTGTCAGGTGGTCAGTATAGCATCGCCGCGCCGTGCGGTCAGTCCGCTGAAGGCTGTTTGAATTGCTCGCGCATGCGCGTCTCAACCAACGCCGGCACAAGGCCTGTGATCGTACCGCCGAGTTGGGCCACCTCTTTGACCAGACGCGAGCTAACGTAAGCATAGGTTTCAGCCGGCATCATAAACACGGTCTCGATGTGCGGCGCAAGCCGCCGGTTCATCAATGCCATCTGCAACTCGTTCTCGTAATCCGAGAACGCGCGGATGCCGCGCACGATGGCGCACGCTTGCCGCGTCGCCGCATAATCGATCAACAGCCCTTGAAAATCTTCTACCAGCAATCGGCACGAATCATGCTTAATCTCCGCCAGGGCAGCGGTCAGCAACTCTCTCCGCTCCACCACAGAGAACAACGGCTGCTTGTGCGGATTGACCACTATCGCCACGACTATCTCGTCGAACAACGCGCAACCGCGCGCAATGATGTCGAGATGTCCGTTCGTCACCGGATCGAAAGAGCCGGGGTAAATCGCTCGGCGAAAAGTCGGCATAGTGGGTGTTGAAGCCAGCGGAACGACTGCGAAATTAGCACCAACAGGCACAAGTGACAAGTGAAATGCAACGTTGGGTGGTGCCTAACGGGCGACCCGAAAAAATGCTTTCCTCCTGTTACCCATAACAGTTAGCGGGCACGGCCGATCCGTTGTCTTGACACGCCCGCCGCGTGATGTTTCAATACCTTACGATGGACAGACGTGGTGAGTTAAGGCGACTTGCGGCCACGTAAAATAAACCGCTAAACAGCACGGCCCGGCTCAGCAAAAGAGAGACCGCACGTACACAGGCTCTCAAAAGCGTTGCGCAGCCCCGCGTTGTTTAGCGCGGGGCTTAAACTTTGCGGGCGGGCGGATCATGAGGCAATAAGCGGATGAGCAAGTTTCTCGACATATTGAAAGAACGCATCGTTGTCTTTGACGGTGCAATGGGCACCAACCTGCAAGTGCAGAACCTGACGGTGGACGACTACGGCGGGCCGCAGTTTGAAGGCTGCCCGGAATACTTGCTGATCAGCAAGCCCGCAGCCGTCGAACAGGTACATGCTGCGTTCCTCGCTGTCGGCTGCGACGTGGTGGAGACCGACTCGTTCGGCGGCACGTCCGTGGTGCTCGCCGAGTACGGTATCGCGCCGATGGCGTACGAGTTGAACGTGCGCGCGGCCCAATTGGCAAAACGCATCGCCAACGACTATGCGACGAAAGCGCAGCCGCGCTGGGTGGCCGGCTCGATGGGGCCGGGCACGAAATCGCCCACCCTCGGCCACATCAGCTTTCTCGACATCAAAGCCGCTTACGCAGAACAGGCGCGCGGCTTGCTCGACGGCGGCGCGGACATATTGATCGTCGAAACCTGTCAGGACATATTGCAGACCAAGGCCACACTAGCGGCCATCTTCGAGGAGTTCGCGGCGAGCAAGCGACGCGTGCCGGTGATTACGCAGGTGACGATTGAGTTGTGGGGTTCGATGTTGCCGGGCACTGAGATCAGCGCGGCCTTGACGGCGCTCGCGCCGTTTCCGATTGATGTCATCGGCATGAACTGCGGCACAGGGCCGAAGAACATGACCGAGAGCCTGCGCTATCTCTGCGAGAACGCGCCGCTGCCCGTCTCCGTCCTGCCGAACGCGGGCCTGCCCAGCGTCAAAGACGGCCAGATGCACTACGACGAGACGCCCGAATCGTTCACGGCGCAGATCGTCCACTTCGCCAGAGACTTTGGCGTCAACGTCGTCGGCGGTTGCTGCGGCACGACACCCGCGCACCTCAAGTTGGTCGTCGAAGCGATGCAGCAGATCACGCCGAAGCCACGCAGCACGGGCAAACTCGTGCCGGCCGCCGCGTCGCTTTATAGCCAGCAGCCTTACGTGCAAGACAACTCGTTCCTGATCGTCGGCGAGCGCGTCAACGCCTCCGGCTCGAAGAAGATGCGCGACCTGCTGAACGCGGAAGATTGGGACGGACTGGTCTCGCTCGCGCGGGCGCAAGAGCGCGAGGGCGCGCACATCTTGGACGTGAATGTGGACTACGTGGGGCGCGATGGCGTGAGCGATATGCACGCCTTAGCGTCGCGGCTAGTCACGCAGGTGCGCATCCCGCTCATGCTCGATTCGACCGAGTGGCAGAAGATGGAAGCGGGGCTGCAACACGCGGGCGGCAAGTGCATCCTGAACTCGACGAACTACGAGGACGGCGAGCCGCGCTTCCGCAAAGTGATCACGCTCGCGCAAGCTTACGGCGCGAGCGTTGTCATCGGCACGATTGACGAGCAGGGCATGGCCCGCACCGCCGATAATAAATTAGAGATCGCCCGTCGTGCCTACGAACAGGCCACACAGCAACTTGGCTACTTAGCGACCGACATCTTTTTCGATCCGCTCGCGTTACCTATCTCGACTGGCATCGAAGAAGATCGGCGCAACGCCGCCGAGACCATCGCCAGTTTGCGCCGTATTAAACAGGAGTTGCCGGGCGCGTTCACCATCCTCGGCGTCTCGAACGTCTCCTTCGGTCTCTCGCCGGTCTCGCGCGTCGTACTTAATTCCGTGTTCTTGCACGAAGCAGTCGAAGCCGGACTTGATGCCGCTATCGTCAACGCGAGCAAGATCGTGCCGCTCAACCGGATCGGCGAACGCGAGCGCGAAGTCGCGCGCCAGCTTATTTATGATGAACGTAAATTTGATGGCGACATCTGCGTCTATGACCCGCTCACCGAGTTCACCAAGCTGTTTGCCGGCGTCACAGCGCAGAAAGAGAAGAATACGGACGCGAACCTGCCGGTCGAAGAGAGACTGAAAGAACATATCATCGGCGGCGAGAAGATTAAGCTCGAAGATAATCTGAACCTCGCGCTCGAACAGTATTCCGCGCTCGACATCATCAATAACATTCTGCTCGACGGCATGAAGACTGTGGGCGAGTTGTTCGGCAGCGGACAGATGCAGTTGCCGTTCGTCTTGCAGTCGGCCGAGGTGATGAAGACGGCGGTGCGTTTCCTTGAACCCTTCATGGAACGCAAGGGCGGCGCGACAACGAAGGGCACGATGGTGCTGGCTACCGTGAAGGGCGACGTACACGACATCGGCAAGAACCTCGTGGACATCATCCTGACCAACAACGGCTATCGCGTCATCAATCTCGGCATCAAGCAGACGATTGACGCGATCCTGCAAGCTAGTGAAGAGCATAAGGCGGACGCCATCGGTATGTCGGGCTTGCTGGTCAAGTCCACTTTGATCATGCGCGAGAATCTGGAGTTAATGAACGAGCGCGGCATCAGCGCGCCGGTCGTTTTGGGCGGCGCGGCGCTCACACGGCGCTACGTCGAAGAGGATTTGAAAGCGATTTACAAAGGGCAACTGTATTATGCGAAAGATGCTTTCGACGGGCTACACACGATGGACTTATTGAAGGGCGACGCGAATGTAGCGACGAAGAAAGCAGAGAAAGCGACGGCGGCGAGCGCGAACGGCGACGGTGGCGCGGTTGATGAAACAGAAGAGTTGATCGGCGAAGAGGCTAAACTCGGCATCCGCAAGCCCGCGCGCCTACGCGGGGTGCTCAGGGATGCAAGCGAGACGACGCACACGCGCCGCTCTGATGTGCGCGCCGATGCGCCCATCCCACGCCCGCCGTTCTACGGTTCGCGCGTGGTCGAAGATGTGCCGCTGGATGAAGTCTTCGCCTACGTCAACGAGCCGGCGTTGTTCAAAGGCCAGTGGCAGTTCAAGCAGGGGCGGACGAGCGTGGAAGATTATCACGCGCTCGTCGCTGACAAGGTGCGGCCGGTTTACGAGGAGATGAAAGAACGCTCGAAGCGCGAGGGATTGCTCACGCCGCGCGTCGCCTACGGGTATTTCCCCTGTCAGTCTGCGGGCAATGATCTTGTCATCTACGAGGACGACGAGCGCACCGAGCGCATGCGTTTCACCTTCCCGCGCCAGCCCGCCGGTAAACGGCTCTGCCTCGCTGATTATTTCGCGGCGCAAGAGTCGGGGCGCATGGATGTGGTTGCCTTCCAACTCGTCACCGTCGGCGAGCGCGCGAGCGTGTATGCGCAGGAATTGTTCAAGGCGGACAACTACGCCGAGTATCTCTACTTCCACGGGCTGAGCGTCGAAGCGGCCGAAGCACTCGCGGAACTTTGGCATCAGCGCGTGCGTGCGGAACTCGGTCTCGCGGCCGGCGATGCGCGGGAATTGGGCAAGCTCTTTCATCAGGGTTATCAAGGCTCGCGCTTTAGCTTCGGCTATCCCGCGTGTCCGAACCTTGAAGATCAGACGAAACTGTTCGAGTTGCTCGATCCGGCGCGCATCGGCGTGACACTCACGGAAGAGTTTCAGCTAGAGCCGGAGCAATCAACCTCTGCGATCATCGTGCATCATGCAGAGGCGAAGTATTTTGCCATTGACTGAGCTTGAGCCAATCCCACCAGCAATTGATCGGCCGGCGGAAGTTGCGCTGAGCGCGCGTGAGCCGACGCAGTCCGAACTGGCCTTGCTCGCGCCGATGGAGCAATTCGCGTTCCGTCTGACGCATCGGATGAACGAGGGAAGTTGGAAACGTTTTTGGACGTTTTGCCAACGCACGCTGGGCGCAGGTTGGATTCAACTGGCCACGTACAATCTTATGCGCGTGCATGGGCTGGAACACGTCGAAGCCCTCGCGCATGACAAGCCGCTGCTACTCGCCGCCAATCATCGCTCGTTCTTCGACATGTACGTCGTCTCCGCCGTGCTCTTTCGCCGGACGCAGTGGCCGAAACGTCTCTTCTTTCCCGTGCGCGGCCGCTTCTTCTACGAATCGCTGCCCGGCATGCTCGTGAATCTCATCATGGGCTGGTGGTCTATGTACCCGCCGTTCTTCACGGGTGGCGATAAGCCGATGATGGAGAAGCGCGAGTTCGACAAGTTCTCGATGCGTCGCCTCGCCGACCTCTGCACGCATGGCGTGGGCCACATCATCGGCTTTCACCCGGAAGGCACACGCAACAAGAACGCAGACCCTTACAGTTTTCTGCGCCCGCAACCCGGCATCGGGCGGGTGATTAAAGCTGCTGAGCCGCAGGTCGTGCCCGTCTTCATCGCCGGTCTCAGTAACAACCTGCCGCGCCAGGTGCTAGGCAACTGGACGGGCGGCCCGCCCATTCGCATCCACTTCGGCCCCGCGCTCGATCTGTCAACCTTCAGCCAACAACCCGACCGCCTGCGCACGCACAAAGAGATCGCCGACTTCGTCATGGCCCGCATCGCCGAACTCGGCGAACAGGATCGGGCGCAGTACGGAACGCTGCAATGAGTCTACCGCTCGTTATCATCAACCCGGCTTCAGCCGCGGGCGCGACCGGCGCGGCTTGGCCGCGCATTGCGAGCGAGTTGCGCACGCACTTCGGGCCGTTCGCCTGCGCGTTCACTGAAGGGCAGGGCGATGGCGCGAGCATTGCGACACGCGAAGCGAGCGCCGGCCGCCGCTTTATCATCGCCTGCGGCGGCGACGGCACGATCTCGGAAGTGGCGAACGGCATTCTGGCAGCGGGCACAGACACGGAGTTAGGCGTGCTGCCGAGCGGCACGGGCGGAGATTTTCGCCGCACGCTCAATATACCGGCGCGTGCGGCCGCTGCGGCCGTAGCGTTGCGCACGGGCCGCACGGGGCTGATCGATGTCGGTCATGTTAGGTATGTGAATCACGCTGGCACAAACGAGGCGCGCTACTTTTTGAACATCGCTTCATGCGGCATGGGCGGCGATGTCATCAGGCGTGTGAAGACAGGCGATACGAATTGGTTGCCATCGGGGGCGGCGCGCTTGCTCGGCGGTAAAGCCTCGTTCGCATTGGCGGCATTGCAGACGACGCTCACATTCATGAAGCCGACGATTAAGCTGCAATTGGACGATAAACCCACGCAAAGTCTGACGGTCGCCAATCTGTGTGTGGCGAACGCGCGCTTCTTCGGCGGCGGCATGAAGATCGCGCCGGCGGCGAAACTGAATGACGGCCTGTTCCACGTGGTCGCGCTCGGCGACCTTGACACCCTGACGATCCTCGCGAACGTCTATAAGCTATACCTCGGCACACATCTCGGCATGCAGCAAGTCCAGCATGCGCCTGCCACGCGCGTAACGATCAGCGCGGCGGACGACAGCATCAAAGTGCAACTTGAAGTTGATGGCGAACTGGTCGGAACGCTGCCGGCGAGTTTTGAACTCAAGCCGCGTGTGTTGCGAGTGCGCTGTCAGTAAATGCCAGGCCTACACGAATGCGCCTTTGCCGAGGAAGTGCGTGCGCACGTAGGCGACGGTCTCCTGCAAAGTCTCTTGCGGATCGCGCGGTGAGAAGCCGAGCTCGTGTTGCGCTTTGCTCGCGTCCAGGTACCAGAAGTGTTCCGCCTGTTCGATCTCGACCGGTTCGACGGGCGGCGCGAGTTGCCAGTGACGATAAAGCGAGTGCAACGCTTGCGCGCCGGAGACGGCGAGGCGCGCAGGAATGGCAAAACGTGGCGCGGAGACTTTCGTCAGTCGCTCCAATCGCTCAAAGAATTTGGCGAACGACCAATTAACCGCGCCAAGCAAATAGCGTTCGCCATGCGCGCCGCGCGCCAGCGCCACGGGCAGCACCGCCGCCACGTCGCGCACATCCACGAAACTGAGGCCCCCGCCCGGCACGCTCATAATCTTGCGCGCCAGAAAATCAAGTATGACTTTAGTCGAACTCAACCGCTCGTCGCCGGGGCCGAGCAACAGGCTTGGATTGACAATGACCAGCCGCAAACCCGGCCCGGTGAAATATTCCAGGGCGACGCGCTCTTGATAGAACTTGCTCGCGTAGTAGGGCCAACGCGAGATGATGTCGAGCGGCGCGGGCCAATGCTCATCCGGCGTAATTTGTGCGTCGTCCGTGACCGCAATCGTGCCGCTCGTCGAGACGAGCAGCATGTCTTCGACGCCCGCCGCCCGCGCCGCCTGACAGAGTATGCGCGTGCCATTCACGTGCAATTCGTGCAGCTTGTGTGCGTCCGCGCGCTCGCGCGTAACGCGGCCCGCGAGATGATAGACAGCGCGCACATCCGTTAATGCTCGCGCTACGTCGTCCACGTTCGTGATCGAACCGGTCACGACTTCAACGCCCAACTCGGCCAGCCATGCCGGTGCGCTGGTCGCAAATACACGCAATCGTGGCACACCCGCCGCGACCAAGTGGCGCACGAGATGCGCGCCGAGAAAGCCCGTCCCGCCCGTGATGAGCGTCACCGGCGTGGCGCGCGGCACGAGCGCAGTAGTCTTGGGTGTGCCACCTTTAACTGCCGCGCGCTTAATCGGCGCACGCTTCTTCGTTGCCGTCTTGGGCGGCGCGCTTTTCTTCGTTGTCACCATGTTTGAAACGATGAACGATAAACGCTGAGCGCTGAACGTCGAACGATGAACCATCCATCCTTCATCGTTCATCATTCCGCGTTCATCGTTGCCCTTCAGTCTCCGGTTGCGGCCATCTCATCGGCGGGCTGCGTGCTTGCGTTCTCGTGTAGGTGCGCGCGCCGTTCGGCGCGCCAGCGCCGGCGTAGCGACGTGGCGTCGAAGGCGTGGCGCGTGCCGTCGCGCAGGTTCTCGATCTCGTGGCGCACAAAAGCGGCGATCAAACGATAACCTTCTGACTTGGGCATGCCCTTCGTCATCGCTTCGAGTTCCGCCGCCGCCAGGAAGCGGCCGACCCGCGCGCCCACATCGCGGCCATGCAGCATGTTCGAGCCTTTCGGCAGCGCTTCATAAGTGCCATAGACATAGATGGGCAGAATGCCGACGCCGGCCGTCAGCGCGAGGAAGCCGAGCACCGGTTTGAAGTCGGCCAGTTCACCGGTCAGCGAGCGCGTGCCTTCGGGGAAGAGCAGCGCATTGTAACCGCGTTCAAGGAACGAGAGGGCGTGGCGCAGCGACTTGCGCAAACTGCCGCTGCGTTCCATCGGTACGGTGCTCGTGAAGTTGTACATGTAGGCGCGCTTGTACTTGTTGTCGAAGAAATAATCGGCCGCCGCGAGCGCGACCATGTCTTTGCCCGCTTCGCCGAGCGCCATTTTGATCAAGCCCGTATCGAGGTGCGACGTGTGGTTCGCCGCGACGATGAAATTTGTGTGGACGGGCACATTCGTGCAACCTTCACACTTCATCTTCAGGATGCGCTCATAGAAAGCGCGCTGCAATACATCGAGTCCTTTATTGCCCACAGTGCGGACGAGCGATGGGATATAAATCTCATCCTCGGTCTTCTGCTCTTCCGCGCGGTGTTGCTCGACCCGCTCGTGTTCCGCGCCGGTCTGGCGTGCGACGACGCTCGCCAACTCGCGCAGGTCGCGCACCTCCGTCAGTGTGTCCGGCGACTTCAATGTGCCGCCCGCCCCTTCAATCGCGCTCGCCAGTTCCACGTACATCAAACTATCGAAGCCGAGATCGCTCAGCCGCGTATCGAGCTTGAGCTCCGCGCGCGGGCGATTGGCGACGGTGGCGACGATGTCGATCAACCAGTTTGCGTTCGGGTCTTTGGCCGTTTGCTCTGCGCCCAGACCCGCGCCCGGCAGCGTGCGCAAGGATTGTTCCAGGACCTGCATCGCGGCGACGACCTCGCGGCGTTTGACCTTGCGCGTGGCCGTGCGCGGCAACTCGCCATCCCAGAAATGCAGCACCTTAACGCGCTTGTAGAAAGGTAGCGCGGATGAGATGTCCTTGAAATGCTCTTCAATCTTATGCTTGATCTCGGTGCGGGCCAGCGCGATGTCGTAGTCATAATCAGGCACAACCATGCACGCGACTTTTTCGCCGCCCTGCTCGTCGGGCAGCCCGACGACGCTCAGTTCCTTGATGTAAAGCGTGTTGCTGTAGAGGTCTTCGATTTCGTCTGGATAGACATTCTTGCCGTTGGTGTCAACGATGATGTCTTTGGAGCGACCGACGAGATAGAGATTGCCGTCGTCGTCTAGTCGCCCCAGATCGCCTGTGTAGAGCCAGCGATTGATGAGCACCGACTTGGTCGCATCCTCGTTGTTGTAATAGCCGAGCATGACGTTTGCGCCGCGCGCGACGACTTCGCCGATGCCGGCCGTGTCCGCCTCCAAAATCTTGATCTCGACGCCGGGTAAAGCGTGCCCGACGCTGGCCGCGTTCAACTTGTTCGCCGGCCGCGTCACGCTCAGCACCGGCGACGCTTCGGTCAGCCCGTAGCCTTCGAGGATCGTGAAGCCGAGGCCGTGAAAATCTTTCTTGACCTGTTCGTTCAAGGCCGACCCGCCGCTGATGAGATAGCGTATGCGCCCGCCAAGACCCGTATGGATCGGGCGGAAGACTATTTGACCGAGATTGAGCGGCGTATTATCGCGCAGCCAACTGTTGGCCGTCATCAGCACATCGGCCACGTTGCCGATCCACTCGCCGCGCTCGCGCAGGCGATTCATGATGCGCCGGTGCAGCAACTCCCAGAGCGCGGGCACGCCGACCATGCCGGTCACGTGCCCGTTCTTAATCGCGCGGGCCAGTTCTTCGCCGGTCAGATCAGGCAAGTAAGTGATCTGTGCGCCGCGACTGAGCGGAGTTAGAAAGCCGGTTGAGAATTCAAACGTGTGATGAAGCGGCAAAACTGACAGCACGCCGTCGCGCGTCGTCATGTCGAAGACGGAGGCGAGCATCGAGACCATGTTCGCAAAATTCTTGTGCGAGAGCATGACGCCTTTCGGCTGGCCCGTCGTGCCTGAGGTGAAGATGAGCGACGCGACCGTCTGCGCCTGCACGCGCGCCGGCAAGAGCGCGATGCGTTCATCTTCCACTGCCTCCGGCGCAAGTGTGAACACTTCATCGAAGCGCCAGACGCGCATCGCTTCCAGCCCTTCCGCCTGCAAACGCGCGCGTAAGTCCGCATGTTTCTCGTCCATCTCCGCGCTGATAACCAGCCCGGTGGCCGCGCTGGCCCGCGCGAAGTTGACGATCTCGCTTGTCATGCTTTCAGGATCGAGCGGCACGCAGGTCGCGCCGGTCTTGAGCACGCCGAAATAGGTCATGCCCCATTCGGGCGCGTTATGGCTGAGCAGCATCACGCGGTCGCCGTGCTTCACATCTTCACTGATGAAGAAAGCGGCGGCGCGGGTGGCCAACTCGTGCAGGTCAGCGTAAGTGTACTGCTCTTTTTGCCCGTCGCGCTCGATGCGCATGGCGACGCGCGTGGCGTAGCGTTTGGTCGAGGTCTCGAATAGCTCAAGCAGATCGCGATAGGTATAGACGCGCTTCTCCTGCTTGCGCATGTCCTCTTCGAGTTGCGGAAAGACCCACTTCTTCAAGCCGGGGAAGTGGATGTTCATCCAGTAGTCATACCAATCGAGCAACTCCGGATGCCACGGCAACAGATGGCGCTCGTCCTTGCGAAAGCGCGCGAACAGCGAGCGCACGTTGTCGGCCCGGAAGATGTAAGCGTTGTCCACCATAAACGGGCGGAACAACTCGAACGCCTCTTTCGTCTCGCGCGTCACTTCTTCCAACCGCGCCACGCTCTCCTTCGCCCGATCAATGATGTCCGTCACACGCCCGCCGCCCCAACGTGGCCGCACGCGATCTAATAGCTTCGTGGCCTGTTGCGCGACCGTATGCACCATCGGCGTCGAAGTTTTATCAAAGCGCGAGGGTGTCACGGGCCGCGCCTCCATGCGCGCCGCGATCTCGTTGACGAGCTTGAAGCCGGTCTCTTTCGCTTGAAAATGTTTGCGCTTGTAGAGTCCGACCATGCCGACGATGCGGCGCATGTCGTTCGGGTTTGAATCGCCGGTCGCGGCTTGATAGACGAGGCGCGGTTCCTGCACTAAGGCTTCGGCCGTTACTGCAAGCATCACGGCCGCGACTTGATCGACGGGCGTGATGTCGAGGATCAGTTTCTCGTTGACCGGAATTTGCGTTTGCCCTTTGAGCGAGATGAAGATGAGCGGCGCGGTCGTCGTGAAGCCTTCGTTCCAACCGGGGAACGGATAGCTGTTCGCCGATTCGACGATGGATGGGCGCACGATGGCCCGCACCATGCCTTGCTCGGCCGCAACAAGTTGCTCGCCCAGACTCTTGGTGTACGTGTAGATGTTCGGCCAGCCCCACCACTCCGCGCGCTCAATACCAAGCTCGGTCAGGCGCGTGCGCGTCCAGACCTTGCGCTCGCGCGCGACGGCCAGCCCCATCGCATCCAGATCGTCCGGGTCGCGGCCCTCTTCGAGCAGTCGCTTGCGTCCGCCCTCGCGGAAGCGGGCGGCTTGCAGCGCATCGCGCGCCTCGTCCTTGACGCGCTCCGACAGTTTCGCGCAGTCTCTAATCTCCTGTTCGACGTTGAATTCAACATCGGGTAGTTCATCGCGGCGCGGAAAATAGCCAAGCACTTGATCGCTTTCCCACACCGGGCCGGAGCGATTGCCCGCGACGAAGCAGGTGGAGACATGGACGAGCGCGGGCCGTTGCATCCGCTTCGTGAACGCGATGACGTTCTGCGTGCCGACGACGTTCGTTCTAAGCGCGCTCTCAAGCGTCGGATTAAACGTGACATTGCCCGCGCTGTTGATGACGACATCAATATCGCTTGCAACCTGCTGCGCCGCTGCTTCCGTGTAACCTAAATTCTGCTCGCCGATGTCGCCGCCAACCACGCGCACCTTGTCGCGGATAAAACCCTCGAACGCGCTCGCGTAGCGCTCGCGCAACGGGTCGAACGGCGGCGCGGTGATGACATGCTCCCAGAAGCGCGTCTCCGATTCGGCGGCCGAGCGCGCCCGCACCGTCACATACACGCGCTCCACATTCGGAAAGCGATGGAGCAACATGCTCAAGCAGACTTTGCCGAGAAAACCCGTGCTGCCGATCAGCAAAATCTTCCGGCCTTGGTATATGTCTGTGGGCGACAATTTCATCGAACTCCCATTCTACTCCACTTCGCAGAGCGCGATCACGGGTTGATGCAGCATCGTGATCTCGGCGGAGCGGCCCATGTAGCTGCGGGCCATGGCGATGGCTTCGGTCAGATTGTCGGCGCGCTCCCAGCCCAAGCGTTCGGGTACGTGCGCGTTCTCCGCGCCGGCCGCGATGACGTGGCCGACGTGCTGGCGGCCGTTCTCGCCCCAGTACCACATGAAGAACGGGTGCGCGCCGTGATAGGCGTTGCCGCGCCGGTACATTTCGATGTACGACGGATTAGTCGCAAACTCGCGCTCGTACTTCTCGCGCAAATAAAAGGCGTCGCGCGATTCGGGCAGCAGGCGGTTGAAGAATTCGATGTACGACGGATGGAAGTTATGATCGAACTCGTCGTAGCAAGGGTGGTGCAGGATCAGCACGCCGCCCTTCTTCAAGAGCGGTTTGCTGCGATAGAAATTGAAGTGATAGCCGAGCGCCATCACTTGCACCAGGAGCGGATTCAGGATCGAATAAACGTTGTACGGCGAGATGTCCGGGATGCCCGTGATCAGGATGTCGCATTGCCCGTTGACGGGGATCGCATATTGGTCGAAGTTCTTCTTCAGAATCTCGTTATGCACCGCGTCGGTCTTGCCCGCATGACAGGCGATCAACTCGTAAGCGGCGGGCATGCTGTGCAGTAATTTGCGCCGTGCGGCACGCGGTAGTTTGCCCATCGTTACCCGCATCGCTTCATACTTCATGCGGTCGAGCGCGGAGAAGTCATCCTCGTTCTTGATGAGAAAATCGAGTTTGCTGTCGTAGATGCGATTGTTGAGGGCCGACTCGATGTGGAAGATGTTCATGTGCTTGTCCACGAGTTGGCCAAGCCGGACGACTTTGTGATTCAGCGCGGAGTGCGCCGGATCCATATAGCTGTTCGAGTCGAGGATGGTCTGCGGTTCGTGATGTGCGCGCAGCGATTCGTAATCGCAGAGACCGACGGCGACCGACTTGTGCCCGCCGTCCATCGGCACGAGATTGATATTGCAGTAGATGACGAGATCGCTTTCAGCGCAGCGACGATTGATGCGCAACGGCTCGTGGTGTTTTGTCTCACCGAGCGTGATTAGACCGTCTTCCCATTCGGCGTCGTGGTTGTAGTAGCGGTCGGGATAAAACTCTTTATGGATTTTGTCGCCCACCATGCGCCGCATCTCCCACTCAGTCATCTTGCGGTGCAGGGAATTGGCGATGATGATATGGACATCGTCCACGCCGTAGTCGGCGAGCATTTGCAGGACGATCTCCAACATCGTCTGGCGCACGTCTGGCGTCTGCATCGGCGGCAGCGGTAGCGAGATGTCGTCCACCGCAATCGTCACCTTCATGCCCGGCTCAAGCTGCGCGAACAGCGGGTCGCAGCCGTGCGGGTGATTCAAGGCATAGCGGATCGCGGCGGCGCGATTCGGCAAGCCTTTGATCGCGGGCTTGGGATAGATGACGCGCGTGCCGATGGGCAAATCTTCGAGAATAAAATCCTCGCCCGAAGGAATGATGCGCGGCGCGCTGTCGCGGTCGATGTAGACGACCGACTCGTGTACTTTGCGGCGTAGTTGGAGACTCATAAGCAAGCAGCGACCGGGGACAAGTAAGAGTGATGAGCGACGAGTGACAAGCTAAGACAAGCTGTTCAACTTGTCGCTCGGCACCCGCCGCCTGTTACTACATTTTTACGTTCATGTTGAGCGCATGGATGAGGAAGCCCCAGCGGTCAGCGACCTCTTCGATCTGTTTGGAGGTGGGCTTGCCTGCGCCGTGGCCGGCTTTGGTCTCGATACGAATGAGCACAGGCGCAGCGCCGGCCTGGGCCTCTTGCATGGCGGCGGCGAATTTGAAACTGTGCCCGGGCCAGACGCGGTCGTCGTGATCGGCCGTCGTGATCATCGTCGGCGGATAGCTCGTGCCCGGTTTGAGGTTGTGCAGGGGCGAGTAAGCGTAGAGCGCTTTGAACTCGGCCGGGTTTTCGGGCGAGCCATAGTCGGTCGTCCACGCCGCACCGATAGTGAACTTGTTGAAGCGCAGCATGTCCAGCACGCCGACCGCCGGGAGCGCCGCGCCGAATAGATCGGGGCGTTGTGTGAGCGCCGCGCCGACGAGCAGGCCGCCGTTCGAGCCGCCGCCGATGGCCAGTTTGGGCGTGGACGTGTACTTGTTGGCGATGAGCCACTCGGCCGCGCCGATGAAGTCGTCGAAGACGTTCTGCTTCTTCAACTTCATGCCGCCCTCGTGCCACTCTTTGCCGTACTCACTGCCGCCGCGCAGATTCGCCAGCGCATAGACGCCGCCCATTTCCATCCAGACGAGATTGCTGACGGAGAAAGCAGGCGTCAGCGCGATGTCGAAGCCGCCGTACCCGTAGAGGTACGTCGGGTTTTGCCCGTCAAGCTTGATACCCTTCTTGTGCGTCAGGAACATGGGCACGCGCGTGCCGTCCTTGCTCGGATAGAAGACTTGCGTGGTCTCGTAGCTGGTCGGGTCGAAATCAACTTTCGGCTGGCGGAAGACAGTGCTTTTGCCGGTCGTCAGATCAAGCCGGTAGATAGTGGCCGGCGTGGTGAAACTGGTGTATGAGTAGAATGTCTCTTTGTCGTGCTGTCGCCCGTTGAAGCCGGCCGCGTTACCGATGCCTGGCAACGCAAGCTCGCGGACGAGTTTGCCGTGCGTGTCGAAAATCTTGACGAGGCGATGCGCGTCTTTGAGATACGAGGCGATGAGTTGGTTGTTGACGACGCTGACACCCTCAAGTGTCTCCGCCGCCACCGGCACGACGACTTTCCAGTTCTTCTGTTCTGGCGCGCGGGTGTCGATGGCGATCACTTGTTTGTGCGGCGCATTGCGGTCGGTTAAGAACCAGAAGACCGGGCCGTCGTTGCCGACGAAGTATTGCGCGACGCCGTCGTCGTCCAGGAGTTTGACGACCGGCGCAGCGGGCTGTTGCAAGTCTCGATAGTAAATACGGTTCTCGGCGCTCGCGCCGGGGCTGCCGTTGATGATCAAATAGCGGCCGTCATCCGTGACCTGGCCGTTGATGGTGCCTTTCTTCAACGCTTCGGGGGCGGCGTAGATGAATTGATCATCGGTCTGCGGCGTGCCGAGCCGGTGGTAATACATCTTGTGATACTCGTTGACGGTGGCGAGTGTGCTGCCCGGTTTCGGCTCGTCGTAGCGGCTGTAGAAGAAACCTTTGCCGTCTTTCGTCCACGATGCGCCGGAGAATTTGACGAACTTAATCAGGTCGGGCAAATCCTGGCCGGTCGCCACGTCGCGGACGTGCCACTCAGACCAGTCGGAGCCGGACGCGGCGAGACCGTAGGCCATCAGCTTGCCGTCTTCGGTGATCGTTGTGCCGGCAAGCGCGACCGTGCCGTCGGTTGAGAGTTTGTTGGGATCGAGCAACACGCGCGGCGGCGCGTCGAGTTTGTCGGCGGTGTATAAGACCGACTGGTTTTGCAGCCCATCGTTCTTGGCGAAGAAATAGCGCCCGCCAGCTTGTTCGGGGATGCTATAGCGTTCGTAGTTCCAGAGCTTGGTCAGACGCGCTTTGAGGGCGGCACGTTCGGGAATTTGTTGCAGGTAATCGAAGGTCAGTTTGTTCTCGGCGGCGACCCATGCTTTCGTCTCCGGCGCGTCGAGGTCTTCGAGCCAGCGATAAGGATCGGCGACCTTCGTGCCGTTGTAGTCGTCAACCTGCTCGCTCTTGCGCGCGACCGGATAAGCGAGCTTATCGCCTGTCGCGCTCGTGCCTGAGCGTAGCGCACTCTGACCGCACACAACGGCGGCGAGCGTCAGTACGGTGAGGGCTGTGGGAATGACTTGCATTGATAGACGCATAATTCGTACTCCTGAAATTTAGTGACTGCTCCAATTCACTTCAAGTTGAGAATCGGCCAATCGTGGTGCAGCGCCGTCTGGCGCAGACGCATGTCGGGATTGATGGCCGCCGGGTGGCCGACAATCGAGAGCATCGGCAGATCGCTCATGCTGTCGCTGTAAGCATACGACTCGCTCAGGCTGATGCCCTCGCGCTCGGCGAATGTGCGAATCCAACTCGCCTTCGTGGCGGCGGCCAATACAGGCGGTAGCAGGCGGCCCGTCGCCACGCCGTTGACGAACTCCAAACGGTTCGCCGCGTAGTCCACGATGCCCAGATACTTCATCAACGGATCGACCGAGATGTCGAGCGCGCCGGTGACGACCACCTGGCGCAAACCCAACTTGCGCGACTGTTCGATCAACTCGAACGTGCCGGGGAAAACGGCAGGCTTGAGCACGTCGGTGAACAACTCGTCAGCGAAGTAGCGCAGGCGGTCGGCGGTTTCGCCGCGATAGCGTTTGAAGAATAGTTCGTTGAAGACGTTACGGCTGTATTGATCAGTCACGGCAAACAGCGGCAGGCTCAAGACGGTCGCGGCCGATTTCGTCACGCTGCGCCACAAACTCTGCTGGTTGTGCGCATAGAAGCCGAGCGTATGCACCAGATTGGTACTTACCAACGTGCCTTCCAGATCGTAAAATGCGGCGGCTGCCAAACTGTCCTCCCATAAGCCTGTGCTTGCCAGTCGTTCCCGCATGGAACGTAAAACTGTGCCGGTAAAAATTGTGCGGGGCAAAAATATACCTTATCTCAGCAATTTGGGTAAGCTGGCGGCGGGCGCTTGCCAACTTGACATGCGCCCGGCCGCCGGGCGCAATGATATACGGCCGCCGGGGCGCAGCCCTCATAGCTACGCACCCGCAACTGTGAACGGAGGTGTCTGTGAGTCAACCGAAATGTTCCTGTGCTACGTTTGACCGACTGGAAGGCGCGAGCGTGCCTGCGTACATCAACGCATTTCTTGACGATCTAGGGCGGGCCGAGCCGGCGCGGAAAAACCACTTCCGCTGTCGCGTCTGCGGGCGCGAGTGGGAGAAGCGCGCACCTGCGACCGATAGCACCGGCACGCGGCCAGCGCTAGTGCGGCTTGATCCGGTGTGAGGCTCAGAGGCTGAGGCCGGTTTGCAGATATGGAAAGGGAATGTGCTCGACGGCGCGACCGGCGTCTTGGAGCAACGCGAGCATGCGGCCCGCGCCGTAATAGTTGAGCGAGTGAATGATGATCTGCGCCGCGCGTTGGCTGTCCGGATGCGCAGCGAGCCATGCGGCGACGGCGTAGCCGGTGCGCTCGTCGTCCGGTTCGTCTGAGTAATAATGCTCTTCGCGCAGATCGTGATCGAGCAAGATGGCCGCATACTCGTGCTCGCGCAACCATTGCAACGCCTCTGGCACAGCACACGTCACGTCCAACTCATAACCCGTTAGCCGTGTGCGGAACCAGGCACAACGCGACTCATCATCTTCAACTAAAAGTATGCGGGACATAAGTGGCAGTTAGCTGTTAGCTGTTAGCCCGGCAGAAGCGGATTAATAGACCTCTTGCAAAAGTCGGGTTTATTGCAGATGTCACCCGCTAAATCATTGGCTTTTGCACTCGGTCAAGGTGACTTTTGCAAGAGGTCTAATGTTGGGCGCGGGTTGGTTGGCCAGGCTAAACCGTTCAGTTGTGTCCGGCTAACAGCTAACAGCTAATAGCTAACAGCTAACAGCTTACTGTAATATGCTGCGACGTGAAACTGGCAACGTGGAATGTGAATTCTGTGCTGGCGCGGCTGCCGCTCGTGGAGCGTTGGCTCGCCGCCGCGCGCCCGGACGTGCTGTGCTTGCAAGAGACTAAATGCACGGATGATAAGTTTCCGGCCGCGGCCTTCGCCGCCCTCGGGTATCAAGCGGTCGTGTACGGGCAACCGACCTATAACGGCGTCGCCATCCTCGCGCGCAAGCCGTTGACCGCTGTCCAACGCGGCTTCGACAACAAAGACGAGACGGCGCATGCGCGTTTGCTCGCGGCGACGGTCGATGGCGTGCGCGTCGTGAACATCTACGTGCCGAACGGGCAAGCCGTCGGGACGGAGAAATACAAGTTCAAGCTGGAATGGCTGCGACAGCTACGCGAGTTCTTCGACGAGCATTGCTGGACGGACGACGACGTGCTGGTGTGTGGCGACTTCAACGTCGCGCCCGAAGACCGCGACGTGCATGATCCGCAACTCTGGCACGGGCGCATTCTCTTCAGCGCGCCGGAAAAGCAGGCGCTCGCCGAAGTGCAAGAGTGGGGCTTCGTGGACGCCTACCGGCAGCACGTCGCGGCGGGCGGCAACTTCTCCTGGTGGGACTATCGTGCGGGCGGCTTTCAGCGCAACCTGGGCGCACGCATCGATCACATCTGGGTTTCGCCCGCGCTGGCCGCACGCTGCACCGGCGCATGGATCGACAAAGAGCCGCGCGGTTGGGAGCGGCCATCGGATCACACGCCAGTTGTCGCCGAGTTCAAATGAAGTTCAAAGTTTAAGGCTCAAGGTTCAAATAGTCTGTTCATGTCTTCAACCTTGAACCTTAAGCTTTGAACTTTGAACCAGACATAAGGGGGCAGTATGAATGGGCAGAGCGACAATGATTTGAGCAGGCATAACGGGCAAAATAATAACGTGTGGCTGTGGGCGGCGGCCGGGTTGGGCGGACTGTTGGCGGCGCGGGCGTTGGTGCGGCGGGCGGGCGCGTTCGATTTCAAAGACAAGGTGGTGCTGATCACGGGCGGCTCGCGTGGGCTGGGGCTGGTGCTGGCGCGTGAGTTGGCGCATGCGGGCGCGCGGCTCGCTATCTGCGCGCGTGCGCCGGCGGAGTTGGAGCGCGCCCGCGCCGATCTGGCGGGCCGGGGCGCGGAGGTCTTAGCTTTTCCGTGTGACGTGACGGATCGCGCGCAGGTCGCGGAGTGGGTGCGCGTCTGTCGGGATCATTATGGCCGTGTTGACGTGTTGATTAACAACGCGGGCGTGATCGAGGTCGGCCCCTTTGCAGTGCAGACAGTGGCGGATTTTGAAGAAGCGATGCGGACGCACTTCTGGGGGCCGCTCTACGCGATCATGGCGGTGTTGCCGGGGATGCGGGCGCAACGCGCGGGGCGCATCGTCAATATCTCATCCATCGGCGGCAAGATCGGCGTGCCGCATCTTGTACCGTACAGCGCGAGCAAGTTTGCGCTCACCGGGTTGTCCGAAGGCTTGCGCGCCGAATTGATGAAGGACGACATCGTGGTCACGAATATCTGTCCCGGTCTGATGCGCACGGGCAGTCCGCGCAACGCGACGTTCAAGGGCCGGCATCGCGCGGAGTATGCGTGGTTCAGCATCAGCGATGCGCTGCCGGGCACGTCCATGAAAGCGGAGCGGGCGGCACGGCAGATCATCGCGGCCTGCAAGCGCGGCGATGCGGAAGCGATCTTATCGATGCCGGCCGTACTAGCCGTTAAATTCCACGCGCTCTGGCCCGAACTGAGCGCCGACCTGCGAGCGCTGGTGAATCAACTGCTGCCCGCGCCCGGCGGCATTGGCGCGCAACGCGCGAAGGGGAAAGATAGTGAATCGGCGCTGTCGCCCTCGCTGCTGACCATGCTTGGCGAACAGGCGGCCACGCGCAACAACGAGATCAGCTGAGCAGAAATTTTATGAATCATCAACAAAAATGGCCGAATGTCTTGTGGGTTGTGCGGCATGGCCAGAGCGCGGGCAACGTGGCGCGCGATGCGGCGGAGGCGGCCGGCCTGCAAATGATCGACATCGCCGCGAAACGTGATGTGGACGTGCCACTGTCCGAGCTTGGGCAGCAACAGGCGACAGCGCTTGGTCATTGGTTCGCGCGGATGCCGGAGCCGGAGCAGCCTGAAGTTGTGTTGGTGTCGCCTTATTTGCGGGCGCAACACACGGCCGAATTGATTCTGGCGGCAGCGGGGATCGCGCGGGAGCATGTCACGGTGATCGCGGACGAGCGTTTGCGCGAGAAAGAGTTTGGCATACTCGACCGGCTGACGAAGGCGGGGATTGAGGCCAAATACCCGGAAGAGGCGGCGATGCGCAGCGCGTTGGGCAAGTTTTATTTTCGCCCGCCGGGCGGTGAGAGTTGGTGCGATGTGATCTTGCGGCTGCGCAGTGTGATCGACACGCTCACGCGCGAGTATCGCCGCGAGCGCGTGCTGATCGTGGCCCACTCGGTCGTGGTACTGTGCTTTCGCTACCTGATCGAGCGTATGACCGAAGCAGAGATCATCGCGATTGATCACGCGGAAGACGTGGCCAACTGCGGCGTCACGTCTTATGAGTTCGCTGCGACGGTCGGCAAACGCGGTAAGTTTGCCTTGAACCTGTATAACTTCGTCGCGCCGCTAGAGGCTGAAGGCGCACCCGTTACGACCAGAAAGGATGTGCCGGTTGGGCCTAAATAAAAAGCCGGGCAAGCGCGGGGGGCCGGCAACGGGCGCGACAAACGAATTAGCCATTCGACCGCTGCCTGCGGAACGCTCGCCGCTGCTAATCACCCCGACGCTCTTGCGCCGGATGCCGCTGCCGCAGCCGGACGCGGGCGGCGATAAGGAAGCGCGCGGGCGTGTGTTGGTCGTGGGCGGTGCGCCAGAGATGCCGGGCGCGGTCGTGTTGGCGGCCAACGCGGCATTACGCGCGGGCGCGGGCAAGTTGCAGATCGCGACGTGCGGTAGCATCGCGCCGTTCGTGGCGCTGGCCGTGCCGGAGGCGCTCGTCCTCGCCTTGCCTGAGACCAAGCGGGGCGGCCTCGCCAGCGGCGCGGTCGCGCGCGTGTTGGAATATGCGAATAAGGCCGATGCCGTGCTGATCGGCCCGGGCATGGTTGACGAGCCGGCGATCATGCGCTTCTTGAAAAGCGTGCTGGCGCGGATTGAGCGGCCGACGTTAGTGTTGGACGCAAACGTACTGGCCTGCTTGCCGGAACTGGCAGCGAGTTTGCGCAAGCTGCGGGGGCGCGTGGTGCTGACGCCGCACGCGGGCGAGATGTTGAAGTTGACGGGTAGCACCGAGGCGGCACTCAAGCGTGAGCCGGTGCGTGTGTTGCAACGCGCGGTCGCGGAGTTGAACGTCGTGATCGCACTTAAAGGGCGCGAGACGTTGATCACTGCGCCGGGCTGCAAACTCTATTGTAATCGCGCGGGCAACGTTGGCCTCGCCACGTCCGGGTCGGGCGACACGCTGGCGGGCGTCATTGCCGGCCTGGCCGCGCGCGGTGCGCCGCCGCTGCAAGCGGCCGTGTGGGGCGTCTATCTGCATGCCTGTGCAGGCGACCGGCTGGCGCGGCGCATGGGGCCCCTCGGCTATCTGCCACGTGAGCTGCTGGCCGAAATTCCGCCCTTGATGGCCGGATTGGAAGGGCATGCGCGATGAGCAACGAGGATACTGCCAGCGACACGGAGCAACTGCTAAGCGCCCCGCCGAGGTTCACTCCACTCGTCTTCACGCGCCTGCGCGCGGATGAACAGCTGGCCCGCGCCGAAAGTTTTTATGCGTTACTAACCCGCCGCCGCACCGTGCGCGACTTCTCCGCCGAAGCCGTGCCGCTCGCGCTCATTGAGCGCGCCATCAAGACGGCCGGCACTGCGCCATCGGGCGCGAACATGCAGCCGTGGCGCTTCGTCGTCGTGCGCGACGCCGAGATCAAACGCCGCATCCGGGTGGCGGCTGAAGAGGAAGAGCGTCTCAGCTATGAAAGCCGCATGCCCGCGCGCTGGCTGCGCCGGCTCGCCCCGCTCGGCACCGACTGGCACAAGCCGTTCCTCGAAATCGCGCCTTACCTCATCGTCGTCTTTCGCATCGACTATTTGCTCGACGATGAAACCGGCGCGACCGAACCAACTTATTACGCGCAGGAATCCGTCGGCATCGCCGTTGGCCTGCTACTCGCCGCCCTACATAACCTGGGTCTCGCCACACTCACGCACACGCCCAGCCCGATGAAGTTCTTGAGTGAGATTTTAGCGCGGCCAAAAAATGAGAAACCATTCGTGCTAATCCCCGTCGGCTACCCGGCCGAGGGCACACTCGTGCCAGACATCGAGCGTAAGCAACTTGCGGAGATCATGCAGGTACGTTAGCCGTACCTAGACGAGCAGCATCTTCCAGGTCACTTCGTCCACTACACCCGTGACCGGTAGGGCCAACGACTTCTGGAAGTCTTTCACCGCCTGTTCGGTCTTCTTGCCGAAGTCGCCATCGAGTTTCTCTTTGTAAAAGCCGCGCATCTTTAACGCCTGCTGGAAATCACGCGCGAAGGCACTAACAGGCGCGTTCTTGGCGAAGACCTTGCCCTTTGTCGTCAGCCGCAACAACTCGAACAACGAACCGTTAAAGAAGTCGTGATCGAGCTTCTCGAAGGGCGTGGCGTTCTTTGGGGCCAATTCGCCGAAGCCGTTCTGCACTAACGTTGCTTTGGCAAAGGGTGTGGGCACAGTCAGATGGCCCTTGATGTTCACGATCCAGAGTGGGTTCTGGGTGAAGCGCGCGAGCGCCGCGGCTGTGTTCCCTTTCACGATGAAGTCTTGCCAGAAACTAACTGCCGTGTAGATGATCGGCTTGACGCCGAGCCGTTGCTCTACTGCATCGAGGAACTCGCCGATGACGACGGGCCGCTGCGCGGCGGGGATCATGCTCCAAAGTTCTTTGCGCACCACCTGTTTCTTCTGGTTGACGATCTTCGTCCATTCAATGTCCACGACGGGCGGCAAGTCGCCGGGCGCGAGCGCGCCGATCTGCGTTGCGAGCGCGTTGGCCTGCGCCGCCGGGTCGGTTGTCGGTAAGAAGAAATGGTAAGCGCCGGAGAGCAGTCCGGCGGTGGCGCTGCCGGCGCGATTGGCGGCGAACTTCGCATCTGGATTGCTGACGCCTTCACTCGCTTTAATGAAGACGAAGTAAAGGTTCTGCGAGAGGTTCAGTGAGAGGATGCTATTCCACTTAATGTCGTTGTGATGGCTGACATCGATTCCGTTGATCATGTGTCCGACCTCCGTGGTGGGTGCAAGCGGTCTATGTTAGGGCAGTCCTTAACCGTAAGGGCCAATGGGCGCGAGGGGCGTTGCCAACCTGGAGTTGCGTGCTTCACCGTGACGAAGCGCGGCGCAGTTTACTCGATGTCGCGGCGGCGCGACAAGTTTTGCCGTTCAGTCGCCGCTGACCGGCGCAGGTTGCCGGTTGGTCAACTCGCGCCAGGTGAGCGGGTGCTGGCCATCATCTAAACGCACCATCGAGATGCAGCCCGGCACGGGGCAGACGAGGTAGCAGAGGTTGCAGCCGACACACTCGGTCTCGTCCACAATCGGGTAACGTTTGCCGTCAATGCGGGTGAAGGGAATGCACTGGTGCGCGCCGTCTTCGCAGGCGATGTGGCAGAGGTTGCATTGGATGCACTTGGCATGGTCGATGCGCGCGACCGTCTTGTAGTTGAGATCAAGATTGCCCCAGTCGGTGACGCTGGGGATGCTGCGGCCGATGATCTCGCGCACGCTGGCGTAGCCTTTATCGTCGAGATAATTCGACAGCCCATCGATCATGTCTTCGACGATGCGATAACCGTAGTGCATGACGGCGGTGCAGACCTGTACGGTGGACGCGCCGAGCAAGAGGAATTCGGTTGCATCGCGCCACGTGGCGATGCCGCCGATGCCGCTGATGGGGATGCTAATCTCCGGGTCGCGGGCAAGCTCGGAGACCATGTTGAGCGCGATGGGTTTGACGGCCGGGCCGCAGTAGCCGCCGTGGGCGGCCCGGCCGTTGACGTTCGGGTGCGGGATCATCGTGTCGAGGTCAACGCCCATCATCGAGTTGATCGTGTTGATGAGCGAGAGCGCGTCCGCACCGCCTTTGACGGCTGCGCGACCGGGCGGCGTGATGCTCGTCACGTTCGGCGTAAGTTTGACGATGACGGGTAAAGAAGTTGCTTCTTTGACCCACTCCGTCACCATGCAGGTGTAGTCGGGCACTTGCCCCATTGCCGCGCCCATGCCGCGCTCCGACATCCCGTGCGGGCAGCCGAAGTTCAATTCGACCCCGTCCGCGCCCGTATCCTCGACCTGCTTCGCAATCTCGTGCCAGGCTTCGCGCTTCGATTCAACCATTAGCGAGATAATGAGCGCGTTATGCGGATATTTGCGCTTACACTCGCGAATTTCGCGCAGATTCACGTCGAGCGGTCGGTCGGTGATCAATTCGATGTTGTTGAGGCCGATCATGCGCTGCGGGCCTTGATCGATTGAGGCGAGCCGCGAGCAGACATTGCGGATCGGCTCGCCCAGAGTTTTCCAGACCGCGCCGCCCCAGCCCGCGTCGAACGCGCGCTCCACCATCGAACCCATATTAGTCGGCGGCGCGCT
>JBBQGM010000040.1:0-45293 GCA_038322995.1 Pyrinomonadales bacterium
AGACCAGAGATGAATTCTGCCAGTGAGACACCTTGTAGACCACGAGGTTGATAGGCTGGAGGTGAAAGCGTGGTAACACGTTCAGCTAACCAGTACTAATCAGTCCCAAGGCTTGACCATAAAATTTACTCGCCAGCAAAATCAGCGAGTGGATTGATAAGGTCGCTGCGCACAGTTCAAAGGGCAACAGACACTATTCGATTATCAAAGCTCTCTTAAACGCCAAGAGCCTGTAGGCTCTTGAATGTTTGACAAGTTTTCCGGTGGTTTTGTCGAGAGGGTCACACCCGTTCCCATCCCGAACACGGAAGTTAAGCCTCTTAGAGCCGATGGTACTGCGTGGGTAGCTGCGTGGGAGAGTAGGAAGCCGCCGGGATAATTTTACAAAGCCCGCTCAAGCAAGTCTTGGGCGGGCTTTTGAATTTTCCGCCGGTCTGCGACAATCATCGCCGCTGTAACGCAATAAAACTCTGGCACGAGTCGAACCGTTCAAGCGTAAACTCTCATGCACTATCTGACGGGGAAAATATTTCTGTTGGTCATACTGTTTACCATGAGCGGTTGCTCTTATAATCAAGGGATTGCGACAGGCGCACCGGCCGCAGGCGATCAAATCCCGATCTACACTTATGAAGTGCGCCACGTTTATCCCCACGACCCGGCCGCGTTCACGCAAGGCTTAATCTTTCGTGATGGCATCTTGTGGGAAAGCACTGGCCTCAACGGCCAGTCCAGCTTACGAAAGGTTGAACTGGAGTCGGGGCGCGTGCTCAAACGGATCGACGTGCCGCAACAGTATTTCGCCGAGGGCATGACGGTCTTTCGCGGCCGCGTCTTTCAACTAACTTGGCAGGCGCAGAAGGGGTTCATTTACGATCCAGAGACTTTCCAACCGCTCGGTGAGTTTGCTTATTCCGGTGAAGGTTGGGGACTGACACACGATGCCGAATCGCTGATCATGAGCGATGGCACGAACCGCATCCGCTTTCTCGATCCCGTCTCCTTCGAAACGAAGCGTACGATCAGCGTCACAGTAAATAATCGTCCGGTCAATGAATTGAACGAGCTTGAATACGTCAAGGGCGAAATCTACGCTAACATCTGGCGGACGGATCGCCTTGCGCGGATCGACCCGCAGACGGGCCGCGTGCTGGGCTGGATCGATCTGACAGGCATCCTACCCGCCCCGGAGCGCGGGGCTTTGACGGACGTACTCAACGGTATCGCCTTTGACGAGGCGGGTGACCGGCTATTCGTCACCGGCAAGCTATGGCCGAAACTGTTCGAATTGCGCCTGAAAAGGAAGTGAAGCAAACTCCTTTAGTGGTTCATTCGGGGCAGCAATAGGGCGCGCTGTTTGGCTTGCGGTGGCATCAAAGGGTCGTGAGTTTCGACGCATATTTTCGCGGATCGTCTTACGCGATGCTCGCCTGCGCTGCGCTGGCGCTCGTCGTCGCAGGCGGCATGAGTTGGCCGCTGGCTCTGACGTTTGCGGCGCTGCTCGCTGCGACGTGGCAATTGGAAGGCACGCGCTGGCAACTTTCCGAGCGCACGGCCCTTATCCTTGTTTTGCTCACCCTGCCGCTCTTTTATCTCGACGGGAAAATGCAGGGTGGCAGCAGCGCAGGTGTCGGCCGTGCAAGCGTCGGCATGGGTGCGCTCACACACTTTATTCTCTTCCTCACCGTCATCAAACTCTGGCAACGTAAGGCCGACCGCGATTGGCTCTTCCTCTACCTCATCTCGTTCTTTGAAGTGCTACTCGCCGCCGGTTTGAGCCTCGGGCCAAATTTCTTGCTCTCCCTCGGCCTCTATATGTTCTGCGCGCTCTCGACCGTCGTTGCGTTTGAGGTCAGACGAGCGCGGCGCGCCGTGCCCGCACAGGTGACAAGCTTCGTCCAGACATCAGGGCTAGGGGACAATGCCCGCGGGCGACGGCAACGGCCGCGCGGTACAGGTAATGGTGCGGGCACTCCGCGTCGGCTCGCGCTCGTTGCGCTCTGTCTGCTCGCGCTCATCTTCACGCTGGCGCTGCCGATCTTCTTTATCACGCCCCGCACCGGCGCAAACGCGCTCGCCCGCGCCGATGGTGGACAAACGAATATCATCGGCTTCTCCGACGAAGTGACTATCGGCGAGATCGGGCGCTTGCAGCGCAGCAATCGCGTCGTGATGCACGTCCGAGTGGACACACCGCAGAACGCGCAGCCGCACGCCTTGCGCTGGCGCGGCGTTGCGCTCGACGAGTTCGACGGGCGCGCATGGCGCAGAACCGTGGCCAAGAGCGAAACCTTTGCCGGCGGGGACGAGCGCCCGCTCTTTCAGTTCGATACGACCGAGGCGCTTGATCGTTTGACGACGCAGACCTTTTTTGTCGAGGCACTGGATACGCCCGTTTTATTTATCGCGCCGCGCGCCATCGCGCTGCAAGGCGCGTTGCCGTTTGTCCGGCGCGACGCCGAAGGCGGGCTGACTACGCGCCCGCATTCGCAGGAGCGCATCACCTATCGCGCCTATTCCGACACGAACGATCCACCACTCGCGCGCTTACAGTTGGATAACGGGCAAGTCCAGCACGACAATTTGCGCTACTTACAGAAGCCCGCTAACCTTGACCCCCGCATCTATGAACTGGCACGCCGTTGGATTCTCGAAGCGCACGCGCAGACGAACTACGACGCGGCGCGCGCACTCGAATGGCATCTTAGTCACGACTTTGCCTACACGCTCGACCTGAAAGCCGGCGGCGCAGACCCGCTCGCGGATTTCCTGTTTCGCGTGCGCGCCGGCCACTGCGAATACTTTGCGAGCGCGATGACCGTTATGCTGCGCACGCTGGGCGTGCCGGCGCGCATTGTCAACGGCTTTCAAGCAGGCGAATATAACGACGCAGCGGATGCCTATACCGTCCGGCAGTCAGACGCGCACTCGTGGGTGGAGGTTTATTTCCCGCAAAACAATACTTGGGTCAGTTTTGATCCGACGCCTGAGGCGGGGCATACGGGCGACGCGAACGCACAAGGCTGGCTTGGCGGTTTGCGCAAATACGCCGAAGCGTTGGAGTTGTTTTGGATTCAATACGTCGTCGCTTATGATAAGCAGGAGCAACGCTCACTCGCCTCAACAGTCCGCAGCAGCCTCGGCGCTTACCGGCAGACGGCGGGCCAAGCGGCCGACGAATTACGTGCTCGTCTCCGCGCATGGTGGCAGCAGATGCCTGCTATTGGCGGAGCTAAGGGTCATGCTATCGCCGTTGACGCGCCCTTGCTGATCGGCATAGTCGCAGGCGCAGGATTGCTGTTTATCTTAGTGCAACGCATCCGGCGCATGCGCTTGAAGCGCGGGCGCACAAAGCGGCAGGGCACAACACCGGCTCACTCCGCGATTGTGTTTTATGAGCGGATGAATCTGGCGCTGGCCACGCGCGGTTTGCAGCGCTCCCCAGCGCAGACGCCGCTTGAGTTCGCCACGGCGACGGGCGTGTCTGAGGCGTTGCTCGTCACACACGCCTACAACCGCGTCCGCTTCGGCGCGCATGACCTGTCGCCGTCCGAAAGTGCGCACGTCGAGACGTGGTTGCAGCGTTTAGAAGAAAGTAAGGCGGGAATCGTTAATCGAGAAGAGCAGGTTACGTTGTAACTGTTCACGATTTATTGTTCACACCTTTAAGTATCAGCATTTATGAAAAAGATTGGTTTCATCAGTTTAGGTTGTCCGAAGAATCTCGTTGACAGCGAGGTGATGATGGGCCGGCTCAAGCAAGCTGGCTACGAGATCACGAATGACGAGAGCGAGGCGGAGACGCTAGTGGTCAACACCTGCGGTTTCATTGACGCGGCGAAGCAGGAGTCCATCGATGCGATCCTCGCGGCGGCGCGGCTGAAGGCGGAAGGGAAATGCCAGCGGCTCGTGGTCGCCGGTTGTCTGGTCGAGCGCTATCGCGACGAGTTGCGCGCGGCGATGCCCGAAGTTGATGCCTTCATCGGCACAAATCAGATCGACGACATCACGCAGGTTTGCAACGATAAGATCAATACGCGCTCGCTGCCCGTGATCGCGCTCGGCAATCAGAGCGCAACTTATCTATATGACGAATCAACGCCGCGCGTGCTGGCTACGCCAAGCCACAGCGCCTACATCAAGATCGCCGAAGGCTGCGACCGCCCGTGCGCGTTCTGTTTCATCCCACAGATGCGCGGGCATTTTCGCAGTCGCCGGTTCGGCTCGGTCGTAAGCGAGGCGCAGACGCTCATCGCGCAGGGCGTGAAAGAGCTGATCTTAGTCGCGCAGGATTCGTCGCGTTACGGTGAAGACTTGGGGCAGACGGACGGGCTGGCAAATCTGCTGCGCGAACTGGCGCAACTCGATGGCGACGCCTGGGTGCGCGTCATGTACACCTACCCGACGCATATCAGCAATCTGTTCCTTGACGTGTTGGCGCGCGAGCCGAAGGCGGTCAAGTATCTTGACATGCCTTTGCAGCACGCTGCGCAGAACGTGTTGAAATTGATGAAGCGCGGCGGCAACCGCGCGAGCCTCGAACGCTTGATCGCGCGTGTGCATGCGCGCGTGCCGGGCATCGCCGTTCGCACCACATTCATTACTGGCTTTCCCGGTGAGACGGATGCCGACTTCGCGGAGTTGCTCGCGTTCGTGCGCCAGGTTGAGTTCGACCGCGTCGGCGTCTTCACTTATTCGGACGAAGAGGGCACGCCCGCTTTCGATCTGCCCGACAAGGTTGAGCCGCGCGTGGCCAAACAGCGGCGCGACCGGCTGATGAAAGAGCAGGCGCGCATCTCGCTGCGGCGCAACCGCGCCCGCGTCGGCGCAACCGTGCGCGTGCTGTTTGAAGGCCCCGCGAAAGAGACCGACTTGCTCTGGCAAGGGCGCACGGAGGGGCAAGCGCCCGACATCGACGGTTGTGTGCTGATCAACGATGCGCCTGAAGGCTGTGTGCCTGAGCCGGGCGATTTCGTCAACGTTCACATCACCGAGGCGCACCAGTACGATCTGATCGGGCACATCGTTGCATCGCAGCCAGTCTGAGCCGCACCGCCCGGTTGTCTGTTGACTAGCTATGACGAGCAAGGAATCAAGCGACGAACTGCACCCGGCAATCGTGACGCCCGCGGCGCTTGCTAGTTCCGGCAAGCAGCGGACGCCGCTTGATTATCTGGCGTTGGGCGTGGCGACGTGTGGGGTCGGGTTTATTCCGCTCGCACCGGGCACATGGGGGTCGCTCGTGGGCGTCGGCCTTTTTCTCGGCCTACGGGCGGCATGTCTGCGTGCTACAGGAGCGATGAACACGGACACGAATCTATGGCCGGCCATTGTGCAGAGTGCCGGACTGGTGTTGTTGCTTTGCGGGCTAACCAGCGCGGGTATCTGGGCGGCGACGCGCACAGAATCGCTGCTGGGCCGCAAAGACCCCGGCGTCGTGGTGATCGACGAGGTCGTCGGACAGTTGGTCGCGTACATCCTGGTGCCGTTTTTAGTGCCGCCCGGCGGCGTGGTGTGGCCGTTCATCGTAGTTGGCTTCTTCGCGTTTCGCGCGTTCGACATCTGGAAGCCATACCCGATCCGCAAATTCGAAAAGCTGGGCGGCGGCCTCGGCATCGTCGCGGACGACTGGCTGGCGGGCAACTATGCTGCCGCGCTGCTGCCGCTGTTCGCCGTCATCTATCAACTGAGCTAATTTGAAGGATGCAAGTATGAGCGCAGGCAAAGACTCGAACCACCCGACAACAACCGATGAAGCGAGCGCGGTGCGGCAACAGGATGCTACGAGCAGCGATACGCTCGCTGATCTCGAAGCGACGCAGGACAGCAGTCCTGCCATTGCCACCACACCCAACGATACTGCCGCTGCGCCCGCACCTGATGGTACGCCCGCAGCGGAGCGCGGCGACAATGCCGACAGCCGGGCCAGCGGCGAGCCGATGTGAAAAACGGTAAACCATCGACAGTCGGCAGTTACGAGTGGCCGGCCGGCCGGATTGCTGGCGGCTGCTTTCTGCCTACCGCCTGGCGTCCACCGCCTTCGCTTTGCCGCGCCCGATCCAACCGCGCCGTTTGAAGAAGTAGAGCATGCCAGCGGTGACGCCCAGCATCGACAGCCAGAGCACGAAATAGACAGTGTGCGACTGGATGCCCGTGATTTCGGGCAAATTCATGCCGAAGAAACCGGTGATGAAAGTGAGCGGCAGCATGATCGCGGAGAAGATCGTCAAGACCTTCATGATCTCGTTCAACCGATTCGAGACCACCGAAAGATATGCGTCGAGCGCGCCGCCGATCAGGTCGCGGTAGTTCTCGGCCAGATCAGTCACGCGCACCAGATGATCATATATGTCGCGGTAGAAGGGCAGCACCTCGCCGCTGATTAATTGAAACTGGCCGTGACTGATGCGGTAGAGCACGTCGAGTTGCTTGGCGGAGATGCGGCGCAGGCGTAGGACGCTGCGTTTGAGACCGAGTATCTCTTCGAGGATCGCGTCGTTCGCGCGATGCGTCTTGAAGATGTCGTCTTCGAGTTGGCTGATGCGCTCGTCAAAGTCATCCATCACCGGCTGATAGTCGTCCACGATCTGATCGATCAGTAGATGTAGCACATAAACCGCGCCGCGCCGGCAGACGACGGGGCTAGCCCGCACACGCTGTTTGACCGCGTCAATCGCATTCAGCGACTCGTGATGATAGGTGACGACGTAGTTGCGGCCGAGAAAGCCATCCAGTTCGACCGTGTTGAAGCGTTCGGAACTGGCGTCTGTGCGGACGCCGTGGACGATGAAATAGAGGTAGTCGGGAAACTCTTCGACCTTAGGATGGTGCCGGTTCGCGCGGCAATCCTCAACGGTGAGCGGGTGAAACTTGAACACGTTGAGTAGCACATCATCGTCCGCCAGGGACGGCTGCGGCATGTCCACCCAGACGACGAGCGTCTCGTCGCGCAGCAGTTCAGGCAATTGCGCAATCGTAAAGCCTTCCTCAACCTGTCCCCCATCGGGGCGATAGACGAAAATTTCCATTTGTCAGTCTGAAGTCGGAATGTCAGTTTTGCTGCCCGCTTGCGGCAGAGCCATCGCCTAGTTTACCACCGCGTCGCCGGCCCGCTGAATTTTTCAGTAGGGCGGCGCATGCACGCGAAAAGCAAAACCGCTATAATCCCGGCACTCATGAATCAAACAAAAATACTGGTGGCTGACGATGTCAGCGAGAGCGGCTTTGCGCCGTTGCGTGATGCGGGCTTCGTCGTGGAAAAGCGGACGCGGCTGAGCGTCGACGAGTTGAGCGCGATCTTGCCGGAATATGATGGCCTGATCGTGCGCAGCGAGACGAAGGTGGCTGCGCCGTTGATGGACGCAGGGGGCCGGTTGCGCGCCATCGGACGGGCGGGTGTCGGCGTGGACAACATAGATGTGGCGGCGGCCACGGCGCGCGGCATCATCGTGATGAACGCGCCCGACGGCAACACGTTGACGACCGCCGAGCACACGATGGCGCTCTTGCTCGCGCTCGCGCGCAGCGTGCCGCAGGCGCATGCTTCATTGCGCGCGGGCAAATGGGAGCGCAAAGCATTCGTCGGCGTAGAGTTGCGCGGAAAGACTCTGGGCGTCGTCGGCTTGGGGCGGATCGGGCGCGTCGTGGCACATCGGGCGCTCGCCTTCGGCATGAAGGTTGTCGCGCATGATCCGTTCATCGCGCCAGCGCAGGCGGGCGATCACGAGTTGGAACTGCTGCCGCTCGCGGATGTCTGCGCGCGGGCGGATTTTCTGACTGTGCATACACCGCTGACGACGGAGACGCGCGGCATCATCGGCGCACGCGAGTTGGCTAACATGAAGCCAGAGGCGCGAATCATCAACTGCGCGCGGGGTGGGCTTGTGGACGAGCGCGCTCTCTACGCGGCTTTGAAAGAAGGGCGCATCGCGGGCGCGGCGCTCGACGTGTTCGAGCAAGAACCACCCGCCGCCGATCATCCGCTGTTGCAACTCGATGAAGTGATCACGACGCCGCATCTCGGCGCTTCAACCAAAGAGGCGCAAGAGGGCGTCGCGCTGACGGTTGCCGAACAGATGCGTGATTATTTTCTGACGGGCGCGTTACGCGGTGCGGTCAATGCGCCCGCGCTTGGCGCGCAAGAGTTGCACGTCTTGCAGCCGTATCTTGCGCTCGCTGAACGTTTGGGCCGCTTCCAGGCGCAATTGATTGACGAGCCGGTGCGTGAAGTACGCATCGAGTTCGCGGGCGAGATCGCGGACATGGACGCCGCGCCCGTCACCCGCGCCTTCCTCGCCGGTCTGCTGCGCAACATGAGTGCGCGTGTCAACGTCGTCAACGCCTTCCTGATCGCGGAAGAGCGCGGCATCGCGGTCAAAACTTCTTACCTGAGCGGCGCGGCGAACGAGCCTGCGCCCGCGATCCGCACGCGCGTGCTGACCGTCGGCGACGAGCATACGGTCGCGGGCGCGCTCTTCGGCGCAGGCCGCGCGGGCCGCATCACGGAGATCAACGGCTTCCGCATCGAAGCGATCCCGGCCGGTTATATGATTGTCACGCGCAACGTGGACGTGCCCGGCGTCATCGGCCGCGTTGGCACGATCCTCGGCGCACACGGCGTCAACGTCAGTCGCTTCCATCTCGGTCGGCGCGAGCGCGGCGGCGAGGCCATGGCCGTCATCGAGACCGATGCGCCGCCCGACGACGCCACGCTTAACGAACTGCGCGCCGCCGCCCAGATCATCTCCGCACGCCGCATCGCGTTGGAAGCCTAAATGTGTTAGCCCCGCAGCCAGAGCTAATCGGCGTTACAGTGCCGTGAAATATCGCGCTCGACGGATCATTGCTACATTTTCGTTCTATGATGCAAACGATGATACGCTTACTTGACCTGATATCGCTGGCCGGCGTCAAACTCGCCGATTACAAGATTCACTGCGCGACTGGCTCCAAGCCCACGCCGTTGGAGGCATTCTTTGATGGCAAGTTCAGGCAATGGCAGGAGGATCAGAAACAACGAAATTTTAAATATGCCCAGATCGTTTCACTCATTCATATGGGTGCAGATAGATGGCTGTTCGGTGGCGTCTACTCTGTTGACGGCGTGGAATCACGGACTACTGGTCTGAAGCCGGGGTATAGATATGCAACCACAGAGTTGCCGGGGCTAGAGCACTTGGTGGGGCGTGCAGTCATCCAATTCGATAAAAAGTTTCGGGCTTCGTACCTTCTCGGCGGTTCCTACGGCGAGAAACTGACGGTTACCGAGATTCGGATGGAACGTCTGTCCGTGGGAGATTTCCCCGGATATAACGGTGCGCTTGTTTCACATCAGCTTCTGCGCACGATAATCCGGGAAGAGATTCCGTCATGGCGATCAGCCCTCAGCAGCGTTTCGGGTGTCTATGTCATTGTCGATACGACTAATGGAAAGCAATACGTGGGAAGCGCCTGCGGAGTCGGGGGTATCTGGCAGCGTTGGGCGGCATATGCGGACAATGGTCACGGCGGCAACAGGAAACTTATCACGCTGCTGAAAGAAAAGAGAGCAGCCTATGCCAGTAACTTCCAGTACTCGATCTTGGAGGTCTCTGACCTTTATACGAGTCAACAGCGCATTCTTGACAGGGAAAGCCACTGGAAGAAGGTTCTGTGTTCAAGCAAATATGGCTATAATTGACATGACCGAATCGAACCAAAGAGTTAAGGCATTGAGGTGAGGATATGAGTGTTATTACTATTGAAGGCGTGGTGGAGAATGGGCAAGTTCGTCTGCCCGCGAGTGTCCGTTTGCCGGAGCGGGCAAAGGTGTATGTCATCGTGCCTGACATCGAAGTGCCAAAAGTTGCGTACATCGGCAGCCCCCGGTTAGTACGTCAAGAACAAGCGGCTGATTTCGAGAAAGTAGTCGCCGAGGAAAGTCACGATGCCGGATTATGACAAGCTTCTCTTCACGCCACCCGCACCGCTAGCGAGAGTGAGCCTCCGCCATCCGCAGACCGGAACTATCGTTAAAGATGTGCCCATGCTGCTCGACTCTGGCGCTGATGCTACCTTGCTGCCTCAAACATTCGTAGCGCAAATCAATGTTGCTGTTGACCCGAATGAGGGTTATGAATTAATGGGCTTTGACGGCCACATCAGCATAGCGCAGGTTGTGCAGTTGGATTTAATCTTTTTGCAGCGCGCGTTCAAAGGGCGCTTTCTACTGATTAACCAGGAATGGGGATTGATCGGACGCGACATTCTTAATCATATATCCCTGTTGCTCAATGGGCCGCGCCTGAGTTGGAATGAACCACAATAATCTGAGTTGCAAAGGCTATCTAACGCCATTCGCGCCAACCGCTAGCAACGCGGCGGCGCAGCCAGCCGTGATCGAGACCGATGCGCCGCCCGACGACGCTACGCTCGACGAACTGCGCGCCGCCGCCCAGATCATCTCCGCACGCCGCAGCGCGTTGGAAGCGTAAATGAAAAAGCCGCACAGCCTTGAATAGCAGCAGATGAGTGACATCAGCCTTAATCTGGACGGAGTAGTTGCCTTCCTCGTCGCTGCTGCTTTGGGCTGCTGTCTATTGCTCGGAGTAATCGCTTGCGCGCTTTATGCCTGGTCTAGAGCGCAGCGCACGAAAGTAGGTATCACCGCGCAGCCAATCTTTCCGCACATTATGGGCATGCTGCTAAGTTTGGTCGGTTGCTTGGTCGTTGTGCTGATTATCTTTATTCGTGATGGTCGATTACAACCGCATGATTTGGAACTTTGGTTGGATAAGTGGATTCCCCTTTGGGCAACAGCGTTGCTATTGTTATGGCCGATAAGCGCCGTAACATTAAAGAAGTGGCGACAGCCGAAGCGACAGATCAAGCACAACCAAACTTAACAAAGCGATAGACCGGCTGCGCGCGTAAACGATTATTCATCCGGGGAATGGCCCCCGCGCGCCGGTAAACCCTATCGTTAGCCCTGACCTTCACTCAATCATAAATTTAACGCGCTGGGTCGCACTAGTCTTGGCGGTGCGGTCGATGGCGGTGGCTTGGAGGATGTAGCGGCCGGCAGGCAAGCCTTGAAGGCTGAGGTCGGCGGCGTAGAATAGCGTGGTGTATGTGGTCAGCCCGGTGGTGGTGATTTTGCTCAAAGGAATGGTGACGACCGGTTGATCGTCGCGGAAAATTTGCAGTTGCAGCGCAACGTCGGGAGCGGTCGTCGGCGTGGCGGGGGCGGCGTTGTAGATGTAGAGCAAAAAGCGCAGGAAGGTGTTACGGAGAAAGCGCCGGTTGGGGTTGATGAGCGCTTGCGTCTGCTCCGGCGGCGGGGCCGCCTCGGGGGCGTCGGCGGTGTGTGGGCGTTCGCCGAGGAAGATGCTGCTGAGCGCGAATTTGCCGCCATCGAGCGCAGGCACCGTGAGCCATTGGGCGGCGCTGCCTGTGCGGCCGCTCTCGACTTCGCGCGCGGCGACCCGCACCTGATAGAGACCGGGCTTGGTTGGTGTCTGGAACGTAAGCACGAGGCGTGGCAGCTTGGCCGGCAGTTGCGGCGCGCTCGCAGCCTCGGCCGTTGCCGCCTCCGGCTTAGGCGGCAACGCTGCGCGCCGCTCGAAGGATGAAGCAAGGCGACCCTGTTCGTCATAGACTAAGCCGACAAGATCGAGTTGCCGGCCCTGTCCGGGCGGAGGTTGCTCAACGCTGACCTGCACGGTGCTGGCCAGCACCGTGCCTTTCGGTAAGACGAGATAATTGAGCGTGAGCGCGATTGGTAGCGCTGTCTTCGGCGCGAACGAGTTAAGCGCGGCGGCCAGATCAGCATGCGCTTGTGTGTTGTCCGGCGTGTTACTGCCCGCGCGGTCGGTGCGCTTGTGTTTGTCGTCACGCTTGCGCGGCGGCTCGGCGGGTGCCGTGCTGAAGAAGCCGCGTTGCACGGACACAGTCAACTCAGGCCGTTGCTTGATGCGCACCTCAATGTGATGAAACTTACCACCGCGTAACTCTTCTTGCGCGGGTTGCCAAGCCAATAAATAGTAGATAGAAGTCTCTTGCAACACGCGCTTAAGGGCATTGCTAAGCGCGTTGGTGTTGAGTAGGGCCCGCCCGCCCGTGCCTTCTGCGACGATTTGCAACGACTCTTGCATATCGAATAAACCGGCAGAGCGCGCACGAATCTGGCCCGTCGGATCGCGCAAATCGTCCATCCCCTGATCGGCTATGTCCAGCGTGCCGGTTGACAGTCCATGTGCGTCGAGCGCGTAAATGACCACGCCGGAACGCAAGGCCGCGTCGGTCACGTGCTCGATGCGCTCCGACATCACCGGCGACGAGTTGTCCAGAATGAAACCGTCGGAAATGAAATAGACGAGTTTACGGCCGGGCAGTTGCGCCGAGACGCGCAGCAAGTTTTGCAGCCCCGACAAGGTCTGCGTGGCGATTAAGTTATTCAGTTGGATGATACTGTCGGCGCGGGAGCGCACTTCCTGCTCCGCCTGAGCGCGCGGGATAGATAGTTCACGCATTTTAGCCTCGACGAAAGCGGACAGCGTGAACTGATCGTTGCGCTTAATGCTGAGCGCATCTGCGGGCGTCATCAACGGGCGATCAAAATCGCGCGTAGAGCGTTCGCGGAAAGCAAGTCGCTTGACGGCGGCCCGCAGCACGTCTTTGTCGTCCGTCAACTGTTGCAGGAAGCCAAGCTGCCCGGTTGCGCAGATGAGCGCAATTTGATCATTCTGCCCCAACTGCTCCTCGATGAAGCGCGCCAGCAACGTCTGCGTGCGGCGCAGGCTGTCAACGGACAGATGCAAATCATCGATGAAGAAAAAAACGAGCCGGCCGCGATCAAGCGGGCGGGTCGCCGCATTGCTTGCGCCAGTCGGGCCGGCGCGCGGCCCGCGCGCGGCCGCTAGCTGGGCCTCTTCATTGACGCTGCCGGCCCGCACGCGCTCGAAAAAGGAGACGCTCTGCGCATGGCCATCCACGCGCAGCTCGAAATCTTCGGGGCGCAGGTTGTCCACAAAGTTGCCGCGCTTGTCGAGTACGAGCACGTCGGTCTGCACCAGTTCGGTGCTGACGCGGATGATCTCATCCGCAGGCGTGGGCTGGCCCGTTGGCAGTTGTTGCGCGGGCGCGCTCGTTGCGCACAGGCAAAGCCAGACGAAGAGACAAGTGCGGGAGGGGAAAGCGGGAGCGATCATGTTCGTTACCTGTGGACATTAGTCCGGGGAGGACAGGCGCATCATATCACGCGCGTCGCCGCCAGCAAGAGGACAGTAGAACTTTCACTAGGTAGCGCCCGTATAACCCGCGCAGGCACGCCAAGCGGAAGACACAAAAGCAGATGATGCTCGTGGAGGTCGGATTTGAGTGAGCCGGATGCGACGTTGGTGCTTGATAGCGTCTCGAAAAAGTTTGATGAGTTTGTGGCGGTCGCCGGGCTGAGCCTACAGGCGCGGCGCGGGCGCATCTTCGGTTTGCTCGGCCCGAACGGCGCAGGTAAGACGACGACGCTGCGCATGATCGTCGGCATCACCGCGCCGGATACAGGGCGCGTCGAAGTATTCGGGCGACCGATGACGGCGGTGTTGCGCGACCGCATCGGCTATCTGCCCGAAGAGCGCGGGCTGTATCGTAAGATGAAGATCGGCGAGCAACTGCGCTTCTTCGGCGAGTTGAAAGGCATGAGCGGGCGCGCGGCGGAGCACGAAATAGATCGTTGGCTGGAGCGTATGAAGCTGACAGATTGGAAGCTGAAGAAAACGGACGAGCTATCAAAAGGCATGCAGCAGAAAGTGCAATTCATCGCTGCCGTGTTGCACGATCCTGATCTACTGATCTTAGACGAACCGTTCTCCGGTCTCGATCCCGTCAGCGTTGAAACCTTAAAGGCGGCCGTGCTCGACTTGCAGGCCGCCGGCAAGACCATCATTCTCTCGACGCACCTGATGGCGCAGGCCGAGCAACTCTGCGCCGATATCTGTCTGCTGAATCGTTCACGCAAAGTGCTGGGCGGCAGTCTGCGGGAAATCAAGAGCGGGTACGGCCGCAATACCGTCGCGCTGCGGGTGGCAGGTGCGGAAGAAGTATTAGCCGACCCGACGCTCGTCGCGGCGGTCAAGCAACACAGCGACGAGACCGAAGTGCTGCTCGCCGACGGCGCGGACGCGCAGGAGTTATTACAGCGGCTGATACAGACGGGGGCGCGCATCTCGAAGTTCGAGCAGATGGAACCGAGCCTTAACGACATCTTCATCGAAAAGGTGAGCGCAAGCTGATGAGTAGATTGCTGACGATCATCCGGCGCGAGTACGTGCAGCGCGTGCGCTCGCGCTTCTTTGTGTTGGCGACAGTCTTGGGCCCGCTGGCTATGCTCGCCTTCACAGTCGTGCCTGCGCTCATCTTCAACATCGACGCGGGCGGGCCCGCGCGCATCGCCATCGTGGACGAGACCGGGCGCGTGTACGACCGCGTGCGCGATGCATTGCTGCGCGACCCCGACGCAGCAGATGGCGCAGACGGGAGCAATGGCTCGGCTACGGCACCGGCGGCCGGGGCGGAAGGCATGCCCGGCGCGCGGGCGGCACAGGCAAGCGGGCGCAAGGCGGAAGCCGGCTACACGCTGGAACAAGTCGCCGTGGCCGGCCGGTCGGTGGCCGAGGTGCAGCGCGACTTGAACGCGCGCGTGCGCCGGAATGAACTGGACGCCTACGTCGTGCTGCCGCGCGATTTTCTCGCCACCGGGAAAGCCGACTACTTCGCGCGCAACCTCGGCGATGACCGCACCGTCCGGCAGTTCAAGAGTCGGTTGAGCGAAGCGGTCAGCGAACAACGACTGATCGACCGGGGCATCAATGTCCAGTTCGTGCATGAGTCAACGCGCCAACTGACGCTGACGACGCGGAAGGCGGGCGCGGAAGGCGGGGCGGCGGCGGCAGACGGCGGTAGCAGTTTCGGCTTGGCCTTCGGCATTGGCTTCTTCATCTACATCACAGTGCTTTTGTACGGGCAGGTGATTCTCGGCGCGGTGGTGGAAGAGAAGACGACGCGCTTGACGGAGATGTTGTTCTCGTCCGTGCGCACGTTCACGCTGATGATGGGCAAGTTGCTCGGCGTCTCGCTCGTCGCGTTGACGCAGTTCTCGATCTGGGCCGGCGCGTTCCTGCTCGTCACGCTCTATGGCGCGAGCGCGCTGGCCGGGAGCAACATCCACTTGCCGCAGGTCGCGCCGTCGGTGATCATCTACGCTGTGTTGTTTTTCGTGCTGGGCTATTTTCTTTACGCGACGATCTATCTGCTGCTGGGCGCGATGGTGACGACGACGCAGGAGGGCGGACAACTCTCGATGCCGGTCGTGTTCATGCTGGCGGCGAGCCTCTGGCTGGCCGTGCCGGTGATCCGCAGTCCGAACTCTTCGTTTGCCAAATTAGTCTCGCTGATTCCGTTCTCCGCGCCGATCACGATGATGGCGCGCATCGTCGCCGAGCCGCCGCCCTTCTGGCAGATCGCGCTCTCGCTCTTGATCGGCTTCGCCACCGTGGCGCTGCTCATCTGGCTTACGGCGCGCGTCTATCGCGTCGGCATGCTCATGTACGGCAAGCGCGCCAGCATCCCTGAGGTGCTGCGCTGGGTGCGGCAAGAGTAAGCAAGCAGCCGGTCATAGGTCGGCCAGGCAAACTGCCTTGACTGAACTCTAACCTCTAATTTCTGACTTCTATTTTATGGCTACTGAGATCGAAAAGAAGTATCGCGTGACGGAAGGGCAGATCACGGCGTTGCGGGCGCGGCTGGCGACGGTCGGTGCGGCGGCGCGCGGCACTGAGTTTGAAGTGAACACGCTGTATGCGGGCGGTGGGCTTGACCCGCACAGATGCGTGCTGCGCCTGCGGCGTGTGGGCGCGCGGGCAGTGTTGACGTACAAGGAGCAGTTTGCGTCTGACGGGGCGATTAAGCATCGGCGCGAGGATGAAAGCGAGGTCGCGGACGCCGACGCGGTTGCGGCGATCCTTGACGCGCTCGGCTACCGGCCCGCGCTCGTCTACGAGAAGCGGCGTGAGACATGGCAACTTAGCGAAGCGGAAGTGGTGCTCGACAAGTTGCCGTTCGGCTGGTTCGTCGAGATTGAAGGGCCGGAGGCGGCGATCAATGAGGCGGAGCGGCAGCTTGAGTTGCGCACGGCCGCAGTCGAGTACGCGACCTATCCGGACTTGACCAATCGCTTCGGCATCATGCGCGGCACGGTCGTCGAAGCGCGCTTCGACGTTGCACCGGCAGATTGAATGATGCGGTAGTGAACAGGACAAGCGCTGCTGCTAAAGTTATTTTCCTCTGTCTGAGCTTGACGGCAGATCGCTGTCAGGCTCGTGGGCCAAGAATTGCGGATCGTGCCAATCCCAGATGCGCGCCGGTTGCTCGTCCACATTCACCGGATTCACATTCCAACGCCACGTCGCATGTGCCATGGCCCCACGCGCGTTGATGAGCACGCTCAAAGCTAACAGCAGCGCGCCACACGCAGGCAGCGCACGGCCGGTACGGAATGCGCCCGCCGCGCGGCGGCTCGCTTGCCAATTCAACATTCCCTTCAGTCCGCAGATCGCCAGCAGCACGAACCACGGCACGAGACCGGTCGTGTAGCGTGGGCCGTAGCTATGCCCACCCCACCAGGGATCGAACCCGGCCACGACGACAAGATGTGCGACGATGATGCCGCCGGCCATGATGACAAGTCTTGGATAGGGCAACTCGCGTGCGTAACGTAGCAATAGATAGAGGACGAACAGCAAGACAGGCACATAGACGAGCAGTCCTCGTCCGGGGCTGAAGAGGTTGCCGGCGAATGCGCTGGGGAACGAGCCGAAGTGCAGGCGGCTGGCGCTGTAGTAATGGGGCAGCGGCTGACTGAAATGCTGAACAGAGTAAAGGGCAAGGAGTGCGGCCCAGACCGCGCCGGTCAGCGCGTAAGGCAAGATGCGCGCACGTCGGTAAAGCCATAGATAGATCGTGATGGCGACAATGGGTATGGCGTAGGTCGGCCGGACGAAGTAGAGCCAGGCGAGTGTGGTGGCCAGCAACACGGACCGCATGCGCGCGTGTCCGGTCGCATCCGCCAGCAATTGCACTAAGGCCAAGCCGAGTAAAAAGATGCCCCACGTGTCCGACCACAGCGCGCGTGAGGCGGTGCTCCAGACCTGTGTGCCGAGCGTGCCGCCGAGCGCGACCGTGATGCTCCAACTCCACGGCAGCAACAGCCGGCTCATGCAGAAAAAGATGGCGGCCAAAGCGGCCATTAACAGCGCGGCGAGGCTGGCCTGAATGATTGTTTCGCCGCGCTGATTGTATGTGCCATCGTGGTTCGCGGCCGAGATGCCGCAAGCATTCAGCAGCGCAACATAAGGTAACGACAAGAGCGATGTGCCGGGCGGGAAGAAGTAGTAAATGTGCGCGCCGACAACCTCAAGCTGATAATAATCGCCATAAGAGTTATAGCCAACTTGTGGGCGCGTTGGCTGGGGCGGCCAGTTATAGGCGTCTAAAGTGAAGCTATGATGATGCAGCAGACTCTGACTAAGCAGGATCGAGTAGCGGGAATCGGCGATCTGGTGTACGTGCGAAGCGAGGAAGAGAATTAGAGTGCAGATGAAGATTAGCGCGGCGGTGATGATGTCGCGGTGGCGCACCCGCCAAAGGCCCGCCAGCATGTTGGGCGTCGCCGCAATCGCTACTCGCATCTTCTCGTTTCAGCCAGCATGGAGGATGTCATTGCGGCACATGTTAATGCAGCACACGGTGAGTCCCCAAGTATGATAAAGGAACGCGCTGCATCCGGGTCATACACACGCCGTAGCCTTAACGTTAGCTCAGTCCTATATTTCCCGCCAACTGCTCGTACTTTTCATCTGCCGCACGCCTAGCGCGCATGGCACGTCGGTTGCGCTAAGGAACGGTTGTAGACAGATGATAAATCTTTTACAAGTTTGGAAGGAGATGAACGTGCGTAAACATTTTGTCCTCGGCCTCGGTGCGCTGGCGCTCTCATTCGTGGCCGTCAGTTGCGCCTCGGATACCACAAGCACTAATACCGCGAACGCGAATACAGACACGACAACCACCACTAGCACCACTACTACATCAACCGCGCCGGCCTCTGCGCCGCGCACCGGCCCCGACAATTCGGAGATCACTGTTGCGGAGACCAACGGCACGCGCACGGAGACGCGCACCTTCAAGAGCGGCCGGGTGCAGCGTGTGGTCGTGACGACGACGCCTGAAGGCCGGCGCACGGCGCGCGTCTATTCAAGCACGGGCGAGACCCACGATCTGCCGGAGAATAAAGTGGCCGACGCGCTCGATGCCACGGGCGACGCGCTCGGCGACGCCGCGGGCTTTGTGGCCGACAAGACGGTGGACGCCGCCAAGGCCGTGAAAGATGGGGGCGCGACCGTGATTGAAAAGACCGGCGAGGGCGCAAAAACCGTCGGCGAGAAGACGGCCGGCGGTGCAAAAAAGGTGGGTGAGAAGACCGTTGAAGGCGTAAAGAAAACCGGCAGCGCAATCAAAAAAGCGGTAACTCCTTAAGCGGTAGGTTCGATACTAACGAGCAAGCGGGCCGCCGTGGGCAAACCCACAGCGGCCCGCTTGTTTAACGTTGGCCGGCACATTTGGGCGGCGGCGAATCGGCCTCGTGGATGCTGTTATAGTGCCACCACCGCAAGCGCGCGGGTGGCCCCGGAAGAACGGAAGGAGTTGTTGATCCATGAGCGACAATAAGCGCTTTACCTTGATTTGTCCTTGCTGTGCTGCCACGCTCGTGATCGACGCGGGCACGGGTGCGCTCATCGCGCATGAAGAAAAAGCGAAGCCCGTCGCCTCGTTCGAGGAGATGGCCAAGGGCATGGAGAAACAGAAGCAGTTGCGCGAGCAACTGTTCGCGCAAGAACTTGACTCGCACAAAGACCGCGAGCGTCTGCTCGAAGAGAAGTTCCGCGAGGCGTTGAAGCGCGCCGACAAGGATACGGGCACACCGTACAAGAACCCGCTCGACCTCGACTGATGCCGGCGCTAAGCGGGCCGCTGCGCAACGGTGCCAGCGGGGCGGAGTTGTGGTTAATCTCTCTAGCCGGACACTAACGCTTCAACGCCACCGGAAAGTCGGGCACGGTCTGCGGCTTGGCGGTCGTCGGCGTCTGGTTGCCGGCCGTGAGCGCCTTGACGCGCTCGGAGATATACAGGTCGAGCATGTTGACGGTGATGCGCCCGTGCCCGCCGTAGTCCGCGCCGCCCAACAAGCCTTCGACCACCGCCTTTGTGAACGCGCCGTTGTGCCATTCCAACTTTTCGAGCGAATACTGATTGCCCGTCGAAGCGGCGAACACAATCGCGCCGTTCTCCGCGCTGGCGAGTTCGTTGACGACGCCGTTCATCTCATTCTGCATCCCGCGCCGCGTGCCCAAGACGTTCCCCGCATGACAGGTGTCGATGAAGAACAGCGTCTTGCCCGCGATGGCGGCGACCGTGTTTCTGATATCGGAGAACGAAACGCCCGTGCGCAGCAGACGCTCAGGATCGGCGTTGAACGGCAGATAATAATAGACGCCGGTCGGATCGTTGACGCCGTGTCCGGCGAAGAGGACGACCGCGACATTCTTGCTCGTCGTCTCCTTCCGTATCCAATCAAGCCCGTCCAGCACCTCGTCCTTCGACGCCTTATCATCCGTCAAAACTTTAACGATCACCTCGCGGTACAGAGTGCCCTTTTGCCGCGCCCACGCATCCGCAAAATCCTGCGCGTCCTTCGCCGGAAAGCCGAGCTTCAACTTCTCGTTCGCGTAGTTGCTCACCCCAACCGACAGCACGTACAACTTCGGTCTGATCTCAAACTGCTCATTCACGACCACGCTGCGCCTGCAACTCGATCTCCAACGCTTCCTGATAGACCGGTTCGAGAAAGCCCGTGCCCAACTGCCAATAAGCCTCCATCGCCGCGCCGACCACTGCATAGACTTCATCTTTGAGGAGCAGATCAGACATCGCTAAAGAAATTTATCCACGAAATCATACGAACCAACACGAATGAAATGCGGACGGGCAGTCCGTGAGGATTAGTCGAGGCTCACGCGGTCATAGACTTCGCGCAGGGCGAGCGTACACGGGACGGACGCTAACTCAACCCGGCTCTCTAGTCCGCGCATGTCCGTTAGCAGCCAGCGCCCGTCCGGTTGTTTGACGTGCTGCGTGACGTGAAACTGGTTCTGCGCGACGAGCAGGTATTCGGTTAGTGATTCGATGGTGCGGTAATAGCCGAACTTTATGTCTTGATCATATGCGGCGGTTGATTTGGATAGTACCTCTATGATCAGGCAGGGATTCAATAGCGTGTCAAACTGCGCATCTTCTAGCTGCGGCTCGCCGCAGACCACTACCACATCAGGATAAGTATAGAGTTTCGCGCCGGGCACGCCGACCCGCATGTCGCTGACTAGCACTTTGCAGTCGGTTGGCTTTAGCTGCTGCTTGAGTTCGGCAGCGATATTAATGGTGATGAGGTTATGCCTCAGACTCGCTCCTGTCATAGCGAAGACCTCGCCTTGCAGATATTCATTTCTTGTTTCAGCTTTGCGCTCAAGCTCAAGGTATTCTTCGGGCGCGATGTGCGTTGTGAGTTGGCTGACCATAGACAGTCTCCAAACGGGTTGAACTATCGACACTATAACATCGAACTAAGCGAAGCTAAATATGCTCCTGCTCAGACAAGTTTCTCAAGCAGATGAGGCGCACTGATTCAACGCGGTTTGCAGCGTCTCGATAGCGAGGGCGGCGGCGTGTGTCTTGCGCGCGGGCAGGCCGGCGAGTGCGCGGGCGATGTGTTGGCGTGTGAGGGCCGCGGCTTCATCTGTTGTCATGCCTTCGATCAGTTCTGCGAGCGCGGAGCCGCAGGCCAGCGTGGGCGGGCAGCCGTAGGCGAGGAAGCGCGCGGCTGTGATGCGGCCGTTGGCGATGCGCAAGCTCAAGCGTAAGCGGTCGCCGCAGACGGGATTGGTCAACTCGGCGACTGCGTTAGCGTCGGCGAGCGGGCCAGCGTTGCGCGGATGGGCAAGGTGGTCTTGTAGAGTAGCGGAGTAGGGCAAGGGCGTTTACGCTTGGGTCAAGGTGGACGCGCACGCTCGTTCTGCCTCAGCCTGTTGATAGAGCGGCGAGAGGCGGCGCAGGTTCTCGACGGCGCGGGGCAGCACTTCGAGTGTGTGATCAATGTCGGCGGCGGTCGTGTCTTTGCCGAGGCTGAAGCGGATCGAGCCGCGCGCGAGCTCGTCGTTGCGCCCCAACGCGCGGATGACGGGCGACGGTTCGAGCGAGCCGGAGGAGCAGGCTGAGCCGGTTGAGACGGCGACGCCTTGCATGTCGAGATTGATCAAGAGACCTTCGCCTTCGATGTAGCGGAAGGAGATGTTTGACAGGTGCGGCAGGCGCGCGTCGCAGCGACCGTTAAAGACGATGTCGCTGACCGCCGCGCCGACGCCGGTCTCGAAGCGATCACGTAAGGCGCGCATGTGGGCGATACGTTCTGCAAGTTCTGCCCGCGCGAGCGCGGCGGCACAGCCGAAGGCGACGATTGAGGCGACGGCTTCCGTGCCCGCGCGCCGTTCGCGCTCCTGATGTCCGCCGACGTTCTGCGGCGTGAGCCGCACGCTGCGCCGGACGAAGAGCGCGCCCACGCCTTTCGGCGCGTGCAGTTTGTGCGCCGAGAGCGACAGCAGATCGCAGCGCAAGTCCTCGACATCAATTTCCATCCGCCCCGCCGCTTGCACCGCGTCCGTGTGCAACCACAGATATTTGTGCCCGCGTGCGCGTTCTTCATGCACGAGCGCGCCGATCTCAGCGACCGGTTGGATCGTGCCGATCTCGTTGTTGGCGAGCATCAGGGTGAGCAGCACCGTGTCGGGGCGCAGGGCGGCGCGCACATCGGCCACGCGCACGATGCCGTCCGTATAGACGGGCAGGCGCGTCACTTCCCAGCCGCGCTTCTCCAATGCGTCGCAGACGCCGCGCACGGCCGAATGCTCAATTGCGGACGTGATGATGTGACGGCCGTGCGACGCGTGCGTCTCGCAGAGACCGCGTATGGCCAGATTGTTCGCCTCCGTGCCACCGGAGAGAAACACGATCTCGTTGGCCCGCGCGTTAATCAAGGCCGCGACTTCGCGGCGGGCGTGTTCCACGGCCGCCCGCGCCTCTTGGCCGTAAAAATGGACGCTCGAAGCGTTGCCGAACATCTCCGTCAAGTATGGCAGCATTGCCGCGACCACGCGCGGATCAACCGGCGTGGTCGCGCTGTTATCAAGATAAACTCTACGCATAAAAGCTGTTCGTTGTCCCGCGTCCGTGGTCGGTTATATCGGCTCAAGCACCGGCACTCATTCAGCGCGCCACCCGCCGACTAATTAACCGTGGACAACGGGCACTCGCCCTTTAACCATCCGAAGCTGTGCATGGCGTTTGTCGCGGCGCGGATCGTGCGCCTACGCGCCAAAGATTTGCTGCTGTTGCGCGCATGTTTTCCGGTTGTGAGTCTAGGCCGCTGTCCGGTGCGCGTCAAGAAAGGGAAAGTTTGTGACGCTGTCGGCCGGAGTGTTAGCATGCGGCTGTGCCTGTAGCCTGTCGGCGCGAACGCCCGCGCCGGGCGGCGTGTTGGCTGTAATACATTTCAAGGAGAGACGAATTATGCAGACCCCTATCCGCTTACGCGCTGCTGCACTGGTGCTCGCGCTCACGTTGCTCCCCTTCGCGCCGTCGAACGTGCGCGCCGTAACAGTAGATGCCGCTGCCGCCGCGCAACAGACGAGCACGTTGGAACGCGGCTACCGCACGGGTTATTCGGACGGTTATCAAGCCGGCTGGCGCGATCAACTCGACCGCGCCGCGCGCGACTATCGCAACAAGGCCGACTATCAACGGGCCGACCGCGCCTACGTCGCTGCCTACGGCACGCTCGAAGATTACCGCGACGGTTATCAGCAGGGCTTCGAGCGCGGCTACAACGCGGGCTTCGAGCAGCGCGGCTTTGATTCCAGCGTGCCGGCCAATCTCGCGGGGCGCGGCGCGACCAACGGGCCGGACAATGATGGTGGCAACGTGCCCAGCAGCACGGCGGCGCGCGATAACGGGCGGCGCGTGCCCACCAATGCCAGCAGCGATTCAACTGATCGAAACGGCAACACTGCGCCGGCCGACCTATCCGGCAGGATTGATATTCCGCAGGAGACACAACTCCGCGTCGAGTTGTTGACGCGGCTCACGTCAGACGCTTCCCAGCGCGGCGACCGGTTTGACGCGCGCGTCATTGAGCCGGCGCAGTTCGCGGGCGCAACCGTGAGCGGGCGCGTCGCGCGCGTGCGCCGGGCCGGTAAGATCAAAGGTTCATCCCAGTTGCAACTTGATGTTGAGCAGATACGCTTGCCCGACGGCCGCTTCGCTAATCTTAACGGGCAGGTGATCGAGGTCGTGCGCCGGACGGGCACGGGCGTCGATGACGTTGATCCCGAAGGCGGCGTGCGCGGCGGCAGCAGCACGAAGGACGATGTATCGAAGATCGGCGCGGGCGCAGGCATCGGCGCGATCATCGGCGCGATTGCGGGCGGCGGCAAAGGTGCGGCCATCGGCGCGATCATCGGCGGCGGCGTCGGCACGGCCGGCGTCGTCACCTCGCGCGGCGGTGACGTGCGCCTCGAACCCGGCACAGAACTTATCATCCGCACTTCGACCGAGACGCGGATTCAATAGCTTAGGTTCAAGGTTCAAGGTTTAAGGTTTAAGCTCAGACGAACCTTGAACCTTGAACTTTGAACTTTTCTCCTAACTCTCATGCTCGTTACCTTGCTGACCGACTTCGGCACGCGGGACTATTTCGTCGGCGCGTTGAAGGGCGCGTTGTTGTCGGTCAGTCCGCACGCACAGTTAGTTGACCTCACGCACGAGATAGCGGCGCACGACATCGCCGGGGGCGCGTTCACGTTGCTCGCCGCTTACGCTGCTTTTCCGCCGGGCACGATTCACGTTGCGGTCGTCGATCCGGGCGTTGGTTCGGCGCGACGGCCCGTGGTGGTGGCGACGAATGATTATTTTTTCGTTGGGCCGGATAACGGCCTGTTCAGCTACGTATGCGCGCGCGCGATTGATGCGCGCGTGTTTCATCTGACGAATGAAGCATATTTTCGCGCGCCTGTGAGCAGCACCTTTCACGGGCGCGACATCTTCGCGCCGGTCGCGGGCGCGCTCGCCAACGGTGTGCGGCCCGAAGAGTTGGGCGCGCAGATCACCGATTATGAACGGCTCGCCCCGCTCGCGCCCGCCCGCGCGCCCGACGGCACGCTCACGGCCGCTGTCATCCACATTGATCGCTTCGGCAACTGCATCACGAACATCACGCGCGCGGATTTACCGGCGCAGACAATGGCACATGGCATCGTCATACAGGTGGGCGCGCAGCAAGTCCGCTCGGTTCGGCGCTTCTTTGCCGAGGGTGACTCCGGCGGGTGCGAGGTTTTCGCCATCTGGGGCAGCGCCGGTTTCCTTGAGATCGCCGCCACGCGCGCGCCGGCCGCGCAGTTGCTCGGCGTCAAGCGCGGGCAGCGCATCATCGTGCAAAGTCCGGTGTTTGAAGTTGAGGCTGACTAGCCCTTAGACCTTGGCGCTTGAACTTTGCCCTTCACTTGTCACTTCGCCAACCTGTTTGCTATCTTCGCTGCATCACGCACACACGAGGACGCACACACTAATGGATAACGCGAAGGAAGGCGCAGCGCCGGTCAAAGAGCAGGCGCAGGGCGCGGGCGGCGGGGCGGGCCTGCGCGGCGTCGTGGCCGCGAGCAGCGCCATCGGCGACGTTGACGGCGAGCGCGGCGAACTGATCTATCAGGGCTACGACATACACGACTTGGCCGCGCACGCGACCTTTGAGGAAGTCGTCTATCTGCTCTGGCACGGCCGGCTGCCGCAACAGGTTGAGCTTGATGAACTGAAGCGCGACCTTGGCGCAGGCTACGAAGTGCCCGCGCCGATCTTCGAGCTCATGCGGCAGTTCCCGCGCCATGCCGCGCCGATGGACACGTTGCGCACGACCATCTCCGCGCTCGCCTTTTACGACGAACAGGCCCGCGACATATCGCGTGCGGGTGCGTTGCGCACGGCGACGCGCTTAACCGCGCAGTTTCCCGTCATCGTCGCCGCCATCGAGCGGTTGCGGCAAGGGCAGGAGTTGATCGCGCCGAAGCCGGAACTCAATCTGGCCAGCAATTTTCTGTACATGCTCAAAGGCGAGTTGCCCTCGGAACGCGAGGCGCACATCTTTGACGTGTGTCTGCTCCTGCACGCTGATCACGAGTTGAATGCTTCGACATTTACGGCGCGCGTCGTCGCCGGCACGCTCGCGGACATGTACAACGCCACAACGGCCGCGCTCGGCGCGCTGTCCGGGCCGTTGCACGGTGGCGCGAACACGAACGTGATGAAGATGCTCTTGCAGATCGGCGAGGTTGAGCGCGCGGAAGCATTTGTGCATGATGCGCTGGCGCGAAAAGAAAAGATTATGGGCATCGGGCACGCGGTCTATAAGACGGAAGACCCGCGCGCGACACATCTACGCAAATTCTCGCAAGAGATGGGCAAGCGTAATGGCGAGACGAAGTGGCACGACATTTCGCGCAAGATCGAAGAGATCGTCCACCGCGAGAAGGGCATGTATCCGAACGTAGATTTCTATTCCGCTTCGACTTACTACATGATGGGCATTCCGCTTGACCTCTACACGCCCATCTTCGCCGTCAGCCGCATCAGTGGTTGGACGGGCCACATCCTCGAACAGTATGCCAACAATAAACTGATCCGCCCGCGCGCCGAGTACATCGGGCCGCGCGGTCTCAAGTACGCGCCGATCACAGAGCGTTAAGCCTTGCGCGCGACAACGGCCGCGGCCAGCGGCCGGCGCAGCCAGAAGAACAGCGCGGCGGCGGCCAGTTGGGCGACGATGCCGAAACTCACGAGCGCCAGCACTGAACGATCATAGAGCAGGCCCATCACGACACTGCCGATAAACCACATGACGCCATAGACGGCATTGAACGAGCCAAAGGCGCTGCCGCGCTTGTTCATCGAGACGACTTGCGCGATGCCTGAGCGCAAGGTCGCATCTTGCGCGCCCAGCCCCACGCCCCAGCAAGCGACCCCCGCGATTATGCCCATCGTCCCGCCGAGAAAGCCCAGCGGCAACGCTATGAGCGAGACCAGAATGCCGAACGTAAGTACCTGTATGCCATAGCGGTCGTACAGCCGGCCGAAGATAAGCGCCGCCACTCCATTCACGCCCATCGCGCCCGCATAGAGCAGCGGGATCGCGGCCGGCGCGGCGAGCGCATTCTTTTGCAAGTGAAAGGCAAGCAGCGGGAAGTCAACGAATCCGCAGGCGAGCAGTCCGGCCGCGGCCACATAAGTCCAAAAGACTTTCGGGACGGTCTGCTCAACCCGGCGCGGTGGCATTGGCGCTTGGCGTGGGCGAAAGGCACGGGCCACGACGAGCGCGAGAAAAGCGCCGACTGCCGATGGAGCTAGCCACCAAAAGGCCGGCCCGAACTGATGTGACCGCGCCACCGACACAGCCACCAACAGCGGCCCCAACATCGCGCCCGCCTGATCAAAGGCCGCGTGGACGCCGAACCCAAAGCCATGCCCGACCACATCCGTCGCTTCGGACAACAACACATCGCGCGCAGGCCCGCGCAAACTTTTGCCAGTGCGCTCGACAACAACCAGCAACGCCGCGGCTTTCCAGTTGCCCGCGAGCGCAAGCGTCGGCACGACGAGCAGATTCAAGACGTAGCCGAGGGTAGCAATGAGCCAGTAGGCGCGTGTGCGGTCGGCAAGCCGGCCGGAGAAGAGGCGTAAGGACGCGGCCAACATCTCGCCGAGACCGGCGACGATGCCGACCTGCGTGGCCGTCGCGCCCAAATCTTTCAAGTACGGGCCGATGATGCTGTGCGCGCCTTCGTAGGTCATGTCCGCGCACAGGCTGACGAAGCCGAAGCAGACGATGAACTTGATGGCGGCCGAGTGTGCTTGTGCTGTGACCTGCGGATTTTTAGCGGGCATGCCGGCGAGCTAATGACCTCCTGACATTATTTCCACAACGGAGAGCAGCCCCAGTAAGAGCAACAGCCCGACGCCGCAATAACGCACCACGCGCGGCGCGATGCGTTGCACGATCCAACGACGCAAGCCCGTGCCGACCGAGGCCGCGAGCGCGCCCTTCGTGATCATCGCGCTGACCGCGCCGATCCAAACCACAAGCGGTAGATTGTAGCGTGCCGACAAGGTGGCGGCCGTGATCTGGCCCACATCGCCCCACTCCGAGAAGAAAATGGTGGCGAAGGAGACGAGGGCGGCCTTCGAGGCGGTGTGGTCTTCTTTGGCGGCAATAGTTTTAGCCGGCTTGCGCCAGAGCGTGAACGCCACACCGAGAAAACTCGCCGCCGTAAGCGCGGCGACCAGCACGCGCGGTAGCGTGGAGATAGCCTTGCCGACAAGCACAGCCACCGCCATCTTCAACATGAACGCGCACGCTATACCGAACATGACCGGCGCGGTGCGATAGCGCGTGGCCAGCACGCCGGTCGTGTACAGCAGTTTGTCGCCGACGATTTCGGCGAGAAATACCGCGCCATATGTTGCGAAGAGAATAGGGAGCAGGTCCTTCATACGCGCTATCCCAAATCAAACTTAGCCACGTCGCCGCCCGCCGGGGCCTTCGGCTGTTCGCCGTCAGTGTAACGCTGCAACTCCGCGGCCGGTTTGAGCAGTCGTGTGCGCCAGAGGAAGGCGGTGGCGATGATGAGTGCGACGGTGCAGGCGAGTCCGCCTTCGAGTCCGTAGGTGCCGCCGGTCAGCCACGCGGGGCCCCGGTCGGTCGCACGCAGAAGCGGCGCGCGGGTCAGGCTCGTGATCCCGCTCACGGGCAAACCCAACAGCGATCCCATCGTCCAGTTCCATGCCCAGTGCAAACCAAGCGGCAGCCATAAGCTGCGCGTGCGCCAGTAGCCGACCGCGAGCCAGACGCCCGCGAGCGCGGTGTTCGTGAACATAATGGCGAGCTTGTAATCGCGCGCGCGGTTCGGGTTGTTCAGGTGGATGGCGGCGAAGAGCAGCGATGACGGCACGACCGCGATGACGAATGGCAGTGCCCGTGCCAGCGTCTGCAACGGGTAGCCGCGAAACATCGCCTCTTCGCCGGCCGCGAGCAATACATAGACGCCGGCCGCGCCGACGAAGGTCTTGGCGAAGTCGCGGCTTAAGATGGCCGCGCCCGTACCAAAGTGAAACCCACCGCAAGCGGTGGCAATGAGCGCGGCGAGCGCGAGCGCGACTGCGCCGAAGAGCGAGCCGTATAAAAAGTCGCGCAGCCCGCCGCGATGCCGCGTCCACCCTAGCGCGCGCAGCGGCACGCCGTCGAACAAACGGCCGCAACCCCAACCGAGCAACACGGCCGGCACGAATGTGATGATGAACTGCACCAGGTAACTCAGACCGCCGGAGAGCCGACGATTGATCTGCTCGGTGCTCGCGTGCATTAAGAGCAGCGGCAGGGCGTAAATGATCGTGATGAGCGCGGTCGCCATGGCGAAGTAGAGCGCGCAGAAGACAGCCAACCGCCAGCCGCTCCGCAGCCGGTCGTGGCGATTGAGAAAGAGGTCGATTGGGGTCATACGTCCGGTGTCATCATTGAGTTGGGAAGCGGCGGCCGGATTGTAACCGAAAGTCTGTATGGGCGTGAGCGCGTGTGTGCCGCGACGCGGCGGCGCGTGGTAAACTCTGCGTCTTCCATGACCGACGAGCGCGCAGCCAAACAGAGGGATTTGCCGGCCGAGCCGCCGGTGCGGCGACGGGGTGCGCCGTGGCTGTTGGGCGGCTTGGTGCTGGCGCTCTTGTTCGTGCTCGTGGGCTTACAGGTCTTCGGATTGTGGGAGGTCGTCACGCCCGACACGGCCACCGACACGCTCACGCTCTACGCGCTCTCGTCGCTCAACTTCGTTGCCTTCATCGTCTTCGCCTTCATCTTCGTGCGTAATCTGCTCAAGCTCCGGCGCGAGCGGCGGGCGCGCATTCTCGGCTCGAAGATCAAGACGCGGCTCGTCGTCTATTTCATCACGGTTAGTTTGTTGCCGATCACGGCCATGGCCGTCTTCTCCTATCTCTTCTTCACGCGCTCGCTCGAAAAATGGTTTGGGCGCATCCCCGAAGATGTAGTGAATGCAGCGCGACTCGCGCGCGATGCAGACCTGACGCAGCAAGCCCAAGCATTGCACGAGACGGCGCGCATGGCCGCACTCGCGCTGCCACAACAAACCGCGACGAGTGTGCCGCCGGAACTTGAGCAACTACTCGCACAAGGGAACTTTGCTGCCGTAGCGTTAGCCGCGCCTGATGGGAGCGCCGACGGTACGTTTCGCTTCCGGGCCGGCGTTGAACTCATGCAGAGCAAAGAGCTTGCGGGCGCGCTTAAGACGGCCCTCTGGCATTTGCAAAATAACGCGGGTGCTGATCTCCCGTTCACTACTGCCGACAGAATCATTGCTGACGCCGCGCCGCTCGGTGATGGCCGGACGTTGCTGGTCGCGCGTGAGAGAACGACGGACGCGCAGCTTGATAAGATTGTCGCCGGCGCGGAAAAGTTCGAGCATCTGCGCAGGCGGCAACGCAAGGTGCGGATGCTGGGCCTGTCCACGTTGGGCTTGTTGACGCTGCTCCTGCTCTTCGCCGCGACATGGGCCGCGCTCCATCTGGCGCGCGGCATCGGCACGCCCATTCGCGCGCTAGCCGAAGCTGCCGACGCGGTGGCGCAGGGCCATCTGGCACATCGCGTCACGGCGCTGGCCGAAGACGAGTTCGCGGTTCTCGCCGGCTCGTTCAATCAGATGACCGCGCAACTCGAAGAGAATCGGCGGCACATCGAAGCTGGCGCGGCCGAACTGCGCGAAAAAAATCTCGCGCTCGCCGAACGACGCACCTACATCGAGACCGTGCTGGAATCGCTCTCAACCGGCGTCGTCTCGCTCGACGAACAAGATCGTGTCACGACGATCAACGCGGCGGCACTGTTGATGCTACGGCTCGCGGCCGCGCCCACGCCGGGCACGCCGCTCGCGGAGATCACAACGACGGAAGACCGCGCCGTGCTTGAGCGCGTGTTGCTACGCGCACGGCGGACGGGGCGCGCTGCGTGGCAAATGGAATTGGCGCGCGGGGCAAATACTGGCAATGACGCGGACAGCGCGGGCCTGCCGGTAGCGTTGACGGCGACGGCGTTGGGGCCACCCACCGGCATGGCCCGCGGCGTTGTGCTGGTAATCGAAGACCTCTCCGAGTTGCTCGCCGCCCAACGCGCCGCCGCCTGGAGCGAAGTCGCGCGCCGCATGGCGCACGAGATCAAGAACCCGCTCACGCCGATCCAACTCTCCGCCGAACGCATCGCGCGCAACTTCCATCGCACGGGCGACAACGGCAAAGGCAACGGGCCAGCGCGCGAGCAGACGGAGCGCACACGGGTGGGGCGCATTGTGGATGAATGCACGGCGACGATCACGCGCGAGGTCGCGGGCCTGAAAGCAATGGTGGACGAATTCGCGCGCTTCGCCCGGCTGCCGCACGCGCGGCTCGAAGCGGCCGACTTGAATGAGGTCGTGCGCCAAGCCGTCGCCCTCTACGAAGATCGACTCGCAGGCGTGCGGCTCGACGTGCATCTTGCGCATACCTTGCCCGCCGCCATGCTCGACGCTGAACAGCTCCGCCGCGTCTTCGTCAACTTGATCGACAACGCGCTCGAAGCGATGACGGAGCAGACGGAAACCGCGCGTCGGGTCACTGTCGCCACCGCACACGACCCCGCGCGTAGCCTGCTGCTCGTCGAAATTGCGGACACCGGCCACGGCATTGAGCGGCCCGACTTCTCGCGGCTCTTTCAACCATACTTCTCCACGCGCGGGCGCGGCACAGGTCTCGGCCTCGCCATCGTCCAACGCATCATCACCGAGCACGGCGGCCGCATTCGCGCCGAAGCCAACCGCTCGCGCGGCGCGAAATTCGTTGTCGAGTTGCCGGTTACGGACGAAATACAGAGGTTAGAGGTTAGAGGCCAGAGACCAGCAGAAGACCAGCCACTAGCCATTAACCATTAACCACTGCTCCCTGACCTCTGCTTTTATGGATTCACTTCTCATCGTGGACGACGAGCGCGGGATACGCGAGACGTTGCGCGGCGTGCTGGAAGACGAAGGCTACGCGGTGGAGACGGTGGCGTCGGGCGAAGACTGTCTGAAGGCGCTGGAACGGCGTAGCTACGCTTGCGTGTTGCTTGACGTGTGGTTGCCCGGCATTGATGGGTTGGAGACGTTGGCGCGGCTGCGCGAGGCGGGCGCGGACTGTGCGGTCGTGATGATCTCAGGACATGGCAACATCGAGACGGCCGTGCGGGCAACGAAACTGGGCGCGTTCGATTTTGTGGAGAAGCCGCTCTCAATTGAAAAGATCACGCTGACCATCAGGAACGCTCTGCGCCAACGACAGCTTGAGCGCGTGAATGCGGAACTGACGGCGCAGGCGGGCGAGTACGAGATGATCGGCGCGTCGGTGGCGATGCGTGCGCTGCGCAAACAAATCGCGGCGGTCGCACCGACGGACGGGCGCGTGCTGATCTATGGCGAATCAGGCACGGGCAAAGAATTGGTCGCGCATGCGATTCATGCGCAGTCGCGGCGGGCGGGCGGGCTGTTCGTCGAATTAAACAGCGCGGCGATTCCCGAAGAGTTGATCGAGTCCGAATTGTTCGGCCATGTCAAAGGCGCATTCACGGGCGCGACCGTGGCGAAGCGCGGCAAGTTTGAGTTGGCGGACGGCGCAACGCTCTTTCTGGACGAGGTGGGCGACATGAGCCAGCGCGTGCAGGCGAAGGTCTTGCGCGTGCTGGAAGAACAACGCTTCACGCCCGTCGGCAGCGGCACGTCGGTTAGTGTGGATGTGCGCGTCATCGCGGCAACCAACAAGCAACTCGATCTGGAAATCGAGCGGGGCACCTTCCGCCCTGATCTTTTCTATCGCCTCAATGTCATCCCGTTTGAACTGCCGCCGTTGCGCGCCCGGCGCGAAGATGTGCCGCAGTTAGTCGAGCATTTCAATCAAAAGTTTTCCAGCGCTTATGGCAAAGCGTTAAAGCGGTTTGAAGCGGACGCGCTGGCGGCCTTGCAGGATTATACGTGGCCGGGCAACGTGCGCGAGTTGCGCAACACGGTCGAGCGGGTCGTGATTATGCACGGCAAGCAAAAGGTCGGTGCGCCTGATCTGCCTGCGCTTGGCGGTGAAGCGCCCGCACCCGCGCAGCCCAAATTCTCCTCCTTCCGCGAGGCCAGCGAGGCGCATCAGCGCGAGTTCATCAAAGGTAAGCTGGCCGACACGGACGGCAATGTCACCCGCGCCGCCGAACTGCTCGGGATGGATCGCAGTCATCTCTATCGGCGCATGCGTGCGCTCGGCATCAAAATTCGCGGCGACCGGGAAAGCGGAAATTAGCATCAAAGATAGCGCACCGGCGGCGGGCACTAATGTTTGCTTTTGCCCGGCCGCCACGTTACATTAACTTGTCGCCTTTATGATAACGCGACACCGGTTGAAAGCGCGCGTTTTTTACGAAGGGCCATCATGGATTTTACGACGAAAGAACTGTTGAAACGTTACGCGAAGCTGGCGCTCGGGCAACCGTTCTCGCCCGTGCTGCTGAACATACTCGTCACGTCCGTCTGCGACATGCGTTGTACGCACTGTTTCTTCACGGACGAGTTGGACGACCGGCCGCGCAAGAAGTTGCAGATGAAGACGCACGAGTTGCAGCGCGTTTCCGAAACGTTAGGCGGCAGTCTCGGCGTGTTAATTCTCGCGGGCGGCGAGCCGTTCACACGCAAAGACTTGCCGGAGATCGTGCGCGCGTTCTACGAGAACAACAAACTCGAATCCGTCTATCTCATGTCGAACGGGCAGATACAGAAACGCATTATGCCCGACGTGACGCGCATCCTTGAAGAGTGCCCGAACCTGAACGTGACCGTCGCGCTCGGCATTGACGGCCTCAAAGATCAACACGAAAAGATTCGGCAAAAAGTCGGCTCGTGGGACATCGCGATTGACACCGCGCGGCAACTGCAAGCGATCAAACGCGAGTACGGCCGGCTCGACGTGCAGACCTGCACCTGCTTCATGCACACGAATCAGGACACGATCTTCGAGTGGTACGATTTCCTCAAGTACGAGCTAAAACCCGACAAGGTCAACTTCAACTACATCCGGCCACCGTCAGCCGACCCCATCGAGTTGGATATAGACCATGCGCGCTATGGCAAACTCGCCGAGATGATCGACGATGATTCACGCCACGCCGCCATCAAGAATAATTACGGCGGCAGCGCGGGCTATTTCAAAGCCGCCATCGACATTTACATGCACGGGCTGATCGCCAAAGCGCAGGAAGAACAGAAGGCGCAGATGACCTGTTACGCCGGTACGGCCGGCGGCGTCATCTACGACGAAGGCACGGTCTCGTCGTGCGAGAATCTATCGCCTATCGGCAACTTGCGCGATTACGATTGGGATTTTCAGAAACTCTGGCTCTCGCCCGCGATGCAAGCGCGGCGCGCACAGGCGAAGGCCGGCTGCTTCTGCACGCACGAGTCGAACAGCTATTACCCGTCGCTGCCGTTCAATCCGAAACACTTGATCCAGATCAAGCGGCTGGAGCGCGAGATGAAAAAGGCCCGCAAGGCGCACGACCGCGCCGAAGCAGAGGCAGACGGCCGGACGGTGAAAGCTTAATTGAGCGGCCACTATGTTGCGCGATAGAACACCGAAAATCCTGATCATCTCGTCGGACACCGGCGGCGGGCATCGCTCGGCGGCGGCGATTGTCGCGGGCGTGCAGAAATTCTTCAAGAGCGATAGTTACGCCGTGCGCGTCGTGCGCGCGATTGAAGAGTCGCACGGTGTCACTGAGAAGGGCGTGCGGCTATACAACTGGGTGTTGTGCCATCGGCAGCACTGGATGAAGTATCTCTACTGGGTGATCAATCGCGTGCGCCCGGAGACGCGCGAGTTCTTCTATCGCCGTTGCTTCACCTATGCGAACGAGTTGTTCGAGAAGTGGTGCCCGCACGTGGTCGTCAGCGTGCATCCGATGACGCAACACTTCTTTGCGCGCATACTGAAAGAATTGGGCCTGGCCGAGCGCATCCCGCTCGTCACCGTCGTCACCGACCCATGTTATGGCTTCTGGCGCGGCTGGGCTTGCGATGACGTGCGGCTCTATCTAGTGGCGAGCGAAGAGGCGCGCCAGCAGTTAATTGACTATGGCGTCGCGCCCGAACGGATCAAGGTGTCGGGCATGCCCGTGCATCCTAAGTTTGAACTGTTGGACGAGCGCGTGGCGCAAGCCGCGCGCCGCGCGCTCGATCTCGACCCGGAAAAATTCACCGTCTTCGTCAACGCGGGCTGGGCCGGCGGCGGCAACATCCCCGCCATCTTCCGCGAACTGGTGCGCGGCGATTTGGATGTCCAGGCCATTTTCCTCGCCGGGCGCAATGAAGAGTTGCGCGCGGAAGCCGAACAGATTGCGACGCGGGCAAACTTTCCGGTTAAGGTCATCGGTTATTCCGAGCACGTCGAGCAACTGATGCAAGCCGCGAACGTGATGATCTCGAAACTCGGCGGGTTGACGACCTTCGAGGCCTTCGCCTGTCGCGTGCCGATCATCGCCGACGCGACGACCGCACCGATGCCGCAAGAGTCAGGCGCGGCGACGCTGATCTCGAAGCGCGGCGCGGGGGTTCTCTTAGAGCGCGCCCGCGACATCGTACCCACCGTGCGCCGCATGTGCGATGACGCGCGCTACTACGCCGCCCTGCGCGCCTCAGCCGCCGCCGTTGCCATCCCGCACTCGACCCGCCGCATCGTCGAAGAGATCACCGCACTCATCCCCGCGCCTGTCTCAGTGCCGGACGAACCGGCCGCCGCCGACAGCATACGCGTTGCTTAAGACCACCCTCCGGTTGACGCGCCCGCGCCACAAGCTTTAAGCTGCACACGCTAAATTCAACGCTGAAAATCGTGCGAAGTGATTGATGAGTCTCCTGCTGGAAGGGAAGCGTGCGTTTATCTCAGGCGGCACGCGGGGCATCGGCGCGGCCATGTGCGAAGTCTTCGCCCGCGAAGGCGCGGACGTGGCCTTTAGCTATCACCTGCGCGACGATCTGGCCGAAGTGACGAAGGGATTGATCACCGGCCACGGGCATCGTGCGCAATCCTTCAAAGTTCCAGTGACGGATCGCGTCGGCATGAAGCGCGTGACGCGGCAGTTGGTGGAAGAGTGGGGCGGCATCGACATACTTGTCAATAACGCCGCCATCAATCGCGGCGACAACTTTGCGACTACGACCGACCGCGCGTGGGATGATGTCATCGGCACGAACGTCAACAGTCTTTTCGCCGTTACGAAACCGATCTACAAACAGATGATTCGCCAACGCAAGGGCGCGATCCTGAATATCACATCCATCGGTGCGATCCGCGCGCTGCCTACGTCTGTTCACTATGCCACGTCGAAGGCCGCGATGATTGGTTTCACCAAATGCCTGTCGCGCGAAGCGTCCGCCTTTGGCGTCGCGGTCAACGCCATTGCCGCCGGCATCTTCGACACAGACCTCGCGCACACGCTGCCCGAACACCTGCTCAAGATGCATGAGTTCTGGGTGCGCCGCGAAGGCTTGGGCCGGCCGTCGGAACTTGCCGAGGTGGCCGCCTTCATGGTCAGCGACCGCAACAGTTTTATGAACGGCGAAATTGTCATCATTGACGGCGGGGCTGTGACCTGAGCTAACAAATCCGAATTAACCACATTAAGGACACAAAGAATGAAGCTTCTTTGTGTCCTTTGTGCCTCTATGGTTAAGCTTATTCGGTTGAGCCAGACAGGAGTGCTTTAACTTGCGCTTCGAGTTGCCGGAGAGCGCGTTGCATTTCGCCGAGGCGACGGAAGGCGGCGGTTGAACGCAGCCAGTCGCGGTTGTCGAAGGCGGGGATGCCGGAGAGAACTTTGCCCGGCGGGACGTTGTGGCTCGTGGCGCTCTTAGCCGTGATGACGGCGTCGTCGCCGATGGTCAAATGACCGGCGACGCCGGCTTGGCCCGCGAGAATAACGCGCCGGCCGATGTGTGAACTGCCCGCGAGACCGACTTGCGCGCAGAGCAGCGCATCTTCGCCCACCGTGCAGGAGTGACCGATCTGCACGAGGTTATCGAGCTTCGCGCCGCGCCGGATGCGCGTCTCGCCGACCGACGCGCAGTCAATCGTCGTGCCCGCGCCGATCTCTACATCGTCTTCGATCACGACGCGCCCCGTCTGCGGAATCTTCAGCCAGCGGCCCGCTTCGTCCTTCGCATAACCGAAACCGTCCGAGCCGACGACGACGTTATTATGCAAGGTCACGCGCTCGCCGACCTGCGTGCCCGCGCGTAAAGCCACGCCGGAGTGAATGACAGAATCCGCGCCGACCGACACATCATCGTAGAGCGTCGCATTGGGATAGACGCGCCCGCCGGCCGCGATGGTGACGTTGCGCCCGATGACGGCGCACGCACCGATCCACACGTTGCTATCGAGTTGTGCTGTCGGATCGATCACGGCCGCCGGGTGAATGAACGGCTCGAACTTTGGTTCAGGATGAAACAGACGGAGCGCGCGTGTATAGGCAAGATATGGATCGCGCACGCGCAGCACGGCGAGTTCGCGGCCCGGTTCCACGCCTGCGCCAAGATAGATGGCCGTGGCGCGCGTCGTCTGCACGCGCGGCGTGTAGCGCGGGTTGGCGAGAAAGGTGACGTGCCCGACTGCGGCTTCATCGAGTCCCGCCGCGCCCGCGATTTCAAGTTCGCCATCGCCTTCGACCTGCGCGCCCGTCTGCTGCGCGAGTTCCGCTAGTTTCATAATTGAGCGTGTCGTGTGATCTGCAAGCAGACCGACGACGACGAGCCTCCTACATCAGATTCACCGGATCGATCTCAACGTTCACCGCTTGCAAATCGCAACCGCTCGCTTGGCCCGCGTCCGCCAATGCCACGTCGAGCACGGCGCGCATACGTGTGCGATTGCGCGCCTTGACGAGCAGTTGGATGCGATGCTCGCCACGCAGGCGTGCGAGCGGCGCGGGCGCGGGGCCGAGGACGCGACAGACGCGATCCGTATTCGCCGCGTCGAGCGCACGACGTAGTTCGGCGGCCGTCGTCTGCGCCCGCTCCCAGTCGGCACAGTGTACGAGCAATGACGCGAGCGCGACGAACGGCGGATAGCTCAAGTTCTTGCGATAGCCGATCTCTTCCGAATAGAAGCCCGCATAATCTTGCGCGCAGGCGTGGCGCAAGGCGTAATGATGCGGGTGGAAAGTTTGAATCAACACGCGGCCCGCGCGTTCGCCGCGCCCGGCCCGGCCCGCGACTTGTGTCAGCAGTTGGAACGTGCGTTCAGCGGCGCGAAAGTCGGGCATGCCTAAGCCTGCGTCAACTGAGACGACGCCGACGAGCGTCACGTTCGGGAAGTCGTGCCCCTTGGCGATCATCTGTGTGCCGACGAGCATGTCGAGTTCGCCCGCGCTGAAACGCAGGATGGCTTGCTCGAAGGTGTGGCGGCGCGCGGTCGTGTCGCGGTCGAGGCGCGCGAGGCGCAACGCGGGGAAGCGTCGCTGGATGAGCTCTTCGATCTGCTCCGTGCCTTCGCCGACGTAATGGATGTATGGCCCTTTGCATGCGGGGCACTGCTTGGGCGGGCGGGCGCGGAAGTCGCAGTAGTGACAGATGAGACTTTGCTCGCGTTGATGAAACGTGAGCGTCACGTCGCACTGCGGACACTGCATACGCTCGCCGCACGAGCGACACAGGACGAAACTCGAATAGCCACGCCGGTTCAATAACACGATGGCCTGCTCGCCCCGTCCGTGTGTTCCGGCAATCGCGTTCAGCAACTCTTCCGATAACACCTGATACTTGCCGGCGCGGGCGAACACAGCGCGCATATCCACGATCTCGACGGCGGCGAGCGCGCGATCCGCCACCCGCTTTTGCAGTTGCAGATAGTGATACTTGCCCGCCCGCGCGTTGTGAAATGATTCAAGCGAGGGTGTGGCCGAGCCAAGCACGATGACCGCCCGCGCCTTGTGTGCGCGCACCACGGCCACGTCGCGCGCGTGATAGTACGGCGATTCTTGCTGCCGGTAAGAAGCCTCGTGCTCTTCGTCCACGATCACGACGCCGAGGTCAACGACCGGCGCAAAGACGGCCGAGCGCGTGCCGATCACGACGCGCGCCGTGCCGCGCTTGATGCGACTCCATTCGTCGTAACGCTCGCCGGTGGTGAGCGAGGAATGCAGGATCGCCACCGCGTCGCCGAAGTGTGCGCGCAGGCGGCGCGAAAAGACGGGCGTGAGCGCGATCTCCGGCACGAGCATCAAAGCCGCGCGGCCTTGCGCGAGCGCGGCCCGCATCGCGCGAATGTAAATTTCCGTCTTGCCGCTGCCCGTCACGCCGTGCAAGAGGAAGGCGGCGTAAGCGCGCTTCGTCAAGGCCGTTTCGATCTCATCGAGTGCGGCGCGCTGCTCATCGGTCAACTGTAATGATTCAGCAGTGGGGAACACCGCATGCGCGAGCGGATCGCGGCGCACGTCGCGCACCATCGTCCGCACGATGCCGTGTCGCTCGAGTGTCTGCACGGTTGACGCGCTCACGTCGGCTGTCGCCAGCAACTCGGCAAAGAGCATCTCGCCTTCGTGCGCGAGCAGCGCGGCGACGATGCGTTGTTGCGCGGCCGTGAGCGTGCGCGCCGCGCCGTTTTTGTGTTCTTCAAGCGGCAGCAAGCCGACCGCCTTGCGGCGCTTCGCGCGTGCGCTGGCCGTGCGCGCACGTTGCGTGAGCGTGAGCCAACCGGCTTGCGCCAGTTCGCGCACCACGACGAGCGCGCGGGTCTGCCCCGTCAACTCGGCCGCACGCCGCAGCGTTGTCTCCGTCTCGTCCGCCACGAACTGCAAGACGCGCCCCTTCGCTGTCGTTGCCTTGCGCGCGGGCAGTCGCGCCAACTCGTCGCGCCCCTCGGCCGTAATCGTCAACACCTGTTCGACCGTCGCGTTCAGCCCCGCCGGCAATGCCGCCTTCAAGACCTCGCCCCACGGCGCGGCGTAGTAGTCCGCCAGCCAGCGCGTCAACTCCAACACTTCCGGGGTCAATAACGGCTCAACGTCGAGCAGTTCTTCAGCCTCTTTGATGTTCGCGTCGTCTAGCGCCAGCGCCGGATCGAGCGTCGCATGTAAGGCGACCACGTAAGCCGTCACGAGTTTCTTGCCGAGCGGCACGAGCAGCCGCGCGCCGACCTGCGTCTCAGATTGCAGCGCGGCCGGCAGGCGATACGTGAACGTCTGCGCCACGCGCAAGGGAATGGCGACCTCCGCAAACTGCGGCGCGACCTCGTTCATTGACTCAGCGGGTGCGTTCATCTCTGCGGCTTGGACTGGATCGGTCAGGCGGAGGCCAACAGTGCGCGCACCTGTTTCATGTCTTCCCAGACTTCGCGTTTCTTGGATGGATCGCGCAAGAGGTAAGCCGGGTTGAAGGTGGGCATCAGTTGCGCGGTCTGATAGTCGTGAAACTGGCCGCGCATCTGCGAGATCGGTTTCCTGGTGCGCAGCAGGGCGCGCGTGGGCGTGTTGCCAAAGGCGATGACGACACGCGGGCGCACAGCGGCCAACTCGCGGTGCAGATACGGCGTAAAGAAGTTGAGGATGTCGGGCGTCAACTCTTCGCCGGTCGAGATCATCTTGACGGTGTTCGTGAGATAGCAGTCCGCGCGGCGCACGTTGATGGCGGCGAGGATACGGTTGAGCATGTCGCCCGCCGGCCCCGTGAATGGGCGGCCGGTGGCCAGGTCGGGCGGCCCCGGCGATTCGCCCACGACCGCAACCCGCGCGCCCGGCTGCCCTTCGCCGAAGATGAAGACGCGCTCCTTGTATTGCGGCATTGCCTGAGCGCGCTGCAAGAGTTCGGCGTTGATCGCTGCAAGCGTCTCGCTTGCAGCGGCGGGTTCGTCGAAGAGAAATACGTCTTGCATCAATCTGTGGCTTTGTCTTTGAGCGTATTCAAATATTCCCGCACCGTCTTCATGTCCTCCCACGTCTCGCGTTTCTTCGACGGGTCGCGGAGGAGATATGCGGGATGAAAGGTGGGCATCACCTTGATGCCTTTGTAGTCCTGGAACGTGCCGCGTAATTTGGTAATGCCTTCCTTCGTATCAAGCAGATTCTTCATCGCGGTGTTGCCCATGACCACGATCACGGCGGGGCGCACGATGGCGATCTCACGCAGCAGAAATGGCTTGCAGACGGCCGCCTCGGCCATCGTCGGCGTGCGGTTCTGTGAAGGGCGACAACGGTTCACGTTGCCGATGAAAACTTCTTCGCGCTTCAGGCCAATGGCTTCAATGATTTTGTTGAGGAGTTGCCCGGCGCGACCAACGAAGGGCCGCGCCTGCGCGTCTTCGTCCGCGCCCGGTGCTTCGCCGACGAACATCAGCCGCGCGCTTTGGTTGCCCTCGCTATTTACTACCTGCTTGCGGCCCTCGCAACAGAGCGGACAACGCATGCATTGCGGGCCGATGTCGCACCAGATGTCTGCGAGCGTCTCGCCGGGCTGCGGCAAGCTCAATTCGTCCACCGGCGTGATCTCACCGAACAACGTGTCTATCGGCGCAGGTGTGGTTGCGGCCGATGTAGTTACGGGCGGTTTGCGTTTAGCCATCTCTATTCCCTCGCTCGTAATAGGGGCATTAGTAACTGTAGCGCTGTTCGTTGGTGGCGGCGCAACGGGGTTAGGCAATGCGGGTAGACCAACTTTAGTGCGTGCGCCGGCCCCGGCCGCTTGCGTCTCCCGCTTCGCCGCCTCCGCTTCGGCGTTGCGCATGAGCGCGGACGAGCGGTTAGCCGCAACTTCGTGCGTCATCTGCGCCGCAGCCGTAGAGATCGTCAACGGCTGCGCGAGATTCGTATCAATTTCGCCGGCTGCGCCCATGTGCGCGACGCCAAGTTCGCGCAGGTATTCTAGCTGCGCGGCGATCCCCATCGTCAACCCAAGCAGTTCTTTCACTGACGCTTCATCGGCCATAGAAACTCTTGTCGTTAGACTCGGCCGTTAGGCCGCACGGGCTGCATCAGGCGCAGCCGCACAATCTCATCGAGAATATAATCGGCCGCCGCGCGTTTGGACATAAGCGGCAACTCAAGCGGGGTCGCGCGGTCGCGCGCTAGCAACGTGACGATGTTCGTCTCCGCGTCGAAGCCCGCCCCGGCGCGCGTGATGTCATTGGCGACGATGGCGTCGAGTTGTTTGCGTTCCAACTTCGCCCGCGCATGTGCCAGCACGTTCTCGCTCTCAGCCGCGAAGCCGATGACGAGCAAGCCAGCGTGGCGCATCGCCGCGACCGCAGCCAGGATGTCGGGCGTCGGCTCCAGCGTAAGTGTGAGCGGCGCGCCGGACTTCTTGATCTTCTGCCCGGCCCGCGCGCTAGGCCGGTAGTCCGCCACAGCCGCCGCACCGATGAAGACCGTCGTATCGGCCAGTTCACGCATGACAACTCCGTGCATCTCTGCCGCCGACAGCGCGTGCAGGACGCGCACGCCAGCAGGTAATGGCGCACTTGTCGCCCCCGCAACGAGCGTGAGCTTTGCGCCGCGTGCTTGTGCGGCTTCGGCTAACGCGAAGCCCATCCGACCCGATGAGCGATTCGAGAGAAAGCGCACCGGATCGAGTTCCTCGCGCGTCGCGCCCGCCGTGATTAAAATGTGTTCGCCGGTCAAATCGCGCGCGCGTTCAGGCGCAGCTTGCGGCGGTTGCGTTGTTGGTTGCTCCGGCTGCTGCTGTCCGCGCGCAGCCAGCAGGGCTAACGCGACCGCGACGATCTTTTCCGGGGCGCTCAAACGACCGGGGCCGATTGTGCCGCAGGCCATCTCGCCCGCGTCCGGTTCGATGATGTGGACGCCGTCGGCGCGCAACTGCGCGAGGTTACGTTGCGTCGTCGGGTGCTGCCACATCGTCGTGTTCATCGCCGGCGCGATTAGCACGGGTGCGTTGCAGGCGAGATACGTGGTCGTCAGAAAATCATCAGCAACGCCGTGGGCGAATTTGGCGATGATGTTGGCGGTGGCAGGCGCGATGAGCAACAGATCAACCGTCTGCGAGAATGTGATGTGCGCAATCGGGTCGGGATTGTCGGGCGCGTAGTCATCAACGATGACGTGCGCGCCGGAGAGGGCGCGGAAGGTGAGGGGCGCGACCATGCGCGTGGCGTGCTCGGTCATGGCCACGCGCACGGTGCAACCGGCGCGTTGCAGCCCGCGCAAAATCTCGGCCGCTTTGTAGGCCGCGATCCCCCCCGTCACGCCGAGCGCGACACGCTGGCCCGCGTAAGTTAAAAGCTGTGTCTGCTCAGCGTTGACCGGCATATAAGTTTAAGGCTTGCGGCAAAAACTCTAGCACCCAAAACTGTCGCGCGCAAACAAGACCACAGAAGTTAGCGGCTAGCGCTTAGCGGTTAGTTCCGTGCAAAGTGCTGCGGGCGAAATTCCGAATGTAAGGTTATGCTTTCATAAAGCGCGCACCGCTACCTTCTATAGTTTGTGGTAAACTTTGTGCGCCCTGAAAGGAAAACCCCCTGCTCCAAATTGTTTCATAAGCAGCGTGGCCCGTGCGCGTCTGTGCGCGTGAGCCGAGGGGATGAGAAGATGAAACTGCGGATTGCCCTACTGCTGGTCGCTGTCTGCTATGGCGCGGTAACTGTCGTGGCGCAGCGCGCGCATTCCGTGTCGCCCCCCGATAGTGAGTTCGGCCCCGTCGTGCGCGCTTATCTCGGTTACCTGCGCGCGGAACAAGAGGTCGTGGATGCCCGCGAGAGCCGACGCGAGATTAGCGGCGCATATTACCGGCGCAACTCAAGCCGGATACGCGCCTTGCGCCAGATAGCCGTGCGGCTTGCGCGCGAGTCGCGCAACGATTACCTGCCGGAGTTGGAAGCCGTCGCCAGCGATGAACTGGGCACGTTATTTGAGACGCCACCCGCGCCGCATACGTTTCACGTCGGCGCAATCCTCGATAACACGTTTCGTTATCTCGGCGCAGTCCGCGAAGGCGAAATCTTCTATCTCTTCGTGCGGCTCAACCCGTATGAGCAGGCCGACTTGATGCAACAGAGCGCGCCGGGTCTAACTGCTGGCCCGTCCGCATCGAAAGCAGCGGCGAGCAATAGTGTAGCCGACACAGTTAACTCAACGCACGGCGCGGCTCCGGCACGCCCGCGCCGGATCAGCCCGCCGTAGTTCCTATGACATCGGGTTTACCAGTCCGCTCAGGCGGGCCTTTCAAGCTGTGATGGAGCAACCCACTCTCTTTTCAGAGCACGCGAACAGGAACGCGGTCACGGGCGAACAACTTGCGCTCTCCGCGCTCGGTGAGTTTCAGGCGCGCGGCAAGGCGCTCGTGGATCGTGAACTGCCGCTTGATCGTTTGCGCGGCGCACTCCGCCGCGCGGCCGAAACGCTGGGCGTTGCGGAGTTGAGTGACGACGAGGCAGCCGCCGTGTTCGAGGCCCTCGGCGCACAGGTGCGGCGTGTGCCACCCTACGTCGCCAAGCATCCCTTTCGCGTCACTGTGCCCGCCCGCTTGGCCGCCCGCGCGCACGAGTTCTACCAGCAACAGCTTGCGAGTCTGGCTAATGAAGCACAACCGATAACCGACGGCGACGATGCGTGAGACTATGAGTACAGACGAAAGCCGACGCAGATTTCTGGGCAGTGCCGCCGCTGGTCTCGGTGCGACTACACTCGTCTCGCAGTTGCCCGTTGACACGCTTGCATCGGAGGCGGCGCAAGCGCGTGGCGGCGCGAGTACACTACGCGCCACGCCCCCGCTCGCTATCTCCAGCGCTAATGGTGTCGCGGCGGTGGCGAAGGCGGTCGAAATTATGGGGCGCGGCGGCGATACGCTCGATGCCGTGATCGCTGGCGTCAACATCGTCGAACTCGATCCCAACGATAACTCGGTCGGTTACGGCGGGCTGCCCAATGAGCGCGGCGAGGTCGAACTGGATGCCAGCGTGATGCACGGGCCGACGCGCCGGGCCGGCGCGGTCGCCGCCTTGCGCGGCGTCAAGACGCCGTCAAAGGTCGCGCGCATGGTGATGGAACAGACAGATCACATCCTGCTCGTCGGCCAGGGCGCGCGTGATTTCGCGTCCGCGTTCGGCTTCGAGAACGTTGAACTGTTAACGGAAGAGGCGCGCATCGCCTGGCTGCGTTGGAAAGAGACGATGTCGAAAGATGATAAGTGGGGGCCGAGTACGAATCTACCGGTGCCCGCGTCGCCCGCCGGCGCACGGCGCTTGTTGGAAGAACGAGAGCGGCCGAGCTTTATCAGCGCCGATACTTATACCGGTAGCGATCAGCAAAAGCGCGCCGCACTGCTCGCCTGGGCCGATGAGGTCGCGCGCAAGCCGCTGACCGGGACGATCAACTGTCTTGCGCTCGATAAAAATTTCGATGTCAGCGGTGTCACGACAACGAGCGGTCTGTCGTGGAAAATTCCCGGTCGCGTCGGCGACTCGCCGCTCATCGGCTGTGGTCTCTACGTGGACAACGACACGGGCGCGGCCGGCTCGACGGGGCGCGGCGAAGAAGTTATTTATATCAATGGTGCGCGCAGCGTGATAGAGTCTATGCGGCGGGGCGCTGCGCCCGAACAGGCTTGTCTCGACGCCCTGAAACTCGTCGCGGCCCGCTATGGTAACGACCCCGAAAAGTTAAAAGACATCGACGTTAACTTTTACGCGCTGAACAAGCGCGGGGAGTATGCCGGCGTCGCGTTGTGGAGTCATTCAGTTGGCAGCCGCGGGCAGCGCAGTCGCCCGCATTTTGCCGTCGCCGAAGGCCAAGGCGCGGGTCGGCTCGTGGAGAGCGCATACTTGTTCGAGCGCAAAGCTTGAAGCGGTGCCGTGAAGCCCGCACCCTACTTAATCCGAGTCATGAGTTGAAAAAGAGAGGCCGTCGTCCTTGAGACGGTGTGTAGAATGAAGTTGCAACACCAACTCTACCACCAAAGGACGACGACCTATGACCGAAAGCATAGCGCATCAGATGACGGAAATCTACTGCT
>JBBQGM010000041.1:0-42848 GCA_038322995.1 Pyrinomonadales bacterium
AAGCCCAAATGCGCCTGCGTTTCCAAACACTTTCTCAGGCTCTTTGCCTGCCGGTTCGGTGCTGCCGCCGCAAAACATTGACACGGTTGCGCCCGACTTTGAAACGATGTATGCGCTGCACTCAAACATCCAACTCGAACAGGCGCTTGCAGAAAACCTCTCGTTCGCCGTCGGCTACATTCACTCAAGCGGACGACACATTCCGGTTTATCGCAACATCAATCCGATAAATCCGGTTCGCTTTCTAGCGGACGGCAGAGGTGTTTTCAGCTCGATAATCAGCCCGGCAACGCGTCTTGACCCGCGATTCAATATTATTCAGATGGTCGAATCCGTCGGAAATTCGCAATACGACGCTTTGACTTTGCAATTAACGAAACGGTTTTCACGCGGGCTGCAATTCAGCGCGAACTACACGCTCTCAAAGGCGACCGACGACGCGCCCGAACAAAATCTGGCGACCGGATTTCTGGGTTTGGTTTTGTCCGACCCGACCAATCGGAATTTGGACAGAGGCAATTCGTTCGCCGACCAACGGCATACTTTCGTGCTGAGTCTGGTTGCCCGCCCGCAGTTTAATTTCAAAAACAAAACGCTGCGCTACCTTTTCAACAATAACCAATTCGGCATCATCGCCACCGCCAACAGCGGCGAAACATTCAACATTATTTCCGGTCTTGACCTCAACCGCGACGGCATTCAGACCTCCGATAGACCAATCGGCATCAAACGCAATGCGGGAAAAACTCCGCATCAACTCAATGCTGATTTGCGCTACTCGCGTTTTTTCAAATTTACCGAGCGTTACAAACTGGAAGTCTTCGGCGAATTTCAAAATCTTTTCAACATCAACAGCATCGTCCAATTCACCAACGTCACGGTAACGACGAATCCGACCACCGGCGAATTAATCGGCGGACTGCCCGATTTCAAGGCGCGTAATCAATCAACCTCGCAAGACAGCCGCCAAGCTCAACTCGGCTTTAAGTTTGCTTTCTAGCAATGACGGGAAACGTCAGGGACAACCAGCGGCCGGCGATTCTTATGAATCAAGACAGATCGAATTCCGAATTGAACTCTGCAATCTGTTCAAATCAAGTGAATTTTGCAACCAGAATAGCAACCTCAACGAGCCGGCCTCCTTCGGTCAGCCCGCCGCGCGCTTGACGCAAGTCTTCGGCGCGGGCGGCCCGCGCGCTTTTCAATTGGGCGCGCGGCTTAGTTTTTAAGACGTTTGTCGTGGAATAGAGACGCGCAGATCAGCCGCGTTTGCGGCCCGCCATGTCGAGCCCGACAGCGGCAACGAGGATCGCGCCTTTGATGATGTTCTGCGTGTAGGGCGCGACGTTCTTGAGTGACATGCCGTTGTCCAGACTGGACATGATCAGCGCGCCGATGATCGCGCCGAAGACCGTGCCGCGTCCGCCCATCAAACTCGTCCCGCCGATCACGCACGCCGCAATCGCATCCAACTCCAACAACTGGCCCGCGTCCGGCGATGCGCTGCCCACGCGCGCCGTGTAGATGATCGACGCCACGCCGGCCAGCACGCCCATCAGACAAAAGACGGCGAGCAGATGTTTGCGGATGCTGATGCCGGAGAGGCGTGCCGCGTCGGGGTTGCCGCCGATGGCGTAGAGGTAGCGGCCAAAGGTCGTGTTCTGTGTCAGGAACGCGCCGCCGAGCGCGACCGCCAGCAGGATGATCACCGGGATCGGAATACCGGCGAACCGGCCGGGCGCGATCTCGTAAGCGTTCATCATGTAGATGAACCAGACGACGACGGCCGCGGGCAACACGACGCGCGCCAGCGTCGGCACAAGCCCCGGCACGTTCTGTCCGTGCCGCCTGCGCGCCCGATTACGACTGAGCGTCAGCCAGACGATGGCGGCCACCGCTACCGCCGCCAACACCCAACCGACCAAGGGGCCGACATAATCCTGCCCGATGGATTTGAAAGCCGCGATTCTGAGCGGCACAGTTTCGCCCCCCGTCCAACCGAGGATCACGCCGCGCCACGCGAGCAAGCCGCCAAGCGTGACGATAAAGGCCGGAATGTTGAGGTACGCGGTCAACACGCCCTGCACCGCGCCGATGGCGAGCGCAAGAGCAATGCCCGCAGCCAGCGATGGCACGAGGCCCCAACCGTGATCCAGCCCTTGCATGATAGCTGCCGCGCCGCCCGCCAGCCCGACCAGCGCGCCGACCGACAGATCGATCTGGCCGGTCACGATCACCATCAACATGCCGACCGCCAGCACGCCCGTCACAGAAGTCTGCCGCATCAAGTTCGAGAAGTTGCGTGGCTCAAGAAAGATGCGGCCGGTTGAGAAGTGGAAAAAAAGCCAGATGACGATCAGCGCGAAGACCATCGTGTAGGCGCGCAAGCTATCTGTTGGAATGCTCCACCCGCCGACCCTTGTCCGCCGCGTCACCTCTGCGTCGGCCGGCACGGGCGTCACGTCCGCATTCATGGGCGGGTGCGCCACAGCAGGCTCGTTGGCCGGCTTGCTCATAAGCTCCTCCAGTTCACGCGTGCTGCGCTTGCCCGGTCGCGCAGGCCATGACATTTTCCGGTGTCGCGCTCGTGCGCGTGAACTCGCCGGTCACGCGCCCCTCGTGCAACACCATGATGCGATCCGCCAGCCCTAACACTTCGGGCAACTCCGACGAGACGAGCACGATGGCCAGCCCTTGCTTGGCCAGCTTGTTGATCTGCGCGTAGATTTCCTGCTTCGCGCCGACATCAATGCCGCGCGTCGGCTCGTCGAGAAACAGCACGCGCGGGTTCGTCAGCAACCACTTCGCCAGCACGACCTTTTGCTGATTGCCGCCGGAGAGCGTGCCCGCGATGGTGAAGACCGAGTTCGCTTTAACGCGCAATTCCCCCATTGCGCGATTGCCGGCCGCCGCTTCCGCATCCACGTTCGTCACGAAGCGGCCGGAAATTTGTGCTAGCCCGGCCAGCGTCATATTGTTTAAGATCGTCTGGTCTAACACGAGCCCAAAACGTTTACGATCTTCCGTCACGAACCCTAAGCCATGCCGGATCGCGGCGCGCGGACTCGTCACGCGCACAGGTTGGCCCTCGATCACGATTTCACCCGTCACGCGCCCCGCGTGCGCGCCGAAGATGGCCATCAAGAGATCGCTGCGGCCCGCGCCCATCAAACCCGCGATTCCCAGCACCTCGCCGCGGCGCACCGCGAAGCTGACATCTTTGACCAGCATCTTGCCCGCGACGTTCGGGTCTGCGACCGACATATTACGCGCGGCAAACACCTCTGCGCCGTGCGCGTGATCGACCGTCGGGAAAATGTCGCCCACCTCGCGCCCAACCATGCGCGCGATGATGCGCCGCTCGTCCCAGTTCTCGGTCGCGTCCGTGCCGACCGTGCGCCCGTCGCGCAAGACCGTGATGCGGTCGCTCATGCGGAACACTTCGCCGAGTTTGTGCGAGATGTAGATCATGCCGACGCCGCGTGTGCGCAGGCGTTCTAAGATGCCGAAGAGGGTTTCGACTTCCGCCTCGGTCAACGCGGCGGTCGGCTCATCCAACACGAGGAGGCGCGCGTCGTGCGACAGGGCTTTGGCGATCTCGACGAGTTGTTGCTGCCCGATACCGAGTTGGCGGATGGGCGTGTGCGGCTCAATCGGCAGCCGCAGATCGTCCAGCAACGCCTGCGCGCGGCGATATAGTTCGGCCCACCGGATGATGCCAAAGCGGCGCGGCTCGCGGCCCAGAAAGATGTTCTCGCCGACGCTCATATCCTTGACGAGCGACAACTCTTGAAAGATGACGGCGATGCCTGCTGCTTCGGCATCGCGCACGCCGGTGAAGCGCTGCACCGCGCCCTCGATCACGATGTCGCCACCATAACTCCCCGCCGGATAGACGCCGCCGAGCACCTTCATCAACGTTGACTTACCCGCGCCGTTCTCGCCCACGAGCGCATGCAACTCGCCGCGCCGCAAGTCGAACGTCACGCCGTCCAACGCGCGCACGCCCGGAAACGTCTTTGTGATCGCGCGCATCTCCAAAAATGGCGCGCGGTCAGCCTCATTCATCATGGCGCAATCTTATGGCTTCGGGCATTTGTCGGCCGGCACGCCCGCGCAGATTTTATCGAGCGTCTGGTAGCCGTCCTTGACGACGGTGCTGACGATGTTGTTGCGATCCACCGCGATGGGTTCAAACAAGAACGCGGGCACTTGCTTGAAGCCGTTGTCGATGGTGTCATTGGTCTGCACCTGTTCGCCGCGCGCGAGTTTGATGGCGGCGTCAACCGCGCCGAAGGCCAGCGGTTGCAGCGGCTTGTAAACGGTCATCGTCTGCTTGCCCTGCACGATGTATTGCAGCGAAGCGAGATCGGCATCCTGCCCGGAGACGAGGACGCGGCCCGCGAGACTCTGGCCTTCGAGCGCCTGCACCGCCCCGCGCGCCGTGCCGTCGTTCGAGGCGACCACGGCTTGCACGTTGTTCTTCGCTTGCGTCAGCGCGTTCTCGACGATGTTCAAGGCAGCGCTCGCCTGCCACTCCTTCGCCGGTTGATCAGTCACGATCTTCACATCACCGCGACTGACGGCCGGCTGCAAGACGTTCATCTGACCATCATGTAGTAGCTTGGCGTTGTTGTCAGTCTCCGAGCCTTGCACGACGATGAAGTTGGCGGGCTTCGGCGTCCCGGGCGGCAGGTGGTCGAGCAGATATTGCGCTTGCATCTCGCCGATTTTAACGACCTGATGAGAGACGTAGAAGTCCACGTCTGAATTCTTGATCAGCCGGTCGTAGCTGATCACGGGCACGCCCTGCCGGTGCGCCGCCTCGACGATCTGGGCCGCGCTCACGCCGTTGTGCGGCACCACGATGAGCACGTCAATCTGCTGCGTCAACAGGTTCTCGGCTTGATTGATCTGCACCTTGTCGTCGCTGTTCGCCACGGCCACGATCAACTCTGCGCCGACCTCGCGCGCGTGCTGCTCGACGAGTTGCTTATCGCGCTGCCAGCGTTCTTCTTTCAACGTGTCCATCGACAAGCCGATCTTGATCGGCTCATTCGGCCCCTTCTTGCGCCGCGCCGTGCCGCCGCTTGGGCCGCCGCTGTTCTCATTGCCGCCGCTCACGCAGGCCGCGCCGAGCAGCAATCCGAGCAAGCACAAACCCAACCAGACTCTCCAGTTTCGCATCGCTTCTGCTCCTTCACATTAAGCCGGCAAGTAGCGCGGCCCGGCCCGGCCGGATCGAAATAGACTGTGTGGCCTGACAAGGCACAGGCGCAAGGTTGACAGTGGCGCAGACGCTTAAACGTCAGCCCGACTGACGTGCGGTGCAACATTGCTCCGTCCTATGTCTGTCGAGAATTAAACCGCGCACGCTGTCCGTGAGCCGGCAGCTTAGCACAAGGCGCAGCGAATTATTCCATTGTATTTTTCCGACGCGAATGTTACTTTCACGTCATCCGACAAAGCATCAACCGACGCACAGCCTGACCAGCTTGCGCTTAGTTCATTCCCCCGACTTCTTTGCCGAATCCGTGCGGTCGTTCGGCTGCATTGTCACTTGCTGACTACATCTGCCGTCAGCAGGCATTGTTCAAACTCCGACTCCGGCGTGCGCGCCGGTCGCCTCGTGGAGAATTAGTTTATGTCTCGACATACGTTCAATTTGTTGCGCACAGCATTGTGCAGCTTGCTGCTCATGCTTGGTTGCGCCAGCGCCGCTAACGCACAGTTCAAGGCCAGCGTGCAGGGTACTGTATCCGACACAGCCGGCGGCATCGTGCCCGGCGCGACCGTCACGCTGACCAGCAAAGAGACCAACAAGACGCAAACCGTCACGACCAGCGACGAAGGGTTTTATCGTTTCAGCCAACTCGCGCCCGGCAGCTACACGCTGAGCGCCGAGCAGACCGGTTTTAAGAAGCAGGTCTTGGAGAACGTCATCGTCAGCGCCGAGGACACGCAAGGCATCAACCTCGCGTTGAGCGTGGGCGCGGTCTCCGAAGTGGTGACGGTGACAGAGACATCCGTCCAGCCACTTGAGACCGAGACCGCCAACATTCGCGGCGTCATCACGCGCGATGAAGTGATCCGGCTACCGCAAGTCGGGCGCAATCCTTACGAGTTGGCGCGCACCGCCCCCGGCGTCTTTGGTGACACGGCGCGCAGCGGCACGGGCAATCAGGCGCAGTTTATTCCCGGCACCGAGCAACTCGGCGGCGGCTCGAACACGGGCGTCTTTCAGACGGAAAACCAGACGCAGATCAGCGCCAACGGGCAGCGCGTGTCGAGCAACAACTATCTGGTGGATGGCGTCAGCGTCAACAGCCTCGGCCTGGGCGGCGCGGCGGTGGTGACGCCAAATCAAGAGTCAGTCAAAGAAGTCTCTGTCGTTACCAGCAGCTATTCGGCCGAGGACGGGCGCAACACGGGCGCGCAGGTCAAGGTCGTCTCGCAGAACGGCACGAACGAGTTTCACGGCTCGGCCGTCATCAACTACGGCTCGCCGAAACTCAACGCCTTTAACAAGTATTACGGTAGTGCTGCACAACCACGCGCCCCGACGCGCGTCGAGCAATACGAGCGCAAATTTGCCGGCAGCCTCGGCGGCCCCATCTACCTGCCGCGTTTCGGCGAAGGCGGCCCCGCCCATTGGAGCGGCAAAGACAAACTCTTCTTCTTCGGTTCTTACGAAGGCCTGCGCCGCAGCAACACCAACTCATCCGACGTGTTCATCGAGACGCCGGAGTTTGCCGACTACGTGCAGCGTACCCGCCCCGGCAGCTTCGCCGCACGCCTCTTCTCAACGACCGGCGTCAGACCGCGCGTCATCGCCACCGGCTTGCAGACGCCTGGCCCCAACGGCCCACGCCAAGCCGTTAACGGCAGCGCCGGTTTGAGCTTCGACATCGGCTCGATCACCGCCCCGCCGGGCCAGAACGTCAACACGACCGTCTTTGATGGCATCCCCGACGTGACGCTGGCACGCATCGCTGTGCCGAGCAGCACGCGCGGCAATCAGTACAACACGCGCATTGATTACAACCTCAGTGCGCGGGATCAATTTGCGTTCAGCACCTACTTCACCAAGCTTAACAACTTCTCCGGCTCGGCCAGCGGGCGGCCCTTCGAGGACATCTCGTTCAAGCCGTTCAACTCGGCCGCCACGTTCACCTATCTGCGCACCATCTCAAGCAGCATCCTCAACGAGGCGCGGGCCAACTTCACGCGCTTCAACGCCAACGAACTGGCCGATCTTGGCGCGACTGATCTCTCCATTCCGCGCTTGCAAGTACAAGGCTTCGGCACAGGCTTCTCCTTCGGCGGCGCGCCGAGTTTCGGCATCGACCGCGGCCGGCCCAACACACGCACGCAGAACACCTACGAATTCCGCGACACGCTCACGTGGGTGCGCGGCAATCAAGCGCTCAAGTTCGGCGGCGAGGCGCGACTTGAGCAGAACAACAACAACGAGGTTGCCGAAGCGCGGCCCGAGTTCACCTTCAAGAGCCTGCTCGATCTGGCTAACGATTCGGTCTTCTTCGAGAACGTCGCCGTCGATCCGCTCACGGGTGGCTCGGCCAACGGGCAACGCTATTTCCGCTCGCGCACCTATGGCGCGTTCGTGCAGGACGACTGGAAGTTTCGCCCGAACCTGACGCTCAACCTCGGCATCCGCTACGAGTATCAGACGCCGCTCACGGAAAAACAGGGCCGGCTGACCAACTACGTCTTCGGCCCGAACGGCATCGTGGACGGGCGCGTCGTGCCCGTTAATCGGCTCTACAACCCCGACCGCAACAACTTCGCGCCGCGCATCGGCTTCGCCTACGCGCCGAACTACAAAGGCTTCGGCGGCCTGTTCGGCGAGAACCGCGCCGTCATTCGCGGCGGCTTCGGCATCTCTTATGATCGCATCTTCGAGAATTTGCTCACACAGTCGCGCGGGAATACGCCGTTCTTCGCGCGCGTCGGCCTCTGCTGTTCGGGCACGAACAACGCCGCCGATCCGGGCCCGATTCTCTACTCGTTCGGCCGGGGCGGCTCACCGTTCAACTATCCGCTCAACCCAGCGTTGCAGCGCGGCATCGACCCGCGCACGGGCGGACTGCTTGATGCCAATCCGCAGACGCTGCCCGGCGGCTTCATCCGCCGCGACGTGCCCGTCGAGATCAACGGCACACCGAGCGAACTGCCGAACGCTTATGTCTATAACTACTCGCTCGAACTGCAATATCAGTTGACACCCAAGACCGTGACTGCCGTCGGTTATCAGGGCAGCACCGGGCACAAACTGATTCGCACGATTGATCTCAACCGGCTCATGCCCGGCGATACGTTTGACTTAAATCGCGACCGCGTGCAGACCGCCGACGTGCGCGGCAACCCGGTCACGCCGCGTTTAACCGGCAACCCGAACTTCGACCGCATCTTTTTCCCGCTGCCCGATGTGAACTCGAACTACAACGCGCTGATCCTGCGCGTTACGCGCCAATATGCGCGCGGGCTGTCGGGCGAGGCCGTGTATCGTTGGAGCAAGAGCATCGACACAAGCTCGTTCGGGCGCGGCACGCAACAGGACTTCCCGATTGATCAACGACTCGACCGTGGCCCGTCGGACTTCGACATTCGGCACAACCTGATCGCTTCTGTGTTGTGGGACTTGCCGTTTTTCCGCGCGCGCCACGGCGCGCTTGGCAAGCTGCTCGGTGGCTTCCAAGTCAACGGCATTCTCGACTTGCACTCCGGCTTCCCGTTCACGCCGATTGTCTTTGCGCCTGATGTGAGCGATCCGAACGGCGACGGCATCCTGCCCGACCGCCCGACCCAATACTTCGGCGGTGTCGTCACGAACCCGTCCAATCAGGATTTTATCAATGGCATCTTCGGCACTCGCGGCCCGGCCATCTTCGGCGTCTTCCCCGACTGCAACAACTTCCCCACCCGCTGTTTCAACAGCATCGTGCGCGGCGCACCGGGCATCGGGCGCAACTCATTCCGCGGCCCACGCTATCGCTCGGTTGATCTAAGCGTCGTCAAACAGACGCGCCTGCCGGGCTTCCTCGGCGAGCGGTCGAACCTTGAACTGCGCGCGAACATGTTCAACGCCTTCAACCTGCTCAACCTGCCCTCGTTCCAACCGGCGACGGATCAGGTCAACATCACGAGCCAGGATTTCGGGCGGGCCACCTTCGGTCTCGCCGGCCGCATCATTGAATTGCAAGCGCGCTTCAGTTTCTAGCGCGCGAACAATCCGGCGCGCAGCGATGAGTGCATAGCAGCGCTCATCGCTGCGCGCCTTTTAATCGTTCCGCCACGCGGCTGTCGCTTTCATTGGGAGAACGCCTTCGTCATGTCGCATTGTCCACCGTGCTTGCGCCGCAGTTTCGCTTTCGTGGTCGTTGCGCTCCTACTCCTTGCGCCGGTCGCGCCGCTGGCGCAGACTGCGCGCCCGCATCGCGCCGTCGCGCCACAGGCTGACCTTGAACGTAAGATCAACGCCCTGCTCGCGCGCATGACGCTCGCCGAAAAACTCGGCCAACTGCAAATTCTCGACGGCGAAGCGAACGGTAACTTTCGGCCTGAGCACGTCGCGTTAGTGCGCAAAGGCTTGCTTGGCTCGACCTTGAACGTGCGCGGCGCGGCGCGCACTAATGAGTTGCAGCGCGTCGCCGTCAACGAATCGCGGCTGAAGATTCCCCTGCTCTTCGGCTTCGACGTGATCCACGGCTATCGCACGATCTTCCCTGTCCCGCTTGGTGAAACGAGCAGTTGGGACCCGGCGGCCGTCGAACGGGCGGCGAGCGTCGCGGCTGACGAGGCGCGTGCGGCCGGCGTGCATTGGACGTTCGCGCCGATGCTCGACATCGCCCGCGACCCGCGCTGGGGTCGCATCGTCGAAGGCGCGGGCGAAGACCCTTATCTTGGTGCGGTCATGGGCCGGGCGCGCGTGCATGGCTTTCAAGGCGATAACTACAGCGCGCCTGATCGCGTCGTCGCCTGCGCCAAGCATTGGGTCGCTTACGGTGCGACCGAGGGCGGGCGCGACTACAACACGACCGACGTGTCCGAACGCGCGTTACGCGAGATTTATTTTCCACCGTTCAAGGCGGCCGTTGATGCCGGCGTCGGCACAGTCATGAGCGCCTTCAACGATCTCGACGGCGTGCCTACTTCGGCCAATCCGTTCACGCTCACGCGCGTGTTGCGCGGCGAATGGCGGTTCGACGGCTTCGTCGTCAGCGATTACACGGCGGTCGAAGAGTTGCTCAAACACGGGCTGGCGGCCGACGGCGCGGACGCGGCGCAACTCGCTTTGAACGCGGGCGTTGAGATGGAGATGGTCAGTCGCCTGTATAACCAGCACGGCGCGCAGTTGCTCAAAGCAGGAAAACTTTCGCAGGCGACGATTGACGAAGCGGTGCGCCGCATCCTGCGGATCAAGTTTCGGCTCGGCCTGTTCGCGCACCCTTTCACGGACGAAGCACGCGAGCGCACGGAACTATTATCGGCCCAGCATCGCGCGGCCGCACGCGAAATCGCCGCGCGCGCGCTCGTACTTTTGAAGAACGAGCGCGCGACGTTGCCGCTTAGTAAAACGCTGCGCACCATAGCCGTCGTCGGGCCGCTGGCCGACGATCCGAAAGCGCCTGTCGGCTCGTGGACGGGCGACGGGCACGTCGAAGACACGGTGACGCTGCTGGCCGGAGTCAAAGCCAAGGCGGGGCCACAGACGCGCGTGCTATACGCCAAGGGCGTGGCAATTGAAGGGCGCGGGGTGACCGGCAACTATGACGCGGCCCCGCCCGGCGACGCGACCAACGCGGGCGGGACGAACGTGCTCGCCGTGCCCGACGCCGGGGCCGCGCGCCTCGCGACGACGCCGACCGGCGGCGACGCGCTGCCCGAAGCTGTGCGCGTGGCTAATGAAGCCGACGCAGTTATCATCGCGGTCGGCGAGACGGCCGAGATGAGCGGCGAGGCGGCGGCGCGCACGTCGCTCGATCTACCGGGCCGGCAGTTGGAGCTAATCAAGGCTATCGCCGCAACGGGCAAGCCTTATGTCATCGTGCTGATGAACGGCCGGCCGCTGACGATCAACTGGGCCGTGGAGAACGCGCCCGCGATTCTTGAGACGTGGTTTGCGGGCACAGAGGCGGGCAACGCTATCGCCGACGTGCTCTTCGGCGACGTGAATCCCGGCGGCAAACTACCCGTCACATTCCCGCGCGCCGTCGGGCAGATCCCGCTCTACTACAATCACAAGAACACGGGTCGCCCGCCCGATCCGAACAACAAGTATTCCTCGAAATACCTGGACGTGGCGTGGACGCCGCTCTATCCATTCGGCTACGGTCTCAGCTACACGCAGTTTCAATTCTCCAACCTGCAACTGAGCGCGCCGCGCATCGCGCCCGCTGGTAAGTTGCTCGTCAGCGTCGAAGTAACGAACACGGGCCGGCGTGTGGGCGATGAAGTCGTGCAGCTTTACATACACGATGTGGCGGCGAGCGTCACGCGCCCCGTCAAAGAGTTGAAAGGCTTCGCGCGCATCACGCTCCAACCCGGCGAACGGCGGCGCATCTCATTCACGCTCGGCCCGGCTGAACTTGGCTTCTACAATCGCGCCCTGCGCTTCGCCGTCGAACCGGGCGCATTCCAAATCTTCGTTGGCCCGAACTCCGTGGAAGGACTGACGGGCAACTTCGAGATCAGCGCGAGATAGCAACATGCCGCACCCGCCAGCGCGTCGCATTCGTGGCCCGCACCGCGCGTTGTGCGTGCTGCTCTGCTTGCTCACTGTCAGCGCGCCCGATGCCCGCGCGCAACATCCGCCCGGCCGAAACAGAAACGCGCCCGCGCCTCTGTCGGCGCAAGACGCAGCCTTACTTACCGATCTTGAACAGCGCGCGTTCCGTTATTTCCAAGAACAGGCCGACCCGCAGACCGGACTCGTCCTCGACCGCGCGCACACTGACGGGCAGCCACACAACGAGCACGAGCCGAGCTATCGCATCGCCAGCAGCGCCGCCACCGGCTTCGGGCTGACCGCGCTCTCAATCGCCGCGACGAACGGTTGGCTGGCGCGTAGCGAAGCGCGTGCGCGCGTGCGGACGACGTTGCACTACTTTGCCGAGCGCGCGACGCAGGAGCATGGCTGGTTCTATCACTGGCAGGAGCAAACGACCGGTGCGCGGCGCTGGCGGAGCGAGTTCTCTTCGATTGACACGGCACTGCTGCTCGCCGGTGTTTTGACTGCCCGCCAGTATTTCCGCGACGACCCAGAGATCGTGCGGCTGGCCACGAAGATTTACGAGCGTGTCGATTTTCCGTGGATGCTCGCCGGTCATCCCAGTTTACTCTCGCACGGCTGGCGGCCCGAGACAGGTTTCCTCAAACCGCGCTGGGACACTTACAGCGAACATCTCATCCTGCAACTGCTCGCCATCGGTTCGCCCACGCATCCGATCACGCCGCGTGCGTGGCGCGCCTGGCAACGCACGCGCATCACCTACGCGGGCTACACCTACATCACCGGCGGCCCGCTCTTCATCCATCAATACGCGCAAGCCTACGTGGACTTTCGCCATCAGCGCGAAGCCTGGTATCCCTTTACCGACTACTTCGCCAACTCGGTCGCCGCCACCCGCGCGCATCGAGCGTTTTGTCTCAGCCTCGCGCCCGAGTTTCCCGGCTACACGGAGAACGTCTGGGGCATCTCGGCCGCGGACAGCAGCAAGGGTTATGTCGCGTGGGGCGGGCCGCCGCGCGACCCGGCGATTGACGGCACGGTCGTGCCTTACGCCGCGCTTGGCTCGCTCATGTTCACGCCCGACATCTCCCTGCCCGCGTTGCGCACGCTGCGCAAACAATACGGTGCGACGATCTACGGCCGCTACGGCTTCACCGACGCCTTCAACCCGAACAACGATTGGGTCAACCCGGACGTGATCGGGATCGACCTCGGCATCACACTTTTAAGCGCGGAGAATTTACGCACCGGCCACGTCTGGCGCTGGTTCATGGCGAACAGGGAGATAACGCGTGCGCTGCGGCGCGCAGGTATGCGTGCATATTGATGGCGGCATGCTGGCTTATGGTTCGACAGGCGGGTTAGGTTGCGCAACAACGGGCTGATTGCGCCCGTAAAGTTCCGTTAGGCCTTTGAGTTGGGCACACAGTTTCGCGGTCAGAGCCTGCTGCTTGAAGCGCCAGCCCCAATTGCCCTGTGTGCTGTTTGGCAGATTCATGCGCGCAGCGCGGCCGAGACCAAGCACATCCTGTAAGGGCACGATGGCCGTGTCGGCCACCGATGCAAAGACAGCGCGGATGAAGTCCCAGTGAATCTCGCGCCCGTTGGTGTGCAGATACTTGAGACAGAAATTGCGCTCGCGCTCGATCTGCTCACTGGTGCGCGTGGAGCCTGCGCCCGCTTCAGAGTTGAACCAACCGGCGGTCGTGTCGTTGTCATGCGTGCCGGTGTAGGCGACGAGATGCTTGTGATAGTTGTGCGGCAAGTCTAGATTCTTCGGGTCGCCGCCAAAGGCGAATTGCAGGATGCGCATGCCGGGGAAACCGAGGTCGTCGCGCAAAGCTTCAACATCCGGTGTGATGACGCCGAGGTCTTCGGCGATGATCGGCAGCGCGCCGAGCGCGTCCTTGATCGCGGTGAACAACTCGCGGCCCGGCGCAGCCACCCATTGCCCGCGCTCCGCCGTCTCATCGCCGCCCGGTATCTCCCAACTCGCCGCGAAGCCGCGAAAGTGATCGATGCGCAGAATGTCGAACTGGTGCAAGAGCGCGCTGATGCGCTCGATCCACCAGCGAAAGCCTGCGGCGCGCAGGCGCTCCCAATCGTAGAGCGGGTTGCCCCAGAGTTGCCCCGTCGTGCTGAAATAATCGGGTGGCACACCGGCGACGACGCGCGGGCTGCCATCCTCATGCAACTTGAAGAGCTGGCGGTTGACCCACACGTCGGCCGAATCGTGCGCGACGAAGATCGGGATGTCGCCGATGATCTGCACACGGCGCTCGTTGGCGTAAGCCCTGAGCGCCGCCCATTGGTTGAAGAAGAGAAACTGCCAGAACTTGTGCGCCTCGATCTGCTCGTGCAAGTGCGCGCGTGCGCCCTTGAGCGCGTCCTCGTCGCGTTCGACCATCGGCCGTTCCCACTTGTGCCACGCCGCGCCGGCCCGCACATCCTTCATCGCGCGAAAGAGCGCGTAGTCGTCGAGCCACGCGGCCGCCTGTTGACAGAACGCAGCGAACTCGCCGCGCAGGCCCGCATTAGTCTTCTGTTTGAACTGTTCAAACGCGCGCCAGAGCAGTTGCTGTTTGTATTCGATGACGGGGCCGTACTCGATGCGTTCGTCGTTAAACTGTGGCCCAGCCACGATGTCCTGCTTATCGAGCAACCCTTGTTCGACGAGGCGGGCGGGACTGATGAAGAGCGTGTTGCCGGCGAGGGCAGAGAAGCTTTGATAGGGCGAATCGCCGTAGCCGGTCGGCCCGAGCGGCAGCACTTGCCAGAGCGTCTGCCCGGCGGCGTGCAGAAAATCGATAAAAGCATAAGCTTCAGGGCCGAGGTCGCCGACGCCGAACGGGCCGGGCAAAGATGTCGGGTGCAGCAGCAGACCGCTCGCGCGTAGGAAACTCACAATCGCCTCTTATGTGCTTACTGCTTGAAGGTGTGAACGTAGGCGACGAGCGCAGCGATGTCGGTCTTCGCGAGCCGTTTGCCGTAGGCGGGCATGCCGCCCTTCTTGCCGTTGGTAATGGAGTTGGTCAGCCGCCGGTCGGTAATGTGTTCCTCCTGCCACCAGCGTGCGGCCGTGAGATCAGTCGCGCCGTAAAGCTCGCCTTGCTCAGTCTGGCTCCGCCCGTCAGCCCCGTGGCAACGCGTGCAGTGCTGCGCATAAAGCGCCCGCCCGCGCTCCGCCGGCGACGCGGCCCCTTTGCTCTTTGCCTGTGGTTGCGCCCGCGCGTGCAGAAAACTGCCGCCGCAAATGATCACGATGAAGCACAAACCCACGCAGACTTTCAAGCTACGCTGTGTCCGCAAGATAACTTTCATTCACTGCTTGCACGACCGGCCGCCTGGTCGTCCTTTCGCCGCAATCAATTACCCGCCGGCTGCGGCGGCGATGATAGCAAACTTTTGGCTGTCGTTACATGCGCCGCGCAATTCACTTTGGCGACAATACTTGTTTTGCCGGAACTTCGCCGGCGCGGCGGCGTGTGTAGAGCGCGGGAATAATTTTCCACGCTTTGGCGGCGCGCAGCCGGCGGAGCCAACGAATGATCAGGTGCTAGTGCGCAGAGCGGCCTTGATGACCGCCGCGCCCGCATCCCGGTTAGAGCGCGTCGAGCAACGGCCAAGGCTGCCGCTCATCAGCGCGCGGACGGCGCACGACGGCCGTGGGCAGCGATTGGTGCGGCGCGCTAATCCACGAAAATTCCTATCAGCTAAACACGAGGAAATTTATGTTTTCAGGCACACTAAAACTCGGTCTCGTCATCATGTTCGCGTTGTGCTGCACGCCCTGCGCGCTGGCGCAGCAGACGCCGCCGCCCGCACCGCAGTATGTGGAGAGTACCGGCTTTAAGAACCGCATCTTCGAGGTCATCTATCGCGATCCCGACAGTCTGGTGTCGGTCATTAAGTTGCTAACCAGTGGATTCAGGGGCGCACAGGCTTCAGCGGATCGCAACTTCAGGACGATCACGGTGCGCGACTTCCCTGAGAACATCGCCGCCATCGAGGACGCGCTCAGACGGCTGGATACGCCCGAAGAAGCGCGCCCGGAAATCGAACTGCACCTGCACGTGCTCATTGCCAGCAACGCCGAAGGCGGCGGCAACCCTGTGCCCGCCGAATTGAAAGATGTGATCGGGCAATTGCAATCAACGCTCAACTACAAGAATTATTACCTATTGACCTCGATCATCCAGCGCGCTAAGGAGCAGTCTTATCAAAATAGTTTCCTGCAAGGCGAAGGCGTCGCCAGTATTATGCTGTCGGGTGCAAATACGCTGCACGATTTCCAGTATGCCTTCAGCGCCAATTCGTTGACGCTCAGCACGAACCCGTCAAGGGTAAGGACTGTGCAATTGGGCGGTCTCAATTTCCGGTTGAACGGTGGAGATAGCGGCGGGGCTACGATCCGTAGCGACGTGGATGTGCGCGCAGGTGAGAAGGTCGTGGTCGGCACGGCGGGACTGAAAGATAAGGCGCTTATCGTCGTGCTGACAGTGAAACTGCTCAAGTAGCGGGCCGAGCGTAAGGCCGAACGCAAAGCAATCGGGCGCGAGCGGATAACCTCGCTTCGGGCCCTTATTGTAAGATCGGATGGCCGCCGCCGCGTGAGTGGTCGGCGGTCTCGTTAAAGAGGCGGCGGTCGTTGTGATAAAGGATCAGATGCTCACCCTCGTAGCGGACGACGTTGGCCATGCGCTGGAAGTCGCGGGCGTGCTCGGCGACGACAAGCGCGCACGGGTCGAATGAGAAGGACATGCCGGCGGCATAGATGTAGCCGCCTTTGTCGTAGATGCTGCCGACGTATGTGGGCGCGACGTAGGCCACGTCGGGCGAGTACGCGCCCGCGCTGTCGCGCGTGCGATCAGGCTTGGCGATGAAGATCGTGTAGTCACTGTAGTTCAAATGCGAACGATAGCCGTGCTTGCGCGCAACGGCGAAGAGGTCGGTCAGGCCGTTATCAATCGCGCGGAGGGCGTCGGTCTGCGGACGCGTAACCGCAATGACGTGTGCGCCGTGCAGTGTCTCGACCGCATAGCGAAAGGTGTCGCCGGTGTAATGTTCGGCCTGCGCGACGACCCGTCGGTTAGCGCCGCCTTGCGCCGCCACGGGCATGACGAGCGCGCCGCAAATTAGCGCGGTGCATGCGCCGAGCGCGAGTGTGCGGGAAAGAAGCAGCTTCGCGTGCGGGTAAATAGTTTTCATCTGTTTGCTCAAAAGTTTGATGCCCGCCCAAGAGCGCGACCGTTGGGCTACGCTGTTGAGGGGGCATCTGATGGTCGTCTGCCTTGGCGCGGGCAAACGCTTTTAGCGTCCGCCTACCGCTGGCCCAGATGGCCGCGCCGCGTTCGCTCCAGCCGAAGCGGAGCAAAGGGCGCGGCATTAAAAACCCGGCGGCTTCTTATCCTCCTTCGGCTTCTCTTTTGGCTGTTCGCGCGGAGGATTCTCCTTCGGCGTTTTAACGATGACCGCCGGTGGCTTCGGTGGCGGCTCACGCTTCTGATCCTTCTGGTCTTCCGCCGCAAACGCTCCGGCAGACATGACGCAGAGCATCAGGGCCGATACAAAAATGCTTTTCAGGTCTTTCATCATTACTGCTCTTTAGCCTCCTTATGTGCGTTTTGTTGAGACGTACATCGGAGGGAGAGAGGAGAGACGCACATTCGTCTCGCCACAGACTTTGTGCAATATAGATGCCACGCCCGCACGCTGGCAACCTATGGCTTTTACCGCCCGCAGTTTACCGTAGGCCACCGCATGACGCACGGTTTCCGGCGCGCTTCATCCCGTATCGTGCAGGAATACATCGCAAGCTGCCAGCTTACTTTCTGATTAATACCCGCGCGCTGCCGACGTTGCCGCTGGCATCGAAGGCCCGGAGCGAGATCGTATGCTCTCCCGCGCCCGCAAGCGGCAGATCAATGTTGTAAGTTTCATGTGGACTATCGGCGATGCCGTCTTCGGGAAAGACCGTGCGCCACGCACCGCCGTCCATGCTCACGTCTGCGCGGCGGATCATGCCCACGCCGGCATCGTCCGCCTGAAAACGCACGCGCACGCGCTCATTGCTCGCCGCCGCGTCGCCCGCAACGCGCACCGTCGGCGGCGTGTTGTCCACCTCTACCGGCTCACTCAAACGCTCGCCCGTGAGCGCCGCGTCGAGCGCATTGTCCGGCGCGTCGGTGGCGACGACTCTGAAGACGTAGCGCCCGTCGCCGAGCGCCGCGCCATCCATCGTGTAGAAATTGTCGCGCAGCTTTTCTTTCAACAGGTGGAACGCGCCCTGGCCGAGCGCGCGATAGTAGACCGCGTATTCGAGCGTGTCATTGTTACGATCTTCGGCCTGCCATTGCAGCGAGACTGCGCCGCGTTGAAACAGTCGCCGCGCCGGTACTTGCGGCACAGGCGCGATGAGCGTCGGATCGAAACCCGCCGCTTCGATGTTCGGATCGGTCTGCACCTGAATCGCGGGCTGCAAAGCGACCCCCACGGGCAACGTCGTAATGGCCAGCACTTCGGGCGCGACGTTGCGCGGCTGATACGCCAGGCTCACGTTCTCGACGCGCGCATCGCTGTTCGCGGCTGTGGCCCGCAACGCAGCACGCCACTGGATGAAGCGCGCGCGCGGGCTCGTCACCGCCGCGCCCGCCGGTTCCCGATACGGCGCGCTCCAATCGCTCCACGTCGTATCAGGCCGCTCTGTGTTGCCGCTGCGCGTCTGCAACTCGACCGCGCCACGCCCCTGCCACCAAATGCGGCCCCACGCAGCCACAACGCGCGCATCACGCACCGGCGATTCATACGTACCCTCGCTCATCGCCTCCGCGCCGAAGCGGAACAGCTTGCCTTGATTGCTTGACGCGGCGAACACTTCGCGCCCGCGCACGACAAGCGCGGAGATTTGATCTTCGGTTGATTGAATCAGCAAGGTGTCGCGCCCGTCATCGGTGACAGAATAGATGCGCCCCTTGTCGCTCGTGCCGATCAAGACGGCCCGCCCTTCCGGCGCGGGCGCGACCGAGAAGGCGTTAATCGTGGTCGAACTCCACAGCACGTCCGTCCCGCCGTCGGGCTGAATGCGAAAGACTGCGCTGCGCGCGTTCTGTAGATCGTTGCGGCTGCGCGTTGGCACGGGCGGCGCGCCGCCGAACTGTTGCGCTTGCGCGCCCGCGTCATCAACCACCACGCTCGATGTGACGACAACACTGCCCTGCGCGTTACCAATATTCGCAGGCGGCGTGCCCGGATTGGCGACGGGTGTGGATGGGCGCGCGGCCGTCGCGGCGTCGCCCAGGGCCAGCGCGTAGATCGCGCCGTCGGCGGCGGGCGCGAGCGCGTGTATTTCGCGCAAGGGCGCGTCGAAGAGCGCGAAGGCTTTGCCATCGGGCGAGATGCGCAGGACGAGTCCGCTCGGATCAGTGCCCGCGATTAAATTCCCTTTCGCGTCCACGGCGAGCGAGATGACGTGCGTCTCGTTGATGTCGATCAAGAGCGCCGTTTCGGGCTTCGTGCCGGCCGCGTTGACGCGATAGAGCTTGCCGTTGTCGCCTGTGCCGATGGCGAGCGCGCCGTCGGGCAGCACCGCGAGCGCCCAGATGTATTTGTCCGGCGGATCGAAATAGTCCGCCGCCTTGCCGTCGCCGCCGATGCGATAGACTTTGCCGTCCGGCGACGTGCCCGCGTAGAGCGCGCCGTCGCGCCCCACCACGAGCGCCGTCACATCTAACTCCGGCGCGTCATAAAGCAACGCGCCTTTGCCGTCCGCGCCGACTTTGTAGATGCGCCCATCGTGCCCCGTGCCAAGATAGACGTTGCCCGCCGCGTCCACCGCGCTCGACCAGACATAAGCCTGCTCGGTATCGAGCACCGCCGCGAACCGCGGCGCAAGCATGAGCGCGCCCGTATCCGTCACGGACGCGCCGTGCGCCTCGCCCTTCAGCAAGTCCTCGCGCGAACCGGTCTCCCAGATGACGGGGCCGCCCGCGCGCACCGGCGCGACGCTGCCTAAGTTGAGAACAATGAAAGCGAAGAGGAGACGTGCGACGCGAAGCGAAAGTTTGTTATTGAGCATTAAAGGAAGCTGTGTTCGTTGCTGTTGTGTGTCTCGTGCGACCCTAAGGACACGAGTTGCACGCCATGAAGATGATACTCCGAAAAAGTCTGGCACAGAAATGAGCGGCTAGCCTGTGCCGTTGCTTAATTACCCACGTAACGCGCGTAAAGCGAGCGCGCGGTCTGTACGTCGTCCGTGCCGCGAATGATGGCGCGGGCGTCTTTGAAGATGGTTAACTCATATTCGCCCGCACGCAGGCGCACGAGATAATCGTTGACCTTGACCTCACCGGCGGCGCGCAGCCGCACGGCAAGCGCGGGCAGATTGATGGGCGCGGCCCTTTGCGGCGCGATCTGCACAGCGTTGCGCCCGCAGAGGACGGCGGTGAAGTCGCCCGCTTCAGCGGCGAGCGTATCGTAACGCGCGTGCGCGCAGGTCGGACAGTCGGGTGTGGGCGCGTTAAGCCGGATGCGCCGCCATTCGTTCTGCCACACGTCGAATTGCATAAGCGAGCCATGCAGCAACTCCGCATGTTCGGTCAAAAGTTTCAACGCCTCGCTCACCTGCACGGCGGCCACAACGGAGATGATCGGCATGATAACGCCCGCCGTGTCGCATGTCGGCGCGCTCGCGGCGGCCGGCGTCTCTTCAAAGACGCAACGCAGGCAAGGGCTGACGTGCGGACGGATCGTCATCGTCACGCCGTATGAACCGACCGCCGCGCCGTAAATCCAAGGCACACGCTGCTTCACGCACGCATCGTTGATGAGATAGCGCGTCGCAAAATTGTCCGTACCGTCGAGCACGAGATCGCAGCCTTCGATCAGTCGTTCGATGTTGCCATTGTGTACGTCCACAACCTCCGCGTCGCACGCCACGTCCGCGTTGATCGCCGCCACACGCCGCGCACAAGCAATCGCCTTCGGCAGTCGTTCCCGCGCGTCCTGTTCGGTGAACATTGTCTGCCGCTGCAAGTTCGATTCTTCGACAAAATCACGATCCGCGAGCCGCAAACGCCCCACCCCGGCCCGCGCCAAGGCTTCAATCTGCGCCGACCCCAACGCGCCGCAACCCACGATTAAAACCTGCGCCGCGCGCAGCCGCGCCTGGCCCGCCGCGCCAATGCCCTCGAATAAAACCTGCCGGCTGTAACGCTCGCTCATCTCATTGCCTGTTAGTAACAACGGTCAATTGCACCACTAACCCGCCACCAGTTTCCGCTCCGCAGCCGCGCGCATCAACTCAACAGGCGCGCCCTGGCCTGTCCATAATTTAAATTGCACCGCCGCCTGCGCCACGAGCATCGAGAGGCCGCCGCAGACATGCGCGCATCCGGCGGCGCGGGCCGCGCGCATGAAGGGCGTCTCAGCCGGATTGTAAACGAGATCGTACGCGGCGCGTGCGCCCCTCAATTGCGCGGCCGTGGCGGGCGTCGCATCTGCCGCATGTCCGCGCGTGCCGAGCGGGGTTGCGTTGATGACGAGATCGAACGCGGCGAAGCATACATCGGCGAGCGTGTTGACGGTTGCACCGAAGTTGTCGGCGAGCATGCGTGCGTGGGCGGGCTTGCGCGCGAAGATGGTTGTGTTCGCGCCGGCGCGTTGGAGGCCCCAGAGCAGCGCGCGGGCCGCGCCGCCCGCGCCGATGACGGCGACGTGCGCACCGCGCAATTCGAGTATGCCTGCGAGCGGTGTGAGCGCGGCCAGCGCGTCGGTGTTGTAACCGTGCAGTTCATTGTCCGCGAATACGATGGTATTGACCGCGCCGATCTCGCGCGCGGCCGGGTCGATGAAATCCAGGTGCGCCATGATCGTCTGCTTGTGCGGTGCCGTGACGGACAGGCCGCGCAGCCGCCAATCAAGTTCGCGCGTGCGCGGGTGCGCCATACGGCGCATGAAGGCGTGTACGTCGCGCACCTCGAACGGGATATAGACGGCGTTCAGTCCTGCCGCCGCAAAAGCCGCGTTATGGATATGCGGCGAGAGAGAGTGCATGACCGGCATGCCGACAAGACCGTACACTTCCGTCCACTCGTTGAGCGTGTGGATGTGATAGAGGTCGCGTAACTCACGGGCGCTTGGCTGGCCGGGCGCGGTCGCGTGTGCGTCGTCGAGCGCGCCGTAAGTAAGAAACGCGCCGCGCGCGGGCGCGAGGATGCGCGTCAACAGGCCCGCCGTGCCCATTGCAATCGCGATCATCTCGCGTCCTTCACGTCGCGCGCGGGCGAGCAGGTGCAAGAGCGGGAGGCAAGCAATCGCGTCAGGCACCTGCACCGCCAGTTTCAACACCTGCGCGGGCGTCCGCGTCATGCGCTCATAGATGGCTGCAAGATCAGCAGGCATGCTGGTGAAGTCATGGTGCGAACAGATGAGTGACGGTAGCATTTGCGTGTCTGCGTACATCGTTGCCCACTCGGTGCCGTGCGCTGCTTCAAACAGTTCGAGTTCGATATCCACGAAGTCGGAGCGGGGCGCACCGTGCTGCCAACCGTGCGCTGATTGTTGCCAGAAGCGTATGCGCGCGGCTTCTGTGCGCGCGCGTTGCCCGCCTTGTTCGGTGGCGCGGAAAGTGAGGATGAAGGGGCGCGGGCGGGCGTGGAGCAGGTGCGTGATCTCAGCGTGCGCCGCCGCGAGTTGCGCGTCGTCCGCGAGACAGTCGAGCCGCAGCTCGATGATGTCGGCGACTTCGGCCGCGCGGGCGACAGCGGCGCGTAACTCGGCCGCCCGGCGCACGCACACGGGCACGCAGAGGCGCACAGGCTGTCCGTTGTCCGTTGTCCGTTGTCCGGCGCGCAGGCTCATCTGAAGTCACTCAACTCAACTACCGGCAGCAACGGACGACTAACGACGAACAAATTTTTACCGCTCATGGTCGAGTAGTTGCGTCGTGTGATCGGTGACACTTGTAGGCGTGTAGATGTCTGATGCGGGGCGCGGGGGCAAAGCCCCGCCGCGTTGCGGTTGCGCGAGGGGCGGCGGCGTGTAGAGCGGGGCCGCCGCAAGCGGCATTGCCGTCGGTCTCTCCTTCAGGCGGGCGAACTCGGCGAGGCCGCCGCCGATCATGCTGAACGCCGGGATGAGCATCCAGAACCACCACGTCGGGCCGGCCACCTCCCAGGCATGTCTGAGCGATAAGGCCACGAGCAGAAAACCGATCCCCATGCAGAGCGATGTGATCGCTTTAGTGATAGTTGGCGGCCGCTCGCGCTTGCGGCGTTTTATGTGTCGCCCGTCATCTTCATAAACGATGCTCGCCTCCGGCAGACGGCCGGTCATGGCCTGCGGCACGAGACTCAAGTTGGTGCCGCAGCCGCGACAAAAACTGGCGTTGTCCGCGTTTTGTGCGCCGCACTTCGGGCAATACATATCAGACTCCTCTCATTCCATCCGCGCGCAAACACTATACGCTGTCGCGTGGGTAACGTTCAGTCCTTAACGTCACCCGGCTGGGCCCGGTCAACTTGTGCCGCCGCGTTGCGTTGCCGCAGGGCTTCGTACAGGACGACGCCGGCCGCGACCGAGACGTTGAGCGACGTGAGCCGGCCGCGCAAAGGGATATGCACGAGCGCATCGCACCGCTCGCGTACGAGCCGGCGCAAGCCCGCGCCCTCGCCGCCGAGCAACAACGCGCACGGCTGCGTCCAATCCCAGGCGGTATAGGCCAGTGGCGCATCGGCGGCCGTGCCGATTGTCCACACGCCGCGCTCTTGCAATTCGGCGACGAGCCGCGCCAAATTCGTCGCCCGCGCGACCGGCACATACTCAAGCGCACCGGCGGCAGCCTTCGCCACGGTCTCTGTCAGCCCGGCGGCGCGGCGCTCCGGCACGAAGACCGCATCCGCGCCCGCGCACTCGCACGTGCGCAAAATCGCGCCGAGGTTGCGCGGGTCTTCGACGCCATCAAGCACCACGGCGAGCGGCGACGTGCCCGCTGCGATTCGCGCCGCGAGCAGGTCAAGCAACTCGTCCGCGTCCGCATAGTCAGCCGCCGCGACGCTCGCGACGATGCCCTGATGATTCGCGCCCGGCGCGAGCCGCTGCAACTCGGCGCGCGGCGCACGCCGCACCAGCACGCGCCGCAGGCGCGCCAACTCGAACAACTCTTGCAAACGCGCCTCGTGCGCGCCCTCCGCCACCGTGATGCGCTCGACGCGCCGCCCGCCCGCGCGCAAAGCTTCGAGCACCGGCAACACACCATAAAGCTGACCCGCCTGCGCCGGTGTTTGCGTTTGCTCGCGCGCAACGGAATCCGGTTCGCGCGCCGCCCGCTGTTCGCGTTCGCTGTGCCCGTCGCGCGCTGCTTGTTTATGTGCCGACTTGCGGTGTGGTTTCATCTGTGCGTGTTCGCGCGCAGTACGAAGTGCCGGCGCAGACGACTGTAGCGCGTGAACTGCGTCTCATTGCTAACGGTTGTGATCGCTTCCGTGTGCAGGCGGCCCGGCCGGTCGCGGCGCAGCCCCGAAGAAGTCTGCTCGGCCACGGGCCAGGCAGTTTGCAGCAGGTGGCGCAAGCTCATATATGAATCGTCGAGCACGACTGCCGTGGCGCGCGTGCGCAATGTCGCCAGGAGGCGTGAGAAGTTTTCCACCGCCAGCAGACTCTTCTGTGCGCCGAGACAGGTGTAGTCGAAGCCCTCCGCACGGATACGCCAATGGCCTGCGTGTTCAGTTAAATAGATGTCCAACACGCGCTCGTCGTCGGAGAACTCGCGCGTGTCCACTACCTCGCCCGTCTTGCGCAGCCCGCGGCGCTCTTCTACTTCGATCTGCCGGCGGCTGAGCCGCCCGGCGACGAGCAACGTAACGTCGGCCCACGCGCTGTGCTGCCCGGCCGTCTCCGCGTTCGCCCACGCCGTCAAGCCTTCCGTCCTGAACTCGAAGCGGCGCATGCGTTGCGGCGGTTGCCGCTCAACCGCGAGCGTTTCGTCCGCGACGGTCTCGACTGACAGACCGAGTTGCATGAGCCTGCGCTCGATGAGCGCGACTTCTTCGAGTTGCGCCGTGCGCGCAAGCGGCAACGGCACGCGCGCTGTGATTATCCCGGCCAATTGTGTCGGCTCAAGGCGCAACACGCGCGCCGCTTCGCCGATCACTTCGCGCGGCAAGTCCGCCGCTGCTTCGGCGCGCGGCAGCAACACGATATTGTAGCCTTGCTCCCACGTTTCGAGCGGGCGCAACGTCGGCAGTTGCAGATCGTCCGCGCCGTGTGCGCCGGGCAGCGGTGCGCCGCAGTAGAGACATGCCATGCGCGTCGGCGCGTTGGCGCGTTGGCACAGCGGACAAGCGCGCATCTCGGCGGGCGCGAAGGCACGTGCGCCCGGTTGCGGCGCGAACGCATCAGCGTCTGGCAACTCTTCATCATCAAGGGACATGCGCGTTATCTCGCCGATCATTATACGGTGCGCCTAGCGCATTGCAATGCGCGTTGGCCCGCCCGCCGCCCGGAGTTCAATTTAATGGCCCGGCACAACTGGCACGGTTATGCGCTATAATTGTCGCCGTCCCCTAACAACAGTCGTCAACCGTTATGCTAACAATCCATCTACGTCTAAACAGCGGGAGCCGGGCGTTGCGTTCCGCCGTGCTTGCGTTGTACGTACTATCAGTCGGCGCGTGCGCGGCGGCGCGCGGCCCGGAAGCGACGCGCCCGCGTGCGAACGAACCGAACTACCCCGTCATCCTCGCCGCCAGCGCGGAACGGCGCGAGCAGGCCACGGCCGCGTGGCAGGCACTGGCACAGGAGCAAGGACTGGCACGCGGGCCGCAACCGCAGTGGCAAACCGTGACGGCGACGATCAGGGCGCTGCCGCCGGGCGTCACGCCGCGCTTGCCGCAAGTCGAGATCGCCAGCAACGCGGCCGAGTCGAAAGACGAAGCGGCGCGCGAGGCGCTGCGCCGGTTCATCACGAGCGCCGCGCCGTTGCTTGGTGTTACGGCGCAAAATCTGTCGCTGGTCGAAACCAAGATCGCGCCCGACGGGACGACGCTCGCACGTTACCGGCAGAACCCGTTCGCCTATCCGCTGCGCGCCGAGTTCGGACTGCTCGACATCAGTTTTACCGCCGACGGCCGCATCAGTGCGCTTGCAAGCACCGCGCTCCCCGACACCGAGCGACTCGCCCGCGCCCTCACCGCGCAGACGCAAAAACTGACCGCAAAGGATGCCGAGACGCGCTTGCGTGGCCGCGCCTTCACTTATCCCGGCATGAACAACAGCACGCTCTCCTACACAGTCGGCGCGGACGAAGCGGTGAAAGCACGTGAGTTAGTCGTCTATCCGCAGCGGCGGGCGAACGACCCGGCCGTATTGGAGTTACATCTTGCGTGGGAGTTGGCGGTCGGGCGCGGCGACACGCCGTACCTTGTCTACATGGACGCCGTGACGGGCGACATCATCGCGGCGGCGACGCAGGCAACGCAGCAAATGCAAACGAAATAATGAAAGCAGTTAATTCCCTACGCCGCCGCTTGACCGCGTGCGCCTCGCGGCGGCATGCTAGGGGCGAATCAAAAGCTATGACATTCAACTTCTTAACAATGGAGCATTTCACTGCATGCAGCACTTTGATCCGACGAATAACATTTCTTGGCAGCTAGGCTACAGAGGACGAGTCGCGGTTTTCATTGACGGCAACAATCTTTTCCACGCAGCACGGTTTCACAACATCGATATTGATTACAATAAACTCTTGCGCGTCCTCTTGGGCGACGGGCGGCTTTTGCGTGCCTTCTTCTATACTGGCGTGGACACGAACGCCGAGCGGCAACAAGGCTTTTTGCTCTGGATGCGCCGTAACGGTTTCCGCGTCATTCAGAAAGAGTTGAAGACGTTCTACGATGGCACGCGCAAGGCGAATCTGGACGTAGAGATCGCCGTGGACATGCTCTCGCTCGCCGGCCGCTACGAGACGGCGGTGCTGGTCTCGGGCGACGAAGATTTCGTCTATGCCGTCAACGCAGTCGCCTACAAGGGTTGCCGCGTCGAAGTCGCGGGCTTCCGCTCGAACACCGCGCCGAAGCTGATCGACGTGGCCGACTACTTCATCGACCTCGGCGAGATTGCGGAGAAGGTGCGCAAAGAGAACACGCATGGCGCGCGCTACTATGACAACCACCTGCACGACGAGTCGCATCAACCGTCGCCGCTGCACGATACGGACGCGGGCGGCAACCAGCAGCGCCCACAGAACCACCAGGCGCACGACGCCCCGCTACCCGTCGAAGAAGAGCACACGGAAGATTACAATCCGCAGGCGGACTTCGTCCGCGTAACGGACGAACACTGAATAGCAGAGGTCAGCGGTTAGAGGTCAGTCAAGAACTGTTCTCGCTAACCTCTAACCTCTAACCTCTGTTTTTATGAAACTCTTCAGTCTGGAAGAAGCGAATGCGTTGTTGCCGGCGGTGCGGCGCATCGTCGCGGACGTGACGCGGGCGCACGCCGCTGTGCTGACACGCAAGGCCGCGGCCCGGCACGCCGCCGCCGGCGCGGAGATGGGCGGCGGCGCGATGTCCGGCGGCGCACAAAATTATGCGGCCGCGCTGCTGCGGCTGGCTGCGCGGACGGGCGAGTTAGAGACACTGGGCGTGCAACTGAAAGATTACGCGCGCGGACTGATCGACTTTCCCACGCTGCGAGACGGGCGCGTCGTTCTCCTCTGCTGGCAAGCTGGCGAAGGCGATCAACTCGAATGGTGGCACGAAGTTGAAGCAGGTTTTGCGGGCCGGCAACCACTCTGAGTCAAACAGCCAGTAAGCAGGGCGAAAATCAGGCCAGAATTGCGCGGTGCAGTGTCTGGCTTAAATCCGCAGACGTGCCCGAACCCGCGCCTCTCGCCCTTCAGCCCACACCTTTATCTTGTAGCTCACCCACCGGCAAATACATTGCCTTGTATATTTTCTGGTTGACGACTTAAAGTAATCTCTGATAGCATCCCCCGCGACTCCGCTATAGGCTTGGGTTTACCGGCAGCGCCCGTCCATCCCAAGTTCCATTTTTGAACGAGCAAGAGGTAGGCTTGTGACTCGTATGCTGTGTGCCGCGTGCCGTGCTGTTTACGCCGATTCGCTGGCCGCGTGCCCTCTTTGCCACATACCCGCCCGCACGGACGTGGCGGCTCAAACTTACCGAAGAATCATTATGACCCCTTCAGCACGTCAAGAGCAGACGCCCTCGAACGCCGACGACAACGCCACCCGCGCCAAAGCGCCTCTGCCCGCCGCTTCGACCCTGCTCGAATTCCCGCTGCCTGGCCGCGCGCCCAAGCCGCAATGGCGCAAAGAACTGGGCGAGCGTGTGCGCGAGATTCAACTGCGTAAGGCGCAAGAGGCCGCGCGCAGAAATGAGTCGGACGCGCCTGCGGACAATCCGGCGACGGCGTCGAACGTGCCCGTAGCGCCCACGCAAACCGTGCTTGAGACAGCCACGCAGCCGCTCGGACTCGTCCCGCCGGCCCCCGCAGCCGAGGTCAATCCGCTCGTCGCCGCCGCGCTCAAGCGGATCGAACGCGTACGCCAACCGCCCCTGCCGCAGCCGCGCATGTCCGGGCGCGGGCGGGGCGCAACCGCCGCTGCGCGCGTCGCCCGCGAGGATTATCAGGTTGCGGACGAAGAGGTAACAGCTACGGGCACACCCGTAGAGCAGCCGTTAGTAATGGGCCAGGCGACGACCGCTGCGTCGTCCCAAAGCGAGTTGGCGACAGATGCGACAGCCCTGCCGGTCGAAGCCCAAGTCGAACCGCCCCGCGCGGTTAATCTCGTCGTCGTACCGGCGCAGTCCGCAACGGCACAGGACACGGCGGCTGAGGTAGTAGAGGAGCGGGCCAAGGCGCGCCGGCATGTCCCGGTCGTGTTGGACGATGCATATCTGGCGCGGCGCGAAGCGGTGGCGGACGCGCCCGCAACACCGCTGTTGTTAGAGGCGACCGACCGTGCGCCGCTCAGCAAACGAGTTGCGGGTGGCATCATTGATCTACTGGTTGTCGCGTTCGCCGCGACGCCATTCGCGGCCATCATCGAGTTGACCAATGGCAACTGGACTGATCCGCGCGTGGCCGGCTCGCTTGCCGGCATCGTCGTCGTGCTGCTGTTCCTCTATTTAATGGCTTCGACCGCATTAGCCGGACGGACTTGGGGCATGTCGCTCGTCGCGCTCCGCACGGTGGACGCCAGTACGGGCCGCGCGCCGACCACCGGGCAATGTGTGCGCCGGGCCCTCGGTTACATGCTGGCGCTGGCCACGGGCGGACTCGGACTGCTCTACGCCTTGTTCGACGCCGACGGCCGCGCGCTCCACGATCATCTCTCCGGGACTACAACCGTACGCGCGTAAACGAATGTGCGCCCCAGCAGCGACGGCCCCGCGTTGGCAGTACGCAACGCGGGGCCGTTTCGTTTTGCTGCGGGCTGATAAGACATTGTTGCTTTGGTCTCCGGAGCCGGGCGACAACGCGACCTGGAGTTGCCAATCAACCGCTGACGAATAACCAAGCGTCGATTCATCATGCACGATCAACTCATCGCCGCCATCGTCCGAGAGAGCGCGCCGGTCTTGTTGGGGCACACGCCGGGCAAGGCGTGGCTGGTGGCGCGGGCGACGCTGGTGTGGGACTTCCGGTTGCCCAACGCGCGTTATTTGCTTATCGCCGCCGCGCCGAATGAAGCGCGCATACATCTGGTGCGGCGGACGGTGCGCGAACTCGAACGACAGGCGCTCGCGCCCGATCCCTTTCTGCTCATACTGCGCAAACAGTTCGCCGGCGCAACGTTGCTTTCGTTGACCAAAGATGAAGCCGAGCGCGTTGTGCGCTTCAACTTTGCCGCGCGCGATCTGCTCGGCGCGGAGTATCGCTTATCGCTGATCGCACAACTGACGGGCCGCGCCGCGAACGTGTTCCTGCTTGATGAAGCGGAGCGCATCGTCGCCGCGCTGCGGCCGCCGCACGGCGCGGGGCAAGAGATCAGCGCAAAGTATCAACCGCCCCCGCCGCACGAGGCCCAGCCAAGCGCGCCTGCTGCCGCGCTGCCTTTCGCGCAAGGTGCATATGCCACACTGTCCCAGGCGGCAGACGCTTTTTACCTGCACCGCGCCGCCGAGCGCGCCTTCGTCGCCCGCGCGGGCGCGTTAACCGCACAGTTGCGGCAAGAGATCGCGCGACGTGAAAAATTGGCGCGTAATTTGGCGCGCGACCTGGCCGCGCACGGCGACGCAGCCGCACATAAGCGCATCGGCGATCTGCTGCTCGCCAACATCCCGACGGCCGAGCGCACGGGCGGGCGCGTGCGACTGACGGACTACTACACAGAGGGCGCGCCCATCATCGAGTTGGAGATCGATGAGCACGCCACGCTGCAAGCGGAGGCCGCGCGCCGCTTCGCGCGCTACACCAAAGCTAAACGCGCGGCGCAGGAGATCGACGCCCGGCTCGCCGCCTTACGCATCGAACTTGCCGCGCTCAACACCCGCCGCACTGAACTCGAAGCACTTATCGCCACACACGACGCGGCCGCGCTGGAAGTTTTCGCAACCCAGTCCGACAAACAGCGGGGCCGGCAAAAGCCGACCCAACGCGACGCACATAAGCCGCCGGGCCGCGTGCGGAGTAAGGATAAAGCGGCAGGCAAGGCAACGGAAGCGACTAAAGTAGCACGCCGTTATCAGTCATCCGATGGCTACGAGATGCTTGTCGGGCGCGGCGCACGCGAGAATGATCAACTGACGTTTCGCGTCGCGCGCCCGCACGACCTGTGGCTGCACGCGGCCGACTATCCCGGCTCGCACGTCATCGTGCGCAATCCGCAGCGCACAGACAACATCCCGCACCGCACCGTCGTCGAAGCCGCGCAACTTGCCGCACAGTACAGCCACGCGAAACATGATGCGAAGGTCGCCGTCCACTATACGCAGCGCAAGTTCGTCGCCAAGCCCAAGGGCGGCGCGCCCGGTCTCGTCCGCATGGCCAACTTCCGCACGCTGCTCGTCGAACCGCGCGAGAGCGGCGAGCGACTGTGAACCGCGACCTTAACGCCGCTCGACTAAGATTTCTTCACCGTAGTCTTATCGTTTTCAGCAACCAGCCGGTTCAGCGTATCGGGCACGAGTCGTTCGGCAAAACCGGCGATAAAGCACCAGATGATGAGCAAGGCGTAATCAAGTCCCGACGCCGGCCCCGCGCAACGTAGAAAGCGGCCGAACGCGGTGCTGCCACTCGGCGTGGGTGTGGGCGTGGGTGTGGGCGTGGCTGTCTCGTTCGTGGCAGGTGCCTGTGTAGTTGCCGGTGTTGTGCGGCTGATTGCGGACGACGAGCCAGATTTGGCATTTGAATTATTGTCGTCGGCAGTTGTGGACGCGGGTGTCGCGACGGCCGCCCGGGTCGTGCGTAGCAACACTGTCATTCCATTAGTTAGTGTCACTGCCCCGGCCGCCCCGTTGAGGGCGGCCGGGGTTGGCGTGGTGCCCGGCGGAGCGGTTGCGTTTGTCGGCGGCGGCGGTGTGGGCGAAGTGGAGGTTGCTGTTGGCGTCAGTGTCGGTGCCACTGGTGTATTGCACGGTGCAGCGACATCCATGCCGTAGGACGGCGTGAAGATAGTCGGGAAGAATTTCCCTTGCAAGATCGTCCCGGCAAAGATCAGGTAGAGGAGGACGCCGAAGACCGCCCCGGTCAGCGGCGAGACATATCGCGTATAAGAGCCGTTCCAGAAGGCGGTCAGGCTGTAGATCGGATCGCCGTCGGTGGACACGGCTTGCAACCGTTGGAGGATACTGATCATGCCCCCTAGCGCGCCCGCGAAGAACACGATCACAATCGGCGAACGACGTAGCACATATAACTTCCAGAGGAGGCCGGGGCCCGGCAACAAGAGGAGTGCGCCGACCATCGCCGCCAGCAGCACGATGGCCACGGCCCAGATGGTGAGCCATTTGCCCACACCCTCGCGCGCCGTCAAGGCATCATAGGCCCGATAAATTTGATCAAGTAAGTATTTACAATCCTCGCGCAGTTGCTCGATCAGTTCTTTCGTTTTTTGTCTCTGCCACGCAACAGGCTCGGTTGTGCCATCGGGGGGCGCAGGCACCTCCGCTTTCGGATCGGACAGCTTTGTCTCTAGATATATCCGGTATTTGTCTTGGCCGAAAATGTTGATATATCGGTCGCGCAGGCTAATCACTTTGTTGCGCAGACTGGGCAACTCCAGATATTTCAGTAACAGCAACTGAAACGCATAAACGTCCTGCCACCGGAGTTCCGCTTTCTTGTTGACGCGCAACACGCATATTTTGTCCAGTTCCTCTTTATCCGGGCCGGCCGGGATGTCTGATTTGAGGGCTTCATACTCGCTTTGCAAGTGATCGAAATCCGTGTTGATGGGTAGAAAATTTTTATTCAGTTTGCCGTAAGCCATACTGGGCACCTCCAAGTGGGGACGGGGTTAGAGTGCGGCAAGTGGTCGTTGCGCGGGCTGTCGGGCCACCGTTTTGAGGTCGCGTGAGTTTAGTTAGCAAACTCTGATTTGGCAACAAATTTCCCGCACGCTTTGTTTTGCAAAAGGCGCACACTTTCGGCATCATCGGCTGTTACGCTGGCGGCCTAAATTCAGCCGGAGAGAAGTGGCTAAAGCAACTTATGAGCGCCAATTTCACAGAGCCGTTGGAGAAATTTGCCATGAACCTGCTAGACGGGCTGGCCGACGCGCTCGTCGGCCCCGCTTCGACTTTGCGCGACGGCACAGAGCAGGCGGGCGTCGAACTGCCGCGCGACCTCTACGCACACGCGGAGGCGCAGACCGAATGGTGGTACTACACGGGCCATTTGCAAACCGCAAGCGGGCGACGCTTCGGCTTCGAGTTGGTCTTCTTCAAACGCCGCACAGACCTCGACCGCTTCGGCATCGTGCCGCTCAGGCTTATTGCTAATCCGCTCTATCTCGCGCATTTTGCGGTCACCGACGAGGCGCACCAGTCCTTTCGTTACGCACATCGCAAGAGTGCGAACGGGCCGTTCGATCTACCGGCCCGGGCGCGCGCGGAGCGTTATGAATTGAAACTCGGCGACTGGTCTGTGCGCGAGACGAACGGCGCGCACAACTTGCGTGCGACGCTCGGCGACGATCTGATCTTCGAGGTGAGCCTGCGCCCCACGAAGCCGCCCGCGCTGAATGGCCGGCAAGGGATCGGCGTCAGTTTTAAGGATCACGGTGAGGCGTCGCGTTATTTCTCTTACACGCGCATGACGGCCGAGGGGCGCATCACATGGCACGGCACGACCGAAAGCTGTGCCGGGTCGGCGTGGATGGATCGCGAGTTCGGCACGTGGCGCACGACCGAGAAGCAGAAAGGCTGGGACTGGTTCAGCGTGCAACTCGCCACCGGCGCGGAGGTGATGGTCTATCACTTGCGCGACAGCGCGAATCGTCCCTCCGATTATTCCAGCGGCACGTTCGTTGATGCCGCCGGCGAATGGACGCACCTGACGCACGCCGACTTCACGCTCGAACCGACCGCCCACTGGCGCAGCCCACACACCGGCGCGCGTTATCCGAGCGGCTGGCGCTTGCGCGTGCCACATTATGAGATCGACGTGGCCATCACGCCCGTCCTCAACGATCAAGAACTCGACACGCGCGGCACGACGATGATCATCTACTGGGAAGGCGCGTGCGCCGTCGCGGGCCGCCACGGCGATGCGGAGACGACGGGCCGCGCCTACGTCGAACTCGTCGGCTACGACCGCTCGCACGAACAACCTTCAATCGCCACCTTCCTCTTCGGCGGCGCGCTCGACAAACGCTGGCGCAGCATCTTCGGATGAAGCACGCGCACTTGCTTTATACTGCCCCACGTGCCTGAACCCATCACTAGCGGCGCACAGGTCACACCGGCGTGGTTGACGGAGACGCTCCGGCGCGGCGGCTCGCTAGCGCATGGCCGGGTGACCGACGTGCGCGTGGAAGCGACGCACACGCACCCCGTCTCCATCGTCTCGCACCTTGCGGTGACATACTCGCCGGGTGCGCTGCCGGGTGTGCCGACGCAGTTGTTCCTAAAAATCTCCAACCCGGACTTTGAAGCGGCCGCGCCGTGCGCGCGTGCGCCGGAGGAGGTCGAGTTTTACGATTCCGTCGCGCCCCGCATGCCGGATGCGCCGCTGCCGCGCTGCTTTGATACCGCCTACTCGCCGACGACGGGCCGCGCGCATCTGCTGCTCGAAGATTTATCCGCGACACACTATCACCCGCCTCTGCCGCTCGCGACCACGTTCGCGGAGTACGCACTGGCGACGGACTGTCTCGCGCAAGTTCATGCTTACTGGTGGGAGCATCCGCAACTCGGGCGCGGCGTCGGGCGTCTGCTGAGCGCGGCGCAGGTTGACGAGCTCGCGCGCAACGCCGCCGCGAACTTCACCCGGTTCGTCGCGGCGCAGGGCGCACATCTCTCGACAGCGCCGCGCCGGCTCTTTGCCCAAGTCATCGCCATCTTCCCCCGCCCGTGGGTGCGGCTTACCAACGCGCGCGGGTTGACAGTCACACACGGCGACGCGCACTTATGGAATTTTCTCTTTCCCCGTGAGCCAGGCGGCCGGGTCTATCTCTTCGACTGGCAGTTGTGGCATATACACATCGGGCCGCGCGATCTGGCTTACATGCTGACGCTCTTCTGCGCGCCGGAGCATCGTGCGCGGATGGAACAAACGCTGCTGCGGCGTTATCATCAAGCCCTGCTGACGGGCGGCGTGCGTGGTTATCATTGGACGGATTGTTGGCAAGATTATCGCTGGTCGGCCGTGCGCAGTATTTTCATTCCCCTCTGGCACTGGGCAAAAGGTCGCCCCGAAACTTTGTGGGGGCCGCAGTTAGTAAGGGCACTGCGCGCTTTCACCGAACTACGCTGTAACGAACTGCTGGAAGGCTAAACCGACAACATGACAGCCCCACGCGACGAACAGACAGACAAATCAACCGCACTCTTTGCCCGCGCCGTCGAGCTAATACCCGGCGGCGTCAACTCGCCGGTGCGCGCGTTTCGCGGCGTCGGCGGCACGCCCCGCTTTATCGCGCACGCACAGGGCGCGACGATGACCGACGTAGATGGGCGCACCTACATTGACTACGTCGGCTCGTGGGGGCCGATGATCTTGGGCCACGCCGACCCCGAAGTGATCGCTGCGCTGCACGACGCGCTCGCGCGCGGCACAAGCTACGGTGCGCCGACCGAGCTTGAGCTTGAGGTCGCGGAAGAGATCATTGATGCCGTGCCGTCCATTGAGATGGTACGCATGGTTAACAGCGGGACGGAAGCGACGATGTCCGCGATCCGGCTCGCACGCGGCGCGACCGGCCGCACGAAGCTCGTCAAGTTCGAGGGTTGCTATCACGGGCACGGCGACAGCCTGCTCGTCAAAGCCGGTTCGGGCGTGGCCACGCTTGGTCTGCCCGACAGTCCCGGCGTGCCCGCCGCCGTCGCGCAAGCCACGATCACCGTCCCCTTCAACGACCCGGCCGCGCTCGCCGCCGTGTTCGAGCAGCACGCGGACATCGCCGCCATCATCATCGAGCCGGTCGTCGGCAACATGGGCTGCGTGCCGCCGCAGGCTGGTTACTTGCAAGCGGTGCGCGAGCTATGCACGCAACACGGCGCGCTGCTCATCTTCGACGAAGTGATGACCGGCTTCCGCCTCGCACGCGGCGGCGCGCAGGAACTTTATGATGTCATGCCCGACATCACCACGCTCGGCAAGATCATCGGCGGTGGTCTGCCCGTCGGCGCATACGGCGCAAGCCGCGACCTCATGCGCCACATCGCGCCCGCCGGCCCCGTCTATCAAGCGGGCACGCTCTCCGGCAACCCGCTTGCCATGACCGCCGGCCTCGCCACGCTCAGACGCCTGCGCAACAAAGCGGTCTACGCCCAACTCGAACGCGCGGGCGCACGCCTCTGCGCCGCGCTCACCGCAGCCGCGCAAACGGCCGGCATACAGACCGTCACCAACCGCGTCGGCTCGATGTTCACCACCTTCTTCACCGACGCCACCGTCACCGACTGGACTTCCGCCGACCGCAGCAACCGCGACACTTACGGCCGCTTCTTCCACGCCATGCTCAACGAAGGCATCTACCTCGCGCCCTCACAATTCGAAGCCGCCTTCATCGGACTCGCGCACACAGACGAACTACTTGACCGCACCGTCGCCGCCGCCCGCGCCGCGTTCACACGATTAGCGACATAAGAGAGAGCATGCGGCACTTTGCGCCGATGCGATGTTATGCCGCACTTCCGCGGTACAACATTAGTTGGGCGGTTTCGCTTTACCCTTAAAGTTTGTCAACAGGTAAGAAAGAGATGCAAAAAATTTCGAGATTATACGCCTTGGGTTTCGTGCTAGCGTTCGTAACATGCGCGCACGGTCAAGCTCACCCGGATGCAGATGATAAGGCCGGGCCACTAATCATTGGTGAGACGTTCACAATTAATTCCAAAGCTCTGACTGAACCACGGCGCATCAATGTCTATCTGCCGCCCGGCTATACGGCATCTGCCGAAGCGCGGCTGCCCGTGCTGTACATGCCGGACGGGGGCCTAGCCGAAGACTTTCTCCACGTCGCAGGGCTGGTGCAAGTATCGGTGGGCAATGGTACGATGCGCCCATTCTTGCTGGTAGGTATTGAAAATACCCAGCGTCGCCGCGATCTGACTGGCCCCACCGACAACGAGAACGATAAAAAGATTGCGCCGCGTGTGGGCGGCTCTGAGGCTTTCCGCCGGTTCATCCGCGATGAGTTGATGCCACAGGTAAAGCGCCGCTACCGCACGAGCGCTGAAACGGCGATTGTGGGCGAGTCGCTGGCCGGGCTGTTTGTAGTTGAGACTTTTCTCCTTGAACCCGATTTGTTTGATACCTATATTGCCTTTGACCCTAGCCTCTGGTGGAACGATCAGAAACTGGTTAACGGCGCTGGCGAGCGGCTGCGTGCGCGGCCGAAGCTAGCCAAGACGTTGTATCTTGCAAGCAGTAATGAGGACATTGCGGAAGTCACGCAACGGTTTGCGGAAGTGCTTGGCGTGCATGCGCCTGCCGGTGTTCGTTGGCATTACGAGAAGATGCCGGATGAACAACATTCGACGATTTATCATCCGGCCGCGCTGAAAGCTTTCCGTGCGGTGTTCAAGCCGGTTGCAAGCAAGTAGCAGCGGCGCGCTGCCCGACAAGTCATTTGCCGTGCGGCGGAAACAGCTACCGGTTGATCATGCTATCCGTTACAGATTGGCGGGCTTGGCGGCGGTTTCCGCCCACGTTAATGCCGGCGTTAGCCTAACTGATCGGGCTTGAGCAGTAGCTCGACGTGAAAACTTGTGCCTTGATCGGGCGCGCTCACTTGACCTCCGCCGACCGCACCGTCGCCGCCGCCCGCGCCGCGTTCGCCCGCATGACCCGGTGAAAGCGCTGTCAAGGGGTCAGTCAATCTCTGGCCTATGCGCCTGGCTGATTGTGCCCGTTGACCGGCGGTCTGATCTGCGATAGAGTGCGCCCGCATCGAACAAGGGGTGTCGCGTACCTCTTAGACCTAACTTTCCAATTACCCCAACCCCCGAAGGAGACCCCTACATGAGACCTACCTTTTCCAAGCTAACGCTCGCTTTGACTGTCGCGCTGCTGTTGCTCGCCGTTACCGTGTCCGGGCAAATCTACCGCTTTTACAACCCCGGCTCGATCTGGACTGTCACGACGATCAGAATTAAATCAGGTATGGACCCGGCTTACCTGCAATACCTCGATAGTCAATTCAAGAAAGAGTCCGACGCGCAGGTGAAAGCAGGGTACATGAAGTCTTACAAAGTGCTGCGCACGCTGGATGACGACAGCTCGTGGAATTTACTCATCCTCCGCGAATACCAGAGCCTCGGCGCGCTGGAAGCGAACGCGGAGAAAGCGGATGCCTTAACCAGAGATCAGTCGGGCGACGACATGAAGCAGATGCAGGGCTACGAGGATCGCTCCAAATTCCGCGAAGTGCTCGGCACCAAAACCGCGCGCGAATTAATCTTGAAGTAAGCGCCTAACTTCGACGGCCAGCAGCCCTGCTCACGCACGGTGGCGGAGTTTCCGGTTTACTGCGCCTCAGCTCAGCTGTTAGCCGTCGCCCGTGCTGCCTTGAGCGGTAGCTCGACGTGAAAACTTGTGCCTTCACCGGGCGCGCTCTCGACGGAGACGCGCCCGTTGTGTTGTTCGATGATCTTTTTGACGATGGCGAGACCGAGGCCCGTGCCGCTTTTCTTGGTGGTGAAGAATGGCTCGAAGATGCGTGCGCGCGTCTGTTCGTCCACGCCGTGCCCGTGATCCGTGATGGTGACGCGGGCGGCGGGCACTACTGTGCCGGAAGCCCGGCCATGGTCGCCGTTTGCGCCGGCGGCGGCGGGCTGCATCATGATGCTTTGCGTGGTGATACTGACGGGTGCGCGTTCGGCACTTGCGTCCACGGCGTTGGCGAGCAGGTTGACGAAGATTTGGCGCAGTTGATCCGCATCGAGCGCGCCGACGAGCGGCTCGTTGGTGTAATGCCGCTCAATGGGCGTCTCTTTCGCTTGCAGTTTTTCGGCGACAAGCTCAAGACTGGCGTCGAGTAGTTCGTGGACGTTCGTTTCGGTGCGCGCGAGTTCGCGGTCGCGCGCGAACTCGGTCACGTCCACGGTCAGCTTGTTCAAATGCGCGATGCCGCGCTCGATGAGATCGATGGTGTGGTGCGCCTCTGCGTCGTCCGTCATGTCGCGCAGCATGGCGACGCCGAGCCGGATGCTGCCTAACGGATTCCTGATCTCATGCGCGACCTGCGCCGACGCTTGGCCCACGGCCGCGAGCGAAGTCTTGCGCCGCAACTCCGTCTCGGTCGCGGCCGCTTGCGTCACGTCCACGAGCGTCAGAATCTGGCCCTGCGCGCCGTCGAGGTTGAGCGGCGACGAATAAACGTCGAAGCTGCGCTGGGGCTTGGGCGTATGGCCGTCACCGTTCGTGTTTTGCTCGTGCTGCGCATTGAGCAGCCAGCGGCCGTGGTAGGTAACATCCGTCACGCGCCCGACGGTCGCGGCGGCAAGTAGTTTCAGGCCTTCGCTGTCGCCAATGTCGTCATAGACGGATGCGCCGACAGCGGCGCGCGGGAAGAGTTGGAAGAAGGCGCGGTTGGCGCTGCGAATGCGCGCGTGCGCGTCGAGCGCGGCGACGGCACTGACCATGCCTTCGAGCATCTGTGTGCTGAACGCACGCTCGCGCCGCGACTCCGTCAGGCTCGCGCGCAACTGGCGAAAGCGCCGCTGCAATTCCCAGACGGCGAACGCGGCGATCAGCACGGCGAGCGCGGCGGCAAAGAACGCCAACCTGCGGATGCGCTCGGCTGCGCTCTCTTCCATTCTCAGGCGCTGCTGCACGAGGTCTTCCTGCTCATGCGCGGTCTGATCCAGAAACTGATCTAACTGCGCACTTAAGACGCGGAAGCGCGGGAAGCCTTCGAGCGAATAGCGGCGCGCATCTTCATTGACGTGCAGATATTCATCGAGCGTCTGATGGAAGGCGCGGCCCTGTGCGGTCTGCGCCAGCGGCAGCCGGTCGAAGTTCGGCAATTGGGCCTGGAGCTGGTCGCGCGCCCGGCCCAGCTTCAACTCGAACGGGATGATGAAGTCGCCTTGCTGTTCGTGCCGCGCCAACTGCTCCTGCCGCGTGCGCGCCTCGCCATTGAGCGTGACCAACGCATCGCGCAGTTGCAGTAATGATTTGATCCGGATCGACTGTCCACGCTCGGAGAGTTGCACATTGGAACTGACCGAACGCACCTCGCTCTCGCTCAGCCAACCGAGCGCGACGACCACCCCGACGAGCAACGCAAAACTGACGACCAGCACCGGCAACCACGGTTCGACTTCACGCCCGCCCGGCAAATGCAAGCCGCCGCCAGGTGCCGCAGGCGTGCGCGCCGCCGCCCCCTCGCCCTCCGCATGCAGGCGGCTGTACACCACCCGCCCGCCGGCGTCATGCCGCTCAGCATTGTCCGGTTGCTTCTCGGCCATAAGCTAGTAACGAGTGCCGAGTAACCAGTGACGAGCAGTAGCCAAGTCTTAAACTTGTCACTCGTCACTGGTCACTCGTCACTGCCCTTTCACGTCCATCCAGTTCGCGCCCGTGCCGAGTTCGACATCGAGCGGCACATCTAACTCGACCGCCGTTTCCATCTCGCGCTTGAGGATCGCGGCGGCGCGCCCCGCCTCTGCTTGCGGCGCTTCGAGCAACAACTCGTCATGCACCTGCATGACCATGCGTGTAGCAAGTCCTTCACGACGCAATGCCTCATCAACTTTGAGCATAGCCAGCTTAACTATGTCACTCGCCGTTCCTTGGATCGGCATGTTGATGGCCTCGCGTTCGGCGCGGGCGCGGATTTGGCCGTTGCGGTCGTTGATGGTCGGGAGCGGGCGGATGCGCCCGTACATGGAACGCACCAGGCCCTGCGCGCGCGCCTCCGCGGGAATCTTGTCCATGTAGGCGCGCACGCCTGTGTAGGTTTTGTAGTAGTCGTCAATCACCCCTTTCGCTTCTTTGCGCGAGATGCCGACGCGCGCCGAGAGGCCGAACGGCTCGACCGCGTAGGCGATGGCGAAGTTGACGATCTTGGCGAAGCGGCGCTTCTCCTTCAGTTCCTCTTTTGTCCGCGCGCCGAAGACGAGTTGCGCCGTGCGCGTGTGGATGTCCTCACCCTTTTGAAACGCATCGAGCATGACGGGGTCGCGCGTGATGTGCGCGAGCAGGCGCAACTCAAGCTGCGAATAATCGGCCGCGATGAAGACGTGACCTTCGTCGGGGACGAACGCGCGCCGGATGCGCCGGCCCAACTCGGTGCGGATCGGAATATTTTGTAAGTTAGGATCGCTCGACGAGAGGCGGCCTGTCGCCGTCACCGTCTGATTGAGTTGGCTGTGGATGCGCCCGTCGGGGCCGACAAGCATGGGCAATGAATCCGTGTAGGTCGCTTTCAGTTTATCCAGTTCGCGGTACTCGATGATGAGGCGCGGTAGCGCGTACTGCTGGGCTAGTTCGTCCAGCACGGCGCGATTGGTGGAGATTTGGCCCTTTGAGGTCTTGCGCCCGCTGCTGATGTTCAACTCTTCCAGCACCTCGCCGACTTGCTTCGGCGAATTGATCTTGAACTCGCGCCCGGCCTCCTGGTAAATCTGCGCGGTCAGTTTCTCCAACTCCGCGCCGAAGAGTTTCGACAACTCGCCGAGCGCCGCCGTGTCCACGCGCAAGCCCGCTCCCTCCATGCGCGCCAAGAGCGGCGCAAGCGGCAACTCCATCTCGTTGTAAATCGCTTCGAGACCCTGTTCGAGGATGCGCCCGTGCAAGACATCGGCGACCTGCGCGGTCAGGTCGGCCGTCTCGGCCGTGCGCCACTCGTCTGCCGTCCAACCTTCGCGCGGCTCAGTCCAGCCATCGGCGCTGCTCGTCTCGCGCGCCAGATCGGCCAACTCATATTTACTGCGGATCGGATCGAGCAGATAAGCGGCGAGCAGCGTATCGTCCGTCACGCCTTCTAGCTCGATGCCGAGCGGCGCGAGCAGCGCGGTCGCGCGCTTCAAGTCATGCACGGATTTTTCCAGCAGCCCGTTACCCAACACATCGCGCAGCATCGCAGTCGCTTGTTCCGCCCCGCCTGCAAAATTAACGAGATCGATGAACGCGGACGTGCCGCCGGCCGCCGAGATGGCGATGCCGGTGGCGGTCGCGCTCTCGCGCACGGAGCTTTGCGTGCCCGCGCCGGCCGGACTTGAGTCAGCGAGGGCGAAGGCCCAATGCTCTGTGTCCCAGAGTCTGCGCACAAGCGGCTCAAGTTCGGCGGCGGTGCGTATCTTTGTGTAGCGCCGTTCGGCCGTCGGCCCCAAGGTCGCGCTCCCGGCCGCGTCGGCAAACTCGCGCGTCAACGATTGAAACTCAAGCTCACGAAACAATTGATAAGCCGCCGCGCGGTTGGGCGGCCGCGCGCGCAGTTGATCGAGATCGAGCACGATGTTCACGTCGATCTTGATCGTGGCCAACTCGCGCGACTGCCGGATCAAGTCCACATTGTTGCGCAGACTCTCGCGATAAGTCTTGTGCTTGACCTCTTCCCAACGCGCCAACGCCTGTTCAATCGAGCCGAACTGTTGCACGATCTGCACCGCGCCCTTCGCACCGATGCCGGGCGCACCGGGAATGTTATCCACCGCGTCGCCCATCAAACCGAGCAAGTCAATGATCTGGCGCGGCGGCACGCCGAACTTGTTCAGCACCCACCCTTCGTCGCACCACTCGACCGGCGGCACAGGCTCTTTGCGCTTCACGTTCTGCGAGTTCTGCCGCATGCAGATGACCGCCGGATCGCGCACAAGCTGACACATGTCCTTGTCGTTCGAGACGATGACCGCTTGCAAACCCTTCGCCGCCGCTTGCACGGCCAATGTGCCGATCACGTCGTCCGCCTCGAAGCCGGGCATGTTCAGGAGCGGGATATTGAAGACTTCGCAGACACGGATGATGAGCGGGATTTGCGCCGCCAACTCGTCGGGCATCTCGGCGCGATTCGCCTTATAGTTCGCATCCATCTCATGGCGGAACGTGGGCACGCCGGACTCGAAGACGGCGGCGATATAAGCGGGTTGCTCGTCGGCGAGGAGTTTGCGCAACATGCTGGTGAAGATGAAGACGGCCTGCGTTACCTGCCCGCTGCTATTACGCAAAGGCTCCACGCGCCCGCCCATCGGCGCGAAGAAGGCGCGAAAAATGTGCGACATCGAGTCGATCAGATAGACCCGCTCGGTCGGTGCCGGCGGCGAACCCTGTGTACTAGGCATTGTGCGTTTGATGATAGAGAAAGCGTTGACGGGTGACAAGTAAAAGTACCCCACCGCAAGCGGTGGGGCTTTAGAGTGGCTTACTCGAACAAGTCTATTTGCGTATCTTGGGCTTCTTTGTGACGTTTGATGTATTTGCGAATCACTTCTGCCGTCACTTTGTCGCCCACCGTTCTGG
>JBBQGM010000042.1:0-42428 GCA_038322995.1 Pyrinomonadales bacterium
CCCGCCGGGGGGGGGGGGGGGCCCACTCATCGCGCGCCCCCCCCCTTTATACTCGCCCCCCCCCCCGCCGCATTTCATTTTATCTGGCCTTGCGCTTTGATCTCGCAGGGCACATGCTGCCCGGTCGTGACTTCGACCGGCAAATGCAGGACGAGCGTCTTGATGCGGCATGTGCCGGTGTTGTCCGTCCGGCAATAGTAGAGCGTGAGTTGCACACGCACATCGGCCGCGCCGGGCGCGAGCGCATGCACGGGCAACCGGAGCGGCAGCCGTACATCCAGGCCCGCGCGCGTGAGCGTCGGCTGGCCGTCGGCGAACACGAGATGTTCTGCGCCGCGCGTGACAGTGACCTGCGCACGTTGCGGCGCGGCTTCGTTCAAATGATAACCGGCGGGCAGATCAACTGCGACGACGAGCACGGCGGCTGCTGCGCCCGCTTGCAGCCGTTGCCCGGCGAGTCTGCGCTCTTCCGCGTGCGGCGTGAACGTGTCTGCGTGCGCCGCCATCATATGCGCGGCGGCGCTTGCGGTGGGCGGCCGCAGCCCGCGCAACATGAGCGTCGCGGTCGTGCCCGTACGTGCGTCCACGACGCGGATGGCATGGTTGTTCGTATCGGCGACGTAGAGTTTGCCGTTGGCGCTGCTCAGTCCACCGGGTTCATAGAACGAACCTTGCGCGCCGTCCGTCTGACCGGATCGGCCCGTGCCGGCGAATGTCGTGAGCGTGCGTGTCTGCGGAGCGAGCCGTTTGAGTTTGTGGTTATAAGTATCGGCGACGTAGAGCGCGCCGTCCGCGTAAACCATGCCAAGCGGATGCTGCAAGCGCGCTTCATCGCCGCGCCCATCGCGGTCGCCAAACTCGAACAGGTTGCCACCCGCGAGCGTGCGTACTTCCGCAGCCGTTGCAGATGAGTTGTCGCCGGGTTGAGCAACAGCCGCAGACTGCGTAGTAGCGACCCTGACCGCTGCTACGTTCGTGCATGTCTGCGCGCCGCCGAGCGCGAGCGCGCGGATGATGTTCGATTCGCTATCGGCGACGTAGAGCGTGTGCCCGTCGCTTGCCAGTCCCGACGGCTGTGCGAAAGCAGCAGCGGGCGGCGTGCCATCGATTGCGCCAAACAATGACCCGCGCCGTTGCCCGTCGATGCGCGCCTCGCGCCCCGTGCCCGCGAACACGGCGACCTGCTTGTGCGCGAGGTCATACTGCCAGATTTGATGCGTGCCGGCCATGGCGATGTAGAGCGTGCGCCCCACGAGTTGCAAGTCCCACGGCGAACTGAGCGCGCTCGTGTGCGCCGGGCCGGCCGCGAATTCGAGCGTGCGCGCCTGTTCGCCTGTGCCCGCAATGGTCGCAACCATGCGCGCCTTCAAATCGACGCGCCGCAGCAGATGATTCTCGGTGTCCGCGACGTAGAGCGCGTCGCCATCAAGCGCCAGGCCTTGCGGGCGATGAAACGTCGCCTGCTCAAACGCGCCATCGGTTGCGCCGCGCTCGCCCGTGCCGATGGTGGCCACGAATGTGCCGTCGAGTTTCGTGACGACGATGCGGTTGTGATTCGAGTCCGCGATGAAGAGCCGAGCAGTCTGCGCGTCGGCTAGCACTTTGCCGGGGAACGCGAGCGGCAAGTCGGCCGTCTGCGCGCGTTCGAGCGCGCGTTGCAAAGGCTGCTCGTTCAATGCGCCGCGCTGCCGGAAATCTTCGCTTGTGTCGCCGATCAACTTGTCGAGCACATCGTAGCCGCCTTCGCCTTCGCGTTGATCGATAATGTAGCCGGCCGGATCAATCAAGCAGCGCGTCGGCCACGCGCGCACGGCGTAAGCCTGCCAGATGACGAAATCCGCATCGTTCACGACCGGATGCTCGATCTCGTAGCGCAGCACGATGCGCCGTATGTTGTCGGTCGCTTGCTCGTTCGTGAACTTGGCGGAGTGGACGCCGATCACAACCAACTCGTTTGGATACTTCGCCTCAAGTTGCTTGAGGTCGGGAATGATGTGGATGCAGTTGATGCAGCCATAAGTCCAGAAGTCGAGCAGCACGACCTTGCCGCGCAGGCCCGCCAGCGTGAGCGGCCTCTCCGTGTTCAACCACGCGCGCCCGCCCGTCAACTCCGGCGCACGCACGCGCCCGCGATATCGTGCCGACATCTCATTCCCCTCGCGTGTGGACGCGCCCATGCCGACCGCCGCGCACACGGCCAGCACGCTCACGACGAGCAGTTTTTTCTCCTTTGTCTCGCCGCGACAAAACAAAGGGCCGGCCCGCGCGACGCGCGCCCAACAAAATCAGATTATGCCTGCTCTTTACCGCCGACAAACTGAAAACGTGGTCGCAGTTTAGCACGCAACCACAAACGCAAACGCGCGTCGCTTTTCGCGCACTCACACGCGGATGTTAAGATACCCGTCCGGCTGACAGTCATTAGTCGCGCTGACTGCACGTTTCCTTACCAGCGAAACGCGCGGCTGGCGGCTTGGCTGAAAGCTAATAGCTAACAGCTTCCTATGAACGAACAAGCATTCGGGGTGTTGGAATACGAGGGCCTGCGGGCGCTCGTGCGGCGCGGTGCGCAGACGCCAATGGGCCGCGCGCGGGCCGATGCGCTCATGCCGCTCGACGACCGCACGACGCTGCAACACGCGCTCGACGCGGTGGCGGAAGGTCTTGAACTGCGCCGGCGTGGTGCGGGCTGGTCTTTCTCCGAGTTGGCCGACCCGACGGACGCGCTCGCGCGGCTGCGCATCGAGGGCGCGGTGCTTGAGCCGTTGGCGCTGCTCGAACTCGCACGGCTCTGCGATCAAGTGGGCGAAGCACGCGCGCAGATTCACGCCGAGCGCAATGATGTGCCGGTGCTGTGGAGCGTCGTGGCGGAACTGCCGCGCGAGTTGTACACGCTCGCCGCCCGCATCACGGCGAAGATTCTGCCGGGCGGCGAACTCGACGACCGCGCCAGCCCCGAGCTCGCGCGCATCCGCCACGACATCAACCGCCTGCGCTCGACGCTCACGCGCTCGCTCGAAAACCTGATGCGCCGCTCAGAGGAGGCGATTCAAGATCAACTCGTGACCGTGCGCAACGAACGCTTCGTCGTGCCCGTGCGCGCCGATCATCGCGGGCGCGTGGCGGGCGTCGCGCACGGTTTCTCGTCGTCGGGCGCGACCGTCTTTATCGAGCCACTTGAGACCATCGAAGGCAACAACGAGCTACAAAATTTACGCGAGACGGAGGCCCGCGAGATCACGCGCATCCTCGCCACGCTCACCGATGAGTTGCGCCGCGAGTCGCCCGCGCTCGCCCACGCGGCGGCGGCCGTCGCCGAACTAGATTTCATCAACGCGAAGGCCGCGCTCGCGCGCTCGTTCAACTGCGTGCAGCCGTTGCTCGACGAAGGCAGTACGCTCGAACTCGTCGCGGCCCGGCATCCGCTGCTCGAAGAGAATCTACGCGCGACGAATGACGCAGTCGTGCCCGTCTCGTTCAAACTCAATGCCGCACAACCGATCATGGTCATCTCCGGTGCGAACGCGGGCGGCAAGACGGTCGTGTTGAAAACTGCCGGCTTGCTCGCGTTGATGGCGCTCTCCGGTCTGCACGTGCCCGCGCAGGCGGCGCGCGTGCCGCTCTACGCTTCGGTGCTCGCGGACATTGGCGACCGGCAATCTCTGGCCGCGCATCTCTCAACCTTCACCGCGCACATCGCCAACATCAGCCGCATGCTTGAGCTTTGCGCCGCGCCCGCGCTCGTGCTCTTGGACGAAGTGGGCACGGGCACAGACCCGGAAGAAGGATCGGCGCTTGGCGTCGCGGTCGTGGATCACTTTCGCCGTGCGTGCGGCGCGCACGTTGTGGCGACGACGCACTACAGCGGCTTGAAGCAGTATGCCGCGAACGGAGCGGGCGTGTTGAATGCGAGCGTCGAGTTTGATGAGCAGACTTTGCAGCCGACGTATCGCTTGCTCGTCGGTCTTGCCGGTTCATCATCGGGCCTGGAGATCGCCGGCCGCTTCGGCTTCCCGCGCGAGTTGTTGCAAGCAGCCGCGACGCACGTCAACGAGTCCGCGCGCATGGCCGCTGAATATTTACGCCGCATTCAGCGCGAAGCCGAGCAGGCGGAAGCGTTGCGCCGCGCGCTCGAAGATGAACGCGCGACGGTCGCGCAAAAGTACGAAGCATTAGCTCGCGAAGCGCAGCAACGCGAACGCGAACGACAGCAAACGTTCGAGCGCGACATGCGCGCCGGGCTCGCGGACTTCGAGCGGCAAGCGCGCGAGTTGCTCGCGCAGATCGAAGATCGCGCCGTGCGGCTGAAGACCGAGCGCGAAGCGGAGAAACGCACCGCCGAGTTGCGCCGCACGGCCCAACGCACAGTCGCGCAGACGCGCCCACAGCAAACCGTGATTGATAAACCGGGCGTGCGCGTCGTGCGCCCGGAGCGCGAGGCTGACGTGAGCGCAGCGCGCGCGAACGCGGCATCAGCAATTCCACACACAGGCTCCGCGCCGGCTTACCGCCCGGCCACAATTGCGCGTGACATCGTTGTGGGCGACACGGTGCGGCTGCGCAACTTCAACAAGACCGGCGTAGTTGATCGCTTGAGCGGCGGCGAAGCGGAAGTCCGCGTCGGCGCGCTGCGCTTGCGCGAGAAGCTCGTCAATCTCGAATTGATGGAACGCGCGCCACAAACGGACACCGCGCGCCAGTCGCAACTTGAGCGCATGGCCGCCAGCCACGCGCGCACCACACAGGTGCGGCTGAACGACTCGAAGCCTGAGCCGAACATGGAACTGAACTTGATCGGCCGCACGACCGACGAGGCCGTCGCCGCCGTCGATAAGTTTCTCGACGAAGCGTATCTGCACAGTCTCGCGCACATACGCATCATCCACGGCCACGGCACGGGCGCGCTCCGCCGCGCCATCGCCGACTTCCTGCGCGGTCATCCGCACGTCGCCAACTTCGCCCCCGCCCCCTCCGACCAAGGCGGCGCAGGCGCGACGGTCGTCGAGCTTAAACAATGAATTAAGCGCACCACTATTTGGAGGCGGAGATTGGATAAGCGCAGGCTCAAACATTTACTGATCGGTGAATTCACGCTCAAACGACTCGCTCGCTCTGCGGTGTTGATCATTGGCTTGACTTATCTCGGCATGTCCCTCTACGGCTTCTTTTACGCGGACAAGATTATCTTTCAACCGCCGCGAACTGCTTACCGGGATACAAACAACACGCTCAAGTTGAAGACCGAAGATGGCACGCAAATCTCTGCTGTCTATCTACAGAATCCACAGGCTATCTATACGATCCTATACAGCCACGGTAATGCTGAAGACTTGGCCACGCTTGCGCCGATGCTAGAGGATATCAGGCGCATGGGCTTCGCTGTGTTCGCTTATGACTATCACGGTTACGGCACAAGCAGCGGCACACCGTCTGAACGCAATGCTTACCGGGACGTGGATGCAGCCTTTGCATATCTCACGCAAACCCTGCACACGCCTGCGGAGCGCATCATCGCGCAGGGCCGGTCGTTGGGCGGCGCGCTGGCGGTTGATTTAGCAGCGCGCCAACCGGTCGCCGGGCTGATCCTCGAAAGTTCATTTCTGACCGCCTTCCGCGTAGTCACGCGCATCCCTATCTTCCCGTTCGATCTGTTCCGGAGCGACGATAAGATCAAGCGCGTGCATTGCCCTGTGCTGGTGATTCACGGGCGCAGAGATGAGGTGATACCCTTCTGGCATGGTGCGCGGCTGTTTACTTTGGCAAATGCGCCGAAGATGTCGCTATGGATCGACGGCGCAGGTCATAACGATCTGTCGGAGATTGCCGGCGCGCGATATGAACAGGCCCTGCAAGCGTTCCGCGACTCACTCGCCGGGCCGCGCGAAGGATAGAGTGTGATGCGCTTTCCGCAGACATTTATTGACGACCTGAGACGCCAGACGGACATCGTGCGCGTGATTCAGGACTACGTGTCGTTGAAGAAGAAGGGCGCGAACTGGATGGCCTGCTGCCCGTTTCATCAGGAGAAGACGCCGTCGTTCTCGGTCAATCCGGCGAAGGATATTTTCTACTGTTTTGGATGTTCCAAGGGCGGAAGCGTCTTTAACTTCGTGATGGAGATCGAGCGCGTCACGTTTCCCGAAGCGATCAGGATCGTGGCGGAGAAGGCGAACGTGGCGCTGCCCGTGCTGGAAGAGGACAAACGCTTCGAGACGCGGCGACGCGATGCGGACGACATCATTCAGTTGAATACGTGGGCGCTCGAATGGTGGGAGCAGCAGTTGGCGCAGGGCGGCGGCGAGACACAGGCGGGCCGCGATTATATTGACGGGCGCGGGTTGACCGCAGAGACGCGCAAGGCTTTCCGGCTGGGCTTTGCGCCGGACAGTTGGGACGGGCTGACCACATATCTGAAGAAGCAAGGCGCGAGCGCGGCGCAGATCGAGCAGAGCGGTTTGGTCGTCGTGAAGGACGGCGGCGGCTTTTATGATCGCTTTCGCGGGCGCGTGATCTTTCCGGTCATGGATGCGCAGGGGCGACCCGTCGCCTTCGGTGGGCGCGTGCTGTCGGCCGACGAGCAGCCGAAATATCTGAACTCGCCGGAGACAGCCGCGTACACGAAGGGGCGGCATCTATACGGCTTGCATCTGACGCGCGACGAAATTCGGCGCAAAGGTTTTGCGATTCTCGTCGAAGGTTATCTCGATCTGATCGTTCTGTATCAGGCTGGTGTGCGTAACTTGGTAGCGAGTCTGGGAACAGCATTGACATCAGAGCAAGCGAAACTATTAGGGCGGTTTGCGCGCAAAGTGGTCGTCAACTATGATGGTGATCGAGCGGGTGTTAAGGCGGCAAAGCGGGCCATTGATGGTTTCCTTCCAACTCTTCTCGCAGAGGAATTCGACGTAAAAGTATTGACTTTGCCGGATAACGCTGACCCAGACGAATTCATCAAGCAATATGGAGTGGAAGCCTATAATAAGCGGCGTGGTGAATCTTCAAATTGGATACAGTTTATAATCGACTTGGCCCGAAGAGAGCATGATTTCCATCAACCGGGGGAAAAGTCGGCGGCAGTAGAAGATGTGCTTCCATACATTCGCGCCGTTCCTATGGGAGTTCAAGGGACAAAGAGACGTGAGTATTTCGGCATAGCTATGGGTGCTCTCAATATAGAGCCTTCGCTTCACGACGAAATTTGGAAGATCGTTAGGTCTCCCTCAAAAACGGCACAACCCGATGCTATACAGAAAATGCCTCACATGAGTAACGTGCCGCCGACCGTTGCCGAGCAGCAGTTGCTCGAACTGTTAGCGCACGATGCGGAGTTGCGCGGCATGTTGCTGCCGCAACTTGACCAGGAAGTTTACGCCGGCCTGCCGACCGCGCCGCTGTTCGCCGCGCTCAAGGAGTTGGCCGAGACGGGCGCGGAGCTGGATTTTGACGCGCTCAGCGCGCGGGCCGGCGACGACGAAGAATTGCGCAAACTCGTCGCGCTCGTCTGGTGGAGCGAATCGCCGCGCGCCGAGGGTGAAGCGGTGGACGAGACGCTCGCCGCGGCCGAGAGTTGTCTAACGGCGTTGCAACTAATGTATGTCGAACGGCGCTTGAAAGATTTGACGGCCGAGATTACGGCGGCCGAGCGCGCCGGTGACGAAGCGCGCCGCGACGAGTTGGTCATGGAAAACCTTGAGTGGACGCGACGGCGCAGTATGCTGTTGCCCAGACAACAAGCCAGTAGAATTCCGCAAGCGTGAAGATGAGCATAGAAGAAAAAGATCAGGACGAAGTGTTGCAGCGCCTGTTGGAGTTGGGCGCTGATAAGAAGTTTTTGAGCTTCGATGATCTGAACCGCGCGTTGCCCGACAACGTCGTCTCGCCCGACGACATCGAGGACGTGCTCTCGAAACTCGAAGGCTCGAACATCACGGTCGCGGATTCCGACGAGCGCCTGCTGGAACAGGTGGCGGCCACGGCCGATCTGCCTGATGACGAAGACGCGCGCGACGAAGACATCGAGCTTGATCTCTCCGCCGGCCTGATGGATAAGACGAACGATCCGGTTCGCCTCTATCTGCGCGAGATGGGCGTCGTGCCGCTCCTGACTCGCGAAGGCGAAGTCGTCATCGCCAAGCGCATCGAACGCGGGCAGCGCAAGACGCGCAAAGCCATCTCCCGTTCGCCCATCGCCGTCAACGAGCTATTGCGCATCGGCGAAGAACTCGAAGCGGGCACGCTCAACATCCGTGACGTGGTCACCTTCTCCGATCAGGCCGAACTCACAGGGCAAGAAGACAAGGCCGACGAGTATTTGCAGTGGACGCTGGAAGGCATCGGCAACATCCGCAAGCACTTCAAGGCCGGCTTGAAAGAGTGGGACAAGTTGCGCGCCGAGCAAAAACTGTTGCGCGGCAAGCAGTCGAAGAAACTGGTGCGCCTGCAACGCAGGGTCGCGCGGCTGCGGTTGGAGATCGCGCACGAGGTCGGCCCGCTCAACCCGACCGAGCGCGCCCGTAAGCGGCTTATCGATTCCGTCAGCGAAGCGTACAAAGAGGTGCGCGCCGCCGAGCGCGACATAGAGAAATACAGCGAGCGGCTGGGCAAGAAGCGCATCAAGCCAGAAGAGGAGCGCGATTATAAGCGCGTCATCTCGAACGCGAAGCGCAAGCTGCAATTAGTCGAGAACGAGACCTACGTCACGCCCGTTGAGATTAAACGTTCGCTGCAAGCCATCACCATCGGCGAGCAGGAAGCCGGGCAAGCGAAGCGCGAGTTAATCGAAGCGAATTTGCGGCTCGTCGTCTCCATCGCCAAGAAGTACACGAATCGCGGGTTGCAGTTTCTTGATCTGATTCAAGAAGGCAACATCGGGCTGATGAAAGCCGTGGACAAATTCGAGTGGCGACGCGGCTATAAATTCTCGACCTACGCGACGTGGTGGATTCGCCAGGCCATCACACGCGCGATTGCGGATCAGGCGCGCACGATTCGTATTCCCGTCCACATGATCGAGACGATCAATAAGCTGATCCGCACGTCCCGCTCGCTCGTGCAGGAGTTGGGGCGTGAGCCGACGAGCGAAGAGATCGCGCGTAAGATGGAAATCCCGGTCTCGAAGGTGCGCAAAGTTTTGAAGATCGCGCAGGAGCCGATCTCTTTGGAGACGCCGATTGGCGAGGAAGAAGATTCGCACCTCGGCGACTTCATCGAAGACAAATCTATTTTGAATCCGGCCGACGCGGTCGTCGCCTCAAACTTGCGCACGATTACGGATGAGGTGCTGGCGACCTTAACACCGCGCGAGGAAAAGGTTATTAAGATGCGTTTCGGCTTGGGCAGCACCGGGTCGGAGCACACGCTCGAAGAGGTCGGGCAACACTTCGCCGTCACGCGCGAGCGCATCCGCCAGATCGAAGCCAAGGCGCTCCGCAAGTTGCGGCATCCATCGCGCTCCCGTAAGCTGAGAGCATTCATCGAAGGCGCGAAGCAATAAGCAGTCGGCAGCGGTAGACAATTGTGCATTAGGCCCGATTTGCTGCGGAACTGGCCGCAAAGCAGCTTGCACGGGCTAACAACTGACAGCGGCCGGCGGACATCCAACAGTTCCTGCATGAAGCGAATTATTGACAGCTACCGGCGCAAGCTCGCCACCGAAGAAGGTTATGTGGTGCAGCGCGGCGCGCAGTTGCGCATCGCGCTTTGCTATCCGAATGTGTACGGGGTCGGCATGGCCAATCTGGGCTTGCACGCCGTCTATGAACTCTTCAACAACATCCCCGAAGTGGCTTGCGAGCGCGTCTTTTTGCCCGACGAGCTGGAACTGCGCGAGTACGAAAAGACCCACACGCCGCTGCTCTCGCTAGAGACGCAGACGCCGGTGCGCGACTTCGATGTCGTCGCGTTCTCCATCTCGTTCGAGACCGACTATCTGAACATGGCGCGCATGCTGCGCCTGAGCGGTATCCCGCTGTGGGCGCGCGAGCGTGGCGCACGCGATCCGTTGATCGTGATGGGCGGCGCGGCGTCGTTTTTGAATCCCGAACCGATTGCCGACTTCACCGACGTGATCGGCGTCGGCGAAGGCGAGATTCTCGTACCGCAACTCGTGGATGCGATCTTTAACAACGAAGGCACGAAGGCTGATCTCTTGCTTGCGCTGGCCCGGCGCGGGCGCGGCTTCTACGTGCCGGCGCTGTATGCAGTGACGTACAACGATGACGGCACCATCGCGGCATACACGCCAACAGAGACGGGCGTACCCGCGCGCGTCGGGCGCGCAGTCTCGGCTGAGAATCCGAAGGAAGGCAGTTTGCGGCGGGCAATGCGGCGCGGCGACGTGGCGGTGGCCGCGCAGTTGCGCGAGCAGGACGTGTTCGCGCCCTCAACCGTCATCTGGGCTCCTGAGGCCGAGATGGGCGAGCGATTTCTGATCGAGATTTCGCGCGGCTGTTCGCAAGGCTGTCGCTTCTGCTGGGCGGGCTATAACTATTGGCCGCCGCGCGTCGTGCCCGCGCGCGATGTGCTGGCGAAGGCCGCGGCATGGCGCGGCAAGACGGACAAGATCGGCCTCGTCTCGACTGCCGTTTGCGACCACCCGGAGATCAGCGAAATTCTGCAAGGCTTGCGCGCGATGAACTATCGCATCTCGGTCTCAAGTTTGCGGCTCGATCAAATTGAGGATGAACTACTGGATGCGCTCGTTGAATCGCGCGATCAGCAGATCGCGGTCGCGCCGGAGACCGGCTCGGATCGGCTGCGCAAGGTTATCAACAAGAATTTAACGAACGACGAGATCGTGGACATCTGCGGTGCGGTCTTTGATCGCGGCATGCTCACGATCAAGCTTTATCTGATGGTCGGTCTCCCGACTGAGACGGATGAAGACCTGGCGGAGATGGTTACGCTCGTCGAGCGCATCAAGGATCGCATGCTCGTGGCGGGCAAACGATTCGGGCGCGTCGGCAAGATCATCCCGGCCTTGAATGGCTTCGTGCCGAAGCCGAACACGCCGTTTCAGTGGGAGCCGATCTGCGCAGAGAAAGAGTTGAAGCGGCGGCTCAAGTTGGTCTGCAAACAACTCGCACGCATCCCGAACGTCGAGGTGCGCGCCATGTCGGCGCGCATCGCGCACGAGCAGGCATTGTTCTCATCCGGTGATCGCACCATCGCCCACGTCATTGAGGCGATGGCCCGGCACGATGGCGATCTGCATGCCGCGCTACGTGAGACCGGCATGGACGCCGGGCTGCACACGAGCCGCGGCCGCGAGTATGACGAAGCGCTGCCGTGGGAGATTGTGGATTCAGGATTAGGGCGCGTCTTCCTGCAACAAGAACATGAACGCGCACAGATCGCGCGCTCGACTCCGCCGTGTCCGTCCGTCAGCCAATGCACACGTTGTGGCGTTTGCCCGACAACGTGGCTGGCCAGCGCGCCCGCGCCGCTCGTGCAATTGCAAAGCTCGCTCGGCGCGAAGATCGCAGCCCACGTTTAAGCGCAGGCGAAAAGGTTAAGGTCGGACATGCTAAAGGCGTGTCCGACCTTTTGCTGTTCGGGCTATGCCTTGCCGCTTGCTCTTCAACCGCCGTTCATGAGGGTCGCGCTTTTGACCGTCTGGTCGAACTCGTAGTGGTAGGTGGTAATGGCGAGGGGAATATTGCGGAAGAACTTCACATGCAATTGTATGCGGCCATCGCGCGTGGTCGTCTCGATCAGCGTATCCGGCGGCAGCCCGTAATCGTCCGTGCCGGCGCGCACTTGCTGCTCGACCCAGCCGGACGGCTTGCTCGCCGCCGCCGCCAGATTCACCGTGTCTTGCATAAACGTTTGCAGCAGCGTGGCCCGATAATAAACCGGCACGAGTTGCGCACCGACGTAACCAGCGACCGCCAGAATCGCTAGCACGATCAGAAAATTAAGCTGCGCCGCGCCGCGCACCTGTTGTTGCGCTCGCGGGCGTGGCCCGCACGATTGACTCATTAACTCTCCCCTTCATGCTTGGACGGTTGACTACTCGCGCAACGCGGCGCGGAGTGCGGCGCGCAAGACGTGTGTGGGCAGTTCCCGGCCGCCGACGATGCGCGCCCGCCCGAGCCGCTCTAGTAGTATCCACTGCACATCACCGCCGACAGATTTTTTATCCGTCGTCACAGCCTGCAACAGAGCGCGCTCGTCGAGGTCGTCCGCATGCGGCAAGCGGCCCGCCAAGCGAATAGTCGCGCGCAGCGATTCTAACTCCGCAGGCGGCAGCCAGCCTAACTGATTTGAAATTTCGCCTGCCGCCAGCATGCCGCGCCCGACCGCCTCGCCGTGCCGGAAGCGCCGATAACCGGTGACTTGTTCGAGCGCGTGCCCGACCGTGTGCCCGAAGTTCAGGATCCGCCGCGAACGCCTGTCGGTGCGCGCAACGGCCTCGCGCTCGTCGCCCGCCACGATGCGCGCCTTGAACGCGCACTGCGCCGCGAGCAGATCATGCAAGGTCGCTGTCGCTTGCCCGGCCGCGAGATAACAACGTGTTTGCGTGAATAGCCGCCGACTGCCGACCGCGCCCTGCTTGATGGCCTCGCACCAACCGGCGGTCAACTCGCGCGGCGGCAGCGTGGCCAGCGTATCTGTGTCGATCACGACCGCGCGCGGTTGATGGAACGCGCCGATCAGATTCTTGCCCGCGCGTGTGTTCACCGCCGTCTTGCCGCCGACCGAGGCATCGATCTGCGCGAGCAGCGTCGTCGGCGCTTGCACAAAGGCAATGCCGCGCAAGTAAAGGGCCGCCACGAAGCCCGCGAGATCACCGACCACACCACCGCCGAGCGCGACGACCGCATCGCTCCGCTCAAGTTGCGCCGCCGTCAGAAACGCCAATGCGCGTTCGGCCGTGCGCAACGATTTATGCCGCTCGCCTTCGCCCATGAGCCAATGCGCGACCGTGAAGTCTGCGGCGCGCAAACTGGCGACAACCGCTGCGCCATAGAGCGCGAACACACGCGCATTGGAAATGAGCGCGATCCGGCGCGCGGGCGGCGCGAGCGTGCGGCGCACTGTCGCGCCCACATTGTCGAGCGCGCCCGCACCGATCTCGATCTCATAACTGCGCCCCGCGCTCAGATGCACCGGCACACGTCTCATCATCCGCCCATCGTCTCCTAACGCTTATAACAGAGTGACTAATAAACCACCGGCCCACAGCTCGCCATCGGGCACACCCGCGCGGTGCAGTTGCCAACGTATGTGAGGCGTTAGTCGCGCGGTCTCAGCAAGCTAACATAACCAAGAAGGCACGCGGAGCCAAAAGGCGCGCGGCAGCATGGCGCTGAACGAGATGACTGACTTGGACGCTTGCCAAGCAGGGCGCAGAAAAAAGGACAAGCGCAGCAATCTGTTTGGAATGCTGCGCCTGCCCTGATTTGTGGTTACTGTCCTCACCCCAGCAACCACTTGAGACGGAGGATCCACCAACCGTCTCTCTTGCCCCACCGTTCACAAAGCAATGTCCGTGCCAGGCGCACAGTTGTGTTGCATGGCTGAGCATCGCACCATTTTGCTAAGCTATTGGCGACTTTCATGCTATTGCATTGCTGTTTGCAAGAACATGGGCAATAGCGGCGTGTAAAAGTTGCGCGAATGACCGCGTAAAGTTTTCCCGGCGCGCCTAAATCTACGCTGTGCCGAGGGCCGCGCGGATAGTGTCAGCGAGCGCGTGCGCGAGTTGTTCGATCTCATCCTGTCGCTGCCCTTCGATCATAACGCGCGCCAATGGCTCGGTGCCTGAATAGCGCAGCAGCAGCCGACCTTGCCCGTTGAGTTGCGCCTCGGTCGCGCGGGCCTGCCGGTCGATCTCCGGCACGTCCGCGAAGGGGCGCTTATCAGCGACGCGCACATTGACGAGCGTTTGCGGGTAGCGTGCAAACCCTGCGGTCAGTTCGTGCAAAGGGCGGCCCGCAGCCGTCATCGCGCGCAGCAATTGCAGCGTGGTGGCCATGCCGTCGCCCACGAGACTCAGGCGCGGGAAGATGATGTGCCCGGACTGTTCACCACCGAGGGTCGCGTCCGTGCGCAACAACTCTTCAAGCACGTATTTGTCGCCCACATCGGCGCGGCGTAACTCGATGCCCCGACCTTTGAGCGCCAACTCAAGCCCGATGTTGCTCATCACCGTGGCCACGACGAGGTTGTGCGCCAACGCGCCGTGCGCTGTCATATATTGGGCCATCACCCAGAGCGTCGCATCGCCATCAACGACCGTGCCGTGCGCGTCCACGAAGAGCGCACGGTCGGCATCACCATCGAACGCAACGCCCAACTGTGCGCCCGCGTCGGCAACCAACTCCCCCAACTTGCCCACGAAGAGCGAGCCACATTCGTGGTTGATGTTGCGCCCGTCCGGCGTGTTGTGCGCGGCCACGACCTGTGCCCCGAGGCGCGCGAAGAGCGCGGGCGCGAGTTCAGCCGCCGCGCCGTTGGCGCAGTCAACGACCAATTTCACACCGTCGAGCCGCAGCCCCGCGCCGATCTCGTCCGCGAGATAATCCAAGTAGCGCGTGCGCAACGCGGCGGCGGGCGCTTCAGCTTCAGTTTCGTCTGCTTGCAGTGCGCCAGCGCGCGGCGCGGCAACTGGTTGTTCGTCTGTGCGTGTGGCGGCGTAGATGTCAGCTTCGATCAGGTGCTCGGTCGCGTCGTCGAGTTTGCGGCCCGAGGGCGCGAAGACTTTGACGCCGTTATCGTGAAAGGGATTGTGTGAGGCGCTGATGACGACGCCCGCGTCCGCCGCCAGCGTGCGCGCCAGATAGGCGACGCCCGGCGTTGTGATGACGCCCGCCGATTCGCAGTGCGCGCCCGCCGCCCGCGCGCCCGCGTTGAACGCGGCTTCGAGCCACGTACCTGACTCGCGCGTGTCGCGCCCCGTGATGATGCGCGGCGCGCGGCCCGTCTGCGCGGCGAGCCGCCGTGCCAGCGAGCGACCCAAGATCGCTACTGTGTCTATCTCTAATGGAAAGACGCCGGCCGCGCCGCGCATCCCATCCGTGCCGAAAAGTCGTTTCATAAAACGTTCGTGGTTCGTTATCCGTTGTGTTGCTTACGCGAGATTCAGATTACGGCGTTAGGCGAATAACTAACAACCGCCCCTGGATAACGGACTAGCTCTCAGTTTTTGATCGAAAACTCCGTCGGGGTTGTGGCGCGCAGTTCGATGCGGTCTATGAGGCCGGGCGGCAGTTGGAGGCGCAGCCTGGGGGGGCCGCCTGCGGGCGTTTCCTCAAGCAAGATTTTTATATCGTCGGCGCGCAAATCCGCTAGGGCGGAGCGCGGGCCACGCAAGGTGACGGTCGCGCGGGCTGGTTGCGCCGTGCCCACGGTTGATTGCACCGCGACGCCGGTCAAGGTCTTATCCGCGCGCGTCTCATCGATCTGCACCTGCACGTCAACGGCCGTTTCGAGCGGCGTGAGCTTCGCGTCCGGGATGTTCAGGACAACGTGCGGCGCGGCGAAACTGCTGGTGCGCCCGTCGAGCGCAATGGCTTCGGTCAGTACCCGCGACAAGGCGTTGACGTGGCTTTCGGGGCCGCGCACTAACACGCGATCCGGCACGGATGCGATGCCAAGCAACTCGTAACCGTCAGGCGGTTGGCCGGTCGTTGGCACGTTCACGACAAACTCGCGCTCGACGCGCCGCTCAAGTTGCAACTCAATCGTGCCCGGCTCGATGCGGTCGATCTGGATGCTTTCGGGATTGACCTCGTCCGGCAGATCGAGCCGCACGCTCTGCGGCGTAAGCCGGATGCTGTGCGCGCCGGGTTGTAGTTTGCTGGCGTCGAAGTTAGCTACCACGTCGCCGGTCTTGAGCGCGGACAGAGCGCGCTGGCTGCCGCGCAACGTCACGTCCACATCTTCGCGCAGATCGTTGCTCGTCTCCACATCGCTCGGCAGGATGAGAAAGAGTTGCACGTGGCGCAGGCGCGCGGTCGCAGGCGTGCGCTGGCCCGTCACGGCCAACCACAGCCCGACGGTGATGACGAGCGCGAGCAACTTCAAGCCCCAAGCCTCGAACAATAACTCGCGCAGCCACCGCCGGCCGACGAATACGGCATCGTTCTCTAGTTCGCGGAAGGTCATGCGTAGATAGTCAGTTGTCCGTAGTCAGTTGTTCAAGTCGCTCTGTGGCCACACCCTCGCGTCAGTCGAACAACGGACAACTGACGATTACATCACATTGAGACCACTTCGTTTCTTTCGGCATCGGCTTCGACCGGCGCAGCCAGTTTTTTCTCTGTGCTGCGCCCGCCCGCCGCTTCGAGCGCGCCGAGGATGGCGGCGCGGAGTTGGGTGGCATCGAGCGCGCGGCGGATTTCGCCGCCTTGCATGAAGGAGATGAGACCGGTCTCTTCCGAGACGACGACGGCGACCGCGTCCGAATCTTCGGTGATACCGATAGCGGCGCGGTGGCGCGTGCCGAGGTCTTTCGACAGGCGCGGGTTCAAGGTGAGCGGCAGGAAACAGGCTGCCGCCGCGATGCGATGCCGCCGGACGACGACCGCGCCATCGTGGAGCGGTGTGGCCGGATTGAAAATGGTCACGAGCAAGTCGTAGCTCAACTCGGCGTCGAGCCGCACGCCGCCGTCCACCACGTTCTTTAACCCGACGCCACGCTCGATCACAACGAGCGCGCCGGTCTTCGTCGAAGCGAGCGTCGTCGCGGCCAGCACGATCTCGTCATAGACACCTTCGCCGAACTGGCCGCGTTGGCGCGTCAACAGCGGCAGGCGGATGCGGTTGCCGAGCGTGATGAATGCTTGTCTGATCTCCGACTGAAAGAGCACGATGATCAGGATCGGCAGATAGAGCAGCACGCCACGCAGGACGTATTCGAGCGTGACCAGATCGTAGCGCAGCGCGAGCCAGTAGAGCAGCGCGAAGGCGGTGATACCGGCGGCCATGGGCACGGCGCGTGTGCCGCGCACGAGTTTCAAGACCGTGTACACAATGAGAAAGACCAGCACCAAGTCCAGCAGGTTGCGGGACTCGCGCAGTCGTAGCATGTACTCGGTGTATGGCGCGATCAGCAGCACCGTCTTTAACTCGCCCTCGCTTCTGTCATTGCTGCGGCGACGGTAACACAGACGATTCCAGCCGGTTAGAGTTACACGCCTCCGCGTCGATTATGCGGTAAGAAAAGCGTCTATGCAACAGGGGGCTTCGTGCGCGCCGGATCGCAGCGCCCGTACTTGCGCGTGGGGAGCGTTACTTAACGACCGCGCGGCGCTTCAGACTACCGCCTTGCAGGTAGCCGACAAGTTCGCCCGCGTCGTTGATGACGGCGAGCGCGCCCGCGCCGTTCCGCTTCATCAATTCGGCGGCGCGCGTGAGCGAGAGCGTGGGCGCGACGAACAGGCGCGGCTCAACCGGGCGCATCACGGCGCTGACCTGCGTCTTGTGCCACAACGCACGCGGCAGTTTTTTTAGATCAGCAAGGGTGAGGATGCCGTGCAGTCGCCCGGCCCGCGCGACCGCGAACGACTCTTGCCGGTGCATGGGCAGCACCGTGTCGATCAAGTGGCTCACGAGCGTGTCCGGTTCGAGGGCGAATGGTGCGCTCATCGCTTCGGCGACTGTGCGCGCGTGGTGGCCGGCGTGGGCGCGCCAGACCACCCGCGCCGCGTCCCACAAAAACAGGCCGACCAACACAGACCACAGCGCCATGAAATACGCGCCGCGCGCGAGCGCCATATACAATCCGAAGACGATGACCGTCAGCGCGATCAACTGGCCGAAGCGGCTGACTGTGCGCGTCGCCTGTTCCAGTTGGCCGCTGCGATGCCAGAGGTAAGAGCGCAGCACGCGCCCGCCGTCGAGCGGATAGCCCGGCAGTAAGTTGAAGATTGCCAGCATCAGATTGCCGCCCGCAATGATGGCGAGGACGGCCCAAGCGGTGCTTGTGCCCCACGTCACCAAGTACATCGCGCCATAGGCCACCAGCGCGAAGATAAAACTCGCCGCCGGCCCCGCGACTGCGATGCGAAACTCCGCGCGCGGGCTATCCGGCTCGCGCCGCAAACGGGCCAGGCCGCCGAACGGATGCAGCACGATCTCTTCGATCTCGATGCCTTCGCCCTGCGCCACCAGCGCGTGCGATAACTCGTGCCCAAAGACCGACAGGAACAGACCGAACGTGGTGATCAGCCCGACCGCCCACGCGGCCGACTCGTCGAGTTGCACCAACCACACGCCGCGCTGAAAGTTCGCCGCGATCAGCCATGTGCTCAGCGCAAACACGATGAACCAGCGATAATCGATCTGCACGGGAATCCCGAACACGCGCGCCACGCGCACCTGCTGATGGAGAATCCGATCAAGCCGCATAACTTAGTGAATCGTAAATCGCAAATCGTGCATAGATAAAAATCCGTCCGCGGCTACTCACGATTTACGTTTCTCTCAAATGCTTGCTTCCGCGTCGAGCAAAAGTGACGGCTCGTTGCGGGCGACGCGGCGGAGCAGCAACGGCGTATCGAAGAGTTGCACGAGACCGTTGACGATGGCATAGCGCGGCTCCGCGGGGATGTGCGTCGTGAGTTTCGTCTCGCGTTGCAGATAAGCGTCTATGCCAGCGAGCAGCGCGCCCCCGCCCGTCAGGATGAGACCGCGGTCGTAGATGTCGGCCGCTACTTCCGGCGGCAAGTCGCCGAGCGCATCGCGCACGGCGTCCGCGATCTTGCGCACGATGCTCTGCGTGACGGCGTAAATTTCTTCGGCCGTTACGTCCAATGCACCCGGGGCGGACGTGTGGATGTCGCGTCCTTTGACCGTAATGGCACGCGCCGGTTCGGCCGGTTCAATCGCCGACCCCAACTCTTGCTTCAAACGCGAAGCCGTCGGCGCGCCGATGATTAGACCCCGAAAGCGGCGCAGGCGTTCCAGGATAGCGGCGTCGATGTGATTGCTGCCGATGCGCTCGGCCCGCGCATAAACAATTTGGCCCAACGCGACGATGGCGATATTAGTCGTATCGCCGCCGATGTCCACGACGCAAGCGGCCCGCACGTCCTCTATATCCACGCCCGCGCCGATGGCGGCGGCGAGGCCTTCTTCAACCATGTAGATGCGTCCGATGTGCGCGTGCTCGGCCGCTGTCAGCAACGCGCGTTGCTCGACGTGCGTCACGCCCGCGAGCACGCTCATCACGGCGCGGCGACTGAAATGCGAGAAGCCGCTGCGCGCTTGCCGCACGAAATGATCGAGCATCTTCTCCGTATAGACGTAGTCGGCGACAACGCCGCCCATCATCGGCGCGACGAGCGTCACTTCGCGCGCCTCGCGGCCCTGCATCTCGCGCGCCTCACGGCCGTAAGCGACCACCTCGCCGGTCAGTTTATTGACCGCGACGACCGACGGCTCGTCCACGACGACGCCGCGCCCTTTCACGGCGATGATGGTCGAGGCCGATCCCATATCAATCGCCATCGAGTCGGAGATGAGATCGCGCAGCCGGCTGAAGCGCCAGAACGACGGCGTCCGGCGGCGATAATTACGTTTCGTCATTGCATCGTTGCGCGCGATCAAGCTGGTTTCCCCACGTTAAGCTTAGGTTGGTGCGGCGGCGACAGCCCGCGCCCGTCGAGGCAGGCGATGGCGGCAAGCGCACGAAAAACGGATGAACGGGGCGTGGCGCTAGTATGCCATACAAGGGGCAGGGGCGACTAGAGATAACGCCCCGGATGCAGGCCGATAACAATTTGCTTGCATTATCCACGCAGGTGCGTGGTTGCGACGCGCCCGCGCGCCGCTTTAATCTGAGTTGCCCATAAGCAAAGCGGCGTGGAGACTTGGATCAAGCATGCACATTCTCTCGATTGAAGCGATCAGTAAAAACTACGGGTTCAAGCCGTTGTTTGAAAATGTCAGTCTCGGTTTGGACTCGCAGGCTCGCGTGGGCGTGGTTGGCGTCAACGGGTCGGGCAAGACGACCTTGCTGCGCCTGATCGCGGGCGTGGAGCAGCCGGACGAGGGGCGCATAATCTTCGCCGAAGGTGTGACCGTCGGTTACTTGCCGCAGAATCCAACGAGCGCGCCCGCGCAGACGGTGCTTGATGCGGTGTTCGCCGCGAGCGACGCGCGCATGAAGTTGCTGCTCGATTATGAGCGCGCCTGTCAGGCATTGGCGACGAGCGGGCGTGACGAGCCGCGCCTGTTGAATCAGGTGGCGGCACTAGCGCACGAGTTGGAGGCATCAGGCGCGTGGGAGACGGAGACCAACGCGCGGACGGTCTTGAGCAAACTAGGTATCCACGACACGGCTGCGCTGATGGGCATGCTCTCCGGTGGTCAACGCAAGCGCGTCGCGCTCGCTCATGCGCTGATCGCAAACCCGGCTCTGCTCATTCTCGACGAGCCGACCAATCATCTCGACGCGGAAACCGTCTCGTGGCTTGAAACCTATCTCGCGCGTTATCGCGGCGCGCTGTTGCTCGTGACGCACGACCGCTATTTCCTCGACCGTGTGACCAGCCGCATCCTCGAAGTTGAACGCAACACCGTGCAGACGTTCGACGGCAATTATGCTTACTACCTGGAGAAGAAAGAGGCGCAGGAGCAGGCGCGAGCGAGCGCCGGGCAGAAGCGGGAGATGTTGATCCGACGCGAGTTGGCGTGGCTGCGGCGCGGCGCGAAGGCGCGCACGCGCAAATCAAAAGCGCGCATTGATCGGGCCGAGAGCTTGATGGCCGAACCGCAGGAGACAGTGCGGGCCGAACTCGACATCGCGGTCACGTCGAGTCGCATCGGGAAGAAGGTCTTGGAGTTGCGCGCCATCAGCAAGGCTTACGACGGGCGCGCGTTGCTGACCGATTTCAACTATACGTTGAAACCGGGCGACCGCATCGGCGTCATCGGCCCGAACGGCGCGGGCAAAACCACGCTGCTTGAGATCATCACGGGGCGCGTCGCACCGGACGACGGCGTGCTTGAAACGGGGCAGACGGTGCGCTTCGGTTACTACGATCAGGAGAGTCGCGCGCTAAATGAACAGGTGCGCGTGATCGACTACATCCGCGAGGTCGCGGAGCAGATCGAAACCGCCGACGGGCAGTTCATCACCGCCAGCCAGATGCTCGAAAAGTTTCTCTTCACCGGCGCGATGCAGTATGCCGCTATCGCCAATCTGTCCGGCGGCGAGCGGCGCAGGCTTTATCTGCTGCGCGTGTTGATGTCCGCGCCCAATGTCCTGCTGCTCGACGAGCCGACGAACGATCTCGACATCCCGACGATGGTCACGCTGGAAGATTATCTGGACGGCTTTCGCGGCTGTCTCATCGTCGTCAGCCACGACCGCTACTTTCTGGATCGCACGGTCGAGCAGATCTTCCGCTTCGAGGGCGGCGGCCGCGTGCGCGAGTATCTCGGCAACTACTCGGCTTTCATCGCCGCACGCGCGGCCGACGAGAAGATGGCCGCGCCGGTAATATCGAAGCCCGCGGGCAAATCGAAAGACGTGGCCGCCGCGCCGACCATCAAACGCAAACTATCATTCAAAGAACAGCGCGAATTAGAAACGCTAGAGCTACGCATCCAGCAGGCAGAACAACGACAAGCCGAGCTTGAGACGGAGCTAACCGCCAACGCCAGCGACTCGCAATTAGTGCTGCGGCTTTATCAAGAACGTGAGACGTTGGGCGTGGCACTCGCCGCCGCGCTTGAACGTTGGGCGGAGTTGGCGGAATTGGCGTAAAGTGCGAAGAAGTTGAGCACGCCGGGTTCGCGCCTAAAGCGAAACTTATGCACTTGGGACACAAGCCGGAAATGCTCCACGAAGTCACACGAATCAACACGAATAAAGATCACGAACTTCGTGGAATTGCTTCGTGTTGGTTCGTGTGACTTCGTGGATCAGCTTTTTGCTTCTGTCCCAATCTCGTCAGGACTGATTTAGCCTGCTTCAACGCTGCCCCGTATTCGCGCGGAGAAAATCGAGCAGGCTGGGGCGGACGATCTGCGCGCCCCAGCCGTTGAAGTTGTAGTCGAAGCCGTGTTGGGCGTAGCCGAGAAAGATGCGCCGGTAAGGCACGCCGGCCGCAGTTAGCTGCACGCCGAGTATGTCCATGTTCTCGCGGCGCACGAGTTGATCTTGTCCACCATGTATGAGCAAAGTCGGCGGCGTGCGCGCGTTGACGTGCGTGTCGGGTGAGACGAGTTGGAAACGTTCGTAGATGTCAGGTGCGGCGTGCGGGTCGCCGCCGACGAAGCGCCTGAGCGTGGCGGGGCCGTCAAGAACACGCTGATTGGCCGGATTGTCGTAAGCCCAGATCAGATCGGTCGGGCCGTAGAATGAAACGACCGCGCGCACGTCCGTGTTAGCAGCGCCGGCCGTCGTGCCCGTACTGTCACCTTCCGTCCGGCCGCAACTCGGCGGCAACTGCGCATCATCGGCCGTGTAGGCGGCCAGTAACGCAAGCTGGCCGCCGGCTGAGCGACCGAGCAACGCGAGTCTATCGGGCGCGACGTGGAACTCGGCCGCGTGTTGCTTGATCCACAGCACTGCACACTTCACGTCGCCGGTCGCCGTCTGCCAGTTCGGTTGTGGGGCGAGCCGGTAGTCAATGTCGAAGACCGCGAAGCCCTGCCGCGCGAGCCAGCGATTCCATTGCGGAAAGTCGCTGCGCGCACGCGCATTCCACGCACCGCCATGAACAACGATCACGCCCGCGCCGTCATGGGCCACGACGGCAGCAGGTGACAAGTAGGCGTCGAGTTGCAGCGACTTGCCGGCGACATGGGCGAACGTGTAAGTCGTGACATTGACGGTGGCGTGCGTGTCGCCGTTGCTTTCGCTCGCCGCGCCTGAGACGTACTGCCGCAGTGATAAGGAAAGGCCGTTAGCGTGCGCTGCCCGCAATGCGCTGCCCAGTGGATAGAGGGCGAGGAGAGAGGCCAACGCGCCCGCGCCGGCCGGTAAGAACCACAGCCAACGACGGCGGGCTAAGAATAAACTGCACAGGCAACCGACCGCGCCCAGCGCGCCGAACGCTAGACTCCACTCGCTCGCCAGCACCGCGATTAACCAAAGCTGATAGGCGGGCGCAGGCAAGACGATCCAGATCGTCACCAACAGCGCAGATAAGCTCGTTAGTAACGCCAGCGGGCGCAGGCTGCGGTTCATAGGTGCGAGAGGATTAGTGCATGTTGAAGGGGCCGCCGTGCGGTTCCGGCGCTAATTCCGGCCGGGCCGAATCCTGGACGACCTCGTGCATCTCCAACACGTTCGGCTGCGTAAAGGCGTCCTTCGGCAAAGTGCCCGACTGCGCGTGGCCCTGCACAAACGCATCGGAGCGTACCCAGTTGAGGAAGTCTTGCCGGCTCTGCCAGAGCGTAAAGACCACATACGGATCGCCGTCGTTGACCGGGCGGAGGACTTGGTTAGAAATGAAGCCGGGCATCTTGTCCACCAGCCCGGCCCGCGCTTGAAATCTGGCCTCGAAGGCGGCGGCGTGTTCCGCCTTAACGTAAATGCGATTGGCAACGGTTATCATAGCTTCTGCTCCTTGTAGCTTTAGGATAACACCAAACAGCAGTTAGTTATCGTCATGCGCCGCCTGGCTACCCGCTGGCCGGGTCTTCAGTCGCGGCCCGCCGGAGCAGATCGTCAAGGAAAGGCGCACCATCGAACGGTGGGTGCGCGTGCTGTTTGAGCATGGCGCTGACGAGGCGTTGATAGACAGGCAGCATGTGCCCTTCGCCAAAATCCACGAGGCCCTGCCCCAGCGCGCCGCCCGCATTGCACAGTCGCCAGTAGACGGCCCGCAGCAGCGCAGTCTCGTCGCTCAAGATGCCGCGCCCGATCAGGATCGCGGCCCGATCACGCCACACGCCGTCGCAGATGCGGCCGAACTTCTCTGCGTCGATGGTACTTATCATCGGTCAACCATACCTTTGCAAAAGAACAGGTGGAGGTAGAAACAAGCACCGCGATGCTAAGGTCTAAGCGCGGGCATGCACGAGCCGCCGCACACGGTCGGCGAACAGCACATCAATCTTTTGCGGCTCGACGAGCGCGGTCACTTCGCCGATGCCATAAGTCGTGTGCAGCATGGTCTGCCCGGCCCGGTACGTGTGCGCCTGATCATAAGGCAAGCCCGGTTGCGCTGACAGCCGCGGGGCCGTGCGTGCGCCGCGTTTGAAGGTGCTGAGCGTGCCGCATTTCGGACAACTCACGCGCGAAATCTGGCCGCGCACGTTGACCGACATTACTACGTGCCCGCGCTCTTCATTGCAAATCGCGCATAACTTGTCGGCCCGCTCTCCAACCTTATATGTTTGTATTTCCATTGCCTGCTCCTTAGACTGCCCGCTTATTTGTATCTATAAGTGATCCGGCCGCGCGACAGATCGTAAGGCGACATCTCGACGCTCACGCGGTCGCCCATCAAGATGCGGATGCGATGCTTACGCATCTTGCCGGAGATTTGCGCCAGCACGATGTGCTCGCTGTTATCAATCCGAACTTTGAAGAATGCGTTCGGTTGTTTATCGACCACTAACCCCTCTGCTGGAACAAGGTCTTCTTTAGACAAGTCTGCTTCTCCTCTCGCTTAGTGCGCGCATAGTGGATAATTCTTGCTGCAAGAGCAGATAGCCTCCGGCCGAATACTCGTGCCGGAGGCTATCTGCTAAAGAGTCGCCGGAAGTAGCGGGCGACGAGTTAGTAGCGCGAGTTGCCGCCGCCGCTGTAGCCGCCACGACCACCACCACCACCGCGATTGCCACCGCCACCGCCGCGATCTTCACGCGGCTTGGCTTCGTTGACATTCAACGCGCGCCCGCCCACGTCTTGACCATTGAACTTCGCAATCGCGGCATTGCCCTCTTCTTTGCTGGACATCTCGACGAAGCCGAAGCCGCGTGAGCGCCCCGTCTCCCGATCTTCCACGACCGCGGCCGACTCAACCGTGCCCGCCTGCGCAAATAACTGCTGTAAATCGTCGCTCGATGTTTGAAAAGCGAGATTGCCGACATAAAGTTTCATAGACATGTTGTGTACCTCTCCCCTGTGGGAGTGTTAAAAGAAGCGGCGAATCGAAGTGTGCTTCGGCGTAGCGGTTGCAGCGAAGGCTTGCGTTCGGATGCTCTAACGAGCGGCTTCTAAAGTTGACCTGGGCCTGCTCTCGAACCATCCAAACGCCGCCGCCAATCTTTCGTGGCGCGGGGCGCATCACCGTTGACGCGCGAGAGAAGGGTAAAACGATAATCGTTGATTTAGATGCACTCTATCATATTTAGGTTGTCACGCACCAGCCGGACACAACCATGCTTGCGTGAACGAACCGCGCGCGCGCCAGCGGGCGCAACACATATTTTCTCGATCCGTCACTATGGTCATGTTAACTTCTGCCCGTTGAAATGCTTGTGTCCGCACCCCCCAACAGAGGAAGGACAAACTATGCGTCAGATTCTCATCCGTGCGCTAACGACGTGCGCGCTCTTCGTTGCCCTCGCCTGCGCCGCACACGCGCAGACGCCCGCGCCTAGCGTAGAGATGCCTACGCCGCTCGCCGACCTACAGCGCCAATTGCAGACACAGCACGCGGAGATTGAACAACTGCGCGCCACGCTCAAAGAGCAAGCCCAACTGTTACAACAACTACTTGCGCGCGACACCAAGGCGCACGACGCGGCGGCGGCGGCCGTCACCGCCGCGACCTATCGCACAAGCGACGTACCGACCTCCGACGCGCTCGCCGCCGACGCCACCGGCCCGCTGCCCACGCAAGCCACGAGCGCCCAGCCGGCCAAAACCAATGCACCGAAGGCCACTGAGATCACGACCGCCGCGCTCAGCTCGATCAACTTCAGCGGCGATGTGCGGCTGCGTTATGAAGGTTTCTTCGGCCAGTTGAACGCGCTGGCGAACAGCGCCGACCCAACCATCGTCGGCAACGAGTTGTCGGCGCGCAACCGCGCCCGCATCCGTGCGCGCTTCGCCGTGCGCGGCCAGTTCGGGCGTGAGCTCAACAAGACCGAGCGCGAGTTTCAATGGGGCTTGCGCCTCGCCACCGGCACATACGGCGACGTGAACGTGGGAAACCAGACGTTCACGGATGTCTTCACGCGCAAACCGTTCGGGCTTGATCAGGCGTTCATCACCTACAAGCCCGCGCGTGTGCCGGGCTTGCGCTTGCAAGCCGGCAAGTTCGAGCCCCCGTGGCTTGCCACCGAGTTGACGATTGACCAGGACGTGATGCCGGAGGGTTTGAACGAACTCTACACCCGCGACCTCAAAGACTCATGGCTCAAAAGTCTGACCTTCGTTGCGTGGCAACTGCCCTTTTTCGAGCGCGCTTCCGGTTTCGTGCTCGACGCGGCCGGGCACGTCAGTGTGGAGCAATCGCGGCGCGCGGGCCGCGACCTTGCGCTCTACGGCGCACAGGCGCGGGCGCGCTTCGACCTGACGCCGCAAGCCAGCCTCACGCTCTCGGCCGCAGACCTCTATTACTCCGGCACGCAGTTCGTCAACGTCGCGCAACTATTTGGCGGGCAATTGCAAATCCCCGTCACGTTCACGATCCCCGCGACCGCGACCACGCCCGCGCAGACCATCACGACCCTCGTCCAAATCCCGCGCGACGCGCTCGTCACCGGCGGGAACGTCGGCGCGTCGGTGGCCAATACGAATGCAATCAACCGCGACGGCCGGCTCAGTTCCGGCTTCAATCTCGTCGATCTGATCGCGCGCCTCGAACTTACGCACAGTAATCGTTTCCCCATCGCGTTGCTCTTCGACTTCGTGCATAACACGCAAGTACACGACGTAGTGGTCGCAGGCGCGGGCGGCGCGAATCGCCTGCTGCCCAACCATGAAGACAATGGTGTCTGGGCCGAAGTGCAGGTCGGCAAAACTAAGACGGCGGGCGACGTGCTGTTCGATTACACGTTCCTACGCATTGAGAAGGACGCGGTGCTGACACCGTTCAATCTCTCCGACATCTTGCAACCATCGGACGTGCGCGTACACCGCTTCAGCTTTACCTACACGGTCGAGCCACGCGTGCTGCTGACTTTGACCGAGGTATTCTCCCAACGCCCCAACGGTTTGCTCGGCCCGTTCGGCGTAACGCCGCCCGGCTCGCTCAACCGCGCGACGCACCGGTTGCAATTCGACACGGTGTTTCGATTTTAAGCCCCCACGGGGGGCGCGAATTCGTAAGCAACATTTAAACGCGCGTTCACACGGATTTAGCCTCACGCGTTTAGACTGCGCGGCATACCCCACCTGTTATGCGGACTAAGGGGCGCGGACGAAACTTCGCCAGAAGTTCACCGCGCCCCGTTTTTTCATCTATCCCGTTAACAATAAATTAACAGGTGTTGCTTGTCGCCCGCCCGCTGCTTCGCATATAGTTCCGGCCCGTTTGAGCCAATCCAGTGAACCCAGAGCAGGTACGCGCAAAATGGCACGCTTTAGCTTACTACCGCGAGAGGATCAGTATTTCGGCTTCTTCTCGCAAATGACTTCTTACATCTTCGACGCCTCGAAACTGCTGGTCGAGATGCTCGCCGACGGGCAACAGCTTTACGACCAGTATGCGCAGCGCATCAAGTCCATCGAGCACGCCTGCGACGATTTGACGCACACCGTCTCGACGCAACTCAACAAGACCTTCATCACGCCGTTCGACCGCGAAGACATTTATATGCTCTCGTCCGCGCTCGATGACATTGTCGATCTGATCGACGACGCCGCCCGCGCGATGGTCATGTTCGACATCCGCGAATCGTCGGGGCACGCGCGCCGCTTCGCCGACGTGATCCATCGCATGGCCGCGCAACTGCACGAGATTGTCTCCGTGCTGGCGAAGCCCGTCGGCCTGACGCCGCGCCTTGTCGAGATGCACCGTTTAGAGAACGAAGGCGACGACATTTATCACACCGCCGTGGCCGAACTGTTCCGCCAGCAGACCGACCCGCTCACCGTGCTCAAGTGGAAAGAGATTTACGAGAAGCTCGAAGCCACGGTCGACCGTTGCGAGAACGTCGCCAACATCATTGAAAGCATGATCCTCAAACACAGCTAAGAGACACGCCCCATGACTGCCACGCTCGCTTTCGTCCTCGTCCTCGTCGCGCTCGCGCTCGTCTTCGACTATATCAACGGCTTCCACGACGCGGCGAACTCTATCGCCACGGTCGTCTCGACGCGCGTCCTGTCGCCCGGCATAGCCGTTTTGTGGGCCGCGTTCTTCAACTTCATCGCCTTCGTCGTCTTCGGCACGCGCGTCGCCAAGGCTATCGGCGATGGCGTACGGATGGACTTGATCGCGCCTGACCTACGCCTCTACGTCTTGCTCGCCGCGCTCTTAGGCGCGATCATCTGGAACTTGATCACCTGGTGGCTGGGGCTGCCAACGTCCAGTTCGCACGCACTTTTGGGCGGCTACGCGGGCGCAGGCATCGCGGCGTACAGAGGCTTTCACGGGCTGCTCAAGACAGACGTGTGGCTGCGGACGATCAAGTTCATCGTCCTCTCGCCGTTCATCGGCGCGCTGCTCGGCTTCGCGTTAATGGTGGCTGTCAGTTGGCTGTTCCGGCGTTGGTCGCCGCATCGCGTGGACAAACTTTTCCGGCGTGGGCAACTGCTCTCGGCCGCTGCCTTCTCGCTCGGCCACGGCGGCAACGACGCGCAAAAGACGATGGGCATCATCACGGCCGTACTGGCTGCGGGCGGCGCGTTTGGCATACATTACAACCCCGACGGCTCATTGCCGGCCATTCCTATCACAGTCGTGCTGCTGGCCCACGCCGCCATCGCGCTCGGCACACTCTCCGGCGGTTGGCGCATCGTGCGCACGATGGGCACGCGCATCACGAAATTGAAACCCGTCGGCGGCTTCTGCGCCGAGACGGGCGCGGCCCTAACGCTCGCTTACGTAACGCTGACCGGCGTGCCCGTCTCGACGACGCACACGATCACGGGCGCGATTGTCGGCGTCGGCGCGACGCGCCGGCTCTCCGCCGTCAAGTGGGGCGTGGCGGGCCGCATCGTCTGGGCGTGGGTCGTGACGATCCCGATTGCCGCAACCATCTCCGCCCTTGCCTTTCTGCTGGTTCAGCTAATATACAACCTCACACGTTAGCGGAATCAATATGCGGCGGCCCTATCTCGTGCTGCCCGCCGCACGCAGCTTGCCTCACAGCGTTTGACGATCTAGTATCAGTCCCCCTTAGTCATTCCCTCGACAACTTGCATTGTGGCCGCCCCCGCTTGAGGTTTATCGGGTATGGATGTTACTGCTGCCGACTCGCGCACCGTTATGGTGGTGGAAGACCTTGACGATACGCGCCAGTTGCTCAAGCTGCTGCTGGAACTCAAAGGTTATTACGTGCTGGAAGCAGCGAACGGGCAGCGGGCGGTCGAACTGGCCAAGCGCGAGCATCCGCGCCTCATCTTGATGGACTTGAGTTTGCCCGTCCTCGACGGCATCTCGGCCACAAAGCAAATCCGCGCCCAGGGTTTCTTAAACGATGTGCTGATCATAGCCGTGACGGCGCATCAGGAACGCGAGTATCGGGAGCGGGCCTTCGCGGCCGGCTGCGACGATTTCGTCAACAAGCCGGTGGACTTCGATCAGCTCGAAGCCCTGCTGCGTAAGTTTATGCCCGTGCATCCCGAACACGCGGAATAGCGGTAAGTACAACTTTTAACCGCGCGACCGATAGGAGTTAACCAAAAAAGCGAACAGGCGCGGCAGCTTTTGGGAGCTTCGCGCCTGTTCATAGTCCGATTGATGTCCTCACCCCATCAACCGGTGAGACGAAGGATTCACCAACGCCTCGGTTGTGCGTAATATAGTCAAATCTGCTACGTGATGCAAGTGCCGAATTGAATTTTCTCCGGCCGGTCGCGCGGCCCTGCCTTTTTTTGTGTTAACAGGCCTACGAATTATCCCGTGCGGTTCGGCCCCGCACCCCTGCCTCGCCGGCTTAACCTTCCGTCGCCGTGCCCTTTTCCGGCTGCGCATGCTCGCCGCACTCACCATCGGACAAATCCACTTTATCCGCACGAACAGCATAGTGGGCGATCTTGTTCGTGGGCATGGGCCCCAACCTGCGGGCAGCGGCGATGCCCGCCCACACGGCGATTAGGCCAAGTGCGAAACTTAACATGACATAGAGCAACGCGCGCGCCCAATCGCCCGCCTCGGTTAACTTGAACGTCTCCCACTCGAACGTTGAAAAGGTGGTGTATGCGCCGACGAAGCCGACGGCCAAGGCGAGCCGCAAGTGCGGCGAGATATGGCTGCGCTCCGCCGCGAGCGTCAGGAAGAGACCGATCAGAAACGAGCCGGTGACGTTGATGACGAGCGTGGCGGTCGGGAACGGCGCGGCCATGCGCCCCAGCGTCGAGTTGCCCAGCGCGTAGCGCAGCATCGCGCCGAGCGCACCGCCCGCCGCCACCGCCGCGTATTTCGTCAACGTCTCCATGCCTAATTCCTAAAAGAGAAAGGCCGTCCGCGCATGATCGCGGACGGCCTTTCCGGTGAACTGTTGGGATTGACCTGCGTGCCTCTTGTGTGCGGGCCCTCTGGCGGGCGGCGCACTAGACTCTGGCGGACAACACCCTAACAATTTCAGGTTGTGAGTCCGTCTTTCAGGTCCCAGCCACCTCACTGTGATAAGAACTCATATACGTTTTTTGATCACCTCCTTTCCAGTGCTGCGCCGCATGATAAATGACGATCCGTTTGTGCGTCAATAATTATTTTCACCACCAGTTTGTGGCGGCGGCACGGGCATAGCGTGCGCTACGTACGGCGGAATACCTCGCGCCCCGCAACGTAAACGGCATGCGCATGCTCGACGCCGAAGAAATAGGCCAACTCGCGATAGTCCGCGCAGTCGTGTAGCACGAAGTCGGCGCGCTTGCCCGCTTCGAGCGAGCCGGTCTGTGTGCCGCGCTTGAGACTGTAAGCTGCATTGATCGTTGCGCAGGTGATGGCCTCGGCCGGCGTCAACTTCATCTGCGTGCAAGCGAGTGACAGGACGGTGAGCATCGCAGGCGTCGGCGACGAGCCGGGATTGAAATCGGTGGCGAGCACGACGGCCAAACCGGCCGCGATCATATCGCGCGCCGCCGGATAGCGCGTCGAACCGAGCGCATAGACCGAGCCGGGCAGCAAGACGGGTTGCACGTGCGCGTACTTGAGCGCGGCGATGCCATTCGCGTCCGTGTGCTCAAGATGATCGGCGGTTGTCGCGCCTAGTTCCGCCGCGAGTTGTGCGCCGCCGGAGAGCGACAACTGATCCGCGTGCATGCGCAAGCCTAATCCATGCCCGCGCGCGGCCGTCAAAATCCGGCGTGTCTCGGCGAGCGTGAATACACGTTGCTCGCAGAACACGTCGCAGTATTCCGCGAGTCGCTCCGCCGCTACATGCGGCAACATCTCGTTAATGATTAACCCGATATAATCAGCGCGCCGGGCGCGGTACTCTACGGGCACATCGTGCGCGCCCAGAAACGTTGGCACATAACTGAGCGGCGTCTCCGCAGCCAACCGCCGGATCGCGCGCAGGATTTTCAACTCATCTGCGAGCGTCAGCCCGTAGCCCGACTTCGCCTCGACGGTCGTCGTGCCGCCGCGCAGAAACCAAGCCGCATAGCGTTTGCCCGCCGCCACCAACTCGTCCTCACTTGCGGCGCGCGTGCGTCGCACGGTCGCACTGATGCCGCCGCCCGCCGCCGCGATCTCCTGATAAGTCGCGCCGCGCGTGCGTTGCTCGAACTCGTCAACGCGCGTGCCCGCGAACACCGGATGCGCGTGCGCGTCCACAAAGCCGGGCAGCACAACGCGCCCGCCCGCATCAACCACCACGCAATCATCCGCGATAAGTGATTCGATCTCGGCGCGCGGGCCGACGGCCGCGACGCACCCATCGCGCACAAGCAACGCACCGTCCGCGATGATTCCTAGCTCGCCCAACTCCGCGCCCACGCGCGGCCGCTGTGGCCCTTTGAGCGTCACGAGTTGTGCGCAGTTAATGATGGCGAGCGTATCAGGCATTGCGTAATGAGTTCGATGTCAGGTAGCGCGCCGGCGGTTCAAGCGCCTGTGGCCGGCCGCGTCGCCAAGCCGGGCCGCTGGCGGCGTTGCGCAAACCAGTAGATCGCCACGCCAACGAGATTTGAGCTGGCGATGACGGCGATGATCTTGAGCGCGAAGGTCGTCCGGTTGGCCACCTGTATGATCGGGAAGACGGAGAGGACGACGAACAACAGCGTCATCAAGAAGCCGGAGCCGGCGGCAATGCGCAACCAGATGGGCGGGCGCGGTTCGACTCCGCGCAGGCCGATGAGCGGGATCATAAACATCACGAGATACGTCAGGCCGTACATCATGCCGTTCGCATTGAACAGCAGTTGAAACGCCTCCTGTTGCCCGACGCCGATCAAACTGACGAGGCCGAGTGCGAGCGTGATTGCGCCGACGAGCAGGATCGAGTTGACCGGCGTGCGATATTTCGCGTGCAGTTGCGAGAACCACTCCGGCAGCAGTCTGTCCCAGCCCGCCACCATCGGCAGCCGTGTGACCGCCGTGAAGATAACGCTCGACTGCGCGAGCCTGAGCGCCAGCGTGAACAGAATCACGACCGAGACGAGATACGCGAGTACGCCGAACGAGCCGAAGCCGATGGTCAGCACCTGCGGAATCGGCCCCGTCAGATCAATGTTGTCGGGTTGCACGAACGCCAGCACCGAACTCGTGCCGAGCATGAACATTAACGCGATGATCGGCGCAGCGATCAGCACCGAGCGATTGATCGTGCGCGCGGGCGCGTGCGTCTCGCCCGCCATGATGGCCACGTACTCGAAGCCGCCCATCGCGCCAAAGCCCATCTTGCCGAGAATGTTCAAACTGAAGAGGGAGACTACCGGCAGCGTCGTCGCAAACGGGCGATACGTGGGCAGCGTGCCGCGCGCCAGATGAATTAGCGGCAGCGCCAGCAACAGCGTGAAGATGAATAACATCATCACGCCGCCCAGATTGTGCACCCACTTGCCGACGCCCAGACCCAGTATCGCCACCAACACCAGCAACGCGATGACACCGACATCGGCGACGCACGCGAACCACTTGCTGTCGGTCAACCACGCAACGCGCGGCCCCAGCGCATAAGCCATAAAGTTAGTGACGAGCAAGCCGACTTCCGACGTGTTCACGATCACGTACAGCCACAAATTCCACGCGACCATGAAGCCTAAAAATTCGTTGAAGCCAAGCTTCGCCCATTGATACAGGCCGCCTTCGAGCGGCATCAGGCGATTGAGGTAGATGACGACTGCCGCCGTCGGGATGTAGAACAGCACAATCGCCAGCAGCCAGAAGATGACGTGCGGCGGCCCGATCTTGCCGGCGACACCAACCCACGTCAGCCCGACGATGAAGAGTATCTGCGTCAGCACGAGGCTGCCGAGGCCCAACTCTTTCCGCAACTCCTTGCTGCGTTCCTCGACGCGCCCTTCCGCCCGCTCTAATGTCGCCGTCGTGTCCGCATGAGTTTCGTCTGCCATCAAAGCACCTTCGAGCTTTCGCCGCTCATCTTTCTACTTTCGTTATGCAGATGTGGTGGTGTCCTGCACGATGCGCCAGCCGTTGCTGGTGCGGCGCAGCAGCAGGGTGAAGCGGCCGTGCGGTGTGTCGCCCGCACGTGCGAGTTGCCAACGGCCTGTGGCTTGCGCGTAGAACTGGCTGAGCGGTTTGATCTCAAGCTCGGAGAACGCGAGCGTGCCCATCTTGGCGCGCGAGTCGTAGCGTTGCACGTAGCGGTCGTGGACGGTCTGCCAGCCGCGCGTGATGGTGTCGCCGGAGACGAACGTGGTCGTGTCGGCGCGCTCGTAGCCGTCCATGTAGCCCGCGATGTCGCCGCGATTCCACGCCGCCGCCTGCGCCTCCAACACCGCACGCACCGCCGCGCTGGTCTGTTCATTTTCCTTGGCCGAGTTTGTTGACGAGGCACACGCGGACGCGAGTGCGATCAGCAAGAGCAGTGCGACGAGAGCGACAACAAGGCGGCGATGACGCATGTGGACGGATGTTCCTTTCGCGGCGAGTTGCGAATGCGGCGCAACTATACGCGACCGAAACTTGGCCGACAATACTCACAAGTGCGCCTGCAACCACGCGCGCACGTCCGCGCGCATCGCGGGCGTTAATTCGTGCGCAGCGTCATAACTCTTGAGCGAAACATCGCGCGCATGCTGGCGCAATTGCTGCTCGTAACCGGCGACGCGCGCGGGCGGATAAAACTCGTCGCGCGTGCCCGCGAGATGCAACACGCTTGCATCGGTCGCGCGATAAACTTCGCTCGTGGCCCAGTCGCCGGGTAAGCCGCCGCAGATGCCTATGACGCCGCGCAACACATCCGCATGCGTGAACGCGAACCGATAGTTGAGCGCGCAGGTCTGCGAGAAGCCGAGCAAGAAAACACGATTGCGATCAGCGACGCCTTCAGCAATCAAGTTGCTGATGAGATCGAGCAGCGCGCGATGATGAACTGCAACCGAATCTTCCGCATGAAAATTCGTCAACCAGCCGAAGCCGTATCGCAACGGCCCGCCCGGCTCTTTCGGCTCTTTCAAATGCTGATGTGGCCCCTGCAACGCCGCGACCGCGAAACCGTCCGGCACACACTCGCGCGCCGCCCGCAGCATCCAGCCTTTGTTGCTGCCATAGCCGTGCAACGCAATGAGCAACGGCGCGGGCATCTGGGACGGCGCAGAAAGATCATAATAGAGCTTGACCTCAGCGGCCAGCGTGCGTTCGAGCGCGTTGTCATGTGGCATAAGCATCAGTTCAAATAGCCGCTTGGGCCCTCCTCTTTCACTTCGGGCGCAGACTGAAGCGCGTTCGCCTCTTCTTCCAGACTCCAAAGCTCGTACAACTCCGGTGGCACTTCGGTGACGAAACGCGAGGGGCGTTGCACGACCGTCTGGCGATTGTAGTCGGTGCTGATGAGCGGATAGGTGAGGTAGAGTTGGTCACGGGCGCGCGTTAAGGCGACGTACCACAAACGCCGCTCCTCTTCTTCGCCTTCGGCTTCGCGCAAAGAGCGCGGCGCGGGGAAGCGGCCGTCCGCCACCCAGATGAGAAAGACCGCGCGCCACTCCAAGCCCTTCGCCTGATGGACGGAGGTGAGCGTTAACAGTTCGTCTTCGTCGCCACCGCTAACCACGTCTTCGCCCGTGAGCGGTTGCGGTGCGCCGTAGCGTTCGGTCGAGAGCAACGCAAGCTCGGACAGAAAATCCTCGGTCGCGTTGTAACGCACGCTGTACTGCGCGAGTTGGCGCAAATCTTCGAGCCGCGCGTCGGCGTTCTCGTAGGTCGCCGCCAAGTAGGCTTCATAACCGCGCGCCAGCACCAACTCGATTTGTCGTGACGGACTCGCGCGCACCTCATCGCGCACAAGCTCAGCGACGAGCGCGCGAAACTCGCTCCACGTCGTCCCACGCCGCGCCGCGCTGTCTGCCGCGCCGCTGACGACCAACGCGAGCGGGTCGGGCGCGTAGCCGATCTGCTCCCAGATACGATTGGCCGTCGCCGGGCCGACGTTCGGGATCAGCTTCAACACGCGCTGCCACGCCAACTCGTCGCGCGGGTTGGCGACAAGTCTTAGGTAGGCCAGCACATCCTTGATGTGCGCCTGCTCGAAGAAGCGCACGCCGCTGCGGATGCTGTAGGGAATGCCGCGCCTAGTTAGCTCTAACTGCAATTCGAGCGAGTGGTAGTGCGAGCGATAGAGGACGGCGATCTCTGTGAGCGGCACGCCCTCTTCGCGCAACTCAAGCACGCGCGCCGCGACGAACGTCGCCTGTTGATCCGCATCGCTGCATGGCACGAGCGCAGGCGCGAGGCCCAGCGATGGCCGCACCGCGCGCAACTCTTTGGGAAACTGTTTGCGGTTCGCCGCGATGGAGATGTTGGCGACCGCGAGGATTTCCGGCGTGGAGCGATAATTTATTTCCAGCCGATACTGGCGCGCGTCCGGGTAACGCTGCGGGAACTCATAGATGTTGGCCCATTCCGCGCCGCGCCAAGCGAAGATCGATTGCGCATCGTCGCCTACGACCATCACGTTGCGATGCTTCACGGCGAGCAGATCGAGCAACTCGGCTTGCAGCTTATTCGTGTCTTGATACTCGTCCACCAACACATGCTCAAACTGTTCGCTGTAGAGCCGCGCGATCTCGTCCTTCTCCATCAACAGACGTTTCCAGTTCAACAACAGATCGTCGTAGTCCATCACGTTGCGCACACGCTTGCGCTCAAGGTAAGCCACGTCCACGCGCTTGATTTGTTCGGTCAACGGCTCGAAATAAGGATAGCGGCGCGCGACCACTTCGGGGATCGGCTGATCCGTGTTGGTCGCGTAACTGATGATGTCCTGCAAGACCTCGGCTTTGGGAAAGCGGCGCGCACGTGTGTCCACGCCCGCATCCTGCACGCAAACGGCGAGCAAGTCGCGCGCGTCCTCAGCATCGAGGATCGAATAATTATTGTCATAACCGATAGATTCAGCGTGGCGGCGCAGGATGAGATTGGCGATGCGGTGGAACGTGCCGCCCCAGACGCGCCGCACGTCGCCGCCGGTCAAGCCCTCGACGCGGCTGAGCATCTCGCGCGCCGCGCGGTTCGTGAATGTCGCCAGCATGATGCGCGCGGGCGCAATGCCTTGTTCGATGAGATACGCAACGCGATAGGTGATCGCGCGCGTCTTGCCACTGCCCGCACCCGCGATGACGAGTACGGGGCCGGCCGGCGCGGTCACGACCGCGAACTGCTCCGCGTTCAACTCCTCGCGGTAGCGTGCCAATCTATCGGGCGCGCCCGCCGGTCGTTTGATGACATATCGCTTCATCGCTTCAGGCTCGCCTTATAACACGCGGCCGGCGTGGCTGTGAAATCTCAGCCTTGCTGTGAGGCCGCGTTGCATTTTGCGCACGCGGGCGGTTAGGATGTGTGGCGAACCCTTTGCCCGAAAATTTTAGCGAAGCGCGAGGTGGCGTGATGAAGTTTCCCGGTGGGATGAACATTCAGCAGATGATGAAGCAGGCGCAGGCCATGCAGGAGAAGATGCAGACGGAGATGGAGGCAATGGTCGTGGACGCCACGGCCGGCGGCGGCGTCGTCACCGTGCAGATGCGCGGCACGAAGGAGCTTGAAGCGTTAAAGATCGATCCGGAAGCGATCAAAGATGGCGACGTGGAGATGCTGCAAGATTTGATCGTCGCCGCCGTCAACGAAGCCTCGCGCAAAGTGGACGAGGCGATGAAGGGCAAGCTCGGCGGCATGCTGCCACCGGGACTGATGTAAGAGGGCAGAGGTTAGAGGTCAGTTAAAACTGCCTTCACTAACCTTTGACCTCTGACTTCTAACCTCTAACTTCTATGTTGGAATACGCCGAGCCGGTTACGAAACTGATTGACGAGTTCAAGCGCCTGCCCGGCATCGGGCATAAGTCGGCGCAGCGACTTGCGTTCCACGTGCTGCGCATGTCGGAGCAGGAGGTCGAGCGCTTCGTCGCGGCGCTCGAAGAGGTGAAGCGCAAGATCGTCTTTTGCACGATCTGTAATAATCTGACCGACGTTAACCCGTGCCGCTTCTGCGCATCCACAGCCCGCGACCGCTCCATCATCTGCGTTGTCGAAGAACCTTACAACCTCGTCGCGGTGGAGAAGACGCGCAGTTATCACGGTCTGTACCACATCTTGCACGGCAGCCTCTCGCCGCTCCGCAACATCCACCCCGAAGATTTGCGTCTGCAAAATCTACTGCCGCGCCTCCGGCCCGAGAACAACGACGGCGTCGAGGTGCGCGAAGTTATCCTCGCTACCAATCCCAACACCGAAGGCGAAGCCACCGCCAGCTACATCTCGCGCCTACTGAAACCGCTCGGCGTCCGTACCACGCGCATCGCGATGGGCATGCCGGTGGGAAGCGATCTCGAATACGTGGACGAGGTCACGATGGACAAGGCGATGGCGAACAGGCACGAGATATAAAAAGCAGCAACGAGTGACAAGTGCCGAGTGGCGAGTGGCGAGCTAAGAAATAAGTCTTGCTTGTCACGCGTCTCTTGTCATTGCGCTTAAAATCGCACGTGCTCTTCCGGTGCGCCGTTCGTGCAATCGGCGCATTGCTCGCCGGAGTCGTAATACTTGGCGTCGAACTCGACGAGCGATTTAATCTCGATGCCGTCGATGTCGGCGGGCGCACTTTTGAAGCGGACGATTGCGCCGCAGCCAATAATCTGCGCGCCCAGTTCGCGCACCTGCACGGCGGTCTCGCGGATCGCGTCGCCGCTACGGATGATGTCGTCCACGATGACGCACGGGTTGATCTCGCCCTGCTTGACGTACTGCCGAAACAAGCGTTGGCCCTCTTCGCGCTCAGCCCAATAAATCTGCTCGGCGCTCAAGGCGTCACGCACGCCGAAGGCGACTGGAATGCCGCCCGCGCCCGGCGCAACGATGGCGACGCGCGGCAGCATGCTCGAAATCTCTTTTTCGATCCGGAACTTGCGCGAGAGCGCGACCGCCAGCACGCGCGCCGTGTCGTAGTAGCGAAAGGCGAGCGGCATTTGAAAATAATGCGGCGTATGCTTGCCCGACGGGTGGACGAAATGCCCTTCGCGAAACGCGCCCGTGCGTTGCAAGATGTCCATCACCTGCTCCGGCGTTGGAATAAGTTGCACCATAGGTCTCATGTCTCCTACGTTTAAAGTCGGTCGGTTCAAGGTTCAAAGTTCAAAGTTAAAGGTTATTAGCCGAAGCCTGAGATTGAACCTTGAACTTTGAACCTGCAACCTTGAACTGATTCTTTGTGGGCGCAGAGCATATCATCAATCGGGCGGGTTTGCGCTACTCTGTAGCGTGCGCGCGACGAGGCGATGCTGCTCCGGCGGCAACTCCGGCGGCAGCGCGTCCGGCGCAAACCAACGCGCCAACTCGATCTCATTCCCTTGCGGGCACGCCTCGCCCGCCGCCCGACAGCAAAACATGATCTCGACCTGGCGCGGCCGCTTCAACGTGCGCACGAATGCCAGCCGCGCTGCCGTCAATTCCAAGCCGACCTCTTCGCGCAACTCGCGCCGCAACGCTTCTTCCGGTTGCTCGCCCTTTTCCAGAAAGCCGCCCGGTAGGCCCCAACCGCTCCCACTGCGAAACGTGTGCTTGAGCAACAGCACGCGCCCCGCTGCATCTAGCACGAGCGCGCCCGCCGTCACCGTGAAGCGCGGCTCAACCAACCACACGCCCCAACGTCGCACCCGGCGCGGCGTGCGCCGCCACAACTGTCCCAATAATTTTCGTTTCATGCAGCCTCATCATAAAAGAAAACCCGTCTATTGTCCGTCGTCCGTGGTTAGCTGTGCAGGCTTCAGCGTAACCGCTTACGCCCGCGCCGCACACAACGGCCAACTGACCACTGACAATGGCCAGCTTTTTATGTATCATGGCGCGCACGTTTGACCACCGCGCGACTACCAAAGGGACACGCACCGAAGTTTATGGCCACCAACGAGATTGTCGCCAAAGAAGCGCCGACCGAACAGCAACGCTCGCAAGCCGGCACACCCAAGCGTTTCTTTGAAGGGCAGACCGTCTGCAACGAGAAGAACGAGAAGGGCAAGCTGTGTAACGGCCACTTGAAACAGGTCAGCCCCATCCGCGAGGCCGCGCGCAAACATCTGCGCGGCGACGACCTGCTCTACAAATGTCAGACCTGCGGCGCGCTCTATGCCGGGCCGCCGCTCGGCCACGTGCGCGACCCGCGCCAGCGGCGCTACGTCGAGCATGAGCAGAACCTGATCTTGCAAGCGGCCGGCGGCACGCTGCCCACCATCGTTAAGAACGAGCGCGGCGTCTATGTCATGGTCGAACCGGCCGCGGCCCATGCGTCCGCCAAGCCCACGCCGGCTGCTGCGCCCAAACCGGCCGCGGCCGCGACACCAAAGCCGGCCGCCGCGTCGCCGCAAGCTGCGCCCGCGAGTAAACCTGCTGCGCCGGCCGCGACCGCAGCGCCTGTGCCTGATCCCGACACCGGTTTCATTCCTTACGTTGCGCCGCCCGCGCCCGGCCCCGTCGCGGGCGAGACCCCGGCACAAAAGATCGCACGCCTGCAAGCCATCGTCACCGAAGCCAAACGGCGCAAAGAACTGGCCGGCGGCATCATGCCCAAACACGACGCGGCGGCGCGCACCACACCGACCGCGGCCACCACCGCCGGCACAGACTCATCGCCCGCCGCCGATGCGCATCGCCCGGCCGCCAAAGCGCAAGCCGCCACCGGGCAAGCCTCGGCCGTGCCCTTGAGCGCAGCCGCCGCCACCGCCTCGCCCGCCGCCGGAGCCGAGACCGTCGCCGACCTCGCGCCCGACGCCTCCACCGAACTAACGCCCGGCGCACCAAAAGCCGGAGCAAGCGCAAAACCCAAAGCGCGCACCGCCACCGGCACAGTCACACGCATGGACTACGACACCGGCCCCGTGCCCGGCGAAACGCACGAGCAAATGCTCACACGTCTCCGCGCCGTCGTCGCCGAAGCCAAACGCCGTGCAGGCAAAGAGTGACAACCAAAACCGCAGACAAAAAACGCGGCGCACAAGTTTCAGTGTGAACTTGTGCGCCGCACTGTCGATGGTAAAGGGAAAGTGCGGCTAAGAGCCGGCGTGTATGAGAAATTAACGATATACAGCCGGGAAAAGACAGTGTTATGATTCTTGTTGCAGCCATGCCCTGTGGTTGGCAGGATAATAGCTTCTCTCACCGGAGAATAACCCCCACTCTTTCACCAGAAACCACCTGCCAAGTTTCTAAAGATATGGAAAATCACCCCCCTCGTGGTGGAACTGAATTCGCCGAACAATTGTCACACCATACTGCGCCTGTACGTGACAACCCAGAGCAATACCCCACTATAGAGTGTGCCCTCTCCTGGCATGAATACCATAGCGGTGATACGGGTCATCTGCCTCGCCCGGAGGCGACAAATGGCACAGCAGAAGAGGCTGCCCCGATGACACAGCCGTAAGGTCTGTCTGCTTCAATTCTGACATCCGCTTCGACTGGTGCGGTCATGTTGCCCACGCCGATTTTGTCGGAAGCGTTGATTTCGTGGGCGCGCACTCGCTGCCAGCTTGAGCGCAATCTGGCAGGTACTTACCGGCGCAGCGAGTTCCCTGCGGGGGCGACGAGAGCAATCCTGCGAGGCCCCGGTCAAGCAACCAGCAAAGATAAAAGCAAATGGCGACAGAATTTTCATTATCTAATGCGCCCCGTTCGGCGCAGCCGGACGCTGTCGTGTGGGGGCAGGACAATCAAGCCACGATTCTCATCGTCAATGACAATCCTGAGTTGTTGGAGTTGACGAGCCTGCTGCTCGGCAAGGCAGGCTATCGGCTCTGCACCGCGACTGACGGGCAACGCGGCTTCCAGGTCGCGCTGCACGAACGTCCGCAACTGGTGATCAGCGACGTGGCGATGCCGCGCACCGACGGGATCGAACTGTGCCGTTTGCTCCGTGCTGACGAGGGACTGCGGCAGACGCCGATTCTGCTCGTCAGCGCCGTGCGTATTGATGCGACCAGCGCCGTCGAAGGATTGCAGGCCGGCGCTGATGACTATCTTGAACTGCCTTACGACCCTGTGCGCCTGATCGCCAAGGTGGCCCGTCTGCTGGAACGCGGGCGGGCTGAGGTAGAGTTGGAACGCTGCGTCCGGGAGCGCACGGTGCAACTCGAAGAGGCTTACCGGGAATTGGAGCGGGAGATCAGCGAGCGCCGGCGCGCGGAAGCAGCAGCTTATTACGACACACTGACCGGACTGCCCAACCGGACGCTCTTTCAGGAGCGCCTGCCTCATGCTTTAGCTCTGGCTGAGCGAAGCGAACAGATGCTCGCCGTAGTGCTCCTTGACCTGGATCGCTTCAAGACGATCAACGAGACGCTGGGTCCTGCGGTGGGCGATCGTCTGCTCCATGAAGTTGCCGAACGATTGACCGGTTGCGTTCGGCGCAGCGACACGGTCGCGCGCATTGCCGGTGATGAATTTGCCCTCATATTGATGCAAATCACGCGCACAGAAGATGTCGCCAGAATCGCGCGCCGGACGGAGGATGCGGTTGAGGTTGCCCAAAGCATCCTCCGCGTGCTCGAAGCGCCGTTCGTGTCCGGGCAGCACGAGCTTTATCTCACCGCCAGCATTGGCATCGGTCTCTACCCGGATGACGGCGCGGACGCCCAAACCTTATTGAAGAATGCTGGCTCCGCCCTCAATCGCGCGAAGGAGCAAGGCGGCAACAGCTACCAGTTCTATACGGCGGACATGAACGCCAAAGCCCTCAAGCGTCTGACGCTAGAGAATAGTCTGCGCCGCGCGCTAGAGCGGGATGAGTTTG
>JBBQGM010000043.1:0-41823 GCA_038322995.1 Pyrinomonadales bacterium
GAGTTTGTTCAACTGGATAGAAGAGAAAACACAGATTCAAAGAGCGAGCAAAGTGCGTTCAACTGACGCGCTGATGATTCATTGCTGGGGAAAGCTTGCTGTCGCTTTCTTTCTCCTCGTTTTCAACTACTGATTCACATATTTGTATTCTGACGTATGCCACGCGTTTTGACGGCTCGCTTTTTACAGCGCCTTTGATGGTGCTGGCTAATTTGTATATTCTCGTCTGGAATTATGAGAAATGGAAATATATTCTTCCCTTTAATCGCCTGGCAAATGATGATGACGTAACAAAGCAGAAAAGCCTTGAAAGCTATGTTCAAATTCAAGAAAGTGTAGATAGGCGTGCCGTCTTTTCCACGAACGGAATACGCTTATTTTATGCGCGTTTCCGCATTTTTTCAAACAGCTTCTTAATGATAAATTCCCGACACTTTTCTTTGCCGGAGTGTTTGCCGCCATTGTCGTTTGTGTGGTGGGCATTCCAAGCCTTTACTACATCAAGCCCCGCAACACTTTAGCGCAATGCGTAAAGCAATTTAGAAACACCAAGCGAACACAAGCCGGTGAAAACTTCTGTAATTGCATTCATAAAAACGGCGAACCGCTGGACAAATGTATGAACGAATTTTTCAACGCGCCGGAAGATACTATCCAAACGCCTTTTTAATTTATGACGACACAAAATAAAAATTTCCGATTTCCAGCAATTGCTGTCTGACTCAGCCTACCGGCCTGCCGTTGCCCTGCTCTTGCGTGAGTGGTTCGGCTACGAGTTTGAGCCAGCAGGTGAATTAGTTCGTATCCGGTCGCGCGCGGGTGCTGAGATTGACGGATTATCACTGCACAGGCGCATTCAGGCGAACAGCGCTCAGCAATACACCCTATACCAGGCGGCGATGTCACTCTGGCGCTGAATGATGAATTGTCTGGCGCACTTGCAATTAGCAGGAAGTTTTAAGCGCTAACCATGCGGCTCTAGCCGCGCACGGCCGGCCGGCGCGGCGCACGCTGTTCGGCCAGTACGCTGATCGCTTCATTGACGCGCGTGTAGATGCCGTCGGCGTCGAGGCCGTACTTGGCGAGCAGGAGTTTCTGATCGCCGTGTGTGACGAGGCGGTCGGGGATGCCCATGCGGACGAGCCGCACAGTGTCCAGCAGCCCGTTCTCTTCTAATAACTCCATCACGGCCGCGCCGAAGCCGCCCGCGAGATAAGCCTCTTCGACCGTGACGAGCAGCCGCTTCGTGCGCGCGAGCGCGAGCAACAGACTCGCGTCGAGCGGTTTGACGAAGCGCGCGTTGACGACCGTCGTCTCGATGCCATCTTTCGCCAGTCGCTCCGCCGCCTGCATGGCTGGATGCACCATCGAGCCGTAAGCGACGATGGCGCTCTCGCCCGCGTCGCGCAGGATTTCCGCCTTGCCGATCTCTAAGAGTTGTGGCGCGCGGGTGAGGTCTGCGCCGACGCCGTTGCCGCGCGGGTAGCGCATCGCTGCCGGCCCCTCGTGTTGCAGCATCGTGTAGAGCATGTCGCGCAATTCGCCCTCGTCCTTCGGGGCCATGGCGATGAGATTGGGCACGCCGCGCAGGTAGGCGATGTCCAAAAGACCGTGATGCGTCGGGCCGTCGCCGCCCGCGATGCCGGCGCGGTCGAGACAGAACTTGACGTTGAGATTCTGGATGCACACGTCATGCACGATCTGATCGAAGGCGCGTTGCAGGAACGTCGAATAGATCGCACAGACCGGTTTCAAGCCTTCGGTGGACATGCCGGCCGCGAAGGTGACGCAGTGTTGCTCGGCGATGCCTACGTCGAATGAACGTTCGGGGAATTTTTCGAGCGCCATGTCGATGCCCGTGCCGTCGGGCATCGCGGCCGTCAGGGCCACGATCTTTTCATCCTCAGCCATGAACTCGCAGAGCGCGCGGCCAAACACGGCCGTATAGCTCGGCGCGCCGGCTTTGGCTTTCACCTGCGTGCCCGTCTGCGGATCGAAGGGGCCGGTGGCGTGCCAGGCGTAATAATTTTTCTCGCGCGCCGGAAAGCCTTTGCCTTTCGTGGTGAGCGCGTGGACGATGACGGGGCCGTCCTTGATCTGCTGCGCCTCGCGGAGCGCCTGCACGAGCGCGCCCGTGTCGTGCCCGTCCACGTAGCCGATGTACTTGAAGCCAAGCTCGTTGACGAGCGCGCCCGGCAAGACGGCCGCCGCGATGGCGTCCTTCACCGTCTTGGCTGCGTGATGCAGCCGCTCGCCGACCGTCGGGATCGCGCGCAACGCTTCGCCCATCTCGTCTTTGAAGCGATGATAACCTTGCGCCTCACGCAACCGGTTTAGATAGCCGGTGAGTGCGCCGACGGCCGGGGCGATGGACATCTCGTTATCGTTCAAGAGGACGATCAGGCGCGTCTTCAAATGCCCGGCTTGATTGATCGCTTCCAGCGCCATGCCACCGGCGAGCGATGAGTCGCCGATGATCGCGCAGACGTGATGCTGCTCGCCCGCACGGTCGCGGGCGATGGCCATGCCGAGCGCGGCGGAGAGCGAGGTGGAAGCGTGCCCCGCGCCGAAGGTGTCGAACTCCGATTCGTCGCGGCGCAAAAAGCCGGAGAGACCGTCGTACTGTTTGAGCGTACATAGGCGGTCGCGCCGGCCGGTCAGAATCTTGTGCGCGTAAGCTTGATGGCCCACGTCCCAGACGACGCGGTCGGCGGGCGTGGCGAAAGCGTAGTGGACGGCGACGGCCAATTCGACCGCGCCCAGGCTCGCGCCGGTGTGGCCGCCGATGCGGGCGCAAGTCTCAATGATGTACTGCCGTATCTCGGTGGCGACGGCGGGCAATTGTTCCAACGGCAGCCGCCGCAAGTCGGCCGGCAAATTGATTTGCTCAAGGAGTTTCATGGCGCGCGTATTGTAGCAAAAGAGCGGCCAGTTGTCCGTTGTCCGTTGTGCTGCCGGTTGCCTGCTCATTTTTAGCACCTAAATCAAACTCTGAAAGATCGGGACAGCATGAACAGCTATCCACGAAGCCACACGAAGCAACACGAACTAAAACAGCCGGCTGTTCGTGTTGCTTCGTGTGGCTTCGTGGCTAAAGTTTCTCTGCTTTCTGCCCCAAGCTTGCATGTTTCGCTTTAGCATCTGAAAGAAGAACAACGGACAACGGGCGCGCGGCAAAATCTTTATCAACCTTCCGGCCTACGCCTGCGTCTAAAGCTGCGTGGTGGATAGCAGGCAGTGTGGTTCGGGCGAGTTGCCTGCTGCGGGCCGGGTCAGGGAAGACGGCCCGGCTCGCCCTCCCTTACAAACATGAAACAAGCAAGGAGCAGAATTGATGAAAAGCATTTTTACTAAACTGGGCTTGACGCTCGCGCTCGCGTGCGCGTTCGGCCTTCAGACGTTCGCGCAGACTCCGGCGCAAGGTGGCCCGGCGACACAACCGTCGCCGGAAGATCGCCGCGCGCGGCAGGGCCGGCACGGACAGATGATGGGCCGGGGCCGGCACGACGGCTTCGGGCATGGTGCGCTCAAACAATTGAACCTGACCGATGCGCAACGCGAGCAGTTGCGTGCGCTCCACGAACGTAACGGCGCGGGCTTCAAGGCCCAACGCACAGAGTTGCGCCAACTCATGGAGACGCGGCGGGGCGGCGGCACGCTTACGCCGGGACAGGAAGCCCGCGCCCGCGAGTTGCACACGCAAATGCGGGCCAACGCCGAGCAGTTGCACGGCGAGATGCTGGGCGTGCTGACGCCGGAGCAGCGCGAACAACTCAAGCAGGCCCGCGAGCAGTTCAAACAACGGCGGGCAGAACGCCGTATGCAACGGCCCGACGGCGGCGCACAGCCGGGCGTCAAACCGCCCACCGACAACTAAGCACAACCGCAACCAGTTAGACCCACGAAGCGGCGGCCACCTTAACGTAGCCGCCGCTTCGCGACTTTAGACAGCAGCGCCAGGGCGACAGCAAGGTCGCCCTAAGTTTTATTAGAACAGGCCCGGTAAGACGGCCGGCACGCGCTGCGCATAAGCATCGAACTCCGCGCCGAATTGCGCGCGGAGCAACCGCTCTTCGCTGCGCACGCGCACGACCGTGCCTATCCAGAAAATGATCACGCCCGCCAATAGTCCGAGCCAATGACTATAAGTCAGCGCGGTCGCCAGTAGCAGCCCGAACATGCCCGTGTAGATCGGATGGCGCACCAACTTGTACGGCCCATCGACAACGAGCCGGTGGCCTTCGACGAGGCGCGCTGTCAGACTCCACTCCTTGCCGAGCGTCTTGATCGCCGCCATCACCAACCAGACCGAAGCAAACGCGAGCAGCACCGCCAACCCAAGCAGCACCGTATTGAGCGCAGAGCTAAAGCTGATGAGCGGGCTGAACCGGCGCGGCAACGCCCATAGCACGCCGTAGCTCAACCCTTGCAGCACGATGCCAGGGCGTGAACTCGCGTCGCGCGTCTGTTCCGGCGCGGACGCAGGCTTGCGGCGCAAGAAGAACACGGCCACAAAGATGAACCAGCACAACAGGACGAGCAAGAAGGCGATGAAGTTAATCATAAGGTTGTCCGCAGTCAGGTGTTCTTTGTACTGTTGGTTATCGGTTTCATTATCAGCGTACAGCACACGCCAGCAGCACAACGCTGAATTGGCCGGACTGGTGGAGTTGTAGCAAGCCTGCAAGGCTGGCGAATAAAAGCAAGCTAGTTCCGCGCCGGTTGCATGCGTTATTTTGCTGTTACGTCGTCAATCTTTGAAGGCATACAGGTTATCTCCTGTTTAGCCTTATTCAGCCTGGTTCTTAAGTCTTCGTCATCGCCATAGATGGCGTTGGTAATTAACCACTTTTCCTTCGTCTTATTTACTGATCTTACGCAGCGAGCGGCTGCGGATTAAGTTTGACAACTTCAGCATAAGCTGCCTTCAGCGCAGACAAATAGATCTTTGACTTGAGCGTAAAGTGAACCACGCCGGTCTTGAGCTTCAAGGCTTCCAGCTTGACGTAGGCGCACAAGGAAACAAACAGGTGATTGCGTTGGGTCGTCGTGGTTCTGGTCGGCGACTTCTCCAACGAGGCATTCTGCTTCAAAGACTTGTGATAGACCTCGAGGCTCCATCGTTTTTGATAGAGTTTCGTTAGTTTGTCAAATGAGAGTGTCAAATCGCTTGAGACCAGATAGCGCACGCCGACACTTGAGGCTTCGTTCGTGAAGACCTCTTTGGTCAGAAGCAGTGGGAAGGCCACTGCTTCGAGCCGGATTTGTCGGGTCGTCGCCGCTGCCACCTCAAGCATACTGACTGCCACGTATTGACCACGCTGCTTCGCTTCGCCACTCACAGCCAGTTTGCGGTTCTCTTTGAGCGGCTTGACTGAACTGTAATCAAACTCTTCCTTCATTATAGGAACCGGTTTCACTTCGGGCATGCTTGCCGCACACGACTCTGACGAAAGCAGCCTTTTTAATTCGTTCCAATATTTCTCAATATCGGAAAGGTTAAAGTGTAGAATCGGTTGCTGGATGCTAATGTCAAAGCAGATAAATTCTTTGCCGTTACAGAGCGCAAACCACGGCGCTCTGATCTCTGGATGGATTGCATAAAAGTAAACCTGCTCAACATTCCTCCCTGACGTTATGTTTTCGTTAGGGTCTTTTGCGTCGAGTACCCAGACGTATTTGTCGTCCACCTCTAAGAGGTAGTCGGGGAAGTTCGTCAGCTTTCTCCTCCTTGCTCCGACCATCACGAATGGATGGCTTACTGTTTTGCTTCTAATGATCTTATTCTTATCGGATGAAGAGTAATTGAGAGCTTTGAGGACAGGGAGAATTATCTCTTCTCGCACTGAGTCTTCTTTGAAGTCAGATAATTCCAGCAAAGAGAAATCAAAATCCGACAAAAGATGTCTCGCGTGGTCGTTCAACTCAAACGCCTTTCGCAAAAATGAAAATGCATCAATAGACGAATAGCTAAGCGTCCATTGTGGGTTGTTCCCATTAGTGCATCATTAAATGCGTAGCTTATCCCACCGCTCTGCGTACTTTTCAGAGATGGTGATGTAAGTTTTATGCCGATTCACTTCATCAGAAGAGAATACATATGCTGTGTCATTGAAAAGATAGTACCCGACAATGAAATCAAATTCCCCCTCCTTGTACCTCCTACATTGTTTGTGGCCCTCCATGCATTTTAACCTGACAACCGGGAGTCCATGCCTCGAAGGTGAATGCACGCATCGAATTTGAAGCTTAAATATTTCCCCATTCTCAGGAACATGCACAAGACAATCAACCTTGTCCCCATCAAATACCGATGTATAAGTTTTAAATCCATGAAGAGCTAAACGGAAAAATATGGCCGCTTCAGCAATTCTTCCCTTATGTTGATTGGAGAGGTTCTGCCAAACAACGGCCTTGTTATATTGCGATTCTGCGCTATGAGCTTTCTTAGGAGCGATATATCGCTTAGCTGTTTTACTCCGCAGCTTTTTTTCTTCTTCTGTCAGTTGATGTGATTTCAACCATAGGCTAAGAGAGCCCTTAGCCGCCCCGGTAATAACGGCTATCTCGCGCAGAGATAATCTCTCTTCGATACGTAAGCGAATCGCTTCTGCCTTCAAATCTGGTTTGGCTGCGCCCATTGGTTTTATCCAACCCAAATATATGGTTCATTGAACCTTTATAGGGTTCAATGTAACACAGAAGAGCTTACCGGCATTTTATTATTGAGTGAGAAGTTATTGGTGGAGCCGAGGGGGATCGAACCCCTGACCTCTTGACTGCCAGTCAAGCGCTCTCCCAGCTGAGCTACGGCCCCGGATTTCATTCACCGCTTGCGGGAACGAGTTGCCAGAGTAGCGTAGCGTGGGAATGAGCGTCAAGCGCGCTGTCAGGCGCGGCGACGGGTGGCGTAGAAGGCGAAGAGTATACCCATGACGAGCATGATGAGGCCGCCGAGCACGCGCCACAGGTTCGGCAACTCGTGCATGCTCGTATCCGTGAGGACGATGGCCGCAGACGGCGCGAGGAAGGCGGCGCGATAGGCGATGACACCACCAACCGCCGCCAATCCGATGCCAAGCATGACCATGACTGCGCGCATGTTTTGCCTCTGTCGGCGCGGCGCGTATGGCCGCAGAGCCGCAACAACGCCCTCGCTGGTCTATGGCCGCGCGCGCCGCTTGCGGGCCCTACTTACCGGTGAACTCCGGCTTGCGCTTCTCTAAAAAGGCACGCACGCCTTCGTCTTTGTCCGCGCTGGAAAAGCAGAGCGCGAAGAGATCGATCTCGCGGCGCAAACCTTCGTCGAGCGTTGAGCGCGCGGCCGTCTTGACGGCCTCTTTGGCGAGGCGCAGGGCGACGGGGCTTTTCTCGGCGATGCGGTTGGCCAATTCAAACGTCTTGGCGGCCAGCTCTTCGTGCGGCACGACCATGTTGACCAGACCGATGGCGAGCGCGCTCTGCGCGTTGATGATCTCGCCGGTCAGAATCAACTCCATCGCTTTGCCTTCGCCGACGAGATGCGTCAGGCGTTGCGTGCCGCCACCGCCGGGGATGATGCCGAGGTTGATCTCAGGCTGCCCGAACGATGCGCTCTCGCTGGCGATGCGCAGGTCGCAGGCCAGGGCCAACTCGCAGCCGCCGCCCAGACAATAACCGTTGACCATCGCGATGACCGGCTTGGGGAATGTGTCAATCGCGGTGAACAGCGAGCGGTCGGTCATCACGTCGCGTTGGGTGATGGCGGTGCGGCCGGCGAACTCCGCGATGTCCGCGCCCGCGACGAACGCCTTGTCGCCCGCGCCTGTGATGACGACGACGCGCACCGTCTCGTCCGCGCGCAACGCTTCAAACGCCGCCGCGCCCTCCGCGCGTGTCTGGATGTTCAGCGCGTTACGTTTCTCGGGCCGGTTGATCGTAATGACGGCCACGCGCTCGCGCCGTTCGACTAGCAATGTCTCATAGGTTTGCGCCATAGTTTCTCCCCATTAATCGTGCATGGTGAATAGATCAAAACTGTTCCCTTCTATTCACGATGTACGATGCACGCTTCACTTACCCTTTATTATTGTTCGCTGTCGGGTGCGCTCGCTTGTTCATCGGCGACCCACGAGACGAAGAGTCTGATCCAGTTTTCGGTTGGTTCAAGAATGGCGACGCCGATGCGGGCCGTGCCGTAGATGGCGGAGGCGATGCGGATAACGCGGGCCGTCGCTTCGATGGGCGCGCCGTCCGGGCGGTGTGCGCGTAAGTAAAGTTGATCGCCGCGATTGATCTTTTGATTGAGGTGGAAGAGCGCGCCGGTGGTGGAGATGTCGTCGGTTTCGGTCGGCTCGCTCCACGCCGCGCCGTCGTCTGCGCGGCCCGACACGACGATGGGCAAGCGCAACGCCATGCGCAGCGCGAAACGTCTGTCCTCTTGATTCGGCGTGGACATGGACATCATTCTTCCCAGCGATAAAAGCCTTCGCCGCTCTTTTTGCCCAACTTTCCTTCAGCCACCATGCACCGCAAAATATCCGGCGGGCGAAACGTCTCGGAGCCAAGCGCGTGGTGCAAGTATTCGGCGATGTGCAAGCGTATGTCGAGGCCGACGAGATCGGTCAAGCGCAACGGCCCCATAGGGTGATTGTAGCCCAACTCCATCGCTGTATCTATATCTTTCGCGCTGGCCACGCCCTGCTCGACCATCCGCATCGCCTCTAGCCCCAGCGCCACGCCCAAACGGCTCGACGCGAAACCCGGCACATCGCGCACCGTGATCGGCTCTTTGCGCATCCGCCCGCCGACGGCGCGCACCGCCGCGACCGTCGCTTCGTTCGTCTGTGCGCCGACGACGATCTCGACCAGGCGCATGAGGTGGACGGGATTGAAAAAGTGCATGCCGACGACGCGCTCAGGTGCTCTGGCGGCGTGGGCGATCTCCGTGATCGACAGCGAGGACGTGTTGCTGGCGAAGATAAAAGCGCGCGCGGCGCTCGCTTCGATTGCGCGCAAGGTCTCGTGCTTCAACGCCATCTGTTCGGGCACGGCTTCGATGAAAAGGTCGGCATCGCGCGCGGCGCTCAAGTCAGTCGCGCCGCGTATATGTTGCAGCGCCAGGTCGCACTCGGCCTCTGTCAGCTTGGCGAGTTGCTGACCCTTGGCCAGATTGCGCTCGATGGCGGCGATGCCGCGCGCGAGCGGTTCGCGGGCCACGTCGCGCAAGATGACGCGAAAGCCGGCGAGCGCAGCCACTTGCGCGATGCCGTGCCCCATCGTGCCCGCGCCCAGCACGGCGATGGTCTCAATCGAAGGCGTTGTCTCTGTGTGTGTGCCCGGTGTGGTCAACGGCTCGGCCCGCTCGGTCTCGTCTGGTTCGACTAGCTTAGAGCTAAAAGTTTATACTATACCCGCAAGTGAAAAGGCTACACGCGGCGAGCGCTGGCGGTCGAGTGCGCGGGCGTGTGTCATCCGTCTAAGGAGTACGAACGAGAACGCCATGAGCAAACAGCAACTGCACCGCGAGGTCGTGATCATCGGCTCCGGCCCGGCCGGTTTGACCGCGGCCATCTACGCCGCCCGTGCCGATTTGAAGCCGCTCGTCATCGAAGGGCCGCAGCCCGGCGGGCAACTGACCATCACCACGGAAGTGGATAACTATCCCGGCTTCGCCGCCGGCATACAAGGGCCGGAACTGATGGAACAGTTTCGCGTGCAGGCGGCGCGCTTCGGCACGGAGTTTCTGACCGCGTGGATCGACAAGGTCGATCTCGCGCACCGCCCGTTCACGGTGCAGACGGAAGAGCATGAGGTTAAAGCTGAGACTTTGATCATCGCGTCGGGCGCGTCCGCCAAGTGGCTCGGCGTGCCGGGTGAAGCGCCCGCGCCGCAGGGCTTGGGTGGCTTAGGTGTGAGCGCCTGCGCCACGTGCGACGGCTTCTTCTTCAAAGGCAAAAAGCTCGTGGTCGTCGGCGGCGGCGACACCGCGATGGAGGAGGCGACGTTCCTGACGCGCTACGCCGCGAGCGTCACGCTCATCCACCGGCGCGATCATCTGCGCGCGTCGAAGATCATGCAGGAGAAGGCGTTCAAGAATGAGAAGATCGATTTCATCTGGAACACGGAGCTCAAAGAAGTCCTGGGCACGCCGGAGACGGGCGTGACCGGCGTGCGCCTGTTGAATCTTGAAACGCACGAGGAGAGCATGTTTGCCTGCGACGGCGTCTTTATCGCCATCGGGCACAAGCCGAACACTGATATGTTTCGCGGCTGGTTGGAGATGGATGAGGTCGGCTATCTCAAAACGGCCGGTTTCTCGATGGCCACGAACATTCCCGGCGTCTTCGCCTGCGGCGACGCACAGGACTCGTTCTACCGGCAGGCCGTCACGGCCGCTGGCACCGGGTGCATGGCCGCGATTGACGCCGAACGCTATCTCGACAATCTGCCCGTGCGCACGCCGACCGGCGAAGAGATCACCATCGAAGGCGAGCGCGTCTCAGCCGATCACGAACATGTCACCATGCCTGATGGCGAGATTGTGCAAAACAAGACCGAGGGCGAGCGCGCGCCAACCAGCGGCGATTGAATAGCCAGCATGACGGCGATGGCCTGAATGACGAAGGCGCGGTCTTAACGGCCGCGCCTTCGTTTCGTCTGCTCCCTTACGCTGTTAGCTCTGCGGCGTCAGGCGCGCGAGATAACGGCCCGTCGTCTCCTGTTCGACAAGCTCGCACGTCCAGCCAGCTTGCCGCGCCTGCTTCGTTAAGGTTTCCGCGTCAACATAGAGTTGCGAGAACGGTGTGCCGCGCCGCCCTTTGTACTCCAACTGCAAATCCGACTCGCCGAAGTAGCGCCCATCGCGTTGACGCGCGGCCACAGTCGCCGCCGACTGCGCGCGGCCCGTCCGGCGCAAGTCAACCGAGTCAACTAAAAACTGCCCGCCGGGGCTGAGCAACCGCCGCAAGTTGTTCAGGAACGGTTGCAGCCCCGGCAAGTCTTGCACGAGCGCAAGCCCGTTCATCATGGAGAACAGCGTATCGAACGGTTCAGCCGCGAACGTGTAGATGTCCGCTTGCTGCGCATCAAGGACGCCACGGGCGCGCATGACCGCGACGCACTCGGCTAAGAAATCAAGCGCCACGACCGCCAGCCCGCGTGCTTGCAGCGCCAGACTGTGACAGCCTGCGCCCGCGCCGATGTCGAGCACGCGCCCGCGACATAGTTCGAGGGCCGTGCGCTCCAACGGAAACATGTCCGGCAGGCGAAAGAAGAGGCTAACCGGCACGTCCGTCGGCTGTGCGCCTTCGCTGTGGACGGTGATGATGGCTGCGGTGTCGCCGTGCTGATAGTCGAGCAGCGATTGCCCGTGTGGGTTGTAGTGGTTCGTATCCGTCATTTCGTTTGTCTCCTAAAGTCTATGGGCAACGCGCGTGCGGGCCGCCGCGCCGTGTTGCGGTTTTTAATCTTTGGATCGGTGAGAAATATTTGAGTCGCCGCGCGTCGCGTTGGTGCGGACACACCTTGCCTGTCACAGTCAATGATGACAAGGCGAGGCGGGCGGCTCAAGTTTTAGGAGACAATCATAGGCGAATGATCAAGTAGAACTTGATCGGGGCGATGATCTAAAACGGCATGCGCATTGTCAAGCTACGACCGCGCGCGGGTTAGGGCAATACCTTTAGAGCAAAACAATCGAATCGTCGCGGGTGCGTAAAGCTGCTGGGCGGGCTTGCGGTGGACGCGCGTGATACGGGCAGATGTTGCAGTAGTCGCCGCGCCGCGCTTTGCGGTCGGCGCAGTCGTTGCAGCCGAGCGACTCGCCGAGTTGGCGAAGCAGATCAATCAAGGGCAGCAAAGTGCGGCCCTTGTCGGTTAGCGTGTACTCGACGTGCGGCGGACTGCCGGGATAGTTGCGCCGCTCGACCAGCGCATCATGCGCCAACTCGCGCAAGCGTTCGACGAGCGTGCGACTGCTGATGGGCTGCAAGGCGGCGAGTAATTCATTCGTGCGGCGAGGCCCGCGCGCCAGATCGCGCACGATCAAGAGCGTCCACTTGTCGCCCAGCACTTGCAGGATGCCCGCCACCGGACAGCCGTCGCCTCTACGTCGTCGCATCCCTTGTCGTCGTCCTTCGGTCGTTGCTGCGCCGGCGTGGGAGAGAATTGCGCCAACCGCCGCTGTCGGTCTTTATGGGCGCGCAGCTTAACATAAAAGCGCCCGGCCAAGCGTTAAATTCAATCGTCGCCCAACGCCGAAGCAGCGGCCGCAAAGAGCCGCGCGGCTGCCGGGGCAGCGGGCAGCAGACGTGTCAACTATTGAAGACATAAGCAGCGCTTGCTGTCGCCGCCGGTGAACACCCGACTATTGTCTGAGCATGATCTGCTGCTCTCAGGGAACGGCCGGGATAGCAGTTCTTCGGCTACATTGGCGGTCATGCTGAGATAGATTAGCTGGCTTGCTGCAAGCGGCGCATAACCGCTTATGACTTGCGGCGCGCAACTGCCGCTGGCACGGGTGTTGCCAAAGTATCGACGAAAGCCGCAAGCATTTGGTGGGTCGTCGGTAATGCTTACTTCATTAGAGAAGCGGCTTCATATAGTAAGGCAAACCTCTCTTCGTGGCCCGCGCTCTAGCGGGTAACAACCTTTCTCCTAACCTCAGGCTTCCCTGTCCTTGGGAGAGTCACCCAATAATTGGAGGAACAGTGATGGTAACAAAGAAAAGTCGGAGCAAAGCAGCGGACAGCGCCGCCGCTGCCGGTCGCACGTCATCCCCGATTGATGAGCTACTGCTCGCTGCGCTCGAACGCAACGATGACACGCTTGAGACCGGCCGCTTCCTGCTCACGTTCAAGGACGGAGCGGCGGCGGAAGGCATTCAATCCCTAGGCGCATCCGGGCAGGGCATGCGGGTCGCGGATGCGCGCGATTTCGCGGGGCAGGCGGCGACGTTGGAGAGCGTTGGAGACGCTGACGCCGTGGTGTTTCCAGAGGTCGGCGTAGCGTTGGTCAGCGGCGCGGCGGCGGCGGAGCGGAGCATGAGCGCGCATGCCGAGATCGCGTCAGACAGCCCGATTGACGTGGTCGAGCCGGAGTATTTCATGTTCGTGTACGATGCTGTGACCGAGTTCATGAGCAGCTTGAGCCGGTCGGCTGAGGGTAGTAATCCCGGCGAGTATCTGCGGGGCTTCCTGCGGGCGGCTGAGACCATCGCCAAAGACCTGGGCGGCGGCCTGCCCACGCCGGCGGAAGCAGGGGAAGAAGGGGCGCTGGTGCTGGGCGCGACTTGGGGGCTGACCGCCTGCAAAGTGCCGCCGAGCGCACGTAGCGGCATCGGCATCAAGGTCGCGGTGCTCGACACCGGCATGGACTTGGGGCATCCCGACTTCGTTGGGCGACCCATCGTGAGCCAGACTTTCGTTGGCCAACCGGTGCAAGACCTCCACAGCCACGGCACGCACTGCATCGGCACATCGTGCGGCCCAAAGGCCCCGGCAGGCAGCACGCCGCGCTATGGTATCGGTTTCCGGGCTTCGATTTTCGCCGGCAAGGTGCTTAGTAATTCGGGCTCGAGCGTCGGTGCCAGCGTGGTGGCCGGCATGAACTGGGCCATCGCCAACCGCTGTCAGGTGATCTCGATGTCCCTCGGCTCGCAATCACCGGTGCAGGCGGCCTTCACGGCGGCGGGACAAGCCGCGCTGAACAACGGCTGCCTGATCATCGCTGCGGCGGGCAATGCGGCCTCCAACACGGGCGCGCCCGCCAATTCACCGACGATTATGTCGGTGGCCTCGCTTGATCAGAATCTGACCCCGTCGTCGTTCTCCAACTTCGGTAAGATCGAGATCGCCGCGCCGGGGCGTGATGTGTTCTCGTCCGTGCCGCGCCCGACACGGTACGGCATCAAGAGCGGCACGAGCATGGCCACGCCGCACGTGGCCGGCTGCGCCGCACTGTGGGCGGAGACATCGCCCAACCTGCGCGGACTGACCCTGTGGCGGAAACTACAAGCGATGGCGAAACATCTGGCGTTCCCGGCCACACGCGTCGGCGCGGGTCTCGTCCAAGCGCCATAGCGCCTGAGTACGTTAGAAACGTTCGCATGCGTTAAGATAGTACCCGCCGGGAAGATGCTCCCGGCGGGTACGCTTACGTTATGGAGTTACATCATGGCCAAGGACAAAACATGGCTGGTCACCACGTCTGGCGACCGCCCGCTCAGTGAAGTAAAGAAAGATGTGGCTAAGACCGGCTTCACCATCGGTGAAGTGCTCGGCGAGATCGGGATCATCACCGGCTCTGGCGGCGATGCGGTCGCCCGGAAACTGCGGTCGATTCCGGGCGTCGCCGATGTCTCGCCGGACACGCCCATTGATATCGGCCCGCCGGACGAGCCTGTGACATGGTAGCTACCAGCAATTGTTAAACTAAGCAGGCGTGGCGTAGTCACCGGCGATGACGATGGTGAGTTGTTCGGGGCGGAAGTATTTGCGGATGGCGGCGTTCACGTCAGCCAGCGTCGCAGCTTCGATGAACTGCGGATAGCGATCAACGTAGTCCGCGCCGAGTTGGTGGAACTCCGCGTTCCAGAGCGCCTGCGCCAGACCGGCGTTCGTCGCGAGTGCGACCTTGAAGGAGCCGATAGCGGCTGATTTCTCATCCGCCAACTCATCCGCGCGGATACCGTGCGCGACGTAATCGCGCACGACTTGCAGGGCCGAGCCAATCGCCTGCTCCACGTTCTGCGGGTTGACCGAGACGGCGATGTACCACGGCCCGGCAGCCAGGCCGGGCGCGCGGAAGCGCGAGCCGATGCCATAGGTCAAGCCTTCACGGTCGCGCACCTGCAAGCCCAACCGCGACGATAGAGTGGACTCACCGAGCGCACTGTTGGCCAGTAGGGCCGCGTAGTAATCAGCGGCCGCACGCCGCAGGGGCGCGGCCGCGCCGAGCATGATGTCCACGCTCGCCTTGCCTGCGACGAGGACGATCTCACACTGGCGCGCCTCAGTTGGGGCCGGATCGCTTACCTCAATTTCGACGCGCTCGGGCCCCGTAAACCCACCGAACGCCGCGCGAAATTGTTCCCGCACCTCCAACGCCTTAACCGCGCCCGCGATGGCGATAATGAGCGACCGCCCGCCATATCGTTCGTCGTAAAACCGGCGCACGTCCGCGACTGTGAGCGCGCTGAGGCTGGCGATCAGTTGTGCGCTGGCCGGTTGATGAAAGGGATTCGCGGAATCGAAGAGCAGTTGCGTGAGTCGTTCGTAAGCACGGGCGCGTGTGTTCGCCTGCTGCTCTTGAAGCGCGGCGATGGTCTGCTGTTTAAGTTTCTCTAGTTCGTCGGCCGGAAAGGACGGCTCGCGTAGTTCTTCCGCCAGCGTGTCGAGCAGGCGCGGCATATCAGCGGCGAGCGCGCGCCCGGCGATGTTGACCGCAAATTGATCAATCGAGAAATCAAGCTCCGCCCCGACCGCTTCGAGATCGCCCGCGAGTTGCAACTTCGTGTGGTGGCGCGTGCCGCGCGCCAGCATGTCGGCGGTCAGTTGCGCCAGCCCCGGCTTAGCGCGCGGCTCGAAATATGAGCCGGCGCGCAAACTCGCGCGCACCGCGAGCGTCGGCGTGGCGTGGTTCTCCAAGACAAGCAGCGTCGCACCCGTGTCGAGTTGTGTCCGCACAACGCGCGCCGCGAAATGCGAACGCCCGCCGCGCTCGCTCATGTTCGCCGTGGCTGCGGCGGAAGATTTCTCGTTGGGTGTAATAACCGGCGGCGTCTGTGCCGGCGGCGGTGTCTTGTTACCTTTGCTGCTCATCAATCATCCGTCTCATCCGTCGCATCCGCCGCGCCGGGGGCAACTGCTTTCGGTATGAAGTAACCGACGGTGCGATTGTCTGCATGGAAATACGCCAGCGCCACGCGGCGCACGTCCGCCGCCGTGACACGCGCAATGTTGGTCGCGTAGTCCGTGTAGAAACGCCAGTCGGCGACCGCCTCGGCCTCGGACAGTTGCATGGCGACGTTGTGCGTGCCATCGCGATTATAAGCGACCTGTGCGAGTATCTGTCGCCGCGCTTTCTCGACTTCAGCCGCCGGCAACTCGGCCGCGCCCGCGCGCGCTAACGCTTGCAACATAATTTCCTCGACCGCCTGCGGCGCGACGCCGGGCTTGACCGTCGCGTAGATATTGAACAGTCCGGGGTCGCGAAACTGATCGCAATTGCTCGTGACGCTGATAGCAAGTTGCGGCTCGACGAGCGCCTGATAGAGCCGACTGGTCAGCCCGTGCGCGAGCGCGGCCGCGAGGACGACGAGCGCATAGATGTCGTTCGCCGCGGGTGGCTTGGCGGCCCGCGCGGCCAGAGTTTCATTCGCCAGCACGTTCATCTGCCCAAGCACAGCGGGCGTATGATGCGCGATCTGCACGTGCGCCAGTTCGCCCGCGCGCCGGACGATGATGCGCCGCTCGCCTTCCTGCGCCGGCTCGTCCGTGTAGACCTCGGGGATCGGTGCGCGCGTCGCCGGGTGCATGCCGAACTGCTCAGTGATGAGCGCGAGCGCCGGCACCGGAGCGAAATCGCCGACAAGGATCACGGTCGCGTTGTTCGGTTGATAGAAGGTGTCGTAGAACTCTTTCAACCGCGCGGTCGGTACGTTTTCCACATCGGCGCGCCAACCGATAGTCGGATGATGATAAGGGTGCTCACGGAAGGCGGTTGCATAAACCGCTTCGTCCAGCTCGAGCGGCGGCTCGTTCAGCCCGCGCTCAAGCACGTTGCGCACGACGCTCATCTCGGCTTGCCGATCCGCGTCTGCGATGAACGAATGGCGCATGCGGTCGGCTTCGAGGCGGACGGCCAAGTCGAGTTGATCGCTCGGCACCGTCTCGAAATAGTTAGTGCGGTCATACCACGTAGTCGCGTTGAAGTCCGCGCCGATCTTCTGGAGCGTGGCGGCGATCTGCGTGTTACGCGCTTTGTTGAACGTCGGCGTGCCCTTGAACAGCATGTGCTCAAGCAGATGTGTCGCGCCCGTGTGTCCGACGGCTTCATTGCGCGAGCCGACTTTATAGAGCACGAGCAGGGTCACGACCGGCGCGACGCGATTCTCAACCAGCAAAACCTTCAAGCCGTTCGCCAGTCGGTACTCGCGTAGGTCTGCGCGCGCGGTCACGAACTCGATGCCGGCGGGCGTTTCTTCTGTCGCCACGATTGCCAGTTGCTGCTCCTCGATCATGCGCGCTCGTTTAGGTACGGCCTGTTTAGCGTGTCTGCCCCGCGCGGGCGGGCAGATACACAGCAGGCTCAAAGTTTGCCCGGCCAGAGCAATTTGAGCCGGCGAGGACGTGCGACTTAGGGGATTGGTGGATCGCCCACATGCTAACAGACAAACCGCCGCGAGGTAAATCGGCGGCACGCGCGGCGCAAAGCCAGTGAGCGTGTGAGCTTTGCATTATAAAGAACTTGACAAGATTATAAGCCCGACGTATCGTGTGGCCTATGACAGTTGTGCGCCTGCCGCGACCGCAGCCTACTGAGGCGCAAGAGCCGCCCGCTCTGCACGCGCGGGCAATGGACAACCTGCGCTTTATTCGCGAGACGATGGAAGCGTCAGCGTCGTTCACGGCCGTCTCAGGTTGGGGCCAATGCGCCATCGGGTTGACGGCGCTCGCGGCGGCCTATATGGCGGCGCGGCAGACAGTGCCGAGTTACCTCATCACGGGTACATGGATTAAAGTCTGGCTGGTGGCCGCATTTGTCGCGCTCGCGATCTCCGGCGGCACGATGTGGCTGAAGGCGCGGGCGGCACAGACGCCGCTCCTCGCGCGGCCGGGGCGCAAACTCGCGCTCAACTTCGCCCCGCCCGTCTTCGTCGGCATGCTCCTGACGCTTGCGCTTTATCGCGCCCGTCTGCCCGAGTTGATCCCGGCCATGTGGCTGTTGCTCTATGGCGCGGGCGTCGTCACGGGTGGCGCATTCTCCGTGCAGATCGTGCCGGTGATGGGTCTATGCTTCATGCTCGTCGGCGCGGTCGCGCTCGTCAGTCCGTTGGCTTGGACGAATATCCTGATGGCGGCCGGCTTCGGCGGACTGCACGTCATCTTCGGCGTCGTGATCGCGCGGAGGCACGGTGGCTAAACAACACGCGCTCAAACAAACCACGCAGAAAGGCAGCGCGCGGCCGGCCAGCTTACGCGCGGTGGGCGGGCCGACGGCCGCCGAAACCCACAGCGCAACGGCCGCGCTGGATCGCTTAATCCATGAACGACTGCGCCTCGGCATCGTCAGCGCGCTGGCCGTCAACCGTTCGCTGACCTTCAACGAACTGAAAGAATTACTCAAGACGAGCGACGGTAATCTGAGCGTACATGCGCGCAAACTCGAAGATGCGGGATATATCACCTGCGAGAAATCTTTCGATGGGCGCACGCCCAAGACCGCCTACAAGCTGACGCCGACGGGCCGCCGCACGCTCGAACACTATCTCCAGCACATGGAGGCACTCATCCGCGCAACCCGTGCCGGTTAACTCGCAGTAAAAATTTTTACCAGTGGGCTTTGCAATGCAAAGGGCTTTACCAAAACCCAAACATGTGAGCTGAAAATGAAAATGAAACCTGTTGCTTGGTTGTGCGTGTTGTTGAGTCTGGGAGTCGGGTTATTACTCGGGTTCGTGGACTCGCATCTTGAGCCGGTGGGCATCACCCTCGCGCTCGTCGCGTTGGGCGCGGGCGCGTTCGGTTTCGCGCAACCGGCGGGCGCTTGGCGTTGGGCGCTCTTGCTTGGCTCCGGTTTGTTCCTGTGGCACTTGCTCGAAGCTGGCGTTGGGTACAAGCCGCCGTACCCGGCCGCGCCGGGCATCTGGATCACGCTTGGGGCGCTCGTGCCCGCGTTCGTGGGCGCGTATGGTGGCGCGTTGTTGCGCTCGCTAGCGCGCGGTGTGTGAGCAAAGTAGGTGCGTGGCTAGCGGTAAGCGAAAGAGGTATGCGGATATGAACGAGCGAACGAAACAAGGACTGCAAATAATTGGCGGGGCCTTATCACTGGGCGTGCTGGGCGATGCGTTGTTGCGTGCGCCGGGGTTGGGCTTGAACTTTTTTCTGCTGACCTGCGCGCTCGCGGCCGCGACGGTTGTGCTGCTGAAGCGTTGGCGGCGGGCGGCATTAAAGAGTGAGGGCAGTTGGTTATTGCTGCCGATCATCGCGGGCGCGGGCGCGTGCGTGTGGCGTGATTCGCCGACGTTGCAACTGCTCGACGTGCTGGCGGTACTCAGTGCGTTCGGCTTGCTGGCGGCGCGCGCGCGTGGCAAGAGCGTCCGGTTCGCGGGCTTGAGCGACTACGCGCGCGGGCTGGCGGGCGCGGGTTTAAGCGCACTCTTCGGAAGCGTGCCGCTCGTCTTCACGGACGTGCGCTGGTGCGAGTTGCCGCGCACGAATTGGACGCGCCATGCGACGGCCGTCGCGCGCGGGTTGCTCATCGCTGTGCCGCTCCTCGTCGTCTTCGGCGCGCTCTTCATGGCCGCCGATGCGGTCTTCGCCGGTCTGATCAATCGCACTTTCCGGTTCGACACGGACGCACTCTTCTCGCACGGTTTGTTGCTCAGCACCTGCGCGTGGCTGAGCGCCGGTTACCTGCGCGGCCTGCTATTCACCGGGCCACAACTGAGCAATGCTGCGCCGGTGACGAATCAGCCACCGGCTAATACGGCAGACACGAGCGACGATACGAGCGCGCCGCGCACACCGCCCGCTTCCGTCACCTCCGTCTCGCTTGAGCCGCGCCCCGCGCCGAGTGTACTGCACGACAGCGCGAGCCCTGACACACCGCGCGCACCGATAAAAGATGCGCGCGATAAGGCGGCAAGGAACGAGCGCGAGCAAAGCACGCGCAGCGACAGACCCGCGCCGTTCGTCGGCACGCCCACACCACAGTTCGCGTTGGGCGCGGTCGAAGTGGGCGTGGCGCTCGGTGCGCTCAACGCGCTGTTCTTCGGCTTCGTCTGTGTGCAGGTACGGTACTTGTTCGGCGGCGCGGCGTGGGTGGCGGCGACCGGCGGGCTGACTTACGCCGAATACGCGCGGCGCGGCTTCTTCGAGTTGGTCTGGGCGACGGCGCTCGTGCTGCCGCTGTTGCTCGCGCTCCACTGGTTGCTGCGCCGCGATGACGCGCTGGCGTTGCGCATCTTTCGCTTGCTCGCGCTCGTGCAGATCGCGTTGCTGTTCGTCGTGATCGCTTCCGCCGTCACGCGCATGCGACTCTATCAACGCGAGTACGGCTTGACCGAGTTGCGGCTCTACACGATGGCCTTCATGGGCTGGCTCGCGCTCGTCTTCGTCTGGTTCGCGGCGACAGTGTTGCGCGGCGCACGTGCGCGTTTCGCCTGCGGCGCGCTCGTTTCCGCCTTGCTCGTCATCGGCGCGCTCCATTTGCTCAACCCCGACGCGGCAATCGTCCGCGCAAATCTCGCGCACGCCCGCACGGGCCGCGCCTTCGACGCCGGTTATGCGACTACCTTGAGCGCCGACGCCGTGCCCACGCTCGTCCGCGCGTTGCCCGGTCTGACGCAGGACGCACGCTGTCTGGCGGCGCGCGAACTGTTGGCGCGTTGGTCGTCAACAGATGCAGACTGGCGCGCGTGGAACGTGGCCCGCAGCGACGCCGAGCACGCGGTCGCGGCGCAAGCGGAAAGTTTACACGCATGGGCCTGCGCACCACCGGTTGAGCCGATCAGCACAACAACGATGCCTGCCGCGAGCGAAGTGCCGATGACCGCTGCGCCCGCGCAAACGACTGTGCCCGACGCGGGTGCGCAAAGTACGACTGATACACAGGGACAAATAAAATCGGGCGCGCCCGTCGTCCCGCAGCCTGCTGTGCAGGTTGCACCAAAGCTCGCGCCGCCCGCCACGGCGCAGACAATGTCGCGCAAACGGAAGCGAGGTAGGCACTGATGAGCGCGCATGAACAGTACGACGTGATCATCATCGGCGCAGGTCTCGGCGGCTTGCAGTGCGCGCGTTTGTTAGGGCAGGCGGGCGGGCGCGTGCTGTTGGTTGATCGCAAGCGGGCGCTCGATGAAGCGATGCATACGACGGGCATCTTCGTGCGCCGCACGCTCGAAGATTTCGCGCTGCCGGCTGATTGTCTGGGGCCGCCGGTGCGGCGCGTCACGCTCTATTCGCCCGCGCGCCGCAAGCTTGCCCTTACGAGTCAGCACGACGAGTTTCGCGTCGGCCGCATGGGGCGGCTGTATCAGCGTTTGCTGGATGAGTGCATCGCGGCGGGCGTCGAGTGGGCACCGGAGACGCGCTACGTTGGCTGCGAGTTGCAAGGGCGGGCGGGCGTGTGTGTCGAACTTGAGGTCAAGGGGCGCGTGCGTAGAGTGCCGGCGCGGTTGCTGGTTGGCGCGGACGGCGCGCAGTCCCGCGTCGCACGCGACCTTGACCTTGAGCCAAATCGCGCGTGGATCGTCGGCGTCGAAGAGGTCTATGCAGACGTGCCGCTCGTGGGCGAGCCGCACTTTCATTGTTTTCTCGATCCCGCGCTCGCGCCCGGCTATCTCGCGTGGGTCGTGCATGACGGCGCGGAACTGCACGTCGGCGTCGGCGGTTACGCCGCGCGCTTCGAGCCGTTGCGTGCGCTCGCGGAGTTTCGCCAAAGCGTCACAGGCATGTTCGCGCTCAATGAAGGCTGCCTCGTTGAACGACGCGGTGGGCGCATCCCCGTGAATGGTGTGTTGCAGCGGATCAAGTGCGCACACGGTTTGCTCGTTGGCGACGCGGCCGGCGCGGTCTCGCCGCTGACGGCCGGCGGGCTTGACCCATGCATGCGCCTGTCGAGTCTGGCCGCGCACGTCATCACGAATTACTTAACAAGCGGCGATGAGGCGGCGCTTGACCCTTACGCGGGCGCACGCTTCCGCGCGCGGTTCGTCTCGCGCCTGTGGCTGCGCCAACTGCATGAAGGACTAACTGATCCGCGCTTGCTGGAACTCGCGTGCGCCGCGTTGCGTCTGCCCATCCTGCGCGGCTTCGCGGCGCACGTCTTCTTCGGCCGCGGCTCATTCCCCGATGTCGAAGCAGGTGCGGCCAGCGGCGTCGCTGCCAACGGCGTGTCAGCCGTTTAGCTTGCACAAGTGACACGAGCGCGCTTAATAGTCTAAGATTTACGCCAACTAACATCGCGACAAAAAAGACGACAGATAGGGCGAACGCGCGGGTTCGGCCCAGCGAGTAGCGATGCAGGGAGGCGGATCGATGGACAAGCGGCGGGGCCTTACTTATTTGCTGACGGGCGCGTTGCTGGCGCAACTCGCGTGCGGCGGTGGTTTGCAAAGTGGCTCGCAACCGACGACGACGGGCCGGCCCGCGCCGCACTTCAAACCGGGCTTCAATCTGTTCTCGCCCGAACAGGACATCGAAGTCGGGCGGCAGTCCGCGCAACAGGTCGCGCAGCAAGTCCCGCTCTTAAACGACGGCGCGGTTGTCAACTACATACGCAATCTGGGCGCGAAGCTTGCCGCCAAATCGTCGGGCTACAAGTTCCCCTATCAGTTCAACGTCGTGGCCACGAAGGATATCAACGCGTTCGCCTTGCCCGGCGGCTTTGTCTTCATCAACGCAGGTGCGATTGCCGCCGCGAAGAACGAGGGTGAACTGGCGGGCGTGATCGCGCACGAGATCACGCACGTCGCCTTGCGACACGGCACGAATCAAGCGTCGAAGGCCTACATCGCGCAAAAAGGTTTGGGCGCGGTCAGCGAGATTTTCGGCGGGCGCGATTCCGATCTCGGCCAGGTTGTCGGCTCAATCGGTGGCGCGGGCGCGAACGTGGCGTTCCTGCGTTTTGGCCGCACCGCCGAACGGCAAGCCGACCTCGAAGGCGCACGCGTCATGGCCGAGGCCGGCTACGATCCGCGCGACATGGCCAACTTCTTCAAGACGCTGCAAGCGCAAGGCGGGCAGCGCGTGCCTGAATTTTTGAGTGACCATCCAGACCCCGGCAATCGCATCGCCGCCATCAATCAAGAATTGCCGTCGCTCAACGTGAGTAAGAATCCGGTGCATGACACGCCGGATTTCGAGCAAGTGAAAGCGCGTTTGACGGGCGGCGCGGCCGGCGCATTGCGGGCCGGCGGCGAACCGCAGCGCAAAGGGTCAAGCGATCCGGATAACGTGCCGAACACGGGTGCGCGCCCTGCGCCGCCCGTCGCCGAGTTGCGCGAGTATCAGGCGCGCGATGGCTCGTACGCTTTTCAGTTTCCGGCGAACTGGGATGGCCTGACCGCCGCCGAAGACAATAGCAACCTGATCTTCGCGCCCAAAGGCGCATACGGCGAGCATGACAACGCGGTCGTCGTCACACATGGCATCTTCATCGGCGTCGTCCCACCGGGCGCAAGCGACCTCGGGCAAGCGACGGCCGCCTTCGTCCAACAGCAGATCGCCGCGAACCCGGACTTCCGCCCCGCGCGCAAGCCCGAAGCGATCAACTTCGCCGGGCGCGCTGGCTTCGTCACCGTTGTCGCCGGCCCTTCAACGGTCACCGGCACAACCGAGATTGATGCCATTTACACGACTGCGACCGCCGACGGCCGCCTCTTCTATCTCATCGCCATCGCGCCCGAAGACGAGTATCAAACTTATCAACCCGCCTTCCAACGCATCATCAGTAGCTTGCGCTTGAATGGCTGAAACGAAGAGCAAGATTCACCACTAAGGCACAAAGGGCACGAAGGGAATGCGGAACGATGAATGATGTGCGATGAAGGAAAAGACTATTGCGATGGCCCTACATAGACACACACCAACAGAAAGTTCAAAACCGAACACTGCGGACAGCGGAATTCTAATATTTCGCAAGGGGCTGAGGCTCGCTAAGATTATTACGATAAATGTGCTCTTACTCGCTATCCTGACCGAACTCGTATCTATCGGCTTCTATTTCAAAAGAACTGGCCGACTCTTTTATCGCACAAGAGCAAGTAATGCGGAGGAAGTGGCCGGGCTTGCGATTGATGAAGCGCGGCTCGCGCGGACAATCATTGAACAATTGCATCCATATTTCGGATTTACTACAAAGCCCGGCACGCCCTACAAACTCAGTTCTTCCCAAGGGGAACACCAAGCGAATAATTACGGCTTCGCTTCACCTTACTCTTACCCTTTTAAGAAGCGCGACACGCAGTATGTCGTCGGCATTTTCGGCGGTTCGGTGGCGTATCACTACGCAATCTATGAGGAAGATCGTGGCGTCTTAGCGCATGCCCTAAAACAACTCCCGACGCTGCGGGACAAAGAGATCGTGATCTTGCCGTTCGCATATGGTGGCTACAAGCAGCCGCAGCAACTGCTCATCCTCAATTACTTCATGTCACTGGGGCAAGTGTTTGACATAGTTATCAACATCGACGGTTTTAATGAAGTAGCTTTATCTGCGTTGAATACCAAGGCCGGTATCGAGATAGGGATGCCTAGCATCCAACACATCAGTCCGTTGGTCAACTTAGCCGGCGGCAATGAGTCCACAGAGGAACTCGCCTCCCTCTTACGCATCAAGCAGTACAAGGAACAGCTAAAGGCTGAGCTTCAGGCGTTGCCGCAATGCACCCTGGCTTCCTGCTACACTTTGCGCCTGCTCTACGTCCGTTATCTGTTGGCCGGTTATAGAAAAGAAGTGGGCAAATATGATCAATACTGGGTGAAGAAATTCGATGGAGTAAAGCAAGACACCCTGATTCAAATTAACCGCGACAGCGCTTTCACGCCTGACAGCCCGGAGGCGTTCGCGCGGATGGTAGACATCTGGGCAGAATCCTCGCAACTGATGGAGCAGGCATTGGCGGCTAAGCACGTGCCCTACTACAACATCATCCAGCCTAATCAATACAATCCGACCCGCAGAGTGTTTAGTGAGGAGGAGCAGAGAGTCGCCATCCAAGCAGATAGCCGGTACGTGGCGGGCGTCAGGGGCGGCTATCCGGTATTGCTCGCGAAGGCCGGCGAGTTGAACAAGTCCGGGCATAAGGTTATCAATGCAGTTAACATATTCGATGAGGTGCAGGGCGCAGTCTACACCGACAACTGTTGCCACTATAACGAATTGGGCAGTAGTGTTTTCGCGTCCTTCGTCGCCAATTCGGTTACGGCTGCCCCAGCTACCAGCCGGTTCTAGCGCGACATAGGGCGCAGGGCAGGCGTTTGCGGGTTGAGCCGTGCAGACCCCGGATGTACTCCACAAGTTATGTGACTTGTTAGGCGCGCGGTCAGGTGTCGTTTCACACCATCGATTTATTCATTCACCGTTTCGCCTTTATCATTATGCCTTGCTCTTTGTGCCTTGCGCGTCCCGGTGATGTCGTTATTGGCCTTCAGCGTCGTTATCATCGCGCGCCTGTTCCTGCTTAGCTTTTTCGCGTTCAGCTAGGCGGACTTGCATGAAGCGGCGCAGTGTCGCCAAACGCTCCTCTGCGTCGGGGTGGCGCATGACGAGTTGTTCGAGGTGTGTGAGATACCACGGCGTGCCGGCGAGTTGGCGAAACTCGGCGAGGAACGGCTCGATCCTGGCATAGACGGCGATGTGCTCGTTGTGTATGTCGTTGAATAACCCCTCGTCAATCGCGCCGTGATTGACGAACGCGGCGGCCATGTCCCAGTAGGTCGTGACCATGCGATACTTGGCGTTGTGCGCGCCGCGCATGGCCGCGAACAGGTCTGCGACGCTCTGCGGATTGAAGTCCGTCGTGAACCAATCGCGCGCCGCGCGCATCGTGTCCTCGCGTCTTAGCTCGTAGAGGCGCAGAATCAAATCTGCATCTGCCTGTTTATTGCTCATACACGTTTCCTTTCGTTGACCACAGAGACAGCAAAGCCGGTTAGCTCTTTAATGTAGGGCAGGCGGCCGTAATAAGTGCGCGATTATAACTCTGCATGGCGCGACCCTTTTACTACTTTTGCGCGGCTTCGGTTTATAATCAAACTTAACCTTATTCATTGCACTCGCACCGAAGGAGCATTCATGACCGAACAGCTTAGCAAGCGGCCCGACCAGCTTAACTTCGCGGGGCGTGTCCTGTTCTTGACCGAAGATACAGAGCTTATCCGGCGGCAACTCGCAGATGGCGCAGACCTATCATTCGATCCAAATACGCCCTTGATGAATAACATCTCGACCGACGAGATCACGCCCGGCTGGGTCTGTTTCTATTATGACGAGACGCTTGGCGAGTACGTCTATGTCGGCATGCGTGCGGGCGCGGTGAAGAAAGATGAGGTGAAGCAAGGCGGCTTCGCGGTCGTCGTCTCCGGTCTATCAAAGGGCTGTGGCTCGTCGCGCGAGACCGCGCCGTATGCGGAGCAGGCGGCCGGCGTCAAACTCGTGATCGCGCAGACGATTGAAAAAATCTATGGTCAGAACGCGCAGAACATCGGCTTATTAACTTCGACCGACTTCGGCCTGATCGAGCGCATCCGGCGCGGCGAAGAGATTCCGCTCGCGGAGTTCACGCACGGGCTTGATCCGATCTCGCAGGCCATCGTCGAGCACGGCGGATTGTTTAACTATAACAAGGCGCGGCTCGCCGGCGCGGTCACGCCGCCGCCGCTGACGACCGCGCCGCGCCCGATGAACATCGTCGAGAAAATCATCGCGCGGCATGCGTTCGTGCGCGCGGGCGAGATTGGCGTCGCGGCCGTCAAACCGGGCGATGCGCTCTTCGCCGTCGCGGACGTGCGCTTCTCGCACGAGTACGTGACGCCGATGGCGGCGTCGCTGTTCAAACAGGCGTTGGGCCAAGCTGCGCGCGTGACCGAAGCGGAATCGGTCTATGCCTTCCGCGATCATCTGACATTTCTGGGCCGTGTCATGTCGGAAGACAAACGCAAGTTGGGCCTGCTGGAGCGCGCGAACGGGCTGGCGACGACGCAGGCGTCGTTCACCGATGAGCAGGGCATCAGGCTTTATGGCGGGACGGAGGAGCGCGGCTCGGAAGCGATCTGTCATAACGCGGTGGTCGAAGACATCGCGCTGCCCGGGCAACTCGTCATCGGCACGGACTCGCACACCTGCATGGCGGGCGTGCTCGGCTGCTTCGCCTTCGGCGTCGGCTCGACCGACATGGCCAACAGTTGGTACACGAAAGACGTGCGCGTGCGCGTGCCGGATGTCGTGCGCTTCGTGTTGACGGGCGCGAAGCGTGCCGACGTTTCCGCGAAAGATGTGATGTTGAAGATTCTCGCGACTGATTACATGAAGCAGGGGCGCGGCATCGGGCAGGTGTTGGAGTTCGCGGGCCCAGGCTTGCGAGACTGGCCGATTGACGAGCGCGCGACCTTGACGAACATGGCGGTCGAAGCGGGCGGCTTCACCGGCATCATCGAACCGGACGAGGTCGTCGTTGAATATCTCACGCGCACGCGCGGACTCGACGCCGACGAGGTGCGCAAAGGTTTTCTGCAAAGCGACGCGGATGCCGGGTACGCGGCCCGTTTCGAGATCGATCTCGCCGAAATTCGGCCGATGGTGGCCACGCCGGGCGATCCGCGCAACGGCGTGAACATCAGTGAGCTAACGACCGAAGTTAAAATTGATGCGGCCTACGGCGGCTCCTGCACCGGCGGCAAGATGGCCGATATGGATATGTACGCGGCTGTCTTGCAGCGCGCGGTCGAGCGGGGCCAGCGCGTCGCGCCGGGCGTGCATCTTTATTTGCAATTCGGTTCGCAAAAGATCAAAGAGTACGCACGCAGTAAAGGCTACATCGAACTCTTCGAGCGTGCGGGCGCGGAGTTGATCGATCCCAGTTGCGGCGCGTGCATCAACGCGGGGCCGGGCGCGTCGAAGTCAGCGGAGACCGTGACGGTCAGCGCGCAGAATCGCAACTTTCCGGGTCGCAGCGGCCCCGGTCAGGTTTATCTGGCGAGTCCTTACGTCGTCGCCGCGTCCGCGATTGCCGGGCACATCGTCGAGCCGGAAGAGTTTCTCGCGGCGCGCGAACCAGAATTGGTAGGTGCCTGATGGCGCTCCACTATCCCGGCGCGGCGGCGGACGTAAGCGCGAAGCTCGATAAGTATGCGCGCATTGAGCGCGAGCGGCGTTTTCTGTTGCGCGAGTTCCCGCCCAGTCTTGAGCGCACGCACTACCACACGCAGATTTTCGACAACTACATCACGAATACGCGCCTGCGCCTGCGCAAAATCCGCGAGCCTTACAAACGCGAGTGGACTTGGAAACTGACGCAGAAGTTCGCGCCCGACCCGGCGGACTTTGCACGCACGTTCATCACCAACATTTATCTCTCGCAGTACGAGTACGAAACGCTCGCCGTCTTTGAGGGCAACGAGCTACGCAAGAACCGTTACCCTTACGAACACGAAGGGCGCGCTTACTCCGTGGACGTTTTCCTCGGCACGCTCTGGGGCTTGATCCTCGCGGAGATAGAATTTGAGACGGATGAAGAATTGAGTGCGTTCACGCCGCCGGCCTTCGCTGTGCTAGAGGTGACGAACGACGAGATGTTCACCGGCGGCCGGCTCGTGCATTTGACGAGCGACGAGTTGCGCGCACACTTAGAGGCGGACGTGAAAGGTGGCGACTGACAGTCGTGTTGTTTATCCCTTATGAGCGGCTGACGATCATGACCGGCATGAGCGTTGGCGAGACGGCGGCGACTTTAGCGGATGTCGTCGAGGCAAAACGCTTTTGGCGCAACCCCTTCTCCCGAAATCACAAGCGGTATCAAGGGCAAATGACGCCCGCCAGTTTCGAGTTCACGCGCATCATTCATCATCGCAACTCGTTCCTGCCCATCATTAAAGGGCAGTTGCAGCCGGCCGTGCAGGGCACGCTCGTTAATCTCACGCTGAGCTTGCATCCGCTCGTACTCGTCTTCTGGTTGCTCTGGATGATGATGATCGGGCTGGGCGCGTTGCTCGGCTTGGCCAGTTGGCTGACGAAGCCGGACGAACCGGCCATGCTCATCCCCGTCGGCATGTTCGTCTTCGGCTACCTGCTCTGCATCATCGCTTTCAACTGGGAAGCCCGGAAGGAGCGCCAGTTTATCGCGGAACTGCTGACCGGCCGGCACGTGCCCTAAAGCGCGCACAAGTTCTACCGCGTTGCTTACATAACTCGATGTCGCATGCTGCGCCCACCATCTACACTATCGGGCACGGTCGCCATCCGTGGGCGTACTTCCTCGCGTTGCTCAAGCAGTATGAGATTGAACTCGTCTGCGACGTGCGGAGCGCGGCCCGTTCGCGTTGGCCGCAGTACAACGGGCGCGTGTTGGCAGCGTCGTTGCATGCGGCGCGGATCGGTTACGAGTGGTTGCCGGAGTGTGGCGGCAAAGTCGTCGCGCCGCCGGAAGAACTAGGGCGCGGGCTTGATCGCATCATGGAACTCGCCGCCGACGCGCGCATCGCGCTGCTCTGCTCCGAGTCGCAACCGCTCACGAATCACAAACAGCCGCGCGCTCACTGCCATCGCGTCGGCCTACTCGCCCCACCCCTGCGCGCACGCGGCGCACGCCTCATCCACATCCTGCCCGACGGCACGACGCTCGAAATTGACGAGACGACGCTGCCCTCAATCTGGTAAAGCCTGCGCGCATTTATAGCCGATTGCACAGCGATGAGACCACCATATGCCGGGAGCGCGGGCATCTTGCCCGCATACGAGCCGGGAGGCGAGTCTAATATTCGCGCGCACGCGCTCATGGCGGGCAAGATGCCCGCGCTCCCAGCTGCACGCACGTTGTCGATCGCTCAGTCGCCCGTCACCGTTGCCGCTTCGCTGGGCGTGTACTCGTTGGCGTGGGCGCGGGCGAAGTAGGCGGCGAGGAGGAAGGCGAGGAACATGATGGCGGCGGCGGCCCAGAAGGTGCGGAAGAGCGAGGTGTCGCTCAGGTTGTGCAGCTTTTGATCGAAGCCGGCGGTGGCGACCGCGCTGAAGATGAGCCATGCGGAGATGGTCGGGCCGACTGTGCGCGCGAGGCTCGCGACCGATTGCGTGACGCCGAGCACGCCGCCCTGTTCGCCCGCGCCCGCGCTCTTCGAGGCGAGCGTTTGCAGCGAGGGCGTGGCCAGCGAGTTGCCGAGCGCGAAGCCGCCCGCGACGAGCAGCAGCCAGAGCAAACCGACCTGCGGCCCCAGGTAGGGAATGGCAAACAGGCTGCCCGCGAATAAGAGCGCGCCGATGACGATGAGCGGCAGTTCGCCAAACTGTTTGACCAACCGCCCGATCAAGCCGCCCTGGATCACGACGCCGACGATGCCGACGAACATGAAGATGTAGCCGTTGTGCAAGGCGTCGTAGCCGAAGCGGTACATGGTGAAGAGCGCGAACGAGGTCGTCATGATCGAGAAGGCAACGACGAACAGGAAGTAGATCGCGAGCACGAAGGCGAGGCGGGTCTGTTTGAGCGCGGCGAACAGTTGCGACCAGCGCCCCACAGCGGCCGACGCGCGGGCCGGATGATCGGGCGTGACGGTTTCGGGCAGCGTGAAGTAGAGCAGGACAGCGTTCGCGAGGGCCAGCCCGCCCGCGAAGAAGAACGGCACGCTGATGCCCCAGCGACTCAAGATGCCGCCGATGGCCGGGCCGAACGTGAACCCTAGACCGAACGCCGCGCCGATGAGGCCCATGCCCTTCGCGCGGTCTTCTTTCGTCGTCACGTCAGCGATGTAAGCCTGCGCGGTCGAGATGTTGCCGCCGGTGATGCCGTCAATGATGCGGCCGGCGAAAAGCATCCAGAGCGTGGTGGCGAAACCGAGTACCAGAAAGCCAAAGCTCGTGCCGAGCAGACTAAGGAACAGCACCGGCCGTCGCCCATAACGATCTGATAAGCGGCCCAGGATCGGCGTGAAGATGAGTTGCATGATCGAGTAGGACGCAAACAGCAGGCCGACCATGCGCGGGCTGGCCTGGAACTTCGTGCCCTCGACGTAGTAGGGCAGCACGGGGATGACAATGCCGAACCCGATGAGATCGATGAAGACCGTGACGAAGATGACGAGCAGCGGCGAGCGTTTCATAAGAACAGTGACGAGTGACGAGTGACGAGTGACGGGTTATTGAAGATAGTGACGAATGATGAGTAACGAGCAAAAGTTTGTCTTAGCTGGTCACTCGCTACTCACCACTCGTCACTGCTTTTTTACCATCTGCGTGCGCTGCGCGAGTTTGCGAGCGCGCCATCAACGGAGGCTTGGCCGCCGCCCGCGATCAAGAGCGCGAGGCTGATGCCTGTGAGCGCGAACGTGTACTCAAAGCCGCCCGGCAGGAAGAACCCGCCCTTCAAGTGGACGCCGAGCATGGCGGTGAGCATCACGCACAGGAGCAGAAACGCACCGACGCGCGTCAACAAGCCCAAAAGCACAAGCACGCCGCCGAGCAATTCCGACAACGCCGCCGCGCCCATCCAAACGGCCGCCGGGCGCATGAAGGGGAACGGCGGCGGGAACGAGGTGAACTTGGCCCAGCCGGGGCCGTTGAACGCGCCGAACACTTTCTGTAGTCCGTGCCCGATGAAAATGATGCCGAGCGCCAGCCGGAGCGGCACAGTGATCCATGTGGATGTCGTCGCGATCAATCGGCGGAACATAGTTTGCCCATCCCTTCTGTCAACTTGTGGGGCTAGTCGTGACGCCCACAGTTTTAGCAGAGAACGGGCAAAAGGCAAAAGGCAGAAAGACTGTAGGCAGTAAGCAAGTAGGCAAGCGGCAAATAGAAAAAGCGACAAGCCTGCGCTGGGACTTGTCGCTCGCTTGCCTAACGGCTTTGTGCCTTGAAACGAACTGACTGCGGGTTAGACCAACGCCAACTCCGCGGCCGGTTCGCTCACCGCCGCGTCCGCTGCCGGCGCGTAGGCGACCGAGTAGGTGACGACCGGCTCGGTGCGGCCCTTGACGTGGATCTCGCCGCGCCGCTCCATCTGGAACGCGCCGCGCACGGCGTCGTGCGTGTGCTCACTGATGAGAATGTCAACGGCCAACTCTTTCGTCGCCGATTCGAGCCGCGCCGCGAGGTTGACCGTGTCGCCGATGGCGGTGAACTCAAGTCGCCGGTTCGAGCCGATGTTGCCGACGATGGCGTGGCCCGAGTTGATGCCGATGCCGATGCGGATCTCGCTGCGCCCGGCGAGCGCCCACTTGCGGCTCAAACGATGCACCTCTTGCTGCATCTCTATCGCCGCCTGCACTGCATGTATTTCTTGATCGGGATCATCTACGGGCGCACCAAAGATAACCATCAGTCCATCGCCGATGAACTTGTCGAGCGTGCCGCCGTGGCTAAAGACTATGTCCACCATGCTCTCGAAGTATTCGTTGAGTAGCTCGACCACCTGCTCGGGCCGGAGTCGCTCGGACAGTCCGGTAAAGCCGCGTATGTCGGAGAAAAGCAACGTCACGCGCCGCCGAGTGCCGTGTACCTCAGGGGTCAGGCCGGAACTTAATACGGTGTCCAATACTTGCCCGGAGACGTAGCGCGCGAAGGCCGTCTTCACCGTCTCGCGTTCGCGCAAGCCCGCGGCCATCGTGTTCACCGCGCGCCCGACCGCGCCAAACTCATCGTCGCGTTTAATCTCGACGCGCGTCTCCAATTCGCCTCTGCCGATAGCCTCGACCGCGCGTTGGAGGGCCACGAGCGGCTTGCTGACGTGGCTCGCGTGCGCCCCGGCGACGAGCATGCCTAAGAGCGCGCCGACCGCGAGCGACAAGACAAGGCCGATGAACAAGGGGCGCATCTTCAGCGTGACGCGCTCGGCGGAATAATCCACGCCGACCACGCACACCGTCTGCCCCTGGCTGTCCTTCACCGGCGCGTAGGCGCTCAGCCAAGTGCCCCACGGGTCTTGGTGCAATGCTTCCTCGGCATAAAGCTCGCCGTATCTGACCTGCGCGCCGGAGATGCGCCGGTACACGTCGCCGACGTGCGATTTGTCGGCGAAGTTTTCCTCCGCATCCACGCCATAGACAAGCACACTTGGGTCTGCGCGCGACGGCATAAGTGTGTAGACCCATTTGGTATAAGTGTCGTCGCGCCGGTTCGCATCGCGCGCCCGCCGGAGGGCCGTTTCGAGTTGGTGAAAGGCGGGCGTGTCTTCGTCATCGCGCTTTTGCAGTTGGCGGTGCAGGTCGCCGTCAATCAGTGACGCGGTCGTCGCGGCGATACTGAGCGCCTTGGCTCTAAGCGCGTCGAACATCGTGCGCCGCGCCAGTTCATACTGGACGGCGAGCGACAGACCATTGATACCGATGATAAAAAGCAGAAACGTGATCAGCAGACGGGTGCGATAGCTCATGCGAACTCCTGAAGGAAACGAGCGTGGGTTAACGATGATGAGCTTGGGCGGTTATGACCGGGACGTGAATCTGTGAGCCGAGATCCGCCGGGGCGACGGGCGACAGACATTGAGCCTGCTAAAATCATCTTAGGGGGCAGGGCAAAAACTTGCAAGAATAAAGTTTGCGGCCTTGCTGAATGAATACTCATTCAGTATTATGCTCAAGCCTCGTTAGGTGGAATCCCCGGTTGGAAAGGTCTCACAGTTTATATGCTGCGATTTGAAAAAGCGGCGGTCTTAGGCGCGGGCACGATGGGCGCGCAGATCGCCGCGCATCTGGCGAACGCCGGGCTGCCCGTCCTGCTGCTCGACATCCCGCCGCGCGAGTTGACAGCGGCGGAACAAGCCAAAGGGCTGACGTTGGAGACGAAAGCGGTGCGCAACCGCATCGCGCAAGCGGGTCTCGACGCCGCGCGCAAAGCGAAGCCCGCTGCCTTTATGACGGCCGACCGGGCCGCGCTCGTCTCCGTCGGCAACTTCGACGACGACATGGCGCGCTTGCAGGACTGCGATTTGATCATCGAAGCGGTGGTCGAGAATCTTGAGATCAAACGCAAACTCTACGCGCGGGTGGACGCGGCGCGGCGGCCCGGTTCGGTCGTGGCGTCGAACACGAGCGGCATTCCGATTCGTGAGATCGCCGACGGGCGCTCGGAAGATTTCCGCGCGCACTTTCTCGGCATGCACTTCTTCAATCCGCCGCGTTATCTGCACTTGGTCGAATTGATCGGCACGGAATGGACGAAGCCGGAAGTCGCCTGCTCGGTCGCGGGCTTTCTCGATCAGCGTTTGGGTAAGGGCGTCGTCGTGGCGAAAGACCGCCCCAACTTCATCGCCAACCGCATCGGCACATATGGCGCGCTCGTCACGATCAAGACGATGCTCGACGCGGGCTACAGCATCGAAGAGGTGGACAGGATCACGGGGCCGGCGCTTGGTCGGCCCAAATCCGCCACCTTCCGCACGTTCGACATCGTCGGTCTTGATGTGCTGCTGCACGTCACCAAGAATCTGTACGACGCCGTGCCGGAGGATGAAGAACGCGATGCGTTCGTTGCGCCGGAATTTTTGCAAGCGATGATCGGGCGCGGCCTGTTGGGGAGCAAGACCGGTGGCGGCTTCTATCGCAAGCAGAAGGGTGAGGGCGCGAAGCCGGAAATCTGGACGCTCGACCACGCTACGCTCGAATACCGGCCGGCGCAGAAAGTGAAACTGCCCGCGCTCGACATGGCCAAAAATGTCGAAGAAGTGGGCGAGCGGATCAAGGGGCTTGTGTGGGGCAAGGAGCGCGTCGGCGCATTCTTGTGGCAAACCGTCTCGAAGACGTTGCGCTATGCGGCGAACCGCATCCCGGAGATCGCGAACAACGTCGTGGACGTGGATCGCGCGATGCGCTGGGGCTTTGGTTGGGAGTTGGGCGTCTTTGAAACGTGGGACGCTATCGGCGTTGAGCAATCAGTCGCACGCATGCGGGCCGAGGGCGCGGCCGTGCCCGCGAACGTCGAGCGCATGCTGCAAGCGGGCGCAACCTCTTTCTACAAAAATGAGCAGGGCACCCGCTCCTTCTTCGACTTCGACACGCTGGCATACAAGCCGGTGAACGAGCCGGCCGGCACGATCATCTTGAAGTCAGTCAAAGAACGCACGGCCGTGGTCAAGAAGAATTCCGGCGCGTCTTTAATTGATCTGGGCGACGGTGTGGCCTGTCTTGAGTTTCACTCGAAGATGAACGCCATCGGCGGCGACACGATTCAGATGTTGAAGACGGCGCTCGTTGAAGTGGAAAAGAATTTCATTGGCCTCGTCGTCGGCAATCAGGGCGCGAACTTTTGCGTGGGCGCGAATCTGATGCTGATGCTGATGAGCGCGCAGGATGAGGAGTGGGACGAACTTGATCTAATGGTGCGCGCCTTCCAACAGGCGACGATGAGCTTGCGCTATTCGTCGAAGCCGGTCGTGGTCGCGCCGTTTAATCTGACCATCGGCGGCGGCTGCGAATTCGTCGTGCATGGTGATCGCGTGCGTGCGGCGGCCGAGTCTTACATCGGGTTGGTCGAGGTGGGCGTCGGCATCATCCCGGCGGGCGGCGGCGCGAAGGAGATGACCGTGCGTGCGCTTGATGCGATCCCGAAAGGCATGGACGACGCCGACCCGTTCCCGTTCATCAAGCGTATGTTCGAGACCATCGCGCTCGCCAAAGTCTCCACGTCGGCGATGGAAGCGCGCGGGCTGCAATTCTTAACCGACGACGATGCGATCTCGATGAACGCGGATCGCTTGATCGCAGATGCGAAGCAGGATGTGCTGGCGCTCGCCCGCGCCGGCTACGTCGCGCCGCAGCCGCGCACGGACATTCTGGCGTTGGGTAATCCCGCGCTCGCTACCTTGAAACTCGGCATCCATCAGATGAAGCGCGGCGGCTTTATTTCAGATCACGACGCGCTGATCGGCGAGAAGTTGGCGCGCATCCTGACGGGCGGCGATCTGGATCATCCAACGCGCGTCTCCGAACAACATCTGCTTGACCTTGAGCGCGAAGCGTTTCTCTCACTCGCCGGGCAGCGCAAGACGCAAGAGCGCATGGCGCATACACTCAAGACCGGCAAGCCGCTCAGGAACTGAGTTCAAAGTTCAAGGTTGCAGGTTCAAAGTTGTTTGCGCGTTGAACCTTGAACTTTGAACCTGCAACTTTGAATGTATGGATTATCCGGTCACACCGGCCGTCAGACTGTTGCGCGAAAAAAATGCTGAGTTCGCGCCGCACCTTTATGATTTTGTGGAGAAGGGCGGGACGCGCCACTCGGCGGAAGCGTTGGGTGTGGACGAGCATGCGGTCGTCAAAACTTTGGTATTGGAGACGGACGCGCGCAAACCGCTCATCGTGTTGATGCACGGCGACCGCGAGGTCTCGACGAAAGGGTTGGCGCGCACGTTGAATGTGAAGAGCGTGCAGCCGTGCGACCCGGCGACGGCACAGAAGCACACGGGTTATCTGGTCGGCGGCACATCGCCGTTCGGCACGCGGACGCAGTTGCCGGTCTATGTCGAGCGCACGATCTTCGCGTTGCCGAAGATTTACATCAACGGCGGCAAACGCGGGTTTCTTGTCGAGATCGAGCCTCAGATTTTGCAGAAGTTGTTGACAATACAGGAAGTCGAGGTTGCGCTGCCATGAGAGATCATTGGCATCGGCTTGAGGCTTGGCTGGCAAAAGAATATCCCGAAATGCTTGCTGACCTTAATCCCGGTTGCGCGCAAGAACAGCTTAGCAATGTTGAGCAAGAGATCGGTGTGCGATTGCCTGAGTCGGTGAAAAACTTCTATCTCATTCACGACGGGCAAAAGAGCGAACATGACAAGGGGATTTTTTACGATGTCGCGTTTCTACCGTTGGCTAGATTAATAGCAGATTGGCGAATGTGGAGCGAGATCATTGATTCCTATGATGAAGAAACGATGAGAACTGATTTTGATGAATTTAATATCTCGCTGATGCCCGACAAGGTGAGGGAGAAGTACGCCAATAAAAGATGGATTCCATTTGCGGTTATCTGGGACAGCAATTATCTGGGCTTGGATTTTGATCCGGAAGTTAACGGCAAGGCCGGCCAAGTTATCAACTTTGGCCGCGAAGAGGAACAAAAATCAGTCATCGCAGATTCCTTCGAATCGTTTATTGCTTGGTATATTAATGAACTTGAGCGTGGCAATTATTTAATTGGCTATGAGGGGCGAAGCAAATATTTCATTCCCAAAGAGCTACGCGCCCGCTTTCTCGGAGGCAGCACAAGTCTCTTAGGCTATGTTGCTAATAGGTTCATCGGTATAGAGCAAGAACTTTACTTTAAAAGGATGTTCAAATGAAGGATGCAGTCATTGTGTCGGCCGTGCGCACGGCCGTGGGCAAAGCGCCGAAGGGGACGTTGCGGTTCACGCGGCCGGACGAGACCGGCGCGGCCGTGATCAAGGAAGCGCTGAAGCGCGCGGCCGGCGTGCAGGCTTCAGATGTGGAAGACGTGATCATGGGCTGCGCGATGCCGGAGGCGGAGCAGGGCATGAACGTGGCGCGGGCGGCGGCGATTCGAGCGGGCTTGCCGGTGGAAACTTCGGCCATGACGATCAATCGCTTCTGTTCGTCGGGCTTGCAGTCCATCGCCATCGCGGCGGATCGCATTAGGACGGGCGGCGCGGACGTGATCGTCGCGGGCGGACTCGAAACGATGTCCATGATCCCGATGGGCGGGCACATCATCCGGCCGAACCCGTATCTGGTTGAACACTATCCGGATTTTTATTTGAACATGGGACTCGCCACCGAGAACGTCGCGCGCAAGTATGAAGTGACGCGCGAACAGCAGGACGAGTTTGCGGCGCGCTCGCACGAGCGTGCGGCGGCGGCGCAGGACGCGGGCAAGTTTGCTGATGAAATTGTGCCGCTCAACGTGACGCTCGAAGAGTTGAACGCGAAGGGACGGAAGCAAAAGCGCGAGGTCACATTTGATCAGGATGAGGGCGTCAGGCGCGACACGTCGGTTGAAGGCTTGGCGAAACTGCGGGCCGCGTTCCACGTTAAGGGTACGATCACGGCGGGCAATGCTTCGCAGATGTCGGATGGCGCGGCGGCGGTGGTCATCATGTCAGACGAGCGCGCGAAAGAATTGGGCCTTAAAGCGATGGCGCGCTTCGTTGCGTATGCGACGGCCGGTTGTCCGCCGGAGGAGATGGGCATCGGGCCGGTCTTTGCGATCCCCAAGGCGCTGCGCATCGCGGGCTTGACGCTGGAACAGATCGACGTGATCGAGTTGAACGAAGCGTTCGCCGCGCAGTCGCTCGCGGTTATCAAGACGCTGGGGCTTGACCCCGACAAAGTGAACGTGAACGGCGGCGCGATTGCGTTAGGGCATCCATTAGGTTGCACGGGCGCGAAGTTGACGGCGACCGCGTTGCGCGAACTTGAACGGCGCAACGGCCGCTACGCGATGGTGACGATGTGCGTCGGCGGCGGCATGGGCGCGGCCGGCATTTTTGAGCGCATAGCATAACAACCGAAACATTAACGAAAGGATCAAGTTTTATGTCAGCCGTAGCCGAAGAGAAACAGATCATCGCGGGCGGAAGTTTTCTGATCGAGGAGCGCACGACCGCAGAGGTCTTCACGCCCGAAGATTTCACGGACGAGCACCGCATGATCGCGGACACGACGCGCGATTTTCTCGACAACGAGGTGCGCCCTGCTACCGAAGAGTTGGAAAAACATAATTGGGAGTTGGCGCGTGAGCTGATCCGTAAAGGTGCGGAGCTTGGCTTGGTCAGCGTCAATATCCCGGAAGAGTACGGCGGGCTGGGGCTGGATCAGACGAGCGGCGCAATTGTCGGCGAGTATCTGGGCCGCTCCGCTTCGTTCGCGACGAGCTTGGGCGCGCAGTCGGGTATTGGTCTCACGCCGATCATCTACTTCGGCACGGAAGCGGCGAAGAAAAAATACTTGCCGAAGATCGCGACGGGCGAGTTGATCAGCGCGTATGCGTTGACCGAGTCCGGTTCGGGGTCGGACGCGATGGCGGCGAAGGCGACGGCGCGGCTCAGCGCGGACGGCACGCACTACATCTTGAACGGCGAGAAGATGTGGATCACGAACGGCGGCTTCGCTGATGTGTTCATCATCTTCGCCAAAGTGGATGGCGACAAGTTCAGCGGCTTCATCGTCGAGCGGCAGCCCGGTCTGACGAATGGCGCGGAAGAGCACAAGATGGGCATCAAGGGGTCGAGCACGACCGCGCTCGTCCTGACGGATGTCACGACGCCGGTCGAGAATCTGTTGGGCGAAGTCGGCAAGGGTGCAAAGATCGCGTTCAATATTTTGAACTTTGGCCGGTTCAAACTTGGCGCGATGTGCGTCGGCGGCATGAAGTTGATGTTGCATGATGCGATCCGCTACGCGAACGAGCGGCATCAATTCGGCAGACCGATCTCGTCCTTCGGCGCGATCAAGGCGAAACTCGCGGAGATGGCGATCAAGACGTGGGTTGGCGAGGCAATGGTCTATCGCACGTTGGGTCTGATCGAAGATGCGGTCAGCGACGCGCCGGATGCGGAGGCGAAGTTGCGCGGCATCGAGGAGTACGCGGCCGAGTGTTCAATCGTCAAAGTCGCCTTGTCGGAGTTTTGCAACTTCGTGGCCGATGAGATGGTGCAGATTTATGGCGGCTACGGTTATTCGGCCGACTATCCGGCCGAGCGCGCGTTTCGTGATTCGCGCATCAATCGCATCTTCGAGGGCACGAACGAGATCAACCGCATGTTGATTCCGGGCCGCATCATGAAGAGCGCCATGAGCGGCAAACTGCCTCTGCTACAAGCCGCGCAACGTCTGATGGACGAAGTGTTATCGCCGTCGCTGGGCGGTCTTGATGACGACGAGAGCGTGTTGGCGGCGGAAGCGAAACTCACGCAGGCGGCGAAGAAGGTCGCGTTGATGACGTTGGGCACGGCCGCGCAGAAGTACATGGCCAAACTCGCCGAGCAGCAAGAGATACTGATGGGCGTCGCCGACATCATCACGGACGCCTATGCGATGGAGTCGGCCGTGTTACGCGCCCAGAAACTGACCGCCACGCAGGGCGAGGAAGCGGCCGCGCGTTACTTAGACATGACGCGCGTCTTCTGTCACGACGCGATTGATCGCATTGAGACGAACGCCAAACGCACGCTCGCCGCAATGAGCGAAGGCGATGAGCTACGCACGCTGCTTGCGGCCCTGCGCCGCTTCGTCAAGCGCACGCCCGTCAACACCGTCGCCGCGCGCCAGACGATTGCCGACGTGCTGATCAAGGCGAACCGTTACGTGTCCTAAAAGTCGTGAGTGCGGAGTCCAGCGAGTCTAGCGAGTCGGAGCTAAAGGGCTTAGTCTTTGACTCGCTAGACTCGCCAGACGCTCCAGACTGTCTTTCATGCGCATCATTCCCATCTCGCTGCCCACGCCGTTCTATATCGGCCCGGTCAACGTCTATCTGATCGCGGAAGACCCCATCACGTTGATCGATACGGGGCCGAAGACGAAAGCGGCGCGCGAAGCTTTGCTTGCGGGCTTGCGGCAAGCGCGGTTTCGCATCACGGACATCAAGCGCATCGTGTTGACGCACGTGCACGAGGATCACTGCGGACTGGCGAAGGTTGTGCGCGACGAGGCGAAGAATGCCGAGGTCTTAGTGCATGGCTGGGAGACAGGGCATCGCAAAGGACGTTTGGCGTATGAGGAGCATCGTGAACTGTTAGTGCGCGCGGGTGTGCCGCGTGATGAGATCGAAGCGATGCGGCAGATATATGAAGGCGTGCGGCAGTATGCGGATGCGCTCGAAGACGACGAGCAGCAAGAGTTAGTGGACAATATGGAGCTTGAGTTTGCGACGGGCACGCTGAGAGTTGTCCACACGCCGGGGCACACGCCCGGCTCTTGCTCGTTCGTGCGCGAGGCAGATCGCACGATCATCGCGGGCGACTGCGTGTTGAAGCGCGTGACGCCGAACCCGGTGCTGTCGCCCGATCCGGTCGATCCGGCGCGGCGTTTCCCGTCGCTGGCCGAGTATCTCGTTAGCCTCGCGCGCTTACGCACGTTCGCGCCGACGCTCGTGCATGGCGGACACGGCGAACCCGTCAACGACTTTGAAGAACTGTTCAACCGCTACCTGCGCGCGATCCGCGAGCGGCAAGCGGAGATCATCGCGCTCATGCCTAAAGCGGGTCTGACCGCGTGGGATGTGGCCCGCGCGCTCTTCCCCGACGTGGACGACGTGCATCGCTTCCTTGCCGTCTCGGAGACAGCCGCGCATCTCGATCTGGCGCACAGCGAGCATAAACTCGCCGTCGAATTGAGCGACGGGCGCGAAATCTATCGCCAACCGTAAAGAGCGCGGGCGCAGGGGCCGTTTGCGCCTTAACAGATGTGCCGGTAGTTAATATGAACCGGGCCGCCGCAAGTCGTTAGCGAACTTGCGGCGGCCCGGTTCGTGTGTAAGCGCAACCCCGACAGGCGCGGTTGTATGGTTAATCGGTGGAGCGTGCGCTATTGCTTAGCTGTGCGCCCGCCTTTGGTCGTCTGCGCCTTGGTGGGAGCGGCGAAGCCGGCCGGTGCGGGCAACGCCTCGACGTTGACGATGTAACGGAAAGAGCCGCCCTGCACGACGCCGAGCAGGAATTGCAAGTCCACCGTCGCGCCCGGCGCAAGCGTGCCGCCTGTGAGCGTGACAGTACCGCTACTATTAAGCGCCGCACCCAATTGCTGGGTGGGCGGTTGGTCAATGGCGATGCCGATTAGGGTCACGCCGACAGGCAACGGGGCGGGCGCACGGCTCGAACCGTTCGAGGTGAGAAACCGCACATCGGCCTGCGCGCCGCCGGCTGTGTAGCCCGGACTGTTGAGGGTCGTGATGTCCACGACGCGGAAGCGCAGGCGCGAGAGCGTCTGCCCGGTGTTGTTCGTGAAGCGTCGCTGGATC
>JBBQGM010000044.1:0-40377 GCA_038322995.1 Pyrinomonadales bacterium
ACTTGAGCCGCGCCTGCGCGCACATCGCGCCCAACCGCACGCCGCAATGAAATGTGAACAATGTCAGGCCGAGTCCGGCATCAAGCTCGTGGCCAAGTTGAAGACCGCCTGTGATGATCCGCGCGAGCAGACTTATGACGAATGGCTGCGTTGCGTCCACTGCAACGCGCCCTATTACGCCGAGTCCACCGACTACCTCTTCAGCGACGACTTCCGCACCAAAGTCTATACGGCTGACCCGCAAGCGTGGCAAGAGTCCTACGCCCGCGCCCGCGCCTGCCCGCGCCCCGACAACCAGCAATGCCAATGTCCCGCGCACACCCAAGGCCGGCGCGGCTAGGGCAAGCTGCTCAAGTTTGAATCCGTCTATTATAACGACTAACCGCCGCACACGGACGCGCGCCCATACTCCCTAGCGGTTTGTTGGGCTCAAGTGAATTGTTCGCTGACGCGGTGAGGAGCAGGTGAAACTTACCAGAGTCGCTTGATCGCATATACATCGAAAGCTGCATCGCCGCTTACGATTGGTAATTGCTTAGCCATTGCTTGCGCAATCAGCAGCCGATCAAACGGATCACGGTGATGCAGCGGTAGTAGTGTCCTAATTTGAAAATCTTAGCCCGATAAACATTGGCCTTTATTTTCAAATTAGGACACGACCAACTACTGAACAAACTATGGAGCACAGTTTATCTCCGCTATCGGCGACAACAACATGAAGCAGTCGGCTGGCAGTTGAGTTAGGTAGGTTAAAAGCGGAGAGCGATAATTGAAGCGGCTGGTATATCAACTTGTACTGTGCTGACAGCGACGCGGCGGGCGAAAGGTTACGCCCGCCGCGCCGCTGCCGTTTAAGAGTTGAGCGTTGAAATTCGCCGTGTCCGGCCTTTGCGGTTACTCGGTTAGTTTGCGTTCCAGATCGAGCGCGCGGATGGCGGTGCTGAGTTCGGCTTGGGCGCGTTGGCGTTCATCGGTGACAGTCTGGCGCTCTCTGGTTAGTTGCTCGATGCGCGTCTCCTGTTCGTCGGCTTTGGCCACGTAGCGGGCGATGAGTTGCTTAGCCTCGACCGTGTTCTTGAGCGCGTCGATGTTGGCGCGCAGGCGTTTCTGATCTTCGCTGATCTGCGCGCCCTCCGTGGCGATGGCTTGCAGGCGCGCGTCGAGTGCGGCCACGCGCGCTTTCAAGTCGAGCAGGCGTTGCAGGACGGCGCGCGTCGGCTCGTCTATGTAGCGTTGCGCGAAGAAGAAAGTTAGATCGGTGGGCGAGAAGTTGGCGAGCGCGTAAGTGTTCAAGAGCGAACGCCGCTCGACCACGGCCAATTCCTTATGCTCGTGCGCCGGCAACTCGATGCGGAAGCGGTAGTGGCGCGCGGTGCGTTCAGTGGGCACGGGTGTGTTCTTCGTGTCCAACTCCCAACCGGAGCGCACGGGATGTTCGATATAGACGACGCGCGGGCGGTCGGTCTGATTCGTGAGTGTATATGTCTTCTTGGTTTGCTGATGATAGTGCGCTTGCAGCACGCCGCCGGCGATGCGGACGAGGAAGGCCGGCGTGTCGGAGCCTTTCTCCTCGGCGCGGACGAGCGTGCCGAGATCAAGCGCGAAGGAGATGAGCCGGTCTTCGCCGGGCTTCAAGCGTTCCATCAAGGCCTCGCCCGCATAGGCGTTGCCGTCTATGATCGTGAGCGCGCCGCTTTCCAACGTAAGCGGCGAATCGTTCTTCAAGAGCAAGCCGCTCATCGGCCGGCCGCCGCGCGCCGCGTCGTTGTAGATCGAGACGCGCTCGCCCGTCATGCGCGTCTGCAAGATCGGGATCAAGGCGGAGCGATCACGCGGCACGGTCACGGGCTGCGCGATGTGATACTCGAACAAGTCCGCGCCGACTGCCGCCGCCTCTGTGTCGGCCGTAACGCCGGACGCGCCGCTCGTCAGCGACTCGCTCAACGTGGGCCGGAGAGCCGCGACCACGCCGGGCGACGTGAGCGAGAGTTCTGCAACCCTGCGGCCGTTCATCGCAAGACCGTCAATAATGTAATTGTTGCTCCGCGCCCGCTGACCGCCGACCGTTCCCGTCTCCGCGCCCCCAGCCGTCACCGTCACCGTCTCCGCGACATTGCCAACTTCGACCGACAAATCGAGACGCGCGACGCGGTTTGCGCTGACCTTTACGTCCTGCATTGTGAGTTGCTTAAAACCCTGCGCGGCGACGGTGACGCTATACGTGCCCGCGCTGAGCGATTGCGCGCTGAACTTGCCTTCGTTCGTGGTGCTGAGATTGACCTGCTGCCCGTTCGCGTTGTTGCTGATCGTTACCGTCGCGCCCGGGATGACCGCGCCGTTCGGGTCTGTCACCGTGCCGCTCAACGCGCCCGTCGTGCCGTCGCCGGTGCCGCCGCCTTCGCCCGGCTCATAGGTCTGCGGGTTGAGTTGCAGATCATCCGGGATCGGCACGACGGGGCGATAGCGATAGAAGGGTTGTTGCAGCGGTTGAATGAACGAGACGGGCGTGCCAGAGATGAGCGACAGTTCCACGTCGCGCCAATCTTCTTCGCTCACGTTGTCCACAATCGCCCAGCCTTGAAAGAACGGCTTGCCGCCCTCGTCCAACACGACGCGATACGTCGTCTTCCAGATCGGCGCGGCGATGGTGTAGCTGACGACCATCTCGCGTGCGCCCGTGCCGTCGGACGTAACAACAATGGTCTTGGCATCGCGCCTGCGCGCCGACGCGGTCGCCTGCGCAAACTCCGTCACGTCGCGGCGCGTGCCCTCGTCCAGGAGTTTCACGCCGCGCACGTCCGCGAGATCGAAACTCATCAACTCGCCCGCTTCGGACGCGATGACGAGCGTGTGTGTGACGACGGGCAGTTTCGTCGCATCGATCTGCGTGCGGCGCTCCTCGACCGTGAGGATCGCGCCGGTCGCGGTTCGGTTGGCCGTCGTCACGACGACGTGCGCGCCTTGCAGTTGCGCGAGGACACCGGCGAGACCACCCGCCGTAGTCTGCGCGGCGACGTTGAACGGGATGTCGGCAATGCGCGCCTCCGGCGGCGCGGACGAGTTGTAGCTGACCGCGCCAATGCGCCCGCGCCCCAGATCAAGCACGATCATCGACTTGAGCACGTCGTCCACCTGCGCCTGCTTGAATGAGAGCGCAACTTCGGCGTGGCCCGTGACCAGGCCGCGCCGCTCGATGTAAGCGACGCCGTTGCTGTAGAGGATGACGCGGCGAATGGGCAGCGTCTGGTTGATAGACTGTTCCACGGCCACAGTGCGGCCGGGGGCCAAGGGCGCGGGCGCATTGCGGCGCGTGCGTTGCGCTAGCGTCGTGGGCGCGCAGAGCGCGAGCGTGAGCAGGCAGATGGGCAGAGTTGCGCGTGTCATGGGCTATTGACCTCCGAGTTGAGTTGTTAGGTGCATGCGGTAGTCTGGAATAAATCGCAGGCACAGTGTAGAACCGAGCGACACAAATCCCCTTGCGACCGGCGCATCCGGGCAGCGGCCTCGATGGAGATTTCAGGCGTGTTGGCTAATGGATGCGGGGTTGACTGGAAAGGCTGTCCGACGGCGGGCTGCTTTCTACGGCAACGCTTTTTTCTATTTCATCCTCTATAATTATGTGGCGCGCTGAAGGGGTCGTTCCACCGACCAGCCGCGCAACGTCCGATCACTCATGTCGAAGGAAAGATCATTCATGCCGCAACCGTTCATGCGCCGCGTCCGTATGCGCTTCTATGTTCAGTTCATCATTATGCTGTGCGTCTGCGCACTGGCGGGCGCGAGTCTGACCGTCCGCGCGCAAGGGCAGACGCCGCCGCCCGCTGCGGTTAGCCCCACGCCCGGCCCATTGCCTAGCCCGACGCCGGCTGCGGGCACACCATCGCGCGTCGTGCTCGATTTCTATCATGCGTTGCGCGAACGGCAGTTTCGTGAAGCGTTCGCCCTGTCTATCTACAAGCCCGCGATTACGGGTCTGTCGGCACAGGAGTTCGACGAGTTGCGGCCGGAGTTTGAGAAGTTGTCCACGGCCGTGCCCGACGCGGTCGAGTTAGGCGGCGAGCAGATCAGCGGCGACGAAGCGACCGTCTTCGCGCGCCGGGCCGATGATCCAACGTCGAAGGTCGAACAGATTCAACTGATCCGCGTGGGCGGCGTGTGGCTCTACGGCGATCTGCAAAGCTATCAAGCCGTGCAGAGCAAAGGCGCGGCCTTCTTTCCCGATGCGCGCATTGACCGGCATCACGACGAGGTGCAGCAAGTGCTGATCCTGATCGCGCAAGCAGAAGCCGCTTATGCCGCGCAGCATGGCGGCGTCTATGCCGACGTGCCCACGCTCGTCGCGAGCAAGCCGTCGTTGCACAGTGACATAGAGTCGGACACCCTCGGCTACAATTTCCGCGTCCTGCTCGGCAAAGACGGCCGGACTTATGCGGTCACGGCGGAGCCGGTCAAGTACGGCCGCACGGGGCGGCTCTCGTTCTATATGGACGCGACCGGCTACAAGAACAAGGACACGGGCGGCAAGCCCTACACCCCGCCGGGCGTGAAGAAGCCGTAGCTTGAAATTCGGGCGCGGCCAAGACGGCGCAGCTTGCGTTGATGGTACCGGCCGGTAAATAGTCGGCGCGAGGCGCAGGCGCGCAACGCGCAGGCCCGTCTGTCCGGCTCTTGCTCTCTACCGGTAAGATGTAAGATGCTAGGTGTCCAGCGTCGTCTCTCCCTTTGACCATCGGCATCTATTTTTATGGCTGAGTTGTTCCGCTTGCTAGTCGTGCGCTTGCGCTCGTATGTCGGCAACCGTCGCCATCCGCCGCGGCAAGGGCTACGCCTGCCATGCAGCGTCTCGTTGGCCGAGTTGCCGGCGCGCGGGGCAAACTCGAAGCCTGCGTCCCGGCTCGACGGCTACACGCGCGACTTGAGCGCGAGCGGGCTGGCACTTGTCTTACCGGCCGTGCGCGTCGGCGACCGCTATCTGACCGGCCCCGACGTGACGTTGAGCATCCTGCTTGAGCACCCGACCGGGCCGCTTACATTGTTAGCGACACCTATGCGCTACGAACAACTCGGCCAAAACGGCGCGGAGCAAGGCTATCTGATCGGCGTCCGGATCAAGGAGATGAGCGCGGCGGATCGGACGCGCTACCAGGCGCACCTGACCGCGGCGCGTTGACAACTGTGGCTGACGGCTGCGTGGGGCGGCTTAGACCTGTGATGCCCCGGCAAAGCTCATGTTAAGCATCACGCCGGATTGCGATTTGCAAACACACGTCGATTTATACTTGTGCCTAAAGGAGCTATATGATGCCCGAACAAACGGGGCCTTCCCCGATGCTTTTCTTCGAGACCGTCAGCGCTTATCAACGCAGCGAAGCCATCAAGGCAGCCATTGAGTTGAATTTGTTTACGACCGTCGCCGAGGGGCACGAGACCGCGCCGGCCATCGCGCGTACATGCGCCATCGCCGAGCGCGGGGCGCGTATCCTCTGCGACTACCTGACCGGCCTCGGCTTTCTGACGAAGCACGAAGACCAGTACAAACTCACGCCCGACTCGGCCGTCTTTCTCGACCGCCGCTCGCCTGCCTACGTCGGCGGCACGCTTGAGTTTCTGCTCTCGCCCATGCTGATGGCCGGCTTCAGCGAGACGACGGCGGCCGTGCGCAAGGGCGGAACGGCGATGGCGCAGGACGGCACGGTCGCGCCGGAGAATCCGATCTGGGTGCAGTTCGCGCGGGGCATGGCCCCGATGATGCTGCCGGCTGCGGAGATGATGGCAGGGTTGGTTGACCCGCAACCGGATCAGCCTTTGCGCATCCTCGACATCGCGGCCGGGCACGGCCGCTTCGGTCTCGCCTTCGCCGCACGCAATCCGCAAGCGCACATCACGGCGCTCGATTGGCCCGCCGTGCTCGAAGTGGCCAAAGAGAACGCCGCGCACGCGGGCGTATCAGCTCGTTATGACACCATCGCGGGTAGTGCGTTCGACGTAGACTTTGGCGGCCCGTACGACGTGATTCTCCTGACCAACTTCCTGCACCACTTCGATCCGCCAACCAACGAGACGTTGCTGCGCAAAGTCCGCGCCGCGCTCGCTGAGGGCGGGCGCGCGGTCACGCTTGAGTTCGTGCCGGACGACAACCGCATCACTCCGCCGGGCGCGGCCGGGTTCAGTTTCACGATGCTCGTGAGTACACCTGCCGGCGACGCCTACACCTTCGCCGAGCTAGAGCGCATGTGCGCCAACGCCGGCTTCGCGCACAGCGAATTGTATCCCGTGCCGCGGACGCCGCAGTCGGTCGTGGTCTCGTACAAATAAAGAGTTCAACTTAAAGACACAAAGGGCCCGAAGAGGATCAAGCAATCCTTCTTCGGGCCCTTGATGGCTTTGGGGTTTTATCTGGCCCGCTCAGTCGGCCCTGAAGTGCAGCCAGCCGAAACTTTGCGGCACGTGAAAACTCGGTTGCTCGGTGCGGGTCGGTTGCCACGCGAGATAGCCGCGCGTCGCGCCCGCGCCGACGCAGCGAAACAGGTTCGCACGCCAACGTGCGTCGGGCGCAGGCCGGCCGCCGAGCGCGGCCCACGGAATGCGCATCGTCAACGTGATCGTGTCCGAGGCAATGCGCGCGGCGAAGGTCGCCCCCGAATGGTATTGCCAATCGGTCGCGCGCTTGTCGGGCAGGACGTGAATTCCCAGATCGATCCACTCGCCCGTCGGTGCAACCTCGAACTCGAAATAACGCTCCGGTTCATCCGCCTGCGGCGCGACGAACAACTCGCACACATCACGATCCCACAAGTTTATTGTTTTCTGCTCGAGCCGCGGCTTGTCGCTTACCACCAACGGCTCGCCCTGGCGCGCCACGAACCGCACATACAACGCCGCATCAGACCACAGCACGCGCGCCTCCGCTTGTCGCGCCGCTGGCGCGCTCGCGCCCGACCAGTAACGCTCGATGCGCACCGCCTGCGCCTGCTGCCACGCCGGCTGATCAAACTCGTTCACGGCGAAATCCGCGCGCACGCGCCGTGCCTCGATCACTGCCAGCGCGTCCTTTTTCTCTGCTGCATCAAGCGGATTGTTCACGGCAGGCTTAAGCTCCGGTTCGCGGACGCGCTGCATCGCGCCGGTCTCGCGCAATTGCACCGCGCTCAACGCACACGCAGAGAGCAGCGCGCAGAGGACGCAGATGAATATCGTGCGCCGGCCGCGCGCACGTCGCGCATGTGCTTTGTTTGCTCCAATCATTACGCCTCTCCATAAAGTATGAGTTGCAGCGTGATCGTTATTGCCCTCCGGCCGTGGGCATTGTTTGTGTCGGTTTATGTTTGTACTTCTCGAACCAGCCGCGCAGGTAGAGTATTTGCGCGATACGGTTCGAGGGATGGCGGTTTGTCCAGTCGTGGTTGAAGCCGTGATACTCGTCGGGCAGGCGCACCATCAACGTCGGCACGTGGAGCAGTTTGAGCGCGCGATAGAGTTGTTCGGTCTCTTCAATCGGTGTGCGCAGATCAAGCTCGCCGTCCATTAGCATCGTCGGCGTCTTGACGTTGCCGACATACGTGATCGGCGAGCGGCGCAGATGCTCGGCCGGGTCTTCCCACGGCAGTTTCTTGAAGTTGTAGTACCACGACGAGCTATCGGTCGTGCCGACGAACGAGTACCAGTTGACCACCGGTTTCATCACGACGGCCGCCGCGAAGCGCGTCGTATGGCCGACGATCCAGGAAGACAATACGCCGCCGCCCGATCCGCCCGTGACGAACAGGTTGTTCGTATCTATGTAACCGCGCTTGATGACTTCGTCCACGCCGTTCATCAGATCGGTGTAGTCGTCGCCGGGATAGTTGTTCTTAATCGCGTTGCCGAACTCCTGGCCATAGCCGGTCGAGCCGCGCGGGTTGGTATAAAGCACGACGTAGCCCTCGGCCGCGTGTTGTTGAAACTCGAAATCAAAGCCGACGCCGTACATCGTGTGCGGCCCGCCGTGGATGTAGAGCATGAGCGGGTACTTCTTTGCCGCGTCGAAATCGGGCGGCTTCACGATCCAGCCTTGCACCTTTTGGCCGCCGACCGAGTCGTACCAGATTTCTTCGACCGCGCCAAGCTTGCGCCCTTCCAGCACGTCGTCGTTGACGTTCGTCAGTTTGCTGATTGATGAGGGCTTACCCTGGGTCGCGCGCCGGATCGCATCGAGCGAGCCGAGATTGTTGAGCAGCACTACGTCGGCCGGGGCGGACGGCGTGGTGAGCGTGCCGGCGGCCAGTCCGTTGCGACTGAGCGAGGCGAGCGCGATCTGTTGCACGCCGGAGGTGGCCTGCACGGGCTGACCGCCGGCCACTGGCATGTAATAGATGTTGTTGCTGCCGCGATCTTCCGCCGTGAAGAGTATGCCCTTGCTGTCCGGCGTCCATTGCAACTGTGAAGGGGAGCGGTCGAAGCCGCTGCTGAGCAGACGCTTGTTCGTGCCGTCGGCGTTCATCACATGGAGCTTCGAGACCGTGTAGGTGTCGTCGGTTTCATCGAAGCCAGTGTAGGCGATCAACTTGCCGTCGGGCGAGACGGTTGGATTAGAGTCCGGCCCTTTGCGATCCGTGAGCGCACGAATCTGGCCGGTCTTGACGTTGAGCGTATAGATGTCCGACTCGCGTTGCAGATATTCGGCATCGGGCTGGCGCACGCCGTTGAAGACGATGGTGTCGGTGTCGAGCCATTCGGGGCCGCTGTGATTGTAGTCGCCTTCGGTCAACTGGCGCGGCGTACCGCCCGTGTCCGGGATGATGAAAATATGTGAATAACCATCCATGCGAAAGCCCGAACCATCGGCGCGATAGTTGAGCCGATCAACGACGCGCGGCGCATCGATCCACTTCGCGCCGGCCGGCCGGGCGGGCATGTTGACGCGGAAGTCCTGCGTCGCGGGCATGAACATGGTGAAGGCGATGCGCTTGCCATCAGGCGACCATTCGACGTTGCCGGGGCCGCGCTCAAGATGCGTGAGTTGCGTCTCGCCGGGTTCGGCGAGCCACTTGACGAAAATCTGCCCGCCAGCCGGTTGACCGGGCGCAATGTAAGCGATGCGTTTGCCATCCGGGGCCCAACGCGCCTGCGCGCCTTTGGTGAGAAAGCGGTTGTGGCTGCCGTCGGCGTTGACAACCCACAACTCGTCCACATAAGTGTCGTTCATCTTGTCCGTCCAACGGCGCGTGTAGATCACCTGCGTGCCGTCCGGAGAAATCTGCGGCGACTGGACGTATTCCCAATCGAGGAAAGTGTCAATCGTCAAACGGTCGCGCGCGGCCGCAAACGCAGGCGCGACTGCTACGCAGATAAGAAGCAAGAGGGACAAGGTTGTGGCGATACGACGCATGGGCATTCTCCATGTTTGATCAGTTTTAGGCGTGGGCCGCGACAGGCAAGTGGCTCGCGTGGGCGAACGGTTTGCGCGGTCGGTCGAGGTTGACGGCGCGATGATAGTGGAAAGCCGGCCGTTTGTTAATCACCTGTGAGATGAATCTGCTTGGCGACCTCGTGGAGTTGCGCGGCCTCGCCGCTTAGGTGTGCCGGTGTCTGCGTGGGTTCGCGCTCACGATCCCACCAACGCGCGGTCACGAACCAGAGCAGACCGGGCAAGAGGAAGAGCGCGCCGATCAGGGCGGTGATAGTGCGCGCGGAAACGCCGAACCGGTCGAGCAACTCGCCGGTCGCGTAGTTGGACGCGGCCATCGCAAGCGTCAGCAACGCCAACTCGGCGGCAAAGACGCGCCCGCGAAACTCGTCCGCGACCGACGACTGCAACAGCACCGTCGAGAAGACCCAGAGGATGCTGCCGCCCATGTGCGCGATGAGCAGCATCAACAGCGCGAGCGCGAAATAGCGCGACAGCCCGAACGCAATGTAGAACACGCCGCCGAGCAGGAACGCGAAGCCGATGGACGCGTGCATGCGCTGCCGCGATTCGCCCGCGAGCATACGCGCAAAGATGGGGCCGATGGCCGTGCCGATGCCGCGCGCGGCATATAGCACGCCGACGCCGGCCGCGGCCGTGCGCCCGACCGGAAATATTTTCTCACCAAAGACAGCGAGCAGCGTCAGGATGCCGCCGCCCGCGCCCCATGCCGGTTTGACCAGGAGCAGTGCCAGCACACGCGGGCGGCCCCAGACATAACGCATGCCCGCGAGCGTGTCGGTGATGCCGAGTGCTTTACCGATGGTTAGTTTCGTCTTGGCGCGGGCCGGCCGGCGCGGCAGACGCACGCCGGCGATGAGTGCGGCCGAGGCGAGATAAGTCAGCGAGTCAATGATGAACGCGGCATCCGTGCCGAACCAGTCCGTGATCGCGCCGCCGATGGCCGCGCCGAGCGTCAACATTACCGACCAGGTGATCGAAGCGATTGAGTTCGCGTTGACGAGATCGCGCGCCGCGACGATGGAGGGAATGGCGGCGGTCTTAGCCGGCTCGAAGAAGGTTGAGAAGGCGAGTTGCAGCACGGTCAGCGCATAGACGAGCCAGACTTGATCGGGCCGGCGCACGAACAAGAAGCCAAGCACGACGACGGCGCGGGCCACGTCCGAACTGATCATGATCGTGCGCCGGCTGAAACGATCCGCCACGACGCCGGAGAGCGGCCCCAGCACCACGCTTGGCAGGAAGCGCGCCACCAGCACCAACCCGACCGCGCGCCCCGACCCCGTCAACTTCAAGACGAGCGTAAAGAGCGCGAGCGTGTCGAACCAGTCGCCGAGTTGGCTGACGACTTGGCCGAGCCACAACTGCCGGAAGTTGCGGTTGCCGCGCAGCAACGCGCCGTAGCCGGCGGACGTGCCTTGTGTTTGTTCTTGTTCACTCATCTGCGCCCGCGCGTTTTCATTCGCCTGTCTGCACGATTTTGTTGAGAGTGCCGCGCGCCACTTTGATTGTCAAATGTATTGGCCGCGCCATCAGTCTTAATCTGACCGAAGCATCATCCTGACACGTCACGTTGACTTTCGCGCGCCCGCGCGTGCGCTGCCTTGTTTGTGCTGCGGTCGAACATTCATGAGTGTTTATGCGGCTCTGAGGGCGGCGCGGGCTTGCGTTCTGGTTGCGGCACGCGGCTTGTTAAATGAATAGCTGCGCGGCCAGGAAGCGTTAAGTCGCTTCACGAGCCCTCCGCACGGGGCCCGTCGGCCGCGCTAAATTTGACAACGCGCAGAGTGGCGACGAAAGGGTGGGTCGCTCTGTGCTGGTGGGATGACCTCTCACCCCGGAACAGCGAGTGAGTGCCACGCGCTCGCTGCTTGCCCCTATCGTCGCCGGTGGTCGCCGCCCGATTGCTCCTGGGCTGCGACCACCGGCGACGAGTTTTTTTCGTCTGCTACCTAACGACTAGAGTGCCTGTTCGGGCGCGCATGTTCAGCGCGTTGTTGCTTGCTTCATGGTTCGCACAGCAAAGCTTAGGCCGAGCCGCTCTGCTGTCATGCTGAGCCAGCGCAGACTGCGCCGGGGAGACTAACGGGTTGAGAATGATCGACATGTCGGACTACAGTCGCGCGGCGCGAGCGTATTGGGGCACGATGGTCTGCGCGGGCCTGGTCGCCTGCGTGTGGGCCGTGTGCTGTTGTCTCGCGTTCACGGGGCTACAGGGCTTGCAGTTACTCGCGCTCACCAGTTTTGTCGTGCTCACCTGTGCGCTCCCGTTGCGTCGGCCGCACAATCTCACTGGCGATGTGCTGAGCGCCGCCTTCATCTTTCTCGCGGCCATCGTGCTGGGTGTGCCCGCCGCGCTTTTGCTCGGCGCGCTTGACGCCGGTCTGCGTGCTTTGCGCACGACGCGGCGTGCGGCCAGTTGGTTCGGTGCGCCCGCCACGATGGCCGTGGCCACCTTCTTAGCGGCGCAAGCTTTCTACTTCACGCTCGCGGCTGATACGGGCGGCAAACTGCAACCCGTCGGCTTGGCCGGTTTGACGTTCAATCAGTTGCTTCTGCCGCTCGCCGTCATGGCGCTCATCCAGTTCTGCGTCAGCGGCTTGCTCGGCGCAACGCTGCACGCCTTGCAGCGACAGGGCGCAATCCGGCAAGGCTGGCGCGAGGGCCATGTGGGAACGGCGGGGACGTTCCTGGCGGCGGCGGCGGTCACCCTGTTGCTCTATCAGGCGGTGCTGAGCTTCGGGCTGCTCTCCGTGCTGTTGAGCGGCCCGGTCGTCGCTGCGGCGCTCGCGGTCTATCGCATCTACTTCGAGCGCGTGCATGAACAGACACGCGAAGCAGCGGAACTGGCGCGCTTGCATCTGGCCACGGTCGAGGCCTTAGCCACCGCGATTGACGCGAAAGATCAAACGTCGCATTGCCACGTGCGCCGCGTGCAATTCTATGCCGCCGAGATGGGGCGCGCGTTGCGCATGGCGGCTGTCGAGATCGAGGCGCTCAAGGCCGGCGCGCTCTTGCACGACATCGGCAAACTGGCCGTGCCCGATCACATTTTGAATAAGCCGGGCAAACTGACGCCCGCCGAGTACGACCGCATGAAGATCCATACGGTGGTCGGCGCGCAGATTTTGGAGCGGATCAATTTCCCTTATCCGGTTGTGCCCATCGTGCGCCATCATCACGAACGTTGGGACGGCTGCGGCTATCCCGACAAATTGCACGGCGCAGAGATTCCGCTCACGGCGCGCGTGCTGGCGGTCGTTGATTGTTACGATTCGCTGCGCGAGGAGCGCCCGTTCCGGGCCGGCAAGACCCGCGCCGCAGCGAGTGCCATGTTGCTGCAAGCCGCCGGCACGCGCTTCGACCCGCAAGTCGTTGAGCTATTCCTCAAACACCTGCCGGAGTTCGAGGCGGAGGTCACGCGGCGCGGGCTGGATCAATATCTCGCCACCGAAGAGGCCGACGTACATACAGCGCGCGGCACAACGCAGGCGCGTAGTTTGCACGCCACCGACGCGTGTGCGCCGCCCGCCTATCTCGATCAGATCAAGAACGCGCACCGCGAGGTTTACACGCTCTACGAGATCGCGCGCACGTTCGGTTCGTCGCTCGCCATCGCCGACTGCGCCCAAGCGCTGACGGACAAGGTCGGGCAGGTTGTTCCGTACGACACGTGCGCCGTCTATCTATTCGATGAACTGAAGAACCACGCACGGGTGGCACACGTCGCGGGGCGACACGCCGAGTTGTTACGCGCACGCACGGTTGCGCCGGGCGAAGGCGTGATCGGGTTCGTGCTGGCCAACCGGCGGCCCAGCACCGGCTTCGATCCGATGCTCGACTTCGCCGGATTTGAACTGGCGGAAGCCGAACGCTATCGCTCGATGGTCGCGCTGCCGATCATTAAAGAGGAACGCCTGCTCGGCGTCATCGCCGTCTATTCGCTCGCGCACGACCCGTACACGGACGACCACGTGCGCCTGCTCGACATGGTCGCGCGCCTAGCCGCCGATGCCTTCGCTAACTCATTAACGCATGCCGAGGCCGAATCGAATGCCTTGACCGATCCGCTCACAGGTTTGCCCAATGCGCGGGCGCTGCATCTGCGCTTCAGCGAAGCAGAATCGCGGGCGCGGCGCACGGGCCAGGCCTTTCAGGTTGTCATGCTCGATCTCGATGAGTTCAAACAGGTCAACGATACGTTCGGCCATCAGACCGGCGATCAGATGCTGCGTGAGGTCGCGCGCGTGTTGCAGATGCAACTACGCGAGTATGATTTTCTGGCGCGCTACGCAGGCGATGAGTTTGTCGCCATCGTACAGGAGTTGACGGACGAACAGGTCACGGACTTGCGCGAGCGCATCGAAACGGCGATCCGGCGGCTCAGTTTGCGCGTCCCGCCCGACAAGCATGCGCGCGTCGGCATCAGCGCCGGCGCAGCCCGCTACGGCACCGACGGCGAGACGCTCAGTCAACTGCTGATGGCCGCCGATCAAGCCATGTACACCGTCAAAGCCGACCACAAACGGCCACGCCGCCGCCCGCCTGCCGCCACTGGAGACATACCTACCGGCGAACTCACGTCGGCAGCGATCAACTGAAGGCCGTTTCGAGTTTTCAGCTTTCAGCCGGACGGCCCAAACTAAAAACTAAAAACTAAAAACTAAAAACTGAAAACTAAAAACTAAAAACTAAAACTGTCTTCTTGACTTTCTCGCCCGCATCGCTTTCAATCAAAGTAGCGTGTGCGGGCGTCAGCTCGTCTACCGCATCCCGCACGACCGGCGTTTGGCCGGGCCGCTTGCAAGCACGCGCCATTTAACCCCGATAATTAAGCACCACTGCGGAAAGCCTTTCAGCGAGCCGGAAGTATGTCTGCTGCCAGCAATCAACCCATTAAGCTTGCCACGCTGCTCGTCGTTGACGGCGATGAGCGCGCCCGCGCGGCCCTGGGGCGTGTGTTGGAACAGGGGCCTTATCGCGTCCACACGGCGGCTGATGCGCCGACGGCGTTGCGGTTGTTGCACGAAGCGCACTGCGATCTGATCTTGCTTGCCAGCGAGATGCCGGGCGTGGACGGCCTGGCCCTGTGTCGCTTGCTCCGCGCGCAGGAGACGACGAAGCGGTTGCCGATCATCATGCTCGCCGACCACGCCGAAGAGGAGTTGCAGGTGGGCGCGTTCGCGGCGGGCGCGGACGATTTCGTGGTCAAACCGGCCGCGCGGCGTGAGTTGTTGTCGCGGGTCAGCGCGCACCTCGAAGCCGCGCGCCGCGAGCGCACGCTGGCGGGCAGCAATCGCGAGTTGGCCTTTCTCGCGGACTTGGGGCGCGGTCTGCTCGTCGCGCTTGAGCCGTTGCAGGTTATCCGGCGCGTCGCGGGCGCAACTTACGACGCAGCCAATGCGGCGCTCTGCGCGGCCATCGTGGGCACTAACACGCATAACATCCACAACGACGAGGCAGCGGTTGCCCCGCTCGCTGCCGAGTTCGTCGCCTGCGTGTTCGACCGCGAGGGCAGCGCGGAAGGGCCTGCGCTGGTGGACACGGAAAAGTTGCAGCGTTGGTTGGCGACAAAGCCGTCGGCCTCGGTTATGTTTGAGCGGCGCGCTGATTTCTTTTTGCATGATGAAGCGCATCATGTCGAGTACGTTGCACCGCTCCGGTTCGCGGGGCAAGCATTGGGCGCGCTCGTCGTCGCCTTCGACAACGGGGCGGACTGCGGCGAGACGGAGGCGCGTTTGATTGACGCGGCGGCACAGCAGGCTGCGCTGGCGACGCACATCTCGTCGCTGTACGCGGCGGCGCGGGCGTCGTCTGTGAGTCTTGCGCGCGAGGTTGAGCGGCGCACGGCCGAGGCCGAAGCGCAACGCCGGTTCACCGAGGCGATCATTGATAACTTGCCGGTCTCGCTCTATGCCGTGGATCGCGAGTATCGCATCGTCGCGTGGAATCGCAACCGCGAACTGGGCGGGCAGGGCATCGCGCGGCAAGCCGCCTTGGGCCGCAACATCTTCGACGTATTGACGCGCCAGCCGCGCGCGACGCTGGAACGCGAGTTTGCCCGCGCCTTCGAGACCGGGCACATCGAGCGCATCGAGCAGGAGAGCGCGGACGCCGAGGGCCGCACGCGGCACTGGCTCGTGAGCAAAATCCCGATGCGCGCCGACGGTGCGGACGTGTCGCACGTCATCACGGTGGGCGAAGAGATCACGGCGCGCGTCGAGGCGAACCGGGCCGTCGCGCGCGCGGAAAAACTCGCGGCCGTCGGCCGCCTGGCGGCCGGCGTCGTGCATGAGATCAATAATCCACTGGCGACTATCGCGGCGTGTTCCGAAGCATTGGAGATGCGGGTCGGCGAGGGCGCTTATGGCGCGTCGCGCGACGTGGATGATCTGCGCGAATACCTGGCGCTCATTCGTAGCGAGGCCTTTCGTTGCAAGCAGATCACGAACGGGCTGCTCGATTTCAGTCGCACGCGCGCGGGCGAGCCTGCGCCCGTCTCAGTGACCGAAGTGGTCAAGGCGGCGGCGCGCTTGTTGCGCCACCAACGCCGCGCGAAAAGCATCGAGTTTCAAGTTGAAGTCGCCGACGATGTGGCGGTCATTGCGGGCGATGCGGGCCAGTTGCAGCAGGTGGTGATCATCCTCGCCGAGAACGCGATTGATGCGATGGCGCAGGGCGGCACGTTGACGCTGCGCACGTACAACGAAAGCGCGGGCGTGCGCTTGCAAGTGCGCGACACGGGCGTCGGCATCGCGCAAGAGCACGTGGCGAAGATCTTCGATCCGTTCTACACGACGAAAGAGATCGGGCGCGGCACGGGCCTCGGCCTCGCCGTCTGTTATGGTATTGTGACGGAACACGGTGGGCACATTACTGTGGACTCGACCGTGGGCCGCGGCACGACGTTCACGGTCAGTTTGCCCGCCGCGAGCGCAGAGACGACAGAGGAGAGCGAGCGAGTTGAGTAACCCTGTGCCGACCAGAATCATCATCGCCGAAGACGAAGCGAACTTGCGGCTCGTGCTGCAAAAGGAGTTGGAGCGTGCGGGCTATGAAGTGCGCGTTGCCTCGGATGGCGAAGCGGCTTTGAAACTGCTGGAAGAGACGAACGTTGATGTACTGCTGAGCGACATCAACATGCCGCGCATGGACGGCCTAGAGCTTTTGCGCCGCGTGCATCAACGGCCGAACCCGCCCGAAGTGATCATGCTCACGGGGCATGCCACCGTCGAGACCGCCATCGAGGCGATGAAACTCGGCGCTTATGATTATCTCTCGAAGCCTTATCACATCACGGAACTGGACGCGCTCGTGCGGCAGGCCGCGGAGAAACGACAACTGCGTGTGGACAATCAACGTCTGCGCGCACAGATCGCGCGGCAGGCGGAAACGCCGGACATCGTGTTCGACTCGGCGGCGATGCGCGAGTCATTACGGCTGGTTGAGCGGGTCGCGCCGTCGGATGCCTCTGTGCTGATCACGGGTGAGTCGGGCACCGGCAAAGAGTTGATCGCGCACGCGATTCATCAGCTATCGCAGCGGCGCGACGGCTCGTTCATCGATCTGAACTGCGCGGCGTTCACTGAATCGCTGTTGGAATCAGAATTGTTCGGACACGAGGCGGGCGCGTTCTCCGGCGCGAAGGCGCGCAAACTGGGGCTGTTCGAGTTGGCGGATAACGGCACGCTGTTTCTGGACGAGGTGACGGAATTACCCGCGCCGTTGCAATCGAAACTATTGCGTGCGATTGAGACGCGCTCCTTCTATCGCGTCGGCGCGGTGCGCAAAGTACAGGTCAACGTGCGCATCATCGCGGCGACAAATCGCGACATCAATCAGGCGATCAACGACAGCACGTTCCGCTCCGACCTGCTCTACCGCATCAACGGTTTCCAGATCAGCCTTGCCCCCTTGCGCGAGCGCCCGGAAGACATCGAGCCGCTTACGCACCACCTGTTGAAGAAACTCGGCGGCCCACACCCGCCCGACATAACGCCCGCCGCGCTCGATGCTTTGCGCGCCTATCATTGGCCCGGCAACGTGCGCCAACTGCGCAATTGTCTGGAGCGCGCCGTCCTGCTCGCCAATGACGGCCGCATCACGCCGGCCGAGTTGCCGCCCGAAATCTTGCAACCCGCCGGCCTGCCCGCGCAATTCGTCACGACAGCCGTGGCCGGCACGGCCAGCGTCAACGAACAGGGCGGTGTGCCGCTCTTGCGTGAAGTCGAGCGTCAGCAAATTCTGGCCGCGCTCGAACAGACCAACTGGCATCGCGGCAAGACGGCCGAACTGCTGGGCATCTCACCCTCGACCCTTTATCGCCGCCTACGCGATTACAATCTGACACGCAGACATTAACTCGCCGTTCGGTTGCATCTGCGGAGCGCGCAATGCGACATAGCGACACGATCAGCGGCCGGCGGACATAATAAAAGCGATCTCAAATCTGAAATTTGAGATCGCTTTTATTTATGTCCGCTATATTGCCCCAAGCGTGCGCGGCGCACTAACGAACAGGGCTAGACGCTTGACGACGACGATGTGGAGTCGGCCCGTTTGTTGTCCGGCTTGTTATTGAGTCGTCGTTGCGCGTCCTCGGCTTTGCCGGGCTGGCCGGTGCGTTGGTAGAGATTGATCAAGTGGCGCAAGACTTCCGTGTCAGCCGGGTTGAGCTTGCGCGCGGCCTCAAAATATTTGATGGCGTCGCGGTCGCGCCCGGCCGTTTCCAGCAACGCGCCCGTCTGCGTGCGCGCGTAAAGCTCACCGCCGGCCCGCGCGAACTGCTTGTAAGCTTCGTCAAACTTTTGCAAACGCCCATAGACGAGCGCGAGATTGTTGGCGACCTGCGGGCTGGCCGGATCGCGGCGCGCGGCCGCCTTCAAACGGGTGAGCGCGTCCGCGTAGCGGTCGGCGAGATAGAGCGAGTAGCCAAGGTTGTTGAGCGTGGCAGCATCGTTGGGCGCGGCGCTGAGCGCCCGCTCATAATACTCCTGCGCTTGTTTACGTTGCCCGAGCCGGTCGTAGGCGAGACCGAGCAGGTTGTTAGCCGCGATCAGGTCGGGGCCGGTCACGGCGGCAATGGAGAGTTGCGCCAGCGCCTCGTTGGTGTAACCGCGCTCCAAGAGCGCACGGCCTTGCGAGAGCGGATCGAGTCCGACGCCTTCAAGCACCGGCGTGAACGGCTGCGGCTGTGCGGGCGCAACGGTTGGCGGCATGGGCTGTTCGGTGAACGAGGGCGCGTTGCCTTGCGCGATTAGATCGGAGCCGGCCGGGAGGGCAACTTTATCCTTACGTGGCGCTGCCGGTGCGGAGATCGGCGCGACGCTCGGCGGAGTTTGGGCCGTAGCTTTTGGCCGGGCCGTCGCTGTTTGCTCCGGCTGGGACGATGATGGCGTGCGCTTAGCTTGTGTGGCACTGTTTGCGTCGCTGCCGCCGAGCAAGCGGGCCAGGGCGCGGAACGGGGCGGTCAGAGCGCGCAGAAACGCATTCCTGTGTTTCCGCGGGGTGCCCTGAGTGCCCGCCGTTTGTTGCTGCGCGCCGGCCGCAACCTGCGCGTTGAACACCACGCTAAACTCGTCCGGGTGGGCCGCCGCCGGATCGAGCGTGTGGTTGCCGACATCTGTTCCGACCGCAGGCTTAACAGTGGAGTCCGCTTGACTTGAGGTGGTCGTCAGCGAGAGGGCCAATGCGCAGATGAGCGCGAGCGAAAAAAGTTTGTAAGTGTTCACGGGTAAAGTTCCTCAACGGTTCACGTTCACGGGCATGCGGTAGGCGCGAAGTTACGGGCCGCGCGGTTCGCTGTGGCCACCGGTGGATTGTAGGGCCGGACTAACGACAGGTCAAAAGCGAACGTGGCGGCAGATAGCACAGACTGGGCAATAAAAAAAGCACCGGCGCGAGGGCGAGTCGCGCCGGTGCCATGAGGGCAAGAGAGCTGCTTGTGCTTAAGCGCGCTGTGGCTGCTGGCGGCGGCGCTTGTAATACAGCCCGGCGAGCCCCGTGCCCAACAGCGTCAACGTCATCGGCTCCGGCACGGCCCCAGGGTTCGTGGTGTAGGCGAAGGTGATGCCGTTGTTCCAGAAGTGGCAGTCGGGGTCGAAGCCGAAGGCCAGATTGTTGCCGTTGGCCAGGTACATGGACAACGCTTGCAACTGCGCCGACGTGAAGGTGAACACGTAAGTCGTGGCCGTGGTTGTGAACGAGCGCGAGAAGAGCAGTGTGTTGCTCGTACCGGCGGCGACGAGCGGATTGCTGTTGAGCGAACTCCCCGCAAAGTTGTCGTTAATGTCCACGACCGGCACTTGGTTCGGGTCAACGTCCTGGAAGGAGGTAACGCCGCTGACGGTTGCCGAGCGCGTGCCACTGGCCGACGTAAAGTTATTGGACGTGTCGAGCAAGTGGACGAACAGCATGTTGGGGTTCGAGTCCCAGTTCCGGATACTGGTGAAGGTGAGCGACGCACCGGTGATGACCTGTCCCTGCGGCACGCTCACATTGTTGAGTTGCCATGTGTAGGCACGGTGATGATCCAAATCGAACTGATTCGCGCCGCCCTGATAGCTGCTATTGTTCGGATTGTTGGTGCTGGTATTGGTGTTAGCTGCGGTAGCCGGCGGGCTGAACGTGAAGGTGTCGGCCCGCACGATGGCCGGTAACCCGATAACGATAAGTGCGGCCAGAGACATAAATAATTTTTTCACGAGTAGCTCCTCCTGAGACTGATGCTGGCAAACTGTAGTCGATGGTGTTTGAGATTGAGACCACTTACGAGCGGCACCGCACCGCGTCTGCGAGTTGCTATGGTCTGCGTTTTCCGTCGCACCTAAAGGAAAGGGTTAGTAGGGGGGATTTTCCAGAAAGTCTGCCTGCCTGCACGTTTGCTCAACGGGTGTTGGCCATGAAGATCGCGCGATAGCGCGCGGCGATCTCGATGGCGCGGCGCACGTCCAGATTCATGGCCACCTGCACGAGCGTGACGCGGGCGCAGATCGTCCCATCGCTCACGCGGCGCAGCGCGTACTCGAAGGTCGCGGAGCTGCGCCCGACCCGCGCGACGCTAACCTCAACATCTACCTCGTCGCCATAAGTTAACGGCGTGAGAAACTCGGCCTGCACCTTCACAGTCGGGAAGCCGACCCGCTCGCGCGTGAGCAGTTGTTCATAGCCGATGCCGCAACGGGCGGCAAAGAACTCTTCAAACGCGACGTGGCAGTAGTGGAGCAGTCGCGGGAAATAGACCAGCCCCGCCGGGTCGGTCTCGCCGAAGCGAACGGTGATGCGCGTGGAAAAGAGCATAGAAGAAATTGCGGAAGGTGGATTGAAAAGACGGACGGAGCATCTTTAACCCCGCCTGCAACATTCCGCAATCAGCCGGCATTGCTTTTAAGCTGTTTGCGATCGATCTTGCCGCGATCATTTTTCGGCAGCGATGGGACAAACTCGATCCAGCGCGGGTACTTGTAGAGCGCGAGGTGTGTCTTGACGAACTCTTTGAGCGTTTGCGCCAACTCCGCGTCCGGTCGATGCGGCGCGCGCACGACGACGAACGCTTTCGGCTTGACGAGACCGTCGCCCGCCTCGTGCCCGATGACAGCACATTCGACGACCGCTTCGTGCTGCAACAGACAACTCTCGATCTCGACCGGCGCGACGAAGACGCCGGACACTTTCAACATGTCGTCGGTGCGCCCGTGATACCAGTAATAACCCTCATCGTCAACGTGGAACTGATCGCCCGTCGTGCAACTGTCGCCCGCGAACGTCTCCTTTGACTTCTCATGCGCCTGCCAGTAGCAGAGCGCGGCCGAGTCGCCTTTGATGCGGAGTGTGCCCATCTCGCCGGTCGCCACTTCGCGCCCGGCCGCGTCAATGATCTGCGCTTCGTACCCGGCGACGATGCGCCCCAGACTGCCCGGGCGCACGTCGCCCGGCCGGTTCGTGATGTAGATGTGGAACATCTCGGCCGAACCAATGCCGTCGAGAATCTCAATCCCGAAAGTTTTTTGCCAACGCTCGTACAACTCGACCGGCAACGCCTCGCCCGCCGACAGACAGAAACGCACCGATGATAAATCCCGCGCCGCCGCGTCCGCGACATTGAGCATGCCGTTGATCATCGTCGGCACGCTCGTCAGCACCGTCGGGCGATAACGCGCGATCACCTCGAACAATTTCTCCGGCGTCGAACGCTCCGCGAAGAGCGCGGTCGCGCCGCCGACAGCGAAGGGAAAAAGCAGGTTCGTGCCCGTCGCATAACCGAAGAACAGCTTCGGCACGGAGACGGTCAGGTCATGCTCGTTCAGGCCCAGCACGCCCTTCGCATAACATTCTGTGTTATACGGCAGGTCGTGATGCAGATGCACCGCACCCTTCGGATGGCCGGTCGAACCCGAAGTGAACAGCCAGATCGCGATGTCGTCCCTGTGCGTGTCGGCGGGCGTTAGCTCAGCGGGCATCTGCGCGACGGTTTGCGCGAACGATTGAAACTCGCCCTGCTCGCGCCCGACCACGAGCACGTTGCGCAGATGCTTTGCGCCGCGTGCGGCTTGCGTGAAATTCTCCAACAGCGATTCATGTATCACGGCCACGCGCGCCCGCGTGTACTCAAGGTAATACTCATAATCCGCGGCCGGCAGCAACGGATTGACCATCGTGATGACCGCGCCGATGCGGCTTGCCCCGAACCACGTCCACACGAACTCCGGGCAGTCCGGCAGCACGAGCAGCACGCGGTCTTCTACGCGCACGCCCAACTCGCGCAACGCATGGCCCGCGCGATTCGCCCACCGCACCGCGTCGCCGTAGGTGTACGTCTCGTCCTGAAAATAGAGACAAGTCTTATCGGCCCGCCCTGCCTCCACGTTGTGATAGAGGAAGTAGTCGGCCATGTTGAAGCGGGCGGGAAACTCGACGTTCATCTCTCCCACTCCCTTCATGGCTCACGCCGCGCACGCAGCGAGAACATGTGCGGGAGCAGACCGAAGCTGCCTTTGAGCCGACCCTTGCCCGGCTCGAACTCTTCCAGGATAGTGTAGGAAGGGATGTGCCACATGTAAGGGAACTCGTGGACGAACTCAAGCCGTAGCCCCGCCCGAATGACGGCGTTGATGATGTCGCTCAAGCTATGCTCCCAATTGTATTCGGGGTGCGAGAAGCCTTCCGCCTTGCCCGACGCGGCGTAAGAGCCGTGCGATTCATGCTCGCAGGGTTCGGGCGCGTGGAAGTAGGGGGACACGAACGCCGTGCAGTCGTCGTTGACCATCCCGACGAGCGGATGGCCATCAATAATGTAGAAGACGCCGCCGGGTTTGAGGAAGTGCGCGATAACTTCAGCCCAAGCGTTCAAGTCTGGCAGCCAAGACAGCACGCCGTAGGACGTGAACACGATGTCGAAGCGCTCGGCGAGCGCGGTCGGTAGCTCATAGATGTTCGATTGGATGAAGCGCGCCGGGATGTCTAGCTCTGCGCTTAGCGAGCGCGCGAGGCGGATGGCTTCGTCGGAGAAGTCCACGCCCGTCACTTCAGCGCCGCGCCGCGCCCAAGAGAGCGTGTCTTGGCCGAAGTGACATTGCAGATGAAGCAGCGACTGCCCGCGCACGTCGCCGACCTCCTCCACTTCTATCGGCTGGAGCGACGAGCGCCCCGCCTTAAAGCCGGCGAGGTCGTAATAATCCGAGTGTGCGTGCAGCCGTGTCCAGCCGTTCCAGAGCGAGCGGTTGCTTTCGACATACTTATTCATCTTGTTAATCCGCTGGAAGCGGCAACCCACCTATGACTCATGCCCGGCGAATGGACAGCCCTGTGCGCCGTGTTTGTTATCGAGATGCGTGCGCGCTTCCCACAACTCGGGAAAGAATTTCTGATTGAGCGTCGTGCGCAGATAGCCGACGCCTTCCGAGCCGCCCGTGCCGCGCTTTGCGCCGACCATGCGCTCGACCATCAGCACGTGATGCGCCCGCCACAACTGAAAATACTCGTCGTGCGCGATGAGCGCTTCCGCCAGTTGAAACTCTGCGACGCGCGTCTCGAAGTGCGTCAAGACTTCCAGCACCGCCAGCACGCGCTGTTGATAACGGCGTTGTCGTTCATCTGCTGCGCTAGTCGCTTCATCGGCAGGCGCGTCGAGACCGCGCCGCCGTAAGTAAGCATAAAAAGCTTCGCCGAGTGTGGATTGATCGAAGCGCGCTTGCAGCCGCCCGTGCGCGAATTCATCAGCGTGGAAGTTATCGAGTTGCCGCTCGTCTTTCAATCCCGACGTGAATTCGATCTCACGGAATTGCATGGACTGAAAGCCGCTCGCCGGGTTCAACTCGTCGCGGAAGCCGAGGAAACTGATCGGCGTCATCGTCTCAAGGATGTGGATTTGCGCGACCAGCACCTTCTCGATCTCGACAACGCGCGCCACGGCGAGCGCGGCAGCGAACGCGCGATCCTGGGCGACGAAAGCGAGCGCCGCGTCCAACTCGTGTAGGATTTGTTTGAACCACAGTTCATACGTCTGATGGATCGTGATGAACAGCAGTTCGTCGTGATGCGCCGGCTCGGACAGGCACGCTTGCAACCCGATCAGTTCGGGCACGCGCAAGTATTTGTTATACGAGAGCGGTGCATCGTTGCCGTAAGATTTAGACATAACAACAGTAACGAGTAACGAGTAACGTAATGACGAGTAACGAGTGACAAGCAAGCGGATTTTAACTCGTCACTCGGCACTGCTCTTAAAACGCTGCACTCGCGGCTTCGTGCGCGGCGTAGGCGCGCGTGTCAACGATCTCGCGCAGTTCGCTGACGGCGAGGGCAAGCTCTTCGTCGGTTGTGTAGAAATGGGGCGAGAGGCGTATGCCTGCGCCGGGGCGATAGTCGCAGATGATCTCACGGCGGACGAGTTCTTTGGTGACTGCACCTGCGTGTTCGACGTTGATCGTGATCGTGCCGCCGCGTTGCGCCACAGCACGCGGGCTGGTGACGTTGAGGCCGGCTTCGTCGGCCAACTCGATCAAGCGTTGCGTCTGCCGCACGCTCTTGGCGCGAATCTGCGGGACGCCGATCTCGTTGATGATCTGGTAGCCGGAGCGCGCCGCGTAGAGCGCGGGGATGGCGGGCGAGCCGTGCAGGAAGCGTGCGATGCCGGGCGCGTAGGTGATCGCGTCGGCGAACGCGAACGGTGCTTCGTGCGCCATCCAGCCGGTGACTTTCGGTTCGAGTTGCTCGTGCCAGCGCGGATGCACGTAGAGATAGCCCGCGCCGGGGCCGCCGCAGAGCCACTTGACCGAGCCGCCCGTGCAGAAATCAACGTCCAAGTCCGTGACCGAGAAAGGCACTGTGCCGGCTGATTGATAAGTGTCGAGGACGACGAGCGCGCCAACCTCGTGTGCGCGTCTGGTGATCGCCAGCGCGTCTTGCAAGAATGCGCTCTTAAAGAGCACGTGCGAGAGCGGCACGAGCAGTGTCTCTTCGTCAATCGCGGCGAGCATTTGCGCAAGCGGCGCGGTCATGCCATCCGCCGATGGTACGCGCTCGATGCGGAAACGGCCGGCGCGCGCGTGCGCTTCATAGACGTACATGACGGACGGGAATTCGAGATCGCTATAGACGATCTTGTTACGCCGGCCCTGCGGCTCAAAGCACGAGAGGATGAGCGATTGGCAGATCGACACATTCTGGTGCATGGCCACGGTGCGCGCCGGTGCGCCGATGATCCGGCCGACCTCGTCGCCGATGTCGAGCGGCATCTCCCACCAACCTTCGGCCCACGCACGCACGCCGCGCGTGGCCCACACGTCGGCATACTCGTGCAAACTCTCGTAAGTCTGGCGTGGCATCGCGCCGAGACTATGCGAGATCAAATAGACAGTCTGGGCGAGGATCGGAAATTCCGCGCGCCACTTGAGCAGTTCATCTGACAAAAGGGAAATGCCTCCAACTCCAAATCAGTGTGTGCTGTGACGACATTGAACGTCGGGCGGCGCGGCGCTGTCAAACGCGAAGGCCCAAGTTGCTAGCGACCGACAGCGCGCACGAGGTCGGCGCAGCACGGGTCGGCGCGCAGGTTATCGTGGCACGGGTCAACTTGCCGGCTTGGCCTGCGCGCCGCGCGAGCCTGATAGCTTTTGCGCAGCTCTTGGAATGCTTGCGTATGGTCGCCCAGACTGGCATAGACGATGGCGAACTTGTAAGCCGGCAGGTACTTCTGCTGCGCAATCGTTTGCAATTCGGCGAGCAGAAACTTCAGCACGACCGTGCGACTCAGGCGCATGTCCCGCGCCAAAGAGACTTGAGCCATGCCGCCCGCGCCGAGTGGGGCGAGCATTTCGTAGCGGTCGAAACGTGTGCCCGTAGTGCTCGCCAACGAGGGGCGGCCTCCAACCGCGCCAGCCAGAACGAACGTAACGGCCCGCAATCTTAACAAACTTCCACACGCCCGCGTAGATTTAAGCGCGCCGCGTTAAACCTGCTACACTGCTCGTCCGATACGTTGCTATGACCTGGCATCCCGCAAACCCGATCCGCCACGAACTGCCCGCCACTCGTTGGCCCACTGAAGCAGAGGCCGCGCGGGCCCTACTGTTTCAACCGCTCCGCCTTGGCCCGTTAACCCTGACGGAGCGCACGTGGGTGCCGGCGATGGTGCCCTGGCGCGCGACTGACGATGGCTTTGTGACGCAAGCGAACCTTGATTGGTACAGCCGTTTTGCCGCAGGCCGGCCGGGCGTGATCGTCGTCGAAGCGACGGGCGTGCGCGACATGCCGTCGGGGCCGCTGCTGCGCATCGGGCATGATCGCTTCGTGCCGGGCCTCAGCAAACTGGTCGAGACTGTACACCGCGCGAGCAAAGGGCACACGCGCCTCTTCATTCAGATCATAGACTTCCTCGCGATCAAGCGTCGCCCCGACAAGGCCAAATTCTTCGCGCGTTTCTTCGCCGTCACTGACCGCCACCGGCACGCGCTCGCCACCGCGAGCGGCGATGAGACGTGGCTCGCCGCCGCCGAGTCACAATTGCGGGCCCTGCTCGCCACCGCGCCGGATGAGTTGTTAGAAAAAGTGTTGGACGAGCGCGAGCTTGAATCGCTACGGTTGGGCTATCGCGAGCGCGTGACTGATACGGAACTTGCACACATACGCGAGTTGCCGCGCGTGCTGCCCGATATTTTCGCCGCCGCCGCCGGGCGCGCCCGCGCGGCCGGTTTCGACGGTGTCGAACTGCACTACGCGCACGCCTACACGATGGCCTCGTTCCTCTCCGCGCGCAATGAGCGTGGGGATGGCTACGGCGGCCCACGCGAGCAGCGCGTGCGGCTGCCCCTTGAGGTGTATGCGGCGGTGCGGGCACGGGTCGGCGGCGATTACGTCGTGGGCGTGCGCTTTCTCGGCGACGAAGTGATCGCGGGGGGCAGTCGCCTTGAGGACGCGGTCTACTTCGGCCGTGAGTTCGCGCGGGCAGGCTTTGACTATCTGTCAATCTCGAAGGGCGGGAAGTTTGAGGACGCGCGGCCACCCAAGGTCGGGCAGTCCGTTTATCCCTATACGGGTGAGAGCGGCTACGAGTGCATGCCGACGGTGCGCTCGGATGCGCGCGGCCCGTTCGGGCGCAACGTCCCGCTCGTGGCCGCGATCAAACGCGCGGTCAACGAGGCCGGCTCTGACACGCCCGTCGTCGCGGCCGGGGGCATCACTACGTTCACGCAAGCCGAAGCGATCTTGCAACGCGGCGACGCTGACATCATCGGCATGGCGCGGCAAGCGCTAGCCGACCCCGACTGGTTTGCGAAAGTCCGCGCGGGCCGTGGCACAGAAGTTCGTCGTTGCACTTACACGAATTATTGTGAAGGCTTGGATCAAGTACATAAGCAGGTGACATGCAAGCTTTGGGATCGGCTTGAGCTGGCCGCGCCGGGCGTCACGCTCAGCGCCGACGGACGCAGGCGTCTGCTCGCGCCGGAATGGAAGGGGAAGGGATGAAGGATGAAATAAAGACAAGCGCTTATCCATCCCTCACCTTTCATCCTTCATCCCTTCTTCATACGCTGCGATGAACGCCGGATCGCGCCGCCGCAGGTTCTCATGATCGATCTTCTTGCTGCGCGTCATCAATGAATAAGCGAACGGGAGCGGCGCGAGGTGCATGTAATCGCGCGCCTGCTCGAACCAGACCAGGCTCTCGTAAGCCGCGCGCTGATACGCTTCGATGATGGGTTTGCGCACACGCTCAAACTCGACGAGCGCGGCCGGCACAGCTTGCCCGCCCGCAAAGCAATGCGCGAGCGCGATGGCGTCTTCGAGCGCGAGTTTCGTGCCTGAGCCGATGGAGAAGTGCGCCGTGTGCAGCGCATCGCCGAGCAGCACGACGTTGTGATGTTGCCAGTGGCGGTTCTTCACGAGCAGGAAGTTGAGCCACTTCGAGTTGTTCGAGAGCAGTTCATGCCCGCCGAGATCGGATCGAAAAACTTCGGCCAGATAGCGCCACGTCTCTTCATCGCTCTGCGCGGCGAAGTTCGCGCGCGTCCACGTCTGTTCGTCGCATTCGACGATGAAGGTGCTGGTCGTCGCGTCGAACTTGTACGAGTGCGCGGCGAACACGCCCGCCTCTGTCTCATGGAAGGTCAGCGTCAGCCCGTGGAACAACTGGCGCGTGCCGTACCAGATATAACGATTCGGCCGCACGCTCAAATCCGGCGCGAACGATTCACGGTAACGAGTCCGCACCTCGCTGTTCACGCCGTCCGCGCCGACGAGCAGATCGCAATCGGCCGCCAACTCTGCCGGGTCAGCGACGTTCACGCGAAAGCGCAAGTCAACGCCCACCTCCGCACAGCGCGCTTGTAGTATGTGCAGCAGCTTGAGGCGCGCGATACCGGAGAACTTGTTGCCCCGGATCGTGACGCGCTCGCCGCGATGCACCACGTCCACATTGTCCCACGTCGCAAACGTGCGCGTGATCGCCGCATAGCTCGGCTCATCATTGTCGCGCAAGTAAGCGAGCGTCTTATCCGAAAAGACCACGCCCCAGCCGAACGTATCATCCGGCCCGTTGCGCTCCAACACCACAACCTCGTGCGTCGCGCTCTGCTGCTTCATCAACAGCGCGAAATACAACCCGGCCGGCCCGCCGCCGATGATGTTAATCTTCATGTTTCAGCTTGCAGCCGTGAGTGCCTGCTTCATTAATTCGCGTACGCCGATACGGGCTGCCCACGCGCGCAGATACTCTACGTCCAAGCCCGCACCTTGCGCGCCAATGATACCTAACACGTCCGCCCATTGCGCCTGCGAAACTTTACCGCCAGCGTCGTACCAGAGGAGCTTGGCTAAGATCGCGTCTTCCGCCGTCGTGACATAGATGCCCTGCGGCGCGTCGGGCGTTAGCTGCTCCAACCGTCGGCGCGCGAGTTGCTGCCGGCCAAAGCCGTCCGGCGGCGGGACGAAGATGTCCACCTTAAAGACCGTCTCGAAGTGGATGGCGTTGAACGAGCCGTGCCGCGCCACTGCCCGGCCGACGGCCTGTTCGTCAACATAAAACGCCGCTTGGAGCGCCCACGTGAGCGGCGCGGCTTGGGCCGGCTCAATGTCGGCCACGATGTCTATGTCGGCGGTGGTGCGGTAAACGCCGTGCAGCGAACTGGCGAACGAGCCGACGACCACGTAAGCGATGCCCAGCGCATCAAGGGCACGCGCGACTTGCGACAGGACATCAAGCGGGCTTTCCATGCGACCGGCGACTCCCTCAGTATCCTTCCGCCACCGGATCAAAGCCGTAAGCGTTGATGACCTCTGCGCGGGTCAACAGGCTGGCGATGAAGCGGCGACGTATCTCCGCTTCGCTCGCTGCCGGAAAGCGGCTGCGCAGGCCGGCGAGCAGCAGCGTGCGCGTCGTCTCAATGAGTTCGCTGGTCAATGCCATGCGCTTCCACGCGGGCATGCGCCGCAGCAACTCGAACATCATCTGCTGCGCTTCGGGCGTCGTGTCTGGCGATAAGGGCTTCATCTTCGATCCCTCATCAACAGCAGACAACGCGGACAATCTTCATGATGTTTCACCGTCGAGATGGGGCAAAGTGGCGACAGGTTCCTCGAAAGAGAGGGCGCACAGTTTGAGCAGCTTTCCGAGATCAAGCATAGCCGTTGTGCGGTTTTTATGAGCTTCCATGTGATATCCCTTATATTCGACATCCATCCTGAACTGGTTGCCCCCTTGATGCTTCGGCTCCTTGGCCAGTAGATACCTCCTCGAGCCGGTTGCGATGGGAAGCGAAAGTGTCTGAAGAAAGCCATTATCGTGAAGAAAGATGAGAACCTGTCTATAAAGGTCGGGAATGGTCTTTGCGATAAACATCTGCCCAGTGATGTTTATCGCTAATGGTTTTTTGTTCAAACCGCCGCGCAGTGATCCAGTTTTTCCCGTTGCGATGATTGTCTCATCTTCTCCATCGGAGAGCGGCGGATGGCTTTTCGTGTCAGCCATGCGGTTATGATCAAAGACGGCTGCTTCACCGCTATCACGGGAAGTCTGCGCCGTATCAGCCTGTGAAGGGAGAATGGCAAGATTTTTAATTCTAGGCGCAAAAGCTTTGTGAAAGGCTTCAAGCTTTTGCTGAAACCATGTGTGTTGCTCCGGCCAATCTTGGTGTTGTGCGGGATCGGCATGCTCACGAGTTAGATCAACGTGACTTTCTACATAACCCGGACGCTCCTTCCATTCCAGAGAAGTTTCAATCTCACTCTCTATACTCATCTTCTCTTTTAGTAGCGCATGGAAATGCTGCTTGGCATTAATACCGGCTAGCGATAGTCGAACAAGCAGTCGCTGGTCACGAATGTTCATTGAAGCAGCTAGTAGAATTGATAAATTGGCAGGGGCGAAGGTAAAACTCAGCCATTGCTGCGGGCGCGGCTTATGCGGCTTAATGAAACTATTATGCTGCTGTAAAAAGTCTCTTAGCACTGTCCAGTAGCTCAATTGCAGCTTCTGCGACTTAGTCAATTGTTCTTTCGCCGCTCCACCCGCGTTCGCAGGCATCACCTGTTGCGTAGCAGATGCAGCCCCGGCCGCTTGTAGGTCGCGGGCAAAGGCGATTGCATCTTCTTGCCGGGCATCTGGGTCTTTAGCCAAGGCATATTTGATGGCAACCTCAAGCGCAGGTGGTATAGCTAAGTTGTCAGGGAACGGTGGCGGCGGCTCGGTCAAATGCTTCATACAGACACCAGTAAAAGTAGCAGCCTCGAAGGGCCTCCTCCCGGAAAGCATTTCGTACATGATCACGCCCAGACTATAAACATCGGAGCGGGCATCCAACTTGTCGCCACGGCACTGTTCCGGCGACATGTAAAAGGGAGTTCCAAGCACTTGGCCAGGCAGCGTCAGGGTTTGCCCGACCCCTAAGTCCCGCAGCTTCGCGATGCCAAAGTCGACCACCTTTACTGTCTCGCGCCTACGGTAAGAATTAGGTTCGAGTACGACTATATTTTCAGGCTTAAGATCACGATGCACGATATGGCGGCGATGCGCAGCGCCTACGCCGTAACATACTTCTCGCATTAAGGGTACGGCGCGCTCGGGTTGGAGCGGCCCTTCGCGACGTATGAATTCGCGCAAAGAAGGACCTTCGAGCAATTCCATAACAATATAGGCCGGGGCCTCATCGCCTTGCGCTTCGCCAAAATCGTGGATCGTGACTACGTTAGGATGATTGAGATTAGCAGCAGCACGAGCCTCTAGGCGGAAACGGTCAAGCATCGTTCTGTCTGTAACATACTCGGGGTGAAGAATCTTAATGGCCACCTTGTTGTCCATTAATACGTGCCGGCCAAGGTACACTGTTCCCATTCCACCATTACCGAGTTGTCCGATGAGTTCATATCTAGCGTCAAGCACTCGGCCAATCAAGGGATCAGCAACGGGCAAAGTTTTCAACCCATATATGTTGTCAGCCTTGATCGTTTCTTCTGGTAAGGGAACAGGCAGGCCGCACTGATCACAGAATCGCGCGCCCTCTCTGAGCAAATGTTGACACTGCGGACAGTTCGTTGCTGCCATCTTGAGTTACAACTCCGTTTGCCTGACCACCACTTAGGGCCAGCAGCATGACCTATGGACTTATTCTTTCAAAAGCTCGCGTGCGATCACCAGTTTCTGAATCTCCGACGTGCCTTCGTAGATGCGTAGGGCGCGGATGTCGCGGTAGAGGCGTTCGACGATGTGGCCGCGCACGAGACCTGTGCCGCCGTGAATCTGGACGGCTTCGTCAATGATGCGGGCGGCGGCTTCGGTGGCGAAGAGTTTGGCTTCGCTGACGGCGCGCGTGAGACTGGCGGTCTGGCCAGCGGCTTCGGCGGCGACGCCGGTGTCGTGCAAGTAAGCGGCGCGATAGACGAGCAGGCGCGCGGCATCGAGCGCGGTACACATGTCGGCGAGCTTGGCTTGAATAAGTTGAAAGGATGAGAGCGGCGCGCCGAATTGCTGGCGGCGACGCGCGTAGGCGAGTGCTTCGTCGAGCGCCCGCCGCGCCATGCCGCAGGCCGCCGCGCCGACCGATGCGCGAAACGTGTTCATCGTTTGCATCGCGAGATAGAAGCCGTCGCCCGCCGCCCCGACGATGTTCTCGGCGGGCACGCGCAAACTCGTGAACTCGATCTCGCCAATCGGGTGCGCCGCGATCAACTGCGTGCGCTCGCGCACGGAGAAGCCGGGCATGCGCGCGCCAACGACGAAGGCGGACAACTCCGCACGCCCGTCCACGCGCGTGCCCGTACGCGCGAAGACCGTATAGAAATCCGCGACCCCCGCGTTCGAGATGAAACGCTTACGCCCATCAATGACGTAGCTGTCGCCTTCAAGTCGCGCCGTCGTGGTCACCGCCGACACGTCCGAGCCGGCCTCGGCTTCGGTCAGTGCGAAAGCGGCGACGGCCTTGCCCGTCGCGGCGCGCTCCAACCAGAACTCGCGCACGTGCTCGGGCGCGGCCAGGCTGAGCGCATAAGTCCCCAAGCCTTGCATCACGAACGCGAGATCGGCCAGCGCGGACGAGTAAGCCAACTCTTCGCGGATGAGGCACAACGCGCGCAGATCGAAGGGCGCGTTTGTTTGCGCGACCGAGTGGCGCAGCAGCCCGGCCTCCGCGAGCAGCCCGACCAGCGCGCGATAATCTTCGTCCGTCGCTTCTTCGGCCGCGCTGGCGTGCGGCTCGATCTCGCGCCAGACGAAACTCGCTGTGCTGGCCGCCAGCCGCCGCTGCGCGTCCGTGAAAAAAGGCGACTCGGTGCTGAATTGATCCATAAATGAAGTGCCAAGTGACAAAAAGCAGTGACGAGTGACGAGTTAAAGACAGCTTCTTGCTTGTCACTTGTCACTGCTTTTTGTCACTGCTTTTGAAATTCCGGTTCGCGTTTCGCTGTGAACGCTTCGTAGGCTTCACGGAAATCCGGGTGTTGCAGGCAGAGTGCCTGCGCCTGTGCTTCCCATTCGAGCGCGGTGTCGAGGCCGACTTCCAACTCGCGGTTCAGCATTTCTTTCGTCATGGCGAGCGCGAACGCGGGGCCGCGCGCGAGTTTGGCGGCGCGCGCAGCCGTCTCTGTCGCCAACTCCGTGGCGGGCACGACGTGGTTGTAGAGGCCTATCGCTGCGGCTTCCTGCGCCGAGATGAAGTCGCCGGTCATGAGCAACTCCGTCGCTTTGGCGAGACCGACGAAGCGCGGCAGCAGAAAGCACGCGCCCATGTCCGCGCCCGACAGGCCCACTTTGATGAAGAGAAACGCGATGCGCGCCTCTGCGCTGGCCACGCGCAGATCGGCGGCCAATGCGATGCACGCGCCCGCGCCCGCGACCGTGCCGTTCAAACTGGCGATGATCGGCTGCGGCAGTTGGCGCATGTTGCGGATGAGCGCGCAGGTCAGGCGCGTGAACTCAAGATGACCACGGATGTCGAGCGTTTGCAGATCGCCGATGATGTCGCGCACGTCGCCGCCGGAACAGAACGCACGCCCCGTGCCCGTGATGACGACCGCGCGCACCGTCCGGTCTGCGCCGAGCGCCGCGAACGTGTCCGTCAACTCGCGATAGACCGCGAACGTCAGCGCATTCAAACGCTCGGGCCGGTCAAGCGTGATCCACGCCACGCCGGCGCGCACTTCATACAGAAAACTTTTAGGTGAAATCATAAGCAGAGCGTAAATCGTAAATGGTGAATCGTAAATAGCAGACAGCAAGTTCAACTATGCACGATTTACAAGATGGCGATGCCTTCGATCTCAACTTGCGCATCGTCGGCCAGCAAACCTTTAACTTCAACAAGCGCCATCGCCGGATAGTGGCTGCCCATTTGTGCGCGCCAGCACGCGCCAAGCTCGCGGGTGCGGGCGCGGTATTCGTGCTTGTCAGTCACATAGACGACGAGCCGCGCGATCTGTGCGGGTGTGCCGCCGGCCGCGCGCACAACCGTGATGACGTTGGCCAACGCGCAATCGAACTGCGCGACGAAATCCGCGCTCACGATCCGTTGCTCCTCGTCCCACGCGATCTGGCCGGCAATAAACAACAATGCGCCCCCCGGCGGCACAAGCACGCCGTTCGCATATCCGCGCGGACGGCCAAGCGATGCAGGATTGATAAAGGCAAAAGGCATGATCAGCGATTAGCTGTTAGCTGTTAGCTGTTAGCTAAAGACAAAAAGCTAACAGCTAATCGCTAACAGCTTAAAAAAGCACCGTGCCGCCGTCCACGTTGATCGCCTGCCCGGTGATGCCGCGTCCTTCATCGGAGGCGAGCAGCAAGGCGACCGCCGCCACTTCGTCCGGCGTGACGAGCCGCTGCTGCGGACTCATTTGCGTGATCTGTGCGAGCGCCTCGGCGGCAGAGCGGCCCGTCTTCGCTTCGATTTGCGCCAGCGCGCGGGTGGTCATGTCCGTGTCCACGTAGCCGGGACAGATGGCGTTGACCGTCACGCCTTTGGTCGCAACTTCAAGCGCGACCGCGCGCGTCAGTCCCAACACGCCATGCTTCGACGCCGCATAGGCGGCGATGTAGGGCGCGCCGGTCTTGCCCGCGATGGAAGCGATGTTGATGACGCGCCCCCAGCGGCCGGCGATCATCGCGGGCAGCGCAGCGCGCGTGCAATAAAACGTGCCGGTCAGGTTGATCGCGAGATGTCGGTGCCACATTTCATCGTCGGTCTTTACGAGCGGCGCGCTCTCGGCGATGCCGGCGTTATTCACGAGGATGTCGCACGCGCGGCCGAATCGTTCGACGACGAGTTGGCCGACACGCGCTACGTCCGCCGCATTGGCCACGTCGCACGTTGCGTGTAAGGTCTCTACGCCGCACTCGTCGTTGATCTCATGTGCGACCCGCGCCACTTCATCAGCCGTGCGCGCGACTACGGCGACCCGCGCGCGCGCGCGCGCAAACGCGAACGCGACAGCGCGGCCGATGCCGCGCCCGCCGCCGGTGATAAGCGCGATTTTGTTTGCGAGTTTCACGGTAGAAGGTAATCGTTAGCTGTTGAAGCGCGGCCGGCGCTTCTCTAAAAATGCGCGGACGCCTTCGTGCGCGTCGGGCGTCTGGAAGCAGCGCAGTTGCGCTTCCGTTTCGTATTGCAGCATCTCTTCGAGTTCCGCATGGCTGCTCATGTAAACCGCGTGCTTGGCAGCGGCGATTGATTCGGGCGGCGCGGCGCGCAGGCGCGCTGCCAGTTTACCCGTCTCCGCTTCGAGTTGTTCATCCGGCACGACGCGATTAACGAGACCGAGCGCGTGCGCGCGTGCAGCATCAATGGCGTCACCAAGAAAAAACATTTCGCAGGCGATGTTTGGCGGCACGATGCGCGGCAGAAAGTATGTCCCGCCCCAATCTGGGTGTAGCCCGACGCGCACGAATGATTGACTGAACGTGGCGGACGCGGCCGCGATGCGCAAATCGCACGCCAGCGCGAGATTGAAGCCCGCGCCGCTCGCCACGCCGCTGATCGCGGCCATGACCGGCTTCGTCATTTGGCGAATCGCCGTCACGACGCGTCGCCCCGCACCAAGCAGGCGCGCAAACTCGTCCACATCGCCGCGCCCCATCAACTCCGCCATCGTCGCCACATCGCCGCCCGCGCAGAACGCGCTGCCCGCGCCGCGCAGCACGATGACGCGCACATCCATGCGCCCGCCCGCTTCTTCTAACGCATCGGCCAGATCGCGCCGCATCCGCCCGGCCAAAGCGTTCAGCTTCTCCGGCCGGTTCAACGTGATCGTCACGATACCGTCGTCTTCGGCAATCTGGATGAGTTCGTCGGACATAAGAAGCTGTTAGCGATTAGCGACTGCCATTCTTTCATTCATAAGTTTGCACTTGGCGAAGCTGTGGCGGCAACAGAATAAAGGATAAAGGCTGAAAGCTAACAGCTAACAGCTATTTCCCTTTGAACTGCGGCTTGCGCTTCTCGCCGTAGGCGGCGAGACCTTCGCGCGCGTCTTCGGATTGAAAGAGTTGTTGTTGCAGTTCGCGCTCAAGCGCGAGACCCGACTCGAAAGGAATCTCCGCGCCGCTCTGCACGGCGCGCTTGATACGCCCGACGGCCCGCGCGGCCTTGTCGGGCGTCGTGAATTGGCGCGCATAAGTCATTACTTGCGCCATGAAGTCCGCGCCCGTCGGCGCTTCATAGATGTGATTGATTAAGCCGAGTTCCTGCCCGCGCTCGAAAGCGAACAGTTCTCCGGTGGTCATTAGTTCAATCGCACGCGGTTTGCCAACGAGTCGGACGAGTCGCTGTGTGCCGCCCGTGCCCGGCAGCACGCCGAGCGAAACTTCCGGCAAACCCATCTTGCCCGCGCCCTGCCGCGCGATGCGCAGATCGGCCGCTAACGCGACCTCCAAACCGCCGCCGACGCAGTGCCCGTTGAGCGCGGCGATGACAAGCTTTGGCGTCTGCTCTAAACGTGACAGCGTCTCGTTGGCGTGGAGACAGAAATAGTATTTGAACTCCGGCGTGACGCTTGAGAGCATTTGTATGTTCGCGCCCGCGCAGAAGAATTTTTCGCCCTGCCCGGTGATGACGATCACGTGCGCGCTCTCGTCCATCCGCGCCGCGAGGATCGCGCGGTCAAGCGCGCCCATCATCTCGTAGCTGTACGTGTTCGCCGGTGGATCATTCAACGTCAACAACGCGACGCCATCCGCCACTTGATACTGCACGAGTTGGCCGCTCGCGGCCGTTGTCCCAACTGCCTGCGCTTGTGCTTCCGCTTCTGCCATCCTTGTCTGCTCCACTGAAATGAATTTTGTTACGCGATCTTTCGTCTAATTTAACCCACCCGCTCATAGACAGAGACGTGCTTGCCGCTCGCGGCCGTGAACGGCGCGCGTTGCCAGTCGCCCCAACGTTCGCGCAGGCGCAAGCCCGCGAGTTGCGCCATCAGGTCAAGCTCGGCGGGCCAGGCATAGCGAAGCTGCACGGGATAGAGCCGGATTTGCCCGTCGGTGATGATGATGTGCTGGGCGACGACGGTTTGTGTGACCGGATCGTGGCGCGACACGTCCAGCTTGACGCGCTCGGTCGTGACCTCGCCGGCATTGATCGATTGACCGCCGCTAAAGCGCGTCACGTCCGGCACAAACGCTTCGATCAGGAAGCAACCGCCGGGCGCGAGATGCGCGGCCACGTTGCGAAAGCAGCGCACCTGGTCGGCCTGCGTGGGCTGCGCGAAGAACGTGTTGAAGACGATATAGACGAGCGCGAACTCGCCCGCGACATTTATCTTAGTGAACTCGCCGAGGGTCACAGGCACGCGGTCGCCGCCCGGCTTGGCGAGCAAGCGCGCGAGCATCGAAGGCGAAGCATCAAGCCCATGCACCTCCACACCCGCAGCCGCGAGCGGCAGTGCGATGCGCCCAGTGCCAATGCCTAGTTCCAATGCGCGCCCGCCCTGCGCCAACTCCGCGAGCAGAGCGATGGCCGCGTGGTCATAATCTTCGTGCCACTCGTCATAAACGTCGGCGATGCTCTCGCCGTAGGTCTCAGCCGTGTAAGGTTTCATTCTTCAGTCACCAGCTTCGCGGCAAGTTTATGTCATGCGGAGGCAGCGAGAGGCAAGCGCGCAACTAAACTTTTAATGCGCCAACGCTAAATCGCAACACGGAAGATCGGGACAGAGAAAAAACATTTAGCCACGAAACCACACGAACCAACACGAACCAGTGACACGAACTTTGTGGTCTTTGTTCGTGTTATTTCGTGTGCGTTCGTGGATAGCTTTTCATGCTGTCCCAATTTGTTATGGTTTGACTTAGGGCGCACGCCAGACGCTCAAGCGTTCGGTCTGTGCGTGACGTTGCGTGGTGGGCAGTTCGCCGCCCGCGAGACCGGCGAGGAAGAGGTGCGTGATATTGTCCACCAGATCGCGCACGGAGAGCTTGCCGCGTGGATCGTACCAGTTGTAAATCCAGTTCATCATGCCGAACAGCGCGTAAGTGGCGACCGTCAGATCGATCTTGCGTCGCGTCGGTTGCTGCGCCAGCACTTCGGCGAGAATGCGGCGCACGAGTTTCGTGTACTGCTGCTTCTTGCCCGCGACGTGCGCGTGCATCTCGCCCGCAAGCGAATCCGCTTCGTGCGACAGCACCTTCATCTCCGCCATGTTCGCGGCGAAGAATGACAGGTGATTGTCGATCACGAGCCGCAGGCGCGCGACCGGCTCGGTCGTTTCTTTCAACCGCTCTTCGAGTCGTTCGCGCACGTGCCCGAAGCAGTTGTCTTGAATCAGATAGAGCAGTTCTTCTTTCGACTTGCAGTAGTAGTACAACCCCGCCAGGCTCACCTTCGTCGCGCGCGAGATGTCGCGCATCGAGGTCAAGTGATAACCCTTCTCCGCGAAGATGCGCGCGGCTGTGCGCAGGATGAACTCCAGCTTCTGATCGTAGCGCGTGAAGTCTGTGGAAAGATTAGCTGCCATAGAAGTTATTTCTCTTCTTTCTGGCTGCGAGCGCACTGTATGCCTACGAGGTAAGAGCGTTTGCCTATCCGAACATACTGTTTGGCTCTGGCGGTATGTAGATGCTGATCCAGAGTAACTTCGGCAATGGCACTGTTGGGTGCATCGTCAGTTAACGCGCTCTGGCGAGGAGCGGCTGAAACTGAAATACCAATAACCATAGATTGGTCGTTGATCTTGTATTGGCCCTCTCCATTTGAAGCCATTGACTCATCGGTGTAATAGACGCTGGCCGTGATGATGAGCTTACCGCCCGGAAAGGGATAGTGCTTAGTCGTTAATTCCTCTTCGCTAAAAGTTGTGCGGAATTGGGGGAACGTTGTTTGCCCCACAGCCAATGTCTTCTGGTCTGCCTCCCTATTTCCGGTCTCACGGAAGTTATCAAAAGCCTTTCTTGCCGCAGCAACATCTACTACATATACATGACAAACATCTTCGTAAGATTGAGCCAGCGCCCCGCCCGAAGCCAGCACAAGCAACAATGCTGCGCAAAAGACTTTATTCATAACTACAATCTCACGTACTCGAACTCGAACGGCAAGCCTTTGATGCCTGCGGTCGGCGGCGCGATCCAGTTGGCGATCTTGCCGGGTTCGGTGACGGGATGCATGAGGCTGCGAACGTGCTCGCGATCCGCGAGCGTGGGCAGCCATTCGTCTTTGCGCGCGACGAACTCGGCGGGCGTGATCATGTTGCCCGTCGCGTCGAAGCTGTGCCCGGCAAACTCGCCGACGTGGCGATGAAAGCGTGTGCTGGGCAGATACAAACGCTCGCGTGCGCCTGCGTCGGCGAGGTACTTGTTCCAGCGCGTCATGGCGCGTTCGCAGTCGCGCACGTACTCGCCGCGCAGGACTTCGTTCAAGGCGTTGCGCATCGGCACTTCGCGCTCGGCGAGTCGGCCGGCTTCGACGACCGTGAGCTTAAACACGTCATCTTTGACGAGATGCTCGTCGTACTGGGCCTGTTCTTTGTAGCGACCTTTGAGACCGGCGGCGAAGAAGTCTGCGGAGTTGGAACTGATCTCGCCGCCGAAGAGATCGAGCGAGTAGGAGAACCAGAAATTGATGTAGCGCTGCATGATGTCGAGCGGGATGCCGCCTAAGCTGCGCACGTCGCCCTGCGCCATCAACTCGGCCGTGCGTTTGACGACGCGCCCGACGCCGGTCTCGCCGACGAATAGATGGTGCGCCTCTTCCGTCAACATGAATTGACAGGTGCGCGCAAGTGGTTCAAAACCCGACTCGGCGAGTGCGGCGAGTTGGTATTTGCCGTCGCGGTCGGTGAACATCGTGAAGCAGAAAAAATTGAGCCAGTCGTCGCATGGCTGGTTGAAGGCTTCGAGGATGCGCGGCTTGTCTGGGTTGCCGCTGCGCCGCTCCAGCATCGCCTCCGCTTCGTCGCGCCCGTCGCGGCCGAAATGCTTGTGCAGCAGATAGACCATGGCCCACAGGTGGCGACCCTCTTCGACGTTCACTTGAAAAAGATTGCGCAGGTCGTAGAGCGACGGGCAGGTCTTGCCAAGCTCGCGTTGCTGTTCGACCGACGCCGGTTCGGTGTCGCCCTGCGTGACGATGATGCGCCGCAGCGCGTTGCGAAACTCGCCGGGCACTTCCTGATAGACGGGCTGGCCGTAGTTGTCGCCAAAGCCGATGCGCGCGTTCGCGTCCGCCGGTTTCAAAAAGATGCCCCAGCGATAATCCGGCATCTTCACGAAATCGAAATGCGCCCAACCATCCGCATCCACGCCGGTCGCGGTGCGCAAGTAAACTTCCTTTTGCTGAAAGCCATCAGGCCCCATCTCGCGCCACCAGTCCAAATAATTCGGTAGCCACTGTTCGAGCGCGCGTTGCAGTCGCTTGTCTTCCGACAGATTCACGTTGTTAGGAATGCGTTCGTATAGTTCCATGTCCCCTCCTGCCGGGAGCGCGGGCATCTTGCCCGCCAAGCGTGCGTGAGCACGCTCAAAGGCTTCACAACCATGCAAGCCTGAATATTAATCGCAT
>JBBQGM010000045.1:0-40223 GCA_038322995.1 Pyrinomonadales bacterium
GCGCGGCGGGGGCCGGCGCGCCCTCGTGGTTGGCGCTGGCGGCCCGCCCGGCCGCCGGGGATAAGGTGCTGTTGCGCGTACCGGGCGCGGCGGGGGCGGGGGCGGCGGTGCGCCGCCGCGCGACCGCCGCCGAGTTGCGCCGCATGGAGGCGGAGGCGGCCGATCTAACCGCACGCCACGCCCGGCATGAGACGGAAGTGGCGGAGATGGGCGAGCAACTCGCCGCCTTACAAGCCGCGCTCGTTGCGTCGGCGGAGAATGCGGGCACGGTTGAGGGCGAGCGAGTGTTACTTGAACAGTCGGTCGCGGAGTGTGCCGCGCAGTTGACGGACGCACGGGCGCGGGCCGACGAGATGGCAACTGAGTTGACCGAGTTGCACAACCGGGCGGCGGCGGCGCGTGAGGCGCGGGCGGCGATGGAAGTTAATCGCGCCGAAGCAACCGCGCGCCTGGGTTATCTGCGCGAGACCTGCGCGGCAGAGCTTAACCAGTCGCTCGCGGAGATCGCGGCGGCGTATCAGCCGGACGCCGGGTTCGAGTTGGAGGCAGAGCGGGCGCGCGTCGAAGAGATGCGGGCGCGGATCGAAAGCTTCGGCGCGGTGAACATGATGGCACTCGAAGAATTGGCCGAAGCCGAGGAGCGGTTCACTTTCTTGACCACGCAGCGCCAGGACATCATTGATGGCATCGGCTCGACCGAAGAGGCTTTGCGTGAGATCAAGCGGCGCTCGCGTGAACGTTTCCGCCACGCCTTTGAAGAGATCAATCGCAACTTCAGCGCGCTGTTCCTCGAACTCTTCGGCGGCGGGCGCGGCGAGATGAGCTTGATCGATGTCGACGATCCACTCGAATCCGGCATCGACCTTGTTGCCCAACCGCCGGGCAAGCGTTTGCAAAATGTGCTGCTGCTCTCCGGCGGCGAGAAGGCAATGGCGGCGCTCGCGTTGGTGCTGGCGATCTTCCGTTATCAACCGTCGCCGTTTTGTCTGTTGGATGAAGTGGACGCGCCGCTGGACGAGGCGAACATCGGGCGCTTCGCCGCGAAGATCGCCGAGATGGCAACGGAGACGCAGTTCATCGTCATCACACACAACAAGCGCACAATGGAGGCAGCGCGGGCGCTCTACGGCGTCACGATGGAAGAGGCGGGCGTCTCAAAACTCGTCTCGGTCAAATTTGCATAAGGTATGTTGGTTCGTCGCTTGTTCTTCACCTTGTTCGCCGCGCTGTGCTTATCCGGCGCGGCGTTTCTGCCGTCGGCCGCGACCGCCACGCAACGGCGGGCGGCCAACAGCAAACGCAAGCCGGCCGCGCCCGCGGCCATAACACCCGCCCCTCCGCCCGCTACGGCTGCGACCGATCCGACACCTGCGCCGGTGAAAGCGAATAGTCGCCCGGCCGACACGCAAATGCCGCCTACGCCGACAACTGAGCCGACAGTCGTCGGCCTGACCACTGCCGCGCAACCGCCCGCCGCCGCGCCCGCTGTTGTGCGCTATTATTACGAGTTTACGCAGCCCGACTTTTACTTGCGGCACATTGTGATCGAGCATGACGCGACAGGCCACGGACAGATGATCTTCGAGCGCAAGCCGGAGACGGAATCTTACACCGAGCCATTGGAACTTGCGCCCGCCGCGCTCGCGCGGATCAGTGCCGCGTGGACGGCGCTGCGTTTCCTCGACTCGACCGAAGACTACCAGGCCGACCGGCAGATGGCGCACCTCGGCACGATGCGGCTGCGTATGACTGACGGCACGCGCACACGCACCGTGGAGTTCAACTGGACGCACAACGCGCAGGCTGCGGTGCTGATGAACGAATACCGACGCCTGGCCGAACAACAGTTGTTCGTCTTCGAGATCACGGTCGCGCGCCAGTATCAACCGTCCAACACAGTCAAACTGCTCAAGGGGCTTGAATCGCAAATCGCCCGCAACGGTATTTCAGACGGCGCACAACTCGCCGCCCTCCTCACCGACCTCGCCACGGACGAGCGCATCCCGCTCATCGCCCGCAATCAGGCCGAACGGCTGGTCAAAAAACTCAAAAAATAGAAAAAGTTTGATTAGCGTTAATAACGCGCACCTGCGCGGCGCTCGCCAAGGAGATGATAGTTCTGCTCATCGAGCGCGGCCTGCGGTAGTTGGCGGTTCGTGTACATTGAATGGTGCGCGCGATTGTGGAGCGCGAGCGCGGTGTGGAAGATGAGCCCGCAGGCGAGAAAGACGGCGGCGAAGATTTGCCAACGGCGTTGCCGCAGGTAAGGACTCCAACAGTAGAAGCTATAGATCATCACGAGCGGCAGCGTCACGTAAAACGTGTGCGAGTGCGGCTTGCGGAACGAGAAGAGGAACAGCACGTAGAGCAGTGCGACGGTGGCGAGCGTCAGGTACTTGAGCGCGGGCCAGTCCGCGTGCTCGTGGCGGCGGCGGAACCAGAGCAGGATGAGCGCACCGGGCTGGAGCAGGCCCAAGATGCCGAGCGCAAAGACGAACGGCGCGAGCCATAGATGCTCGCGAATGAAAGCGAGGCGCGTGGCATTGTTGCCGCCGATGAAGCGCGGCAACTCGAAACTGGCGAACGAGAGGAAGCGGCCGAGGATGCCCTCGACGATGTTGGGGTAGTGGCTGAGATTATCGAAATTAAAGATCACGACCTGATTCGTGTCGCCTGTGCCGCCGCCAAAGCCATAGCGTAGATAAGTCGGCACGAGCAGCGCGCCCGTGATAGCTGCGCCAGCCGCAAACCATAGCGCCACGCGCCAGACCCCGCGCCCTTCTGCCCGCGCCTGCGCGTAAAACATAAGCAATACGAACGGCCCGAGCGCGACCCAGGACATGTGCAACTGCATGACCCAGCAGAGCGCGAAGCCCATCAGCGCGCCCGCCCATTGGGGCTTGACGAGGTGGCGGCTTGTCGGCGGAAAGAGTTCGAGGAAGCCAACGAAGAAGAGTACGCCGCCCGTTAGCACGTAGGACGGATTGAGCACGTGGGTGCCGAGACCGAGTGTCCACGGCGCGGTCAGCAACCACGCCCAAATGATCCACGCTGGTATCTCCGGCAACCGCCGCGTCGTGTACCACGCGAGCAGACAGAGACTCGCGAACGACAACAAATTTAACAACACGAACGGCGCTTCCGGCACGGGCGCAACGAAGAAGGGCAGGCCCACGAGCAGCCCTTGCAGCGCGCCGGGAATCTGGATCACCGGCGTCACGTCCGGGCCGAAATAAGGCCACGCGTGCGTCGTGTAAAATTTCAACCCGATCAGATAGACCTGCTTCTCGTCCTCCGTCCAGAACGGCGCACACACCCCGAACCACAGGCGAAACAGGAACGCGAGCGTAAGCAAGAGGAAGCAGAGCGCCTTGCGTTGTTTGTCAGCAGCGATGAGTTTTAGCACGGAGAAATTAGCAGCGACTTCGCTGCGGTCAATGCGCGTTTCGGCCGTAGCAACGTTGGGCATGCACGACGAAAACTATGCGCTTACTTGTTCAATCCGACTCATCTTCATCTCCGCGCGCGCTCGGCACGGGCGCGGGGGTGAAGCGGACGCGGCGGATGCGATGCCCGTCCACGCGCTCGACGGTGAAGCGGGCGTCCTCGTGGGCGACGGTCTCGCCCTGCTTGAGGATGCGGCCGGCGCGGTCGAGCAGGAAGCCAGCGAGCGTGGTATAGCCGTCGTCTTCGGGCAGCCGTAATTGCTTGAAGCGGCGGTTGGCGTCGCGGACGGCGAGCATGCCGTCGAGCAGATACGTGTCGCCCTCTTTGACGATCTGGGCCCGCACCTCTTCGTCGTACTCGTCGTTGATCTCGCCGACGATTTCTTCGAGCAGGTCTTCGAGCGTGACGATGCCTTCGATGCCGCCATGCTCGTCCACCACAAACGCGAGATGCTGGCGCGCGGCCTGCATCTGCGCGAGTACCGCGCCGAGGCGGGCCGTCGCGGGCACGAAGAGCGGCGGATGCAGCAGTTGATCCATCTGGAAGTCGCGCGCGTCCGTGCGCCGCAGGCAGGGCATCAACTCTTTCATAAACAGCACGCCGACGATGTTGTCGAGGTGCTCGCGATAGACGGGCAGGCGCGAGTAGCCGAGTTCGCAAAAAGCCTTTTCGGCCTCTTCCAGCGTGGCCGTGACGGGCAGCGCGACGACGGCCGTGCGCGGCACCATCGCTTCGCGCACTTCGGCCTCCGAGAAGTCGAAGATGCGATTGAGCAGCTTTTGCTCGTCGGCTTGTAAATGCCCGCTCTTGTGCGATTCGTCGATCAGTTGGCGCAGTTCGTCCTCGGTGTAGATCGCGCCGTGCTCCTGTTTGTCGCGCAAGCCGATGAGACTGAGCACGCGTGTCCCAACCCAGTGCAGCCCGCGCGTGGGCAGCGAGAAGACCTTGTAGAACAGATCGAGTATGCCCGCCGTGAAAAGCGCCACGCGCTCCGAGCGTTCGAGCGCGAGGCGCTTAGGCACGAGTTCGCCAAAGACGATGTGGAAGAAGGTGACGGTCAAGAGCGAGATAGTGAAGGTGATGACGTGCTGCCAGAACTCCGGCACGAGCAGGGTGGTGAGCCAGACGTGCAGCAGGCGCTCGACGAACGGCTCGCTGATCGCGCCGAGGGCAAGTGAGGCCAGCGTGATGCCGAGTTGCGTGGCGGAGATATAAGCGTTGATGTTATCGACGAGCTTCAACACCCGGCGCGCACGCGCATTGCCGGCCGCGGCCAGCGTCTCAATGCGCGAGCGGCGCACGCTGACGAGCGAGAATTCGGCGGCCACGAAAAAGCCGTTGACTAACACCAACAGGGCCAACGCCAAAAAGTTGAGAGCGATCATTAGCGACAGAGAGGCGCACGAACTGCGCGGGGCCTAAATACTCCGCTTGCGACACATGAATTAATACGCCGCCAGCTTATTGCTAATGCCTGCGACACGTCAATTAAACCAAGGGTAACGGGCCGAAGTAATAAGCGACCAAACAAGCGTGCGTCTCAGCCGGTCGCTGCTGCGCGCGCTTGCTCTTGTTTAAGTAGCAACTGGCAAAACTCGATGATTCGATTCTCAGCCCAGAAACGGTCTTCGTGGCCGTGACCGTCAGCGGCGACGAAGCCGACGTGGCCGCCGTGGCGCGGTGCGAGCAGGACGATGCAGGGGTTGGCGGCGAGCGCCGGATCGCGAAACGGCGCGAAGGGGATGAATGGATCGTCCTGCGCATGAATGATGAGCGCGGGTCGGCGGATGTCGGCGATGCGGGGCAGGGCACTGGCGCGAGCGTAATAGTCATCCACGTCACGGTAACCGCCGGCGGGTGCGGTGAAGCACGCATCGAACTCGCGGATGGTGCGAGTGCGGCGCAGGTCGCGCAGATCGTAGCGGTCAGGATAGAGACGCTGGGCCGCGCGCACGCGCCGGTGGAGCGCCCCGATGAAGTGGCGTTGATAGAGCCAGTTAGCGCGCCGCGCAATCTGGTCGGCGCAACCCGCCAGATCAATCGCGGGCGAGACGGCGCAGACGCCCCGCACCTCGCGCGGCAACGCTACGCCTTCGTCGCCCGTCAACTTCAACGTCATGTTGCCGCCGAGCGAGAAGCCGCTGAGAAAAATGTTCGTGAGTTTGTCCTGCGCAATTAGGTCTTTGATGACCACGAGCAGGTCGGGCGTGAGACCGCTGTGATAGAGCGTGGGCGTCAGGTGTTGCGTGCCGCCGCAAGTGCGCAGGTTCAAGCGCACCGTGTTGAAGCCCGCGTCGTAAGCCTTCTGCGCCGTGCCGAGCACGTGGATAGATTCGCTTGAGCCTTCCAGACCATGCACGACGACGAGCGTCGGGTGGGCGCGGCGCTCGGCCTGCCAGCGACAGTGCGCCAGCACGCGCACACCGGGTGCGACCTCAAAGGTGCGCGCCTCGTCGGTGTGATATGCGCGCCCGAATGCGCCCCGCCGTGGCCAGACATAAGCGACGAGGGTCTGCGCGTGGCCGTTACGAAATAGCGGATGCGGGTGGAAAGGTTTTTGTTTAAGCGTGCGCTCGATCTCGCGCAAAGGTGTGTCTGCGTCGTGCCGTGCGTCGGGACGTTGCCGAGTATCGCCTGGAACGACAGTACTTGTCTGGTTCATCGCCCTGAGTACGTGCGTGTGGCAAAGGCCGTTATGCAACGCGCCGGGCACATTGTCCACAGCGTTGCAACGGTAGCTGAAGATTCAGAGTGTGCGGCCGCTACATGATCCGGAGCGGTTCAATTGGCGTGGGATCGCCGGCCGGCATCGGGGCCTCCGGTTCACGAACAGGCGCGGGGGCCGGTTCGCTATCGGGGGGCAGGGGCAATGGTTCGGGTTGCGCCGGATCGGGCGTGATGGGATCATACGGCGCGGTGGGCGGCAACTCCGGTTGCGGGCCGGGTTGGGTTGGCTCCAGGCTGGGATTACGACTCATGTTGGTCCTTCCTCTCGCTCGCTCGATGGTTAACTGAATTGTTATCAGCGTGGGTTTGCGCGGTTCAATGGGTGACGGGACAGGCTTGAATGGTCACGACCTGCCAGCGGCCCGCGCGTTCAGCATAGACGTGAATCGTGCTGTACTGCCCTTCGATCACGCGCCCCTTGTAGAGCCAGCGCGCCGTGTCGCGGCACGTCAGCACGGCCGTCCGGCCATAGACGCGCACACGGACATGGTCGCGCGTTAGCACTTCAGCCGTCAGATCGCCCGCTTCGATGTCGGCGATGAACTGCGCTTGATCATCACCTTCAAGCGGATAGGTGAAGATGCAATCCTCCGCCATAATGCGCGCGAGCGTCGCCGTATCGCGTTGCACGAACGCCGTCACCCACTCGTCGTTGAGTTGGCGCACCGTCTGCGCCACCGCATTATTGGCCCGTTGCTCTTCGTTCTGCGCACTCATCTGCTCAGCTCCCGCGCGCTGTAAGTCTCATCCTGAAACCCTGCGGGAAAGAAGCGCAGGAACTTCCGCCGGCAACACAACGCGCCCGCCGGTGTCGGCCCGCGCCGCCTATCGTGCGCAGTTGCTTGTTCGGGTTCGAGGTTATTCGCACTCATTTGCCGCCTGCTTGCTAAATAATTCCGGTTATGCGGCCTGTAGGGCTGCCACCGCCGCCTCATAGCGCGCGTCGACTTCGGCTGGCCCGGCGATTTCGATGTGCAGGTCGTTAACTAAGCCATCAGCGAGGCCATAAATCCAGCCATGCACACTTACATCCTGCCCATGCTCCCAGGCCTGCTGGACAATAGTTGTTTGACACACGTTGACCACTTGCTCCACCACATTCAACTCGCAGAGCTTGCGCACCCGTGCGGCGTCATCGGCCAGCGCCGTTAGATAACCGTGATACTTCTCCTTCACATCCTGCACGTGCCGCAGCCAGTTGTCGATCAGCCCCAACTTGCTATTGGCCAGGGCCGCCTTCACCCCGCCGCAGCCATAATGGCCGCAGACGATGATGTGCTTTACTTTCAATGCCTCGACCGCGAACTGGATCACGGACAAGCAGTTCAAGTCCGTGTGGATGACCAGATTCGCCACGTTGCGATGGACGAACATCTCGCCCGGCGGCAGATCAAATAGTTGCGTGCAGGGCACACGACTATCGGAACAGCCGATCCAAAGGTATTCGGGCGATTGTTGGTGCGCGAGTTGTTGAAAGAAGTTCAAATCCCGCTCTTTGAGCGCGGCGGCCCAAGCTCGATTTTTTTCCAACAGATGATTCAAGTTACTCATGCGGATAGTTTGCCATAGCTAAGTGCCGGACACCAAAGGCCGCCTTTGCGGCCCTTGCGCGCACACGTTAAGTTTCAGTGCCTTCGGTGTTGTTACTTTGCACGGTGTGCTGGAGGGCGGCGACGATGAAGCGGATCATGCGATAGGTGATGTGGGGGGGCAGGGCATCGCGCAAGGGTTTGAGGCGTTCCGTGCCCAGGCGTTCGATAGCCAGTTCAACGAGCGCGCGATCTTGTTCGGCGACGTGGCGGGCGAGGTCGAAGGGGCGGCCCAGCGCGATGCAGTCGGCCAGATGCTTCTCGACCGTCATCACGTTCAGCCCGCGCTCTGTGGCGATCTCCTCAATAGTCATGCCCGCGTCATAGAAGGCGTAAGTCTCACCCACCGTGCCGCCTTTGGGCGCGTGTGCGCGCTCGCCATCGCTTGTTAAGCGGGCAGCAACGCGCGTCGTAGCTGGCGCAGGCGCGGTTAACTCGGGGAGCGCGAGTTGAATCTGTGTGCGCTCGCGCATGACTTCGTCACCGAGCGCGGTGAGCGCCACGGTCGGGTACGTGCCGCCGGTCACGCGCAGGCAACCGGCCGCGACGAGCGCGTCCACGTAGAGCATGATCTCATCTTGCGTGAGTTGACCAAGCAGCCCGTAAGTTGACAGGCGGTCAAGGCCGGCTTGCAGAATCTTCGCCTGCCGTGAGCCGCGTAGCGTCGCGGCCAAGATGGCTTTGCCGAAGCGCCCCTCCATGCGCGCCGCGCATGCGAGCAACTTGCGCACCGACAACCGTTCCTCTGCCGCCAATTCGCGCGCCTGTGTGATCGCCGTGCTGCCGGCGTTCGCTTCCGCTTGAGCTTCGGCGCGGGCGCGGGCCGCGTGGAACCGACTTTGTTCGTCGAGCGCGCGTTCGAGGTCGAGCGCGATGGGCGCGTGCGCACGGACGAACTGATCGAGTTTTGTGGGCGGCGCGAGCGGCACAGCAGACGCTCTTGTCGGCACAGCATCAAGCGCATAACCATCCGGGCCGGGTGCGTTGGCGCGGGGCGTTTGTTCGCCGCGCGCCTGGGCGAGACAGTTGCCGCACGTGCCGCAGGCGGCGGCGTGTTGGTGGTCGCCGAAGTAGTCGAGGATAAAAGCGCGGTAGCAATGATCTGCGTAGCAGAAGCTGATCATCTCGCGCAGCTTGCGTTGTTCGAGCGCGGCCCGGCGGGCCAGGTCTTGCGGTTGAATGTTGAGCCGCTGCACGGGCCGTTCGTCGCGCAGCAAGACGCCGCGCGTGCGCCGCGCAGGTTGATACGCGAGGATGTTGGCTTCGGCTAGTGCGGCGAGCGAGCGCCGCAGGGACGCCGTATCAAGGCCGACGCTCTCCGCCGCTGCTTGCACATCCAACTCGGTCGGGTTGCGCTGGTTCAGATCATAGCCGCCGAGCAGCCCAAACAACACCTGCTTATCGCGCGCACTGCGCCGCGTGCTGACCGCCTCACGTGCCTGCGCCGGACTCAGCAGCAGGCGCACGTTCGCGCGGTTCTCGCCGGCCGCGCCGCGCTCAATGTGCCCGGCCTTTTCCAGAATGATGAGCGCGGACTGCACAGCCATCTCGTTGCGCAAACTGGCGCGCGTGGCGATCTCGCGCGTCGAAAGCTCGATGCGTTGCTGGCCCGTACCGACGAGCGCTTCGTAAACTTTGGCGATCACTTCGGGCGGCGGATATGAGCCTTCGATGAAGTAATCCTGGGTGCGTTTGTCGGCGTAGTTGAAGAGCAGCACGCAGGCGGCGGGCAGCCCGTCGCGGCCGGCCCGCCCGACTTCTTGATAGTAAGCCTCGATTGAACCTGGCAGATGATAGTGCGCGACGAAACGTATATCGGGTTTGTCGATGCCCATGCCGAAGGCGTTTGTAGCCACGATCATCTGGGTCGCGCCGGTCATGAATTCTTCCTGCGCCCGCACGCGCTCGGCGTCTTCCATGCCGGCGTGATACGCGACGACGCTCAAGCGCGCCTCGCGCAACGTTCGGGTGATCTGCTCGACCGACTTACGCGTGGACGTGTAGATGATGCCAGAGCCTTGGGGCTTCGCGGCGGCGAGTTGGCGCACATGCGCGATCTTCGCGCGCTCATTTTGTGTGTGGACAACGCTGAGCGATAAATTGGGCCGGTCGAAACCGCTGACGAAGGCACGCGGCTCACGGAGTCCGAGTTGCTCGATGATATCGGCGCGTACATAAGGCGTTGCGGTCGCGGTCAGGGCCACGACTTGCGGGCGGCCGACCTCCTGAATCGCACCCTGCAAGCGCAGGAAATCCGGGCGAAAATCATGCCCCCACGTGGAGACGCAGTGCGCCTCGTCCACCGCGAAGAGGGCGACGTGGACGCTCTTGAGCGTTTCCACGAAGTAGGTGCTGCGGAAGCGTTCGGGCGCGACGTAGATAAGCTTATAACGCCCTTGCCGCACGCCATTGATGCGCGCTTTCTGTTCTTCAAAGTCAATCGAACTGTTGATAAAGGTCGCGGGCAAGTTACGCGCGTGCAGCGCGTCCACCTGATCTTTCATCAAGGCGATGAGCGGCGAGACGACGATGGTGGGGCCGGCTTGCAAGAGCGCGGGCAATTGATAACAGAGTGATTTCCCGCCACCCGTCGGCATCACGACCACGGTGTCGTGGCCGGCGAGAATCGCTTCAATCACTTCGCGCTGGCCGGCGCGAAAATCGGCGAAGCCGAAATGCTCGTGCAAGGCAGCCAGGGCTGTCTCTATGTTAACCGTCATCGGGCGAAGTCTCGCAAGTGGTGCGTCATGGGCAGCGCAATTTTACCGCAAGTGACGGGGCAAACGTGAATCACTAAGCACAGATCAGATGGCGAGAATCATCGTCGTCCATTTACGATTCGCGCTTTACGCCGTACGATCAGAGATCATGAGTAAACAGGCATGGCAGGCACGCACCAAGCACGATTTGATCATAGAGATATGGGAGCATCTCGATTGTGAGACGGTGGGCGCGCACGAGTTGGACGAGATCATGGCGACAGTGCAGGCCCGGTTTGGCAAGGGTGCTTTAGAAAGTCCGGCGCAGGTGGCGCGTCTGCTGGCGGACGAGGGTGCGGAGTTGCGCCACGCCGAAGTGTTGGAAACGGACGCGCGTTGGCGCGCACATGACCCGTACGAGGCGATGTTCCGCAACGTCCTCAAGTTCGCCGACTTTGCACAGGCCACGCAGTCGCTGCGCCAATTGGAAAATTTGCGGCGCGAGTTCGCGCGCAAGAAAGATCAAGAGGGCATCCGGCGCGTGCGCGAGTTGGCGCTCAAGGGCAAACGCCGCGCGCAGATGATCGCGCGCAATGCGGCGGTGAGTGCAGCGAAGCGCGCCGAGAAAACGGAGATCGCCGACTGGTTCACCGTCTGGCTGCAAACGCCGGAGATATTTCAAGACTGGGTACACTTACGCCGCCGCGCGCCCGCCTTCCAACAACGCTTTCCGCACGCGGCCGAGCCGCAGGCCTGACGACGAGACCAATTGCGTTGCCAGAACTGCGCTTGGATAGGAAGTGCAGCCCGCCACGGACGCATGGTTGGGGCTAAATGGCTGGCGCGAGGCCAGACCGCCACATATAAGCGCCGACAGCGAACCTGCCGCGCCTCCGCAATTAGCAAGAATGCAAGTTAATCAGTCGTGCGCATCTCCGGCCGGTGTGCGCAGTCCTGTGGCGTGCTGTTTGCATCGTGATGTGCAGCGGGGTTGGCTTGCTAGCCCCCGGCACACACATCACGATGCAAATAATTTAAGGAGATAAGCGAAATGAAGAAGACTTTGACCACTGCTGTGATCTCGCTCGCGTTAGCCTTTGGCGCGACGACCGCGTCCGCCAAAACGGGCCGGAAGCACAAGCACAGCCCGGAGCACGCCACTGCGGTGAAGAAGTGTCAGGACGATTACATGTCGGCCAACAAAGACGCGAAAGGGAAGAAGGGCAAAGAGCGTGCAGACGCGATGACTGCGGCGAAGAAGTCACGCAGTGAATGTCTCGCCGCCGCCCCGAAGTAAGAGCGCTGGGCGAACGCTCTGCGGTAACAAGAAGCCCCGGCTATCGGCCACCCGGCCGCCGGGGCTTTTCGGTTAGCACCAAGCCCTTCAGCACTCGGCGACCTTTAGCGACTCAACCGTACTAGCCAGCCGAGGATGATAAACACAATGCCCAGTCCGAAAATTAAATAGGCCAGCTTTTTATTCCGCTTGCCATACTTGACTTGCCAGAGGCCACCCGCCAGCGCGACGAGGCCGAACAGGATCACGAAGCCGAAGATACCATACATAAGCAGCAGCATTTCCGGCCCGCCCGTGAATCGGCTTGTTGCGCCCGGCTCATTCGCCTGCGTGATGATGCCCGTGACGACGAAAGTGATCCAGCCCATGAAGATGACAAGAAATGCGCCGGTGATGACAAGCACCCAGCCGAGCCTGCGTACCGTCGTCGCGGTGCGCAGACGTTGCCCACATTGCGGGCACTTGGCCAGCGGTGCGGTGGTTTCGTAATTGCAGCGATAACAACTGCGTGATTCGTTGGCAACTGACTCCACTATATTTATCTCCCTGCAAAGGTTAAATACTCACACCATTACCAGATCAGTCACTGCCTGCTGCGCTGTTGTAGCCACTCAGCGCTCAGCAGGGCGTATAGATACTCGTCGCCCCAACCGCCTTTGAACCGGACGTTCTGTCTGAAGTGGCCCTCACGGCGCAAGCCCAGCCGGGCCAGCAGCGTCGCTGCCGATACATTCGCGCAATCCGTAATCGCCGACACACGATGCAGGCGCAAATCCATGAAGACATAATCCAACAAGCCTGCAACCGCTTCCGTCGCATAGCCTTGGCCATGATGAGCGCGGGCCAGCGTAAAGCCGAATTCAGCTTGCCGTGGCGCACCCGGCTCGACTTTGAGACCGCAGTCGCCGGGCAAAGTTCCTGTCGCCCGCAACTCGATGGCCAACTGAAACCACTGCCCCGGTGTCGGCGCTGTCAGCCGCTGCTGTTGCTGCATGAACGCAAGGGCCTCTGCTGCGCTATACGTCTCCCAACTTTGATACGCGGCGATGACCGGATCAATTGCGATAAGCGACGAAGAACAGCAGGTCGGCGGCTACGAAGCGTCTGAGGCGGAGCCTGGTGGTAGCCAGCATAATGAAGTCCCTGGATAGCCGGTTTCATGCAGCGGTACGCTGCCGGGTTCGCGGCATACTTGGCGGATGGCCCATGCATGACAGGCATGGAAGCAAGCCTCATCTGCTGCCGCTATTGGCAACCAGTGTAGTTCATGTTCAGGCACGCCCACGCACGGCGCGGCCGTAAATTCGCCGACGAACAAGGTGGCTTGCATTTTATAGTAGCGGTCGTCGGTGGTGGCATAAAAGTATTGCACGACCTCGCCCAACTGGCGCAGCAGTCGTACGTTGCGCGCCAACTCTTCGCGCACTTCGCGTACGACGGTCGCTGCCGGCGCTTCGCCCGGCCACGCGCCGCCACCCGGCAAGAAATGTTTTTGCCGTGGCTTGACGGTCGCAACTTGCCCAACCTGGTTGCTGACCACCACGTAGGCTGCGCGCCGTTCTGTATAGTGTATGTGCGGCTCTGGCATGCCGAAGATATAGGGCGGCGGCAATGCGGCTTCTCCTACACGCTTACGGGGCAAACACGCGCCGGGCAAATGTGGCGCAGGGTAGTGCGCGTACGCGCCCGAAAGAAAATGAACTACGGTAAAGCTCAAGCCACGCCAACTAATCGCGCACAGCATCACATGGGCAGTACATCCGCTGGCGGGGCTAACGGCTCAACCGTACGCGGGCGTGAGCGGCGAAGCATTAACAAACACAAGACCGTCATGAACACGCCGAGCAGTGCGGGCAGTATCAGGCCCACCGCCAAAGCTAGCAAGGTGAGACTGCCCATTAAGGGCACGCCGATGATGGCGGCAATAAAATTAGCCAGTGAGCCGGCATCAAAGCGGACGCCCGGATAGCGGGCGAGTTCGCGCAGCAGCGCCCGGACAAACGGGGTGTAAGTGTTGCGCCGATCTTCAAACTTCAGCAAGCCCTGCCAGTGAACGTGGCGCAAATCGATGCGCCCCTGATCGGTATGAATGAAGCACTGGTAATACGCCCGCTGCTTTGTGCGCTCGTACTTCAAGTGGACGCGCCGCACTTGTGACCACGCATATATTTGGATGGGTAGCCCCGCGCCTTCCACCGTTAACCGATCAGGGTAGATGGTATATGTCTTCTCCGGCTCAAGCGCGGAGCGGCGAAAGGCGTACTGCCACAAAGGATGTTGCGCGGGCAATAGATTTTTAGATGGATTGAACATACGAGTAGCCATTAACTCCGCTTGTGAATCATGTAACTAGAGGCTGTTCAAAAAGCTGACTCTTAACGCTTTAACCCCAATCGCAGGCGACTCAACAGGGAAGTCTTTAGATGCGCTACCTGTAAGTTTTCTGTCTGAAACTCAGCGTACTTCCGTGTCATCTGGAGGTTAGTATATCCGAGTGATTTCTGTAAGGCGAATAGGTTGCCGCCGCTCTTGATGTAGTTATAGGCGAATGTATGCCGGAGCGTATGGAATGAAATCCGCACCCCTGTTATCCCTAACTACCTGCCAAGATTCTTAAACTCCCGTAGCGTGTTGTGGTACGACCGCTTGCCCTCGTTACGGGTGCAGAAGACAAGGTTGAATTTGTGTTTGATAAGGAATCAAAACAAGGTCTTCCGGTACTCCATTGAGAAAGGAATAATGCGCTCTTTATTGCCCTTGCCAGTCACCGTGATTAAGCAGTTCTCCAGGTCAGCATTGTCTTTCGTCAGGGTCAACGCTTCGTCAATCCTGATGCCGGTATCAATGAGGAGGAGGAGTAAGGCATGAAGCCTCCGTTGGGTATCAGTCTTCGGCTTATAGCAGATGATTGCGCGAAGCTGCGCTTCACTGAACGTCTTGATGACTTTATGTTCTTCCTTCAACTGCTTCATCTTTAAGTGTTCGGCCAAGTGCTCGTTCTCATAGAGCCAGGTTAGGAATGAATTGATGCCCCGGATATAGACATTGCATGAGACAGGCGACAAGCCGCGTTCCCTCATATGCGTAATGAACTCCACCAGATATTGGCGAGTTAGTTGGTCAGGCAGGACAGGGAAGCATTTATGCAACGCCCGCCATGAATCACGATAGAAGAGAATGGTTTTATCCGATGAGTTATTGAGGAATTTCTTTTCGCGCACGAACTGTTCAAAGAGTTGTTCCATACTTGCACTCCTGTCAGCGAGTTTGGTAAAACAATCGCTGCCGCAATTCAGTGGGAAGAAACAATCAGGTAGTCAAAGCCACTTGATGTTTTCTCTGGAATGCAGGTAAGTGAAGTAGGGTTAGAGGTTAAGCATGGCCAGGTAGCTCAGTTGGTAGAGCACCTGACTGAAAATCAGGGTGTCGGCGGTTCAATTCCGTCCCTGGCCATTCAATAGAGTCAACGAGATACGGGCGATCTGCGGATCGTCCGTTTTTCGTGTGATGTAACTCTAGTAAACCTGTTGCGCGATAAGGGAAATCCGTATCCGGCATCGTCAAGGTCGAAACAAACGCGACAGAGCGGCTGTAAACGTCAAGGAGATAGGTCTGAGAGCCATATTGTAGAATGCTCTCAAATCTTATCGCGCAACAGGTTTAGTGTAACAGCCTGCATGGAATCGTCCCTCCCGACCAGCATTTATCAGCCTACACTACGTTTCTTGAACAACAGTTTTTCGAGGCGGGCGGCGGTCGCTTCCTTCATCGCGGGCAAGATGTGTTGATACTTATCCGCTGTGAAGGCGACCGACTTGTGCCCCATCGCTATGCTGACCTGTTTTGGATCTAAGCCTGCGGCCATTGCCAGCGTGCAGAACGAATGGCGCAGGGAATAGAGGGTCAAGTTTTTGGCGAGCTTGGCCGCCGTCATGATCGGTTTCATGTGGCGGGCGAAGAGGTTGCGTTGTTATATCGGCGTGCCTTCCGAGGCAGGGTAGACGAGATCGAGCAGTTGATACTCACTGCCCCACTTCAGCCGGTGCGCCATCTGTTTGCGCCGCTGCACGGTCAAGAGCTTCAGCAGTGCCGCGCCCACTTTCAGCGTGCGCCGGCTGCCCCGTGTCTTCGGCGGCAGAAAGTAATAACCGCCGCCGTTGCGCTTACGCCGCCACTGGACGACTTGCCGGATGCGGACTTCCGCTTTCTCGAAATCAATATCTGCCCACCTGAGGGCAAGATACTCTTCGGGCTGGCAGCCCGTCGCCAGCGCGAACGTGAGCGCCGCGCCCATCGGATCGAACGGCGCGGCTTGCAGGAACGCATCGGCCTCTTGCGCCCTCAGTATCTGCATCTTCTCCTGTGCGCCGTCGGCAAGTTCTTCGCTCTCACCCTTCGGGCGCTTCGTATAGTCGGCCGGATTCGGCTTGAGCAGTTTCCAGCCAACCGCTTGTTTGAGCGCCGCCGTTAGGACGGCGTGGCAATATTGGATCGAGCGTGTGGACAGCCCGCGCTCTTTCATCGCGTTGTAAATCGCCTGAATATCCGGCGACTCGATTTCATTGAGCGCGCGTGCGCCCAACGGTGTTCTAACGTAATGCCTGAGAATGTCGCTGTAATCCTCAAATGTGCCTTCGCGCACCATCGGCTTGACGGCTTCCTTGAGCCAACGATCAAGGTACGAGTTGAGCGTGAGCACTGCGGGCCGCTCCGGGCGTAAGAGTTCGGCAAGCGTGCCGTTGTCGCGCGCTGTTTCCAACTTGCGCGCGTCGGCGTCGGCATCGTGCTTACTGCCGTGAATGAGCTTGTCATGGAGCTTGACGCGCCCCTCGGCGCGGCCCAAGAAGACGCGGACGAACCAACGGTTACGTCCGCGTGATTTGGTGCTTGCCATAAGTTGTGGCCTCCTTTCTGTTTCGGCAAGTGGCCGCGCACAGTAGTTGAAGCCGGTCAGGAGGGCAAGGAGTTTACCGCCGCGTGCGCCTGTTCTTTCAGCGTGTAGGGTTGCGCCCTGCCGCCATTGGCGAAGGCGCGCTTGACTGCTGCCGGGTCGAAGCGCCCACGGCGCGGACTGACGCGCACCGAGGGGATCAGCCCTTTGCGCGCGAGGTCATAAACTTTCTGGCAGGCGGCACGCTTGCGCTTCTCCGTCGCAATGTCTTCACCCATCAGCCGGGCGATCTCCGTCGCGTCCGCCAGTTCACGCACGTCGGGCGCGCGCTCGTCGCCGACCGGACGGAGGAGGAGATCGCGCAGCGGTTCAAGTTCGGCCGCGACCGGCTCGCGCACGACCTGGCGAAAACGGTCTTTGAACTCGTCGAAGAATTTATCGATTGCGTCGCTCATAAGTTACCGCCTCGTGTCGGGCGTGTCGCTTGCGCTTGCGCTCGTGCATGAGCCTCGACCGCCGCCTGTGTGGCCAAGCTGTATCTCGTCTCGAAGCGAGCGCGATCAGCGCGACGTTCAGCGAGCAGCGCGTCGTACCAACTATTTCGCGTGAACGCAGGTGCTGCTATGGTTGTAGCCTTCATATCAACTCCGCCGCTTTAGTGAAACCATGCATACCTGTGTCTGACGCGGGCGCAGACTCGACGGCCGCGGGATACTTATCGTAGCGCAGGGCGCGCACTTCATCACTCACTTCTAACTTAGCAATCTCGCTCCGCGCGTGGACGCGCCCATGCGCCTTGTCAACCGTCCCGACGATTTGCAACGCTTCGGGGATGCCCTTGCCCTGGGCAACCGGGCGCGTGCGCGCCGCCACGATCTTCTCTGGCGTGTGATTCTCCAACCATTCGCGCACCATCTCGTCGCGGTCGCGCTTGTCGAAATGCTGGTTAGCCCAAACGTTAGGGGGGGCAGCGACGACTGCGCGCGGGCGTACTGCTGATAATCCTTGAGAGTGAGATCATCTGACACACCCACAGACGCACGCGGCGCAGCCGGTGCGTCGCTCGTGTCTGTGTCGTGTCTGATTGGAATATTTCTAGGGTTGGGCCATCACAGAGAAGGGAAGCAGAGACCATGATTCAGATTCAACGCCCCGAACACTTCACCAAAGCCGCCGAGCGCATCACGCGCGAGAAGATGAGCGTCCGCCGCTATGAGGCGCACCTGTACGAAGTGACGAACCGCAGCAATTTCTTATGGTGTTCGCGTTGACCAGTGGGACATGCGTTATGTTGATTTCAAGCAAGTCCCTTTGTTTTTGCCGCCGCGCGAAGAGCAAGATGCGATTGTAGCTTTTCTGGAAGCCAAAGAGCGTGAGATAGCGACGTTCATCCGGCACAAGCGGCGGACGATTGAGTTATTGAAAGAGCAAAAGGCGGCGCTCATCAACCGCGCCGTCACACGCGGACTCAACCCCGCCGCGCCGTTAAAATTTTCTAAAGTCGAATGGTTCGGGGAAGTTCCTGCTCATTGGAAAACCTCCAGATTGAGATTTTTGGCATCGCACGTTGTTGATTGCCTGCATGCAACACCAGAATAACGATTTATTTCGTTTCAGTCTCGCCTTGCGCGCAGGCAAATTAATCAGCGCGAAGTCTCTCGATTTAATGACGAGCGTTAAAGTGGTGGCGCGTAAGTATGACGCGGGTCAGACGCTTTGGGGCTATGGTTTTGAATTGGAAAACATAAACGGCAAGTGCGTCATCGGGCACACGGGCGGTGACTTCGGAATTAGTTCGGCCGTTCGTTGGTTCCCTGACTCTGGGAATTATACCTTTGTCGTATTATCAAATTATGATCGCGGTGGAATATTAACCGATGTAAAACTCCAAGAAATAATCGTTCAAAATTAAATTAACATTCAAGGCGGGGGGCTTAGACCTGATGCCTGTGCCAGAGCAAACGGCGCTACTCGAAGAGACGCCTGTCGGAGATGTCTGGGGCGTCGGCCCGGCTTATGCCAAGCTGCTCAAGGCGGCGGTCGTCACGACAGCGCATAAACTTCGGGACGCCGACCGGCGCTGGATACGCCAGCGCATGACAGGGGTCGGGGCACGTATCGTTGAAGAGTTGCGCGGCAGCTCCTGCTTATCGCTCAAGCAATGCCCACAGCAAAAGAAGTCCGTCACCTGCTCGCGTAGTTTCGGCGTGTTGGTTGAATCGCTCGCTGAACTGCGGGAAGCCGTCGCCATATACCTGACGCGCGCGGCGGAGCGAATGCGCAAGCATGGGACGGCGGCCGGTGCGCTGACAGTCGTCATCAACACGAACCGGTTTGGTAATGAGCCACAGTACGCGAACACCGCTACGTTCGAGTTAGCTTGCGCCACCAATACAACCGACGAGTTACTTGCATGGGCACTAAATGGTTTAGCGCAGATATACCGGCCCGGCTATCGCTATAAGAAGGCGGGCGTGATGCTTGCTCAACCTCAAGCCGGCGGTGCAACTCTCTACGCGTCTCTACGGGCAGGCTGACTACGAGCGGGCGCAGCGGGTGATGCAGGCAGTGGATGAGATCAACCGGCGGCTGGGACGAGACACGATCCGCTTCAGCGTAGTCAATTCTTATGGACGATGGCAGACCAAAGCGTTGCGCCGCTCGCGTCGTTACACAACTTGCCTCAGAGAAGTGTTGCGCGTTCAGTGAGGAGTATATGAAACTACTGATTGAAAATTTGGTCTGCCAGTAGTATATCAACTAGCCCAAACTTAGCCTACACAGGCATAATCGAAGGCGAGAAAAACCAAAAGAAATGAACATAACACTACGAAGCTTTACTCAGACACAGAGCTTCTTTGAGCGGGCTTACGTTATGCTTAATATAACGCCCAAGTTCCCTGATTCAACGTCTGTGCCGCCCCTCGCTTTTTCCTAACCTCGCACAGATGGAGGTACTGATGCACACCCGTTCTGGCCTTTGGTTATTACCCTTACTGTTGCTCGCGTTCACTACCGCTGCCCTTGCGCAGCGGCCCGAGTTGGTCATACAGACAGGTCATGCCGATCACATCGGTGTCATCGCCTTCGCCCCCGGCGGCGGACTGCTTGCCAGCGGCAGCAGCGACAATACCATTAGGTTATGGGACACGGCGACCGCCACGGAGTTACGCGCGCTCAAAGGGCATACCCGCCCCGTGCTTTCACTCGCGTTCTCGCGGGACGGGCGCGCGCTGGCGAGCGGTAGCGCTGATCAGACGATCAGATTGTGGGACACGACGGACGGGCGCGAGTTGCGGGTATTGGGCAACGACGTGGGCAACGCCGTTGTGGCCAACAGTGTGGGCGCGTTGGCTTTCAGCGCAGACGGCAGCACGCTCATCAGCGGCAGCATTGACATCACGCAGGGCGCTGCCGGACTGATTTACACGCTCTCTTTCAAGCACTGGGATTACGCGACCGGCCGGCTCTTGCGCTCGTTCAACGCCCCCTGCGGTCAGGTTGTGGCCCTCGCGCTCAGCCCGGACGGGCGCACGCTGGCAAGCGGCGGCTTTGACCCGCTCACCCTCTGGGATGTGGGCAGCGGGCGCAAGTTACGCACGCTCGTGGGCGGCGATAAAGTCGTCGAGGCCCTGACCTTCAGCCCCGACGGGCGCACGCTGGCTGGGGCGGGCCGGTTGTGGGATGTCGCAACTGGGCACGAACTGCGCGCGCTGAACGGCTATGGGGGGGGCGCATTCAGCCCCGACGGGCGGACGCTGGCGCTGATTGATGGGCGCACAAAGATCAAGTTGCTGACGGTGGCCACCGGGGAAGTCGCGCGGACGTTCGACGGGCCGCAGCTCGGCGTTGACTGCGTCGCATTTAGCCCCGACGGGACGACGCTCGCGAGCGGCGAAGGCGACTTCGTAATCAGGCTACGTGATACAGGCGCAGGCCGCGACGCGGGCGCGCTGCGCGGTCATGCTGGTGCAGTCAGGGCCCTAGCTTTTAGCAGTGATGGTCGCACACTCGTAACAGGCCACGTGACGACTCTTTTCCAGCGCGACACGATCCGACTGTGGGACACAACCGCAGGCCGGCCGCCGCGCGTCCTCACCGGGCCGCGCCATGCCCCCAAAGGTATCGCGCTGAGCGGCGACGGGCAGACGCTGTACGCCAACAGCAGTGGCGTCTATGTGTGGGACGTGCCGACCGGACACGAGTTGCGAAAGCTCAAGGTCGAGGCGGACGCCATCGCCTTGAGCGCCGACGGCCAGACGCTCGCCTGCGGTGGCCGTGATAACACGATCAAAATCTTGGACGCCGCGAGCGGCCTTGAGCGCCGCACACTGACCGGTACGCTCACCACCACCTACTCGCTCGCGATCACGCCCGACGGTCGCACAGTGGCGCGCGGCGGCCCCAAGCCCATCATCGAACTATGGGACGCGGCGCGTGGGCAACAATTGAACACGCTCATGGGGCACGCCGCCAACGTCCACGCGCTCGCCTTCAGTCCAGACGGGCGCGTGCTGGCGAGCGGCAGTCGCGACAAGACCGTAATGCTGTGGGACGTGGCCAGCGGGCAAATGTCGCGCATGCTCACGGGGCATAAGGGCGCTGTCTATGCGGTCGCCTTCAGCGCGGATGGGCACTTGCTCGCAAGCGGCAGCGAGGACAACACTGTCAAGCTGTGGGACGTGAGCACGGGGCGCGAGTTGTTGACGCTCAAGGGCCATACAGACGCCGTGCTGGCCGTCGCCTTCCGCAGCGACGGGCGCGTGCTGGCGAGCGGCAGCGCGGACACGACCGCGAAGCTGTGGTCGTTGCCCAACGGGCAAGAACTGGCCAGTTTGCTCGATCTTGATCATCAAGACTGGCTCGTCATCACGCCCGACGGACTCTTCGACGGCTCGCCTGCCGCATGGAATCAGATTCTCTGGCGCTTCTCGCCTGCGCTCCGTGATATTTATCCAGTCGAATATTTCTTCAACGAATTCTACTACCCCGACCTGCTGTCCGACATCTTCGCCGGTCGCCACCCGGTCGCAAGCCATGACATCGCGCAGAAGGAGCGCCGGCCGCCACACCTGAAGCTCTCTTTAGCCGACCGCGCAACTTCCGCGACGCCCACGCCTGCGCGCAACATTAAGCTGGCAATAGTCGTGTCGGACGCCCCTGCGGGTGCGCGGGACGTGCGCCTGTTTCGCAACGGCGCGCTCGTGAAAGTGTGGCGCGGCGACGTGCTGCGTGGTCAGCCCGTGATCATGCTGACGGCGGAGGTGTCGGTCGTCGCGGACGAGAATCAGTTCACCGTTTACGCTTTTAATCACGACAACATCAAAAGCGCCGATGCCACGCTGGTCATCAATGGCGCTGAGACTTTGCGGCGTAAGGGCACGGCCTATATCGTAGCGGTGGGCGTGAACGAGTACGCGCCGAACCCGTTTTTTCGCAACCTGAGGTACGCAGTGGCGGATGCGGAAGAGTTCGCGGCTGAGGTTAAGCGGCAGCAGGAGCAGTTGGCGCAGTATGAGAAAGTCGAAGTGCTCAAGCTGACGGACGTGGCAGCGACGAAGGCGAATGTACTTGGCACGCTGGCGGAATTGGCGCAGAAGGCACAGCCGGAGGATGTGGTCGTCGTCTATTTCGCGGGGCATGGATTGGCGCAGGGCGGGCAGTTTTATCTCATCCCGCACGATATTGCCGCGGAGACTATGCCGACAGATCGGCGGGCGTCGCTTGATGCGCTGCTGGCGACGCATGGAATTTCGGACACTGAGTTGGAGGATGCTTTCGAGGGAGTGGACGCAGGTCATCTAACAATGATCATTGACGCCTGCAACTCGGGGCAAGCCTTGGGCGGCGAGCGTGAGGGGCGTGGGCCAATGAACTCGAAGGGCTTAGCGCAACTTGCCTATGACAAAGGCATGTATATCCTGACAGCGGCGCAAAGTTTTCAATTCGCCAATGAACTCCCGCGCTTGGGACATGGCTATCTGACTTACGCACTCGTTGATGAGGCGCTACGGAAGAATGCAGCGCCACGATCTGCTGACGGTACAGTCTCAGTGCGTGACTGGTTCGACTATGCGACCGTGCGTGTGCCGATCATCTACCGCGAGGAGAAGGCAAAGCTGTCCGCTGATAGGTTAGCGAAATTCAGGGGGCTGAACTTAGGCGCTGCCGCAGGCACAGTTGATGAGGTGCAACAGCCGCGCGTCTTCTATCGGCGCGAATTAGAGGCCCAACCATTGGTGATTGCTAGACCTCATGCCGCATCCCCATAATGCTCGGTATGAGACACACGCCATGTGCTATCTATTTTAGAAGTGCTAGTTGGTCTGCCAATGGTCTGCCAACTAATCCAAACACGTTCAAACGCAGCCGACACAATTATAATCAGAAGAGAGAAAAGTCCAACAAATATGCACACAAGGGAACTCAGCTTAACTCAGGTATAAGGGGCAAATTGAAACTGAAAATCAGGGTGTCGGCGGTTCAATTCCGTCCCTGGCCATCAATTAAATCACATAGGTACGGGCAGCTTGCGAGCTGCCCGTTTCTGCTTTGTGTGCCTATAGTGTGCCAACTTCAATCTAGCATATAGATAACTACTGGGTCGTGTCTTAGATTTTATGCTGCATTTTGCAACTGCTCATATACCCCAATGTTTATCGGCGTTCCATGCGTGGCAATCTGGCACAGCATAAATTGTGAGACACGACCTTCTTAAACACAAAATACTTTTTTCCGATTTAGCTTAGGGATATGATTTCTGGTCGAGTGTTGTGACCGCGAACTGCTGACGCATAGTGATAATGCCCCCGCCGAGAAGTGCAAGATTATTCCACAAAATAACTCTTTTGGGGAATTTAGGAGAGCCATAAAAGCGTGAGCGCTTGTGTTGTGAGCCTTCTGAAATGACGAAAATGCCTAGCAAGTTGAGAACATTGAACTGCTAAATGGGCAAGCGTCTGATCTTTCAGTGGTAAGTAAATTACCACTGTAATGTGGAATATGCCGAAACGTCATCATTCATTTCAGCCGTATAACATCTTTTCTAGCCGCTCTGCCGCCGCTTGCTGCATGGTTGGTAGAACGTGGCTATAAACGTCCAATGTGAGCGTTATCGTTGCGTGTCCTAATCGTTCGCTGACAACCTTCCCGCTAGGGCCGGGGTAGTTCAAGCGGCTTACCGGTCATTAGCGTGGGCGCGTCGAGGCGGCGGAGCAGTTCGTTCAACTGCGGCACGGTCTTGCTCAAGAAGTTGTTGACCTCGCCGATGCGTTGATTGAACTCCGTCTGTAGCACGCCGTACTCTTCGCGCATGGCGGGCGTGGGCGCGGCGTTTGAATCATCGAGGGCGAAGAAGAGGCCGCCGATGCGGTCAACCAGTTCAGCTTCGCTGGCGACGCCGAAGCTGCCTTCGGGTTGCGCGAGCTTGTTCTGGATGGTCTCGACCTGCTTCTTCTGCTCCGTTAGCTTGTCTGCCAGTTCTTTCGGCACGGTCGTCAGTCGATCTTTGACGGTGCGCTCGATGAACTCAAGTTGCGCTTTGAGACTGTCGAGGGTGCGCAGGGCATTGTTGGTTGTTGTCTGCATGTCGCGCAGTTTGAGTTGCATGTCGAGTTGCGTCTGTAGGTCGGCGACGGGCACAGAGATGGTCGGGTCGAGGCGCACTTCGAGCCGCTTCTCGTAGGGCTTGTCGCCGACGAGCAGGCGCACGGTGTAGGTGCCGGGCAGCACCTGGGGGCCGCGCGGGCCGCCGGTGAACTGCGTCTCTTCATCGGTCGGCGGGCGGCGCACTTGCGGGCCGCCGTAGCGCAGATTCCACGAGACGCGGTTGAGGCCTTTCTCTTTGGCGATGTTCTCAAGCTCGGCGACGGTCTTGCCTTTGTCGTCGATGATCTGCATCTTGAGCTTCGTCTTCTCGTCGGGCTTGGTCTTCAGGTAGTAGCTGATTAGCGCGCCGTAGGGCGGGTTCGGGCCGAGGAATGGTTTATCGCCAAGGCCGTAGCGCGTGAAGCGGGTCGTGAAGCGCAGCGCGGGGCGCGGGTCGAACACGAGCACGTCGGTGCGTTGGGCGTCGGGCGTTAGTTGCTGGATGGCCGTGATGTCATCGAGAATCCAGATGCCGCGTCCGTGGGTGGCGAGGATGAGATCGTTCTCGCGTGGGTGGACGACGATGTCGTGGACAGCCACGTGCGGTAGATTCTTCAACTCAAGCCGCGTCCAGTTGCCGCCGCCTGTGTAGGAGACGAAGAGGCCGAGTTCCGTGCCGGCGTAAATGAGCTTGGGATTCTTCGGGTCTTCGCGCACGACCCAGACGTAGGCGTTCGCCGGTAGGTTGCCCGCGACGTTTTGCCAGGCACGGCCGCCATCCGTTGTTTTGTAGATATACGGGCGCAGATCATCGAGCAGGTGGCGGTCGAAGGCCACATAGGTGGTATCTGCGTCCACGCGCGAAGGCTCGACGTGCGAGACGGGCGACGAGGGGCCGAGATTCGGCACGCGCTTCGTGATGTTCTGCCAGTTCTGCCCGCCGTCGGTTGTGAGTTGCAGGTTGCCATCATCAGTGCCGGCCCACAGCACGCCGGGGCGTAAGGGGGATTCGGCGAAACTAATGACGGTCGCATAATATTCCGCGCCCGTGTTCTCGAAAGCGACAGGGCCGCCGGCGGACTTCTGCCGCTCCTTGTCGTTGTTCGATAGGTCGGGGCTGATCGCCGTCCACGACTTGCCGAAGTCCGTTGATTTGAAGACCACGTTGCCCGTCAGATAGACGATGTTCTTGTCATACGGCGACTGGATGATCGGCGAACTCCAGTTGAACCGGTATTTATCGTTCGCCGGCGCGCCGCCCGCGCCGCCCACATAAGGCGTGACCAATTGCTGCTCGCGATTGCGCATGTCGGTGCGGACGATGTTGCCACCCTGCGATTCGGTCAAGAAAAGATCGGGATCGTCGGCATAGTTGAGCGCGTAGAAACCGTCGCCGAACGAGATCATGCGCCAGTCGTCATTTTGTATGCCGGCCGGTTCGCGCGTGCGCGAGGGGCCGACCCACGTGCCGTTATCCTGCAAGCCGCCCATCACGTTATAGAACGGTTGCCGGTTGTCGGCCGTCACCGCATAAAATTGTCCGAGCGTTAAATTGCTGCTTGACTCCCAGGTCTCGCCTTGATCGTTGGTGACAGCCACGCCACCGTCTTGGCCCTGCCACATCCGGCGCGGGTTTTGCGGATCGATCCAGAGGGCGTGATAGTCGATATGCGTGCGGCCGGTGATCGAGCGGAAGTTGCGCCCGCCGTCAATCGAGACGAAGAGCGTGGACGCCACCGCATAGACGCGATTCTCGTTCTGCGGGTCAACGCGCACGCGCGTGTAATAGAAACCGCGCGAGACGATGGCCGCTTGCTTCGAGACGTTGCGCCACGTCTCGCCGCGATCATCGGAGCGGAACAGCGTCCCTTCTTTAGCTTCTGTGATCGCATAGACCACATTCGAGTTCGACGGTGCGACCGCGACGCCGATGCGGCCAACCACTTTTGGTAAGCCTTCAGTCAGCTTCTTCCACGTACGTCCGCCGTCCGTCGATTTGAACAGCCCGCCCTTCTCGCTGCCGCTTGTATGCGTCCACGGCGTGCGGCGAAACGCCCACATCGCGGCGTAGATGATGTTGGGGTTCGCCTGATCGATCTCTAAATCCGCGACGCCGTGGTCGGCATCGATGTAGAGCGTTTTCGTCCAGGTCTTGCCCGCATCGGTCGTCATAAATACGCCCCGCTCTTCGTTCGGCCCGAAGGTGTGCCCGAGCGCGCCGACGTAAACCACGTCCGGGTTGCGCGGGTTGATGACGATCTTGGAAATGGTGCGACTATCGCGCAGCCCCATGTATTGCCAATTGCGGCCGCCATCGGTTGATTTATAAACACCATCGCCAAACGAGACCGAGTTGCGCACGTTCGATTCGCCTGTGCCGGCCCAGATCACATCTGGATTGCCCGGCTCAAGTGCGATGTCGCCCAGCGAGATCGTGCCTTGCCGCTCGAAGATGGGCCGCCACGTGACGCCGGCATTCGTCGTCTTCCACAAACCACCCGACGCCGACGCGACGTAGACGACGTTCGCATTACCGGGCACACCTTCCACGTCCGCGACGCGCCCGCTCATATAAGCGGGCCCGATGTTGCGCCATTCCAAGCGCTCGAATGATTTCAGCTCGGTGTCGGCCGTCTCCGGCGTGCTCACCGGCGCAGGCGTCGGCTGCGTCTGTTGTGCGAAACCGCCGCGCGGCATAGTGCCCAACAAGACGAAGAGCAACGCTAGACTCCATGCGGCAAGAGACTTGGGCCCGGACATGATTCAACCTCCAACGATTGCATTTAAGAAAGCGTGTAGGAACTTCGGGCAGAATAAACTAATGAACAAGCGTCCGTCCATGCGCAGCAAAATTTTCGCTGCCAGTTGTTGGCCGTTAGATACAGCAGCAAACGTCAAACATTATTTGTGTTGCCGGTTGGCCGACTACTTTGCCGCAGCACCTCTTCAAGCGCCGCGACGACGCGCGCGACCGGGACACGGCGGATACATTGCGCCAACCCGAACTCCGCGCAGGTGTAACCCGGACACGGCGCGCACGGCATCTCTTCGCGCACGATGGCGGCCGGTGCCTCTGTCCATGGCCGCCAGTGGGCGATGTTGGATGAGCCGAAAATGACCACTGACGGCGTACGCACGGCGGCGGCGATGTGTGCGACGCCGCTATCGTTGCCGACGAAGAGCCGCGCACGGGCCGCGAGCGCAGACACTTCTGGGAGCGATAAATCTGAGAAAAGCGTGAGCGGTATCGCAGCGGCCTTGCCCAACTGAGTCAGCACGCTCGTCTCCTTCGGCGCGGCGATAGCCAGCACGCTCAGCCCGCGCGCGTGCAAAAATTCAGCGACGCGCGCAAAGTTTTCCGTCGCCCACTGCTTCGAGTCGAAGGCGGCGGCCGGATGGAGCAGGGCGAAAGGTTTGGCCTGTTCGACGCCGGCCGCTTGCAGGCGGGCGGTGATGCTCGCGGCGGCCGTCGGCGTTACGGTCAAGCGAGTTGGCGGTCGATCAGTGACGGGCACGCCTGTCCAGCCCAACAGCGCAAGCTGCTGTTCGACTGAGTGCGTCTGCGCGCGGCCCCAAAGCTCGGCCGCCGGCGGCGCGAGATGATTGAACAGACGGCTGTACTGGTACGCCGCGTAGCCGACCCGCTGGCGCGCACCGGAAGCACGGACGAGCAATGTCGCGGTCGTGCCGCCGTGCAGGTTGTAGGCCACATCGTAGCGTGTGGCGCGCAAACGTCGCGCGGCGCATGTGCGCGAACGCAAGCTGCCGCGCTCTATCGTGATGATGTTGTCCACCGCATCGAAGCCGTCGAGCAACGGCGCGACCCAATCTTCCAGCACGATGTCGATCCGCGCGGCCGGCAAAAATCTGCGTAGGCTGTCGAGCGCGGGCGTCGCCAAGACGGTGTCGCCGATTGAGCGCAGCCGCACGACCAGTACGCGGCGCACGTGTTGCCAGTCCCAACGCGCCGGCCCCAATGAAGTCGGTGGCAAATCCAACCGCGCCGCATCCGTCGTGTTGTTTGGCGATAGAGAGTGCATCGGCTGATTAAGACTTAGGGCGATTTTGCAACTCCCACAACATGAGATATTTGAGAAAGACGTGGTGCGCGGAGAAGGTGGCGATGCTGAAACCGGCGAGACCGTCGCGGAAGCCGGCCTTGAGGATGAAGTTGCGAAAGAACGTGATGGGGCCGACGGTGGCGATCTGCCAGGGCGTCGTGCGGCGACCTTGCGCGAACATCTTTTGCGCGGCCAGCGGCGCGTAACGCTCACCGATCAGCCGGTGATGATAAGCGGCGTCGGGCACGGTGTAGTGCAACAGATCGCCGGGTAACAGCTCCACATGCGCGTCCGCTTGCATCTTCACGGACTCATGTATGTAAGCGCCCTCCCAGCGCCCGCGTGTGCGTTTATAGAACCGCAGTTGCCGATCCGGATACCAACCGCCGCCGCGTATCCAGCGGCCCATATAGAAGGCGCGGCGCGCGATCAAATAGCCCTCGGCTAGACGCGCACTGTCCGCATGCAGCAGGCCCTCAATGGCGGCGCGCAGTTCCGGCGAGAGCCGTTCATCAGCGTCAAGGCTGAATATCCAATCGTGCTGCGCCTGTTCGGCGGCGAACTGCTTTTGCGCGGCGAAGCCGGGCCACGCCTGCTCAAGCACACGCGCGCCACAGGCTTGTGCGATCTCGCGCGTCGCGTCGGTCGAGCCGGAGTCAACGACCAGAATCTCGTCGGCCCACGAGACAGACTCGCAGGCCGCGCGGATGTTGTCGGCTTCGTTCAGCGTGATGATGGTGGCTGTGATCTTCAAAGTTGTGCGCCGCGCTTTGAACATAGAAGGTCATGCGGCGAGGCGTCAACCGGCAAAAGCGCTGCCGCGTCTAGACGCGCGGGCGGGATGCCGTTAAAATTTCCCATCGCTTAAACGCAGCCCGCGCCCTTAGCGGCCGAGAATTCTAATGATCGAGCAAACTTCAATTATCAACCTGGACGCCCTGCGCGCGGCCCCGCTTAATGCCAGCCCTTTTCCGTTCCTCGTGCTCGATAACTTTCTGCGCGCGGAATGCGCTGAAGCCATCACCAAAGATTTCCCCGACATTCCATTTCGCGGCAGCGTGCCGTTGCCGCAGGTGCAATATGGCGAAACGTTTGCGCGGTTGGTAGGTGAATTGAACAGCGCGGCTTTGCGGGGCGCTATCGAGGAAAAATTCGCGTTGAGCTTGGACGGACGCGCCACGATGATCACGGTGCGCGGGCGGGCGGACAAACGCGACGGGCGCATCCATACTGATACTGAGTCGAAGTTTCTGACAATGCTGCTGTATCTCAATCCGGCGTGGGCGGCGGACGGCGGGCGACTACGCATCTTGCGGAACAACAAGAATTGGGACGACTACGTGGTCGAGATACCACCAACCTTCGGCACATGTCTGTTGTTTAAGGTGACGGATAATTGTTGGCACGGGCACAAGCCGTTCGCGGGTGAGCGCAGAGTCTTGCAACTGAATTACGTGCGCGACGATGCCGCGCTCAACCGGCATCTGCTGCGCCACAGCATCACGGCTAAACTAAAAAAGCTGCGCCGATCATTCGGGCCGGACAGGCAAGTCTAAAAACTTATGCGCGTATTGATCGTTAGAATCTCCTCGATGGGAGATTTAGTGCATACTTTGCCTGCGCTGACGGATGCGGCCCGCGCCCGCCCCGGTATACGCTTCGATTGGGTGGTGGATGAAGCGTTCGCGGAAGTGCCCGCGTGGCATGCGAGCGTGGCGATGGTGCTGCCGAGCGCGTTTCGCCGTTGGCGACGCGCGCCCGGTGCGGCGTGGCAGAGCGGCGAGCCGCGCGAGTTTTTACGGCAGCTACGCAGCCGGCATTACGATCTCATCGTTGATGTGCAGGGCGAACTGAAGAGCGCCTTCGCGGCCCGGCTCGCGCGGGGCGTGCGTTGCGGTTATGACAGCCGCACGGTGCATGAATGGGGCGCGCAGTTCGCGTATCACAAACGCTTCGCCGTGGCGAAAGGGCAGCACTCAATCCAACGTATGCGGCAACTGTTGGCGGCGGCGCTGAATTATTCATACGACGCGGACGTGATTGACTACGGCGTGGAGCGCAAACGGTTGCCGCCAAGGCCGCTCATCTTGCCTGAGCCTTATCTGGTCTTCATCCACAGCACGAGTTGGGCGTCGAAGAACTGGCCCACAGCCTACTGGCAAGAGTTGACGCGCCGGACGCGGGCGGCAGGGTTTTCGCTTGTCTTGCCGTGGGGCACTGAGGCAGAGCAGCAACGCGCGGCTGAGATTGCCGGCAATGATGCGGGCGTGATCGTTTTGCCCCCGCTATCGATCTCGGAGAAGGCGACGATCATCGGCGGCGCAGTGGCGACCGTAGGGCTTGATACGGGTTTGAGTCACATCGCCGCCGCCCTCGATATTCCCTCGGTCACCATCTACGGCGCGACCGATCCAAACTTGTGCGGCACGGTCGGGCGCAATCAGGTGCAGATTGTTTCTGCTTTCGAGTGTGTGCGTTGCCATCAGACGCGCTGCACCTATCCGGGCGCGGTGCAACCAAGCCCGGCATGCTTGGTCGGCGTGACGCCGGAACAGGTCTGGCAAGCGTTGGCGCGCTTGCTGCATGAGCGTGCTATAGCAAACGAGTTGGCCGTAGCGCCTGCGGTCGCGGGCGGGGCTTAGCTGCCAAGCGCACCGGTCTGCATGTATTCACGTGCGCGGCCCAAGCTCTTTGCGCGGTGCCATGAATAATGTTAGTTTTGCCCGCATTGTCCGAGTTATCACGTCGTAGTTGTAAGCATTGAGACAGTTTGAGCCGGTGGCTACACGCCGACACATGCGGGTGCGATCTTATGCGCCGCCTGTTGGCTAACATTGCTATCGATGTGCTCGCCACAAACTTAATCCGCCAGTCTAAATCAGGAGTTGAGTCGCATGAGAGTTAGCCGTCTGCACCTTGCTCAAGCCATAACTGTGTGGCTGTCCGTCATCATGGTCTGCGTCACGTCCGCGCCGCTTGCGCGGGCGCAGGAAGAGAAGCGCACGGAGAAGGAAGCCGTCGAGCGGCAAAAGCAAGAAGAGACCAAAAAGCCGGAAGGTGAGCAGCCGAAGCAAGAGGAACAGAAGAAAGCGGTCGAGGCTAAGCGCCCGGAGGAGGCGAAGAAACCAGAAGAGGTGAAGAAGCCGGAGCCGATGTCCGCGCCCACGTTCGCGGGTTTGCGTCTGCGCTCAATCGGGCCGGCGTTTACGTCGGGGCGCGTGGTCGGCTTCGCCGTCGATCCGAAAGATCATAGCCACTATTTCGTCGCGTCGGCTTCGGGCGGTGTGTGGAAGACGGAGAACGGCGGCACGACTTTCCGCTCTGTGTTTGACAACGAAGGCTCTTACTCCATCGGTTACGTTGTGCTCGATCCGAAGAATCCGCTCACGGTCTGGGTGGGCGCGGGCGAGAACAACAGTCAGCGCAGCGTCTCTTATGGTGACGGCGTCTATCGTTCGGACGACGGCGGCAAGTCGTGGAAGAACTTGGGCCTGAAGAAGTCGGATCACATCGGGCGCATCGCCATTGATCCGCGCGACTCGAATGTCGTCTATGTGGCCGCGCAGGGGCCGCTGTGGGGGGCGGGCGGCGACCGTGGGTTGTTCAAGACGACCGACAACGGCAAGACGTGGAAGAACGTGCTCAGCATCAGCGAGAACACGGGCGTGACCGATGTGATCATCGATCCGCAGAATCCGGACACGCTCTATGCCGCCGCCTATCAACGCCGGCGGCATTACTGGACACTGATTGACGGCGGGCCGGAGAGTGCGCTCTACAAATCGACGGACGCCGGTGTGACGTGGAAAAAGATCAAAGCTGGTCTGCCGGCCACGGAGATGGGGCGCATCGGTTTGGCACTCTCGCCGGTTGACTCGAACGTGCTCTATGCGACGGTCGAAGCGGCGGATAAAAAGGGCGGCATCTTTCGCTCGACGGATCGCGGCGAGAGTTGGGAACGACGCAACGAGTACGATCAGACGGCGATGTACTACGCGCACATCGTGGCCGATCCGAAAGAAGTGGATCGCGTCTACGTGATGGGCGTATTTATTCTGGTCTCCGACGATGCCGGGCGCACTTTGCGGCCGCTCGGCGAAAAGTCGAAGCACGTGGACAATCACGAAATCTGGATCGACCCGGACAACCCGAACCATTATCTCGTCGGCTGCGATGGCGGCGTCTACGAGAGTTGGGACAAGGCCGCGAATTGGGACTTCAAACAGAATCTGCCCGTCACACAACTCTACGACGTGACGACCGACAATGCGACGCCCTTCTACAATGTCTTCGGCGGCGCGCAGGACAACTTCAACTTCGGTGGCCCCTCGCGCACGCGCAACGCCAACGGCATCGTGAACTCCGATTGGTTCGTCACGCTCGGCGGCGACGGCTTCCGCACGCAGGTTGATCCGGAAGACCCGAACACGATCTATACGGAATATCAAAACGGCGCGCTGTCGCGCTTCGACAAACGCACGGGCGAGCGTCAGGGCATCCAGCCCGAAGTCGGGCGCGGCGAAGACCCGTTGCGTTGGAATTGGGACTCGCCCTTTATCATTAGCCCGCACGCGCACACGCGCCTCTATTTTGCGGCCGATAAACTTTTCCGCAGCGATGATCGCGGCGACAGTTGGCAACTCATTTCGGGCCCGCTCGCGCGCGGTCTGAACCGCGACACGCTGCCCGTCTTCGGCCGCGTGCCGAGCGTCGATGCGGTCGGGCGGCACGCTTCGACCGCGTTTTATGGCAACAGTTCCGCGCTCGCCGAGTCGCCGAAGAAAGAGGGCTTGCTCTACGTCGGCACGGACGACGGCTTGATTCAAGTGACCGAAGATGGCGGGAAGAACTGGCGCAAACTCGAAACGTTTCCGGGCGTGCCGGAGCGCGCGTATGTGAGTCGGTTGTTTGCGTCGAACCTTGAGGTGAACACGGTTTATGCCGCGTTCGATAATCACCAGAATCAAGACTTCACGCCGTACATTTTGAAGAGCACGGATGCGGGGCGCACGTGGGTCTCTATCCGCGCGAACTTGCCGGACAACGGCCCGGTGCTCGCTATCGCGGAGGATCACGTCAACCCGAACCTGCTGTTCGTCGGCAACGAGTTCGGTTTGTACTTCTCGCTTGACGGCGGCAAGAAGTGGGTGCAGTTGAAAGGCGGCCTGCCGACGATCTCCGTCCACGACATCGCCATCCAGCAGCGCGAGAACGACTTGGTCGTCGGCACGTTCGGGCGCGGCATCTACATTCTCGACAACTACACACCGCTGCGCTTGATGAAACCCGAAATGCTCACGCAGGAAGAAGCGCACCTCTTTCCCGTCAAAGACACGCTCCTGTACATACAGGCGCAGCCCATCGGCGGCAACGGCAAAGGGTTTCAGGGCGAGAGCTACTACACCGCCGAGAATCCGCCCTACGGTGCGACCTTCACTTACTATCTGAAAGAGGCTTACAAAACAAAGAAGGGGTTGCGGCAGGAAGCGGAGAAGGAAGCGGAGAAGCGTAAGGCAGCGGCGGCGCTCCCGACCGCCGGGCAATTGCGCGCGGAAGAAGAGGAGGACGCGCCCGCCATCATCTTCACCATCACGGATGGTGCGGGCAACGTCGTGCGGCGTCTGACCGGCCCGGCCGCGCCCGGCTTCCAGCGCGTCAACTGGGATTTGCGTTATCCACCGGCCGTCGTTGCCGCCGCGCCCACGGGTGGCGGTGATGAGGGCGGCGGGGGCGGTGGTGGCGGCGGCTTTGGCGGCGGTGGATCGGGCACCCTCGTGTTGCCGGGCACATATAAGGTGACGATGGCGAAGCGCATCAACGGGAGCATCACGCCGCTATCGTCGCAGCAGCAGTTCGAGGTGACAACCGACGGGCGTGCCGGCATAACCCCAGCTGATCGCGCGACGCTGGTCGAGTTCCAACGCAAGGTCACGCGCCTGCAACGCGCTGTGACCGGTGCGCTCGCAACGGCCGATGCTTTGAAGCCACGGCTGGCCGCTATCAAGCGTGCGCTCTTGAACACGCCGGACCCCGGCAACAAGATGATCGATGAGGCCACACGGCTTGACGAGCGCACCAACGATTTACTGCGCGCCTTGCGCGGCGACGCATTGCTGCGCTCGCGCAATGAGAACACGCCGCCCGCGATCTCGGATCGCGTCTTCTCGATCATCGGGGATCAAAGCGCGTCGCTCTCGCGCCCGACCCGCACGCAAGAGGAGCAATATAGCCATGCGGCGCAGGAATTTGCAGGCGCGCTCGCGCAGTTGCATCAACTCGTCGATGTCGATCTCAAGAGCTTGGAGAAACAGATGGAGGCGGCGGGCGCACCGTGGACGCCGGGCCGCTTACCAGACTGGAAAGACCAGTAACCGCAAGTCGCACTGCTGCGGCGTAATCATGCGGGCCGGTCTGCCTTTAAACGCAAACCGGCCCGCATGGTTGTTAATGCAGCACGCGGACAAAGATTCTTATGGAAGCAATAGGCGATTCAGTTTATTGTAAGGTACAACTGTAGTCTCTTTTGTTTCCCTCATCTGACCCTCGTCATCCGGGGCTTGCGCGGCAACGGTCAAACAGGATGAGCAGCAAGGGCAGAATGCCTCGCTTCATGTTTGTTCCCTGCACGTTTATCTGTTTGGTAGACGGCAGCAGCGCGTGCGGGCTTTGCCGTGCGGCGCTTTAACTGACGGCGTTGGAGATTTGCTATGACAATACAATCCGAACCGCTGGTGCTCGATCTGGCTGAAGTGGGTGCGGACGATGTCGCGCGCGTGGGCGGCAAGTGCGCGAGTTTGGGCGAACTGTTTCGCGCGCTCAAGCCGCGCGGCGTGAATGCCGTGGATGGCTTCGCCACGACGAGCGCGGCCTATCACGCACTGCTCGCGACGAATCAACTTGGCACCCGCCTGCGCGCTTTGCTGGATGGGCTTGATCCGACTGACCTCAACGCGCTCGGCGCGGCGGGGAGCGAGGCGCGCGAGTTGATGATGGAGACGCCGCTGCCCGACGAGTTGCGCGCCGCGATCATCGGCGCTTACCGGCGGCTCTGCCAGCGCGCGGGCGGGACGGGCGAAGTCGCGGTGCGCTCGTCCGCGACCGCAGAGGATTTGCCCGACGCTTCGTTCGCCGGGCAGCAGGACACGATCCTGAACGTGCGCGGCGAAGACAAACTGATCGAGGCCTGCCACAGTTGCTACGCCTCGCTTTGGACGGATCGCGCCATCTCGTATCGCGCGGCGCGCGGCTATGATCACTTCGAGGTCGCGCTCTCCATCGGCATTCAACCGATGGTGCGCTCCGACCTCGCGTGTTCGGGCGTGATGTTCACGCTCGACACGGAATCGGGGTTCCGCGATGTGGTGGTCATCAACGGCGCATGGGGCTTGGGCGAGGCGATTGTGCAGGGCATGGCGACGCCGGACGAGTGGGTCGTCTTCAAGCCGACGCTCGCGCAGGACGCGCGCCCGATTGTCAGTCGCCGGCTCGGCGGCAAAGAGTGCAAGATGGTGTATGGCATCGGTGGGCATGGCACGCGCACACGCGAGGTCGTCCCGGCGCAGCGCGGTCGCTTCTCGTTGAGTGATTACGAAGTGCTGCGGCTGGCGCGCTGGGCATGTCAGATCGAGGAACACTACTCGACCCGCGCCGGGCGGCCCACGCCGATGGACATCGAGTGGGCGAAGTGTGGCATCACGGGCGAGTTGTTCGTCTTGCAAGCGCGCCCGGAAACTGTCCACGCGACGAACCGCGAAAATTACGTCGAGACATACAAACTCGCGGACGAGCACGCGCCGCCACTCGTCACCGGCATCGCCGTCGGCGAGCGGATCGGCCAAGGGCGCGTCCACGTACTGGCCGATCCCGATCATCTCAAAGACTTTGCGGCCGGCGACGTGCTGGTGACATCCATGACTGATCCTGCTTGGGAGCCGATCATGAAGCGCGCGGCCGCCATCATTACTGACCGGGGCGGGCGCACATGTCACAGCGCCATCATCAGCCGCGAGTTGGGGCTGCCCTGCATCGTCGGCACGGGGCATGCTTCGACTCTGCTCAAGACAGGCCAAGAGGTGACGGTCTGCTGTGCCGAAGGCGCGCAGGGGAACATTTATGAGGGGCGCGTCGAGTTCAAGATCGAGCGGCGGCAGGTGACGGAAGACGTGCGCCCGCGCACGCAGGTGATGATGAACGTGGGCGATCCCGATCACGCTTTCGCGCTCGCCGGGTTGCCGAATGATGGCATCGGCCTCGCGCGGCTCGAATTCATCATTAACAACCACATCGGCATTCACCCGATGGCCTTGGTCAACTATCCGCAACTTGCGCAGGATGACGACGTGCGCGAGATCGCACAGCGTATCGGCGAAGAAGACCCGCGTGATTATTTCGTGCGCCGGTTGGCGGAGGGCGTCGCCCGGATCGCGGCGGCGTTTTACCCTAAACCGGTGATCGTGCGTATGTCGGATTTCAAGTCGAACGAGTATGCGATGCTCATCGGTGGGCGCGAGTTCGAGCCGGTCGAAGAGAACCCAATGCTCGGCTTTCGCGGCGCTTCGCGCTATTACGACGAACGTTACCGCGAAGGCTTCCGGCTTGAATGTCTGGCGTTGCAGCGCGTGCGCGAGGAGATGGGCTTAACTAACGTCAAAGCGATGATCCCCTTCTGCCGCACGGTCGCGGAGGCCGAGCGCGTGGTCGCGCTGATGGCCGAATTCGGTTGTAAACAGGGCGAGTTGGAGTTGGAGATTTACGCGATGTGCGAGTTGCCCGCGAACGTCATCTTCGCCGACGAATTCTTGCGCGTCTTCGACGGCTACTCCATCGGCTCGAATGATCTGACGCAGTTGACGCTCGGTCTCGACCGCGATTCGGAAATGGTGGCGCATCTGTTCGACGAGCGCGACGGCGCGGTCGAGCGCATGGTCGCGTTGGCGATTGACGCGGCACACCGCGCGGGCAAGAAGATCGGCATCTGCGGCCAAGCGCCATCGGACTATCCTGAGTTCGCCCGCTTCCTTGTCGAACGCGGTATCACCTCGATCTCGCTCAACCCCGACACCGTACTGCAAACCACGCAGGTCATTCACGACGCCGAAGCCGAGTCAGCTTTCAAGCCCGACCCCGGTGCATCTGATGGCGACGGGCGCAACGGCCAGTCGAGTGTCAGCGAAGGGACGCTTAGCCGGCACGGTTCAAGTGTCGAAATTTCAACAGCCGCTGATTAGCCCGCACCGACTATTGGCGTGCAGCCTTCCACACGGGACTCAACATTTGTGGGTTCCGATTTGACGACAGTTAGACGCAACGCGGCCGGCGCGGCGATGGGCCGCATAGAGAAAAAGGGAGACGGCCGATGGGCCCGTCTCCCTTCGTCGCAGATAAGGATGTGTTCTATGCCATAAGCAGCTATAGCATTCTTTCCGCTGCTAGCGGCTACGTTTTCCAGCTTGCACAAATATGTAGCACGAAGCCGGAAATCGTGTTATAGAAGTTGGCAGCAATTCTTCATCGGAATAATTTATGGGTGACATATCGCGCTTCGGCGTCAGCGTTGAAGAAGAACTATTGGAGAGCTTTGATCGCTTGGTGAGCGACCGTGGGTACGCCACCCGATCTGAAGCCCTGCGCGACTTGATGCGCGACGCGCTCATTCAGGCGCGGCTGGAAGCACAACCGCACAAGGCCGAGGTGTTGGGTAGTCTCACACTGGTTTACGACCACCACGCACGCGACCTGTCCGAGAAGATGGCCGAACTACAGCACGAGCATCATGGCCTGGTCGTCTCCGTGTTGCATGTGCATATCAGCCATGACGACTGTATGGAGGTGATCGTGCTGCGCGGGCTGGCCGGTCAGGTACGCGCGCTCGCCGAATCGCTCTTGAGCCTGAAAGGGGTGAAGCACGGCAAACTCTTCATCACGATGCCTACTCAGATAATAATGGAGCGCGCCGTTGCCCTGACCGGGCATACACACCCACATACACACAGCAAACTCGCGCCACGATAGTCAAACCGTTCAGCGGATGAAGCCTGCGAGAGATAAGCAGCAAGCGCGTAGCATTTTGCTGTCAGCGCGTGCTACGAATATCACTTTTGTGTTAACAAATCGCTTTTAGCTTGCTGCTAAGGAATAGGTCCGTCCTTGAAGGGAATTACGAGCATGATGGAATTGAAAGGAATGACGAACATGCTGAAATTGTCGCTGGTGATTTGCCTACTAACACTTTTCCTATCAGCCAACACCAAGGCGCAGACCCTAGTCAACATCTCTTCCGTGGCAGTAACGGATATGCTGGCCGCCGCCCAAGCTCAACCAGCAGATGCTACGCGCACACTGGCCGGGGTCGTGCTGTCCGCGCAGAACGAATTGGTGCCGGGCGTGACGGTCATCGCGCGTTCTGCTTCCGGCGAGCAAACAGTTGTCAGCGACGCGGAAGGAAAATTTCACCTGACAGTGCCAGCGTGGCCGGTGGAGTTGAAATTCTTCGGCAAGAATATCGCGCTGCTGAGTCGCACTATCGGGGCCGGCGAGGCGACGGAGAATTTACAGATTAGAGTCAACTTTATCGTCGCGCCGATTAATGAGGCAGTGGTGATAACGTCCGCCACGCTCGATCCGTCGATTGAGCGGCGCAACGACATCATCTACAAGAACACACTCTTTGAACGGGACGACCAACTGGTCGAAACGCTCAACGCGGGCATCAACGTCGGGCAGCACGAGGGCGGCGGCAAGTCGTTGGAGATTCGCCGCTTCGGTTACAACCTTGATCACGGCGGCGTCAACGGCGGGCTGAAGATTCTGGTGGACGACGTGCAGCAGAACGGCCAATCGCAGGGGCACGGGCAAGGCTATCTCGGCCAACTCAAGTCACTCACGCCGGAACTCGTGCAGGACGTGGACATCCTCAACGGGCCGTTCAGCGCGCAGTACGGCGACTTCTCCGGCCTCGGTGTCGTCCACATACGTTTGCGCGAGTCTCTGCCGGATCAACTCACGATGCGTTTCCAAGCCGGGGCGTTCGGCAACCGCCGCCTGTTCCTCGCCTACAGTCCCAAACTAGGCAATGCGGACTCGTTCATCGCCTACGAGAAGTCGCATCTGGACGGCCCCTTCCTCAATCCGGGGCGCTACAACCGGGACAACTTGACGGGTAATTACACGCTGCACTTGAGCGAGCATGAGGCGCTCGGCTTCAAGCTGAACTTGGGACGTAATTACTTCTACTCGTCCGGGCAAATTCCGCTTGACCTGGTGGCCGCCGGGCAACTCGACCGCTTCGGTTTCATCGATCCGACGACGGGCGGGCGCGTCCGCACGGGCGTCTTCGGCACTTACTACCGCAAAGAGTGGCAAGACGGGAGCGTCTTCAAAGCGGATGGCTTTTTCACGCGCTCGCTCTTCGACCTCTTCTCCAACTTCACTCTCTTCCTTGAAGATCAGGTCAACGGCGACGGCATTCAGCAGCACGATTCGCGCGTGCAGCAAGGCGGCAACGCGCAATACATCCGCCCCTACCACCTCTTCGGCAATCAAGCGTTGTTGACCGTAGGCCTCTACGAACTCGCCAGTCAGGTCAATCTCGGACTCTCCAAACAGAAGAATCGCGTCCCCTTTGCCGCCGTCACGCAGGCCCACGCCAACGTGGCGAACACAGCCGGGTACGTGCAGCAAGGCGTTGACTTTCTTGCGGGGCACCTACATCTGGATTTGGGCTTACGCTACGACTACTTTCATTTCAACGTGGCCGACAAAATCAACCCGGAGTTTTCCGGGACGCGCGGGGCGGGGCGCGTGCAGCCGAAATTCAACGTCGCCTACACGCCGTCGCACCGCGTCCCAACGACCTTCTATTTCAACTACGGGCGCGGCATCAACAGTCAGGACGCACGCGGCATCGTGCGCAACGGCGTTGCGGCG
>JBBQGM010000046.1:0-39275 GCA_038322995.1 Pyrinomonadales bacterium
GAACAAAACACCAAGTTAAACCGACCTTCTACACGTCGCTGCTTGAGTGTAGAATACGCTTGCTGCCACCCATTTTCATTCGTGGTGGTGAGGCCGCGAATCATCTTGGCTCACGTTAATTAACACGAACAAAAATACAAAAATGTTCGGGTCGTTTCGTGTGCTTTCGTGGCTAAATGTTTTTCGCGCTCTGGGCCATGCCGATGTGCTTCGACTTAGCGTTAGCAGCTGGGCTACACCGGACAGGATTCATAGCGAGGCTGGCGATTCTGCTGCGCCCGTTATGCTTTGCCCGCGCGCCAACGGCGGCAGAGGTCGCGCGCCGCAGCGGGCCAAGTGGGAAACTGAAAAGTGAAGCCGTGTTGTAGCAACAGACCCGGCACCACGCGACGACTCTTCAGAATCAACTCCGTCTCGGTGCGCAGGCAGCGCGCTCCCAACTCTAACATCCATTCGGTCGCGGGCAAGCCGAAGCGTGTACCCCAAGCCGCACGTAGCTCGCGCATGAACTCGGCATTGGGCAAGGGCATCGGCGCGGCGACATTGACGGGGCCGGCCAACTCCTCACGTTCGATCAACCATTGCACGGCACGCACGAAATCCTCGTCGTGTATCCAGGAGACGTACTGCCGGCCGTCGCCGTTCCGTCCGCCGAGTCTGAGGCGCACGAGGCGGAGCAATAGGTCGAACGGGCCGTCGCGGTCGGGACTCATGACGATGGCCGTGCGCAGTTTCACTTTGCGCGTGTGCGGCGTCGCGGCTTCGTCGAGCGCGCGTTCCCAAGACGTAGCCACGTCAATGCTGAAACGCCACGTGTCGGGCACGTGCGGTTCTGCGCCGCCGATGATGCCTGTGGCTTCGTCGTTCGCCGCGTCGTAGCGATGCGCGTAGATGGTTGCGGTACTGGCTTGTAACCAGACGCGCGGCGGCCTCTGCGCCTGCGCGATGGCTGCGCCGACCACGCGCGTCGAGTTGATGCGCGACTCCTTGATGAGCCGCCGGTTCTCCGGCGTGTAGCGACAGTTCACGCTGCGCCCGGCCAGATTGATCACGGCCTCCGCGCCTTCGAGTTCCGCCGCCCACGCGCCCAACGTCACCGCATCCCAAGCCACCTCGCGCCACGGCGCGTCGCCCGGCTTGCGACTCAGCACCACGACCTCGTGCCCGTCCGCGTAGAACGCCCGCGCCAGCATCGTGCCGACCTGACCTGTGCCGCCGGGGATAACTATTTTCATCAGTCTGCTTCTCGCCGCTTGGCTGCCATGCGGCGCAATTTATCTTCTCGGCTGAGCTTGGGTACGTTATAGCCCCGCGCCGCGAACGGTAGCAGCTATTCCAACCACAAGTCTTCCAGGCTGACCAAGTCCGCGCGCAGTTCAGCCTCCGCAATTTCGCGCGGCGCGAGTTGATCGAGGATTTCAAAGACGAAGTTCGCGCTGCCAAACTCGTGCCAATCGGCTTGCAGTTCCTTGTTCCGATGTCCGCCCATCGTCAACTCGAATCTGTGCCGGTTCATGATGCCGGGCAGGTCTAGTCCGCTCCCGACAAACACTTTCCCGTTGACCATATTGCGAATCTGAAACACTCCCACCTGCCGATGCTCCTGCTTGTACTCTTGTTTCAACCGTTTCTGGTCATCCTGCATTGTTAGTTCTCCATCAATCAGGCAGGCTTAGTTTGTGCAAGGCTAATGAGGAAAGAGGTAATCCAGCCGCCGCGCCAATTTGTGCGACAGATTTTCATCGAACAGCAATTTCATGCGGCCGGCACGGTCACTAGCTTACGCTCACGATCTGCGGCGAAGGCGATGCACGCCTTCAGGTCTGCACGAGTGAGGTCAGGAAAATCGTCAAGGATTTCTGCCTCGGTCATATCAGAAGCCAGATACTCCAGCACCTCATAAACCGTAATCCGCAAGCCGCGCACGCATGGCTTCCCGCCGCGCTTATTCGGGTCAAGCGTAATGTAATCCTGATAATTCATAGCTTGAGATTACGTCTGCCTTATTCGCAAGGTCAAGACCCGCATAGCACAGTGTCTATTCACCCCAAGCCTTTACCCTGTACCTAACACTCGAATAACCCGCGCCGAGCGCAGCCATTCAACGCGGGAATAATAAATCAACGATGAAAAGGATGCTATCGAGGCGTTAGGTTGTATGAGTGTTAGATAGCGCGCTCAATCAAGGATTCATTTCCGTAACATACTTTTGAGTCAGCAAGACATTATCTATCCAATTAACTGTCAACCTAATCAAAATCTTCAAATCATTGACATCCTTATCAGCCCATTTTCTTATGTAATGAGTTTCATCATTGCCTAGCCATGTTGCTCTTTGCGCACACTGCTTAACGTTTGGGTCATCTATGTAATTGTTAATGCATTGCGCAAGCAACGTCTTCTTTATCTCTTCATCTTTGGTCGGGTGCTGCCGGATCGAAAAATCTTTTACAAGGAACTCAAGGGCTTTTCGCAGACCAATACCCGTTAGTTGATATAAACCGGCTGCTTCAGCAGCAATGGCTTGATTATAGATTTCAATGAACGCTGGTGAAACCTCGCGGACGAATTCGCTAAATCCGACCTCCTCAGCATTTAATGGGGTTAGCCTTTCAAGTGCATAGAAATGATTGCTACCAGCGTCTCGATAATACCTATAGATGCCGAAGAATAAAGATTCACATCTGTTATTTGTACACTGGAAGACAATTTGAAGTTCGCCATCAGCCTCATTAGCTTCACCTCTATACTTAGCGGTGTGTTGCACAGGTAGAATGCTAACGTGGCATATTGGACATCTATCTGGCAGCCCTTCAAAGCTTAGATTTACTCCGTTACCTCTGATATTTTGAGCAGAAACTTGTGTCCGCATATTATCTTCCAACAAACAGGTAATCTTCAGATAACTTCAATTGTGTTTTGATTCTATTGCCGTGCGTAAGAAAAAGCCAACTAATTAACATGGTACCGCAGAAATGCGGTGGAACTCCACGATAAGCGTAAAGTACCGCACTGCGAGCGGTCAATGCCACTTGAAGATGCTGATGATGTTGGAGAAGTCGTCCGTCCAGACGTGGCGTTGGGCGTCGCCGGGGAGCATGTGCCAGCGCGGGTCGGTGAGTAGTTGATTGAGGTCGGCGGGGCTGCGCGCCATGACGACCCATTGCGAGGCTTCTTTGCCCTCCACGTCCGTGGGTTGCGTGTCGTCGCGGGCGTAGCAGACGAGGTTGCGGCTGCGCGCGAGGTCGGCGACGACCGGATGCAGGTCGAGGCTGCGGTTCGAGATGTGAAAGACGAGCAGCCCGTTGGGTGCGAGTTTCAAGAGATAGAGATCGAGCGCCTGCTGGGTCATCAGGTGGACGGGGATGGCGTCGGAACTGAAAGCGTCGAGCGCGATCAGACCGTAAGCCGCGTCGGGGGCGCGTTGTAGTTGCAGCCGCGCGTCGCCGAGGACGACGTTGACGGGCGCGTGCGCGCAGTTGATCAGATATGTGAAATATTCGGGCGCGCGGGCGATGCTGACGACCTCCGGGTTGATCTCGTAGAACGTCCAACGCTCGCCCGCGCGTGCGTAGGTGACGGTCGCGCCCGTGCCGAGACCGACGATGGCCACCTCGCCGTTAGCGGGGCGCGTTTGATAAGCGGCGAAGACCTGACCGAGCGGGCCCGCGCGGTGATAGTAAGAGAGTGGTTCGCACTGGCGTGTGAAGTCGGCGTACTGGCGACCGTGTAGGGTGCTGCCGTTGTAGAGCCGATGGAGCGTGTCATGCTCGTCGCGCGTGACGCGCAGCACGCCGAAGAAATTGCGCTCGGCCGTGAGCGTGCGCGTGTTGAGTTGCGCGTAAAAATAGCTACCGAGCAGCACTGCGCCGAGCGCGAGCGCGAAGCGCAAGGGGCGGCGGCGAAATTGATAGCTGATGAGCAACGGCACGCCAGCCGCGACCGCTAACGTCTCGACCTGCGCCAGCGTGAAATGGTCGGCGACGAACGCGAGCGTGACGGTGAGCAGTAGGACGCCGAGCGGCAGCGCCACGTCGAGCAGGCGTGGGCGCGTCGGGCGCGAGCGGGATTGATCGTCACTCATCGGTTCGGCGGGCGCGTTGGCGCGCGTGAACAGGGCGCGTTTATCTGTGCGTGGTAGTAGCAAACAGGCGAGCAGGATCGCGAGCGGGTATTCGACGACGGCATTGAAGAGGGCGGGCGCGACGAGCGCGTTGCAGAGACCGCCAAGCGCGCCACCGGCGGCGAGCCAGAGGTAGAACTCCGGCAGGTGCGCGGGCGGCGGGCGGTCGGCGGCGAGCAGCGTGTGGCAGGTGAGCGCGGCGACGAAGAGATAGAGCAGATGCAGCAGCATGAGGAACGCGACGGGCTGCGTTGCGCCGGAGAGATAGACGAGCAGCAGCACGAGCGTCACGCCGGGCAGGACGCGCGCGAGCAGGCGCGGCGTGATGAGTTGGCGACGCGCGAAGGCGATGATGAGCGTGAGGAGATAGAGCGCGAGCGGGACAACCCAGAGCAGCGGCAGCGAGGCGACATCGGTGGCGATAAACGTCGTCACGCCGAGCATCAGACTCGACGGCACGAACGCGAGCGCGAGCCAGCGCAGCCGGCGACGGAGCGTGAGCGGGAGATAGTCCGTTGTTCGTTGTTCGTTGCTATCTGAGATTTGAGATGTAAGATTTGAGTTTCGTTCTTCATTGAGTGTTGACTCGTCATTGTCGGACGTTAGTTGTTTGTCGGGCTGCGCGCCGGTTGTCTGTGTGCAGTGCGAGCGCGCGAGGGTGAGACCGCAAAGAATGATGAGACCGATGAGCAGGGCGTAGCCGTAAGCCCAGAGCGCGCTTTGTTGGTGGAGATTGAGGCGCGGTTCGAGCAACGCGGGGTAGGCGATGAGGGCAAGCAGGCTGCCGGCATTCGAGGCGGCGTAGAGAAAATAAGGATCGCGCGCCTGCGTGTGGCGCGTGGCAGTAAACCAGTGTTGCAGGAGCGGGCCGTTAGTTGCTAGGACGAAGAATGGTAGTCCTGTGGTAAGGGCCAGCCGACCGAGTAGCCAGAACGCGGGATTGCCTTCGACCGGCACGGAGTTGACTGCCACAGTGGACAGCGCGAGGGGCAAACTGAGGCAGGCGCTGACGAGCAGCGCGAGTTGCACAGCGATCTGTTGCCGTACAGTGAGCCACTTGGTTGCGCCGAGCGCATAAGCGTAACCGGCAAGCAGCGCCGCTTGAAAAAAGAGCAGGCAAGTGTTCCAGACGGCCGGCGTGCCGCCGAGCAGCGGCAGCAGCATCTTCGCCACCAGCGGCTCGACCCAGAAGAGCAACGCGGCGCTGACGAACAACGTCGTGGCGAAGAGCAGCGGCAGCATCCGGCTGTGCGCGTGCCTCACTGTGACCAAGGGGTAGGTTTTCGTTCCCAACGGTGCGCGCGGAGTTGGGTGTGGAGTTCGGCGGGCAGCGGCCCTTTGTCGCTGGCGGAAATGTTGGTTGCGACGTGGGCGGGCTTGCGCATGCCGGGGATGATGGTGCTGACGGTTGGATTGTTAAGGATGAAGCGCAAGGCCATCTCCGGTAGTGTCATTCCTTCCGGCACGAGCGGTTTGAGTTTATCGGCGCGCTCGACGCTGGGGATTAAATTCTCCGGCACGAAGTAAGTATTGCGCCAGTCGCCCTCGGGCCACTTGCTGTCTTTGGTGAGCGTGCCAGTCAGTGTGCCTTCATCGAATGGTACGCGCGCGATCACGGCCACGTCCATCTCAGCGCAGGCGGGGAAAAGTTCGTCCTCCGGATTCTGATCGAAGATGTTGTAGATGACCTGCACCGCGTCAATCAGGCCGCTACGCACGGCGCGCACACCGTTCCACGGCTCCCAGCGATTGAGGCTGAGACCGATGGCGTGAAACAGACCTTGCCGGCGCAACTCGTCGAGTCCCTTGTACCAGCGATCATCCTCAAGCCAGGCGTCGTCCCACGTGTGTAGTTGCATGAGATCGAAGCGGTCAAGACCGGCGTGCGCCAGGCTCTCGTGGACGAACCGCTCGATATGTGCGGGCGGGTATGAATCGGCCACGGTGACCCCGGCCCGCGCGGGCCACTGGTGGTTTTGGGGCGGCACTTTGGTCGCGGTGTAGAGGCGCGCATGCGGATTGGCACGGACGAGTTGGCCGAGCAACGTCTCGCTACGTCCTTCGCCGTAGACCCAGGCCGTATCGAAGAAGTTGCAGCCCAACTCGACCGCGTGTTGGAGCGCCGCGAGCGACTCTTCGTCGTCCGCGCCGCTCCAACCGCCCATGCCCCACATGCCGTAACCGATCTCGCTCGTCTGCCAACCCGTGCGGCCGAATTTTCGATAACGCATAACCGTCTCGCTCCCTTGTGCGCGCAAACAACGATGCTGATTTAGCCGAACGTCGGCGGTGGTGGCGGAGCGACCGTCATGGTTTCGACCGGCGGTACGGCCTTCGCGATCAGGAACGCTACGCCCGCGCCGCAGGCCGCGCCGACAAGCGCGAACAGATATGTCAGCAAGCCTAGTGGGTCGTTTGACATGCTTGTTGCCATTGCTGCGTGATCGTCTGTCGCCGTCGAAGTGGATGCCTCACGTAAGCTCCTGAGCCACCTAATGCATGTCGCCTTTGCCTGCTCCGCGCTCGTCTTGCTGCTCGCGCTCCACCCCACTCAAACGCGGTCGGCGCTCGATTCCAACCGCGCACCGTTGCTTCCAGTAAGTCAATGATCTCATCGGTTGTTTGCGGATGCTGGCACTCTAAGGCACGCCGCTTGATGATGCGTTGCACCGACTCACACATGTTCAGCCACGAACCGGCGATTGGCGTATAGAGCGGCATGATCCCGTTGGCAAACATCCATAAGACGAACTCCGGTGTTTTGTGTCCTTTGAGATTATCCAACACGAGCAGCATCCTTAAAGGTGGCAACTCTGTCGCCAAGGTAATCGGCCACCGCAAGCCGGTCTGCCAACTCTTCCATAACTCACGATTTACTTTGACCCCTCGCTTCGGCATGGGCGGCAAACTCGCCAGGACCACTGTTAACTCTGCTTTGAGCCATCCATGCAACACCGTGTTCGGACAACTGGTCACGCCTGTCGCTCGGACCTGGCCGGAACTTGGATGGAACAGTGTCAGCAACTTGGCTGTTCCATCACGCAAGTACTCATGCGATTGTTGCAGGGGCCAGCCCGACTCCTGCCAACTGTTGCCACCACAGGGAATAGTCTGGAACGGTCCAGCCTCGTCCTGCGTCCAGACGCTCAATCCCATCTGCTCGCCAACGGTGTAAGCGCGTTCGATTAACTTTTTTTCGGCTCGGCATCTACATCAACGACCGTCACTCGCCCTCCGCTTTTCCGCTTCCGTTGAGAGATGCCGGTCTCACACCATGTGCGAGTATGCAGCCAGCCAAACCCAGAACCTCGCAGCACCGCGCGAATCGTGTAGGTGCTCACCTGTGGCAATCCATCCTTTGCCTGGCGCAGTGCGCGACGTAAGGTCATCAGTGACCAACTCGCTGTCCCATCACACTCGGGATCAGGCGTGCGACGGGCTTCACGCAGAATCCGTTCTCGCTCACCCGTTCCATAGGTTGGCTTGGCACCACCACCTGCACGTGACTCAAGAGCCTTCATTCCTTCTTGGTTGAAGCGAGCCACAAGCTGCGAGACTGCATCACCCGATCTGCGTCCGGCGACATGTGCCGCTTCGGTGTAACTGCACCCGTTTGAGACGGCGAGCAGTTGTTTGGCGCGTGCGACATGACTGGCGGGCTCGCTAGTTGAGCGGGCGATTCGCTTCAACCATAGGCATTCATCTTTCTTCAGTGTGCGGAGCGGGCACTTTTGTCGACGGCTCATTAATGACCTCCGCCACGCAACCTATACCTATTCAGATGAAATGGCTATTCAATTGTCAAACGACCCACTAGTGGGTCAGTTGACAATTGACTAGCCATTTCTTCGGGAATGCCAAATTCATAATCAACCAAGTAGAGACCACAACATGGCTTTCACTTTGAGATTTACTAATGGCTATGGTTATGTCAACTGACCCACTAGCTCGGAGCCGCTCAAGGCGACGATGATGCCGCCGATGATCGCACCGCCAACTTCACAGCCAAACCACAGCAGCACGGCCATAAACTTGTACCAGCCAGGCTTGCGCCCCTTCGCACTGACGATTTCGCCGACGCGCCGGGTCAGCCAGATGAGCGTGAAAATTTAGAGCATGTGCCCTCCTCTGCGGGTTTAGAGTTTTCGCCGAGACGTGGCGCTGCGCACGCCTATTCCGCCTTAAAACGGATTCTCGTCGGCCGACGGGCCGTAGATAGCAGGCACGGGCACGTCGTTCAAGCGTAGATAGACGCCGAGTTGCGCGCGGTGATGTATGTTGTGGTTCAGCACGAAGCCGCGCAGCACAGCGACGCGCGGCATAGTTAGAACGGTCTTGCCGCCGGAGAGCAGCGACCACGGCTTGAGCAGATGCTCGTCGCTCGCGCCCGCCAGCGCGACCCGTGCTGCCGCCACGTTCTGATCGAAGTGGGCTAGCACCTCCGCGCGCGTGGTTGCCGGCGGCATGCGCAATGGTGGTTCGCCCGGCGGGGCTATGTCCAACTCATCCTTCTCAATCGTGTGCCCGACCCAACTCGGTAGGTTGGCCAGGTGCGTCGCCAGCCCGCCGAGCGAGGTGGACTTCTCGTGCGGCTGCCAGTCGAACTTATCCTCCGGCACACGCTCAAGCGTCCGGCGTGTGCCCGCCATCTCTTGCTCGAACTCCGGCATTAGCATGTCACTCAGTCCCATATATGCCTCCTGTTTCATGTTCATAAGCTGTACTGCTTTGCGGTATTCATAGATTTGAGCGCGCAGTGTAGCATCCCTTTGAAATCGTGTCGCGCGGTTGTTAAATGCGACTCATCGGATCGTAGCTCAGCCCGTGCGCGAGAATCTTTTGCAGCAGTTGTTCGTAGCGGACGCCGGCTTTGGCGGCCGAGTCAGCGAAGTCTTCGCCGCGCGCGATCTGCGGGTTCGGGTTCGCTTCCAGCACGTACATGCGCCCGTCGGCCGTGAGCCGGTAGTCAATGCGCGCGTAGCCGGTCAAGCCCAGCAGTTGATAGATGCGTTTCGAGAGGCGCATCAGTTTCGACTTCAACGCATCGGGTAGCTCCGCTGCCTGGGTGATGAGACCGACTTGTTTCTGATAGTCCACGTCCCACTTGACCTTGCTGGTGGCGATGTTCGGCACACCCGACGGCAAGTTCTTGAACAGTAACTCCCACGGCGGATAAGCCTGTAGCGTCTGGTTGCCCAGCACGCCGACGTAAACCTCGCGGCCCTCGATGTATTCTTCGGCGATGGCGGGCTTGCCCGTCTGCTGGTGGATGATGGCGACGCGCTCGGCGAGTTGCTCGTCGTCGCGCACGACCGATGCCTGCGCGATGCCGACCGAGCCTTCTTCGATCAGTGACTTGACGAACAGCGGGAACTTGAGCCGGCGCGGGCGGCGGGGCTTGCGTTTGACGTTGAAGACGGCGAAGTGCGGCACATGTATATTGTGGTAGGCGAGAATCTTTTTCGTCAGCGCTTTGTCGTGCGCCAGCGTCAGCCCGCGCGGATTGCAGCCGGTGTAAGGCAGACGGATCATCTCCAGATAGCTGACCACGTGCTGATCGTAGAGCGCGTGGCCGGCGAACTCTTCGAGCAGGTTGAAGGCGATCTGTGGTTTGTAGCGGCGCGTGGCGCGGCGGATCAAGCGTAGGTCGTTCCAGATGCCAACGGCGTGGACTTCGTGCCCCAGGCGCTTGAGCGTGGCCATCACGTCGTACTCGGTACGCCAGATTTGCCGCTCCTTCTCGCCGTGTCCTTTAAGCGAGCGCGGCGGCACACACTCGTGATGCATCAACACGATGATGCTGAGCGGGTTGCTGACTTTTTCTATGCTCATAAGGGGATGCGGTGGTAGCCGAGATGCACACCGTTCATCGTCTGCACGGTCAACATGATCAATGCGCGCCGCTGCGCCTCTTCGCGCAAGACGGGCACACGTAAGCGCAACGCGCGGCAACGGTCGATCATCGCCGCCATGATTTGATCAATGGCGTAAGGATGCACGCCCGTGCCTTCGGCCACGGCCTGACATAGTTCGCGGCGCACGTTGCGCAGGAAGGTGGTTGCCGCCGGCCGTCGTTCGTGCCCCGCGCGCGGCGCAAAGATGCGCTGTAGATCGCGGTCGAACGGCGCGGGGCGGTGCAGGACATAGTGCTTGCGCCTGCGCTCATAGTGCTCGCGCAAGGTTAGCTTTATCTCGGTGAGCGGCTCGACACGGGCGCGCCGGCGCACAATGGGCGCGCGGCCACAAATCTCCGTCATCAGTTCATCGACGTATTCAAGTTTCTTGAGCGCGGGCCAACTCTGATAACGTCGCCGCCAGCGCGTGCCCGGCGCGAGCCAGACGGCAAATGTTTCGGCGAAGTCTTCCGCCGGGTGCGCCTGCGCGTACCACGCGGCCAGATGCAGGACGAAGTTGCGGCTGTGCGGTTGTGGCTTGTAGTAATCGGGATAGGGCTTGCCGAACCGGCCGAAGTGCTCGCGCCAGAGTCGTTTGTAGTGCAGGCGATAAGCGTTGCTCAAGGCGTGGCCCGCTTCGTGGCGCATGATGCGTAAGCACTCGCGTTCGGTCGCGCCTTCGACTTCGAGCATCTGCCGGCGTTCGAGCCGCATCAGGCGCGGATGCGCGAGGTAGAAGGGAATGGCGAAGCCGGGCACGCCATCGGGCGAGAACCATTCGGCGGATAGCCAGACATGCGGCCGAAAGCGCAAGCCGCGCTCCGCTAACTCGACGTACAGATGCTTGATGCGTTGCGCGAGCGCGGTGCGCGCGATCTTGATCGGCAGATCGCACAGACGCATGTCGAGCAACTGTTCATCCGTCACGCGCCGCCATGAGAAACCTGATGCCAAATTCGCCTGCGCCACCTGTGCAAAGAAGTTGGATAGATCGTTCGCCGTTCCGGCGGCATTATACGCATATTCCGTATGGCTTTAGTCTGCTGGCAGCTATCCCGGCCTTGGCTGTAAACAGTTCGCATGTGCCGGCCGAGCAAGCGCCCATGCTTTTACGAGTTCACGATGAGCAGCGAGCAGGGTGCGTTCTCCAGTAGGGCGGCGGTGAGGCGACCGAAGAAGAGTTTTTCGCCGGGCCGGACTTTGACGCCGAGCACGAGCAGGTTATGCCGGCCGCGCCGGACGCGGCGCAAAATCGCGGCCTCCGGCACGGGCCGCGCTTTCACGAGCGGGTTGACCTTCACGCCCTCGCGTTGGCCCAACTCGACAATTTCTCGAACGAGCGCGCGGCCCGATTGCATCAATTCGCGCGGGCGACGAATCAAATCGGCCACGGCCGGCGGTGGCGAGACATGCAGGGCTGTGATCGTGCCGCCGCTCGCTTTCGCCAGCGCCACCGCCACTTCGGCCGCACGCCGCGAATAGTCCGTGCCTGTCGTCGGCACAAGTATGTTGAGCGTCTGCTGCAACAGTTCGGCCGGGCGCTCGCCCTTGGCGATAGCCACGGCCGACGCGCCCTTAAACGTGCGGATCACGTCGCCGATAGAATTGGCGTAGCCGTCCGTGTGCCCGTCCTTATTCTCCAAGGCCCGCGCGACGCCGACAAAGAGCATGTCGTAGCCCTTCTCCACCTCTTTTGCGATGCCGGTCGCGGCGTCCGCTAGTGGAATCTGATTGACGAGCAAGGCCGGCGCGGCGTTTGTGCCGGTATTACCCGCGCCGTCCGGCTTGCTCCGCGCGCCCTGTGCAGCGGACGCTTTGACCAGATCGCCCGACGTGTCAATCGGCAACAAGGTGCGCGGTTGCTCGTTGCGGCCAAGCTCCAGCACGGTCGTAAGTATCTGGCGCGTGCCGGCGAAGAGGCCGGCGAGCGTCGAGGCGAGTTTGCCGTCCGCACTATCGTCCACTGTGATCAGGAGCCGTTCGATCTTCGGCACAAACTCTTTTGCTTCCGCCGCTTCCCGGGCTAGCCGCTCTTGCTCCTCGCCCGTCGCCGGGATGCGCCTGAGCGCCCAACGCAAGAGCGGCGGCGTGATGAGCGTCGTGCTGATCGCCATGACCACGATCAACGTGAAGAGGTCGCGGCTAAGGACACCGAGCGACAAGCCGATGGTGGCTACGATTACCTCGGTCGAACCGCGCGCGTTCATGCCGATGGCGAGCGCGGTTGATTCGCGGCTGCTCAAACGGCCCAGCCGCCCGCCCAGATAGCAGCCGACGATCTTGCCGAAGCTGGCGATTAAGATGAACGCCAGCGCCAACTTGACCAGATAAAAACTTTTCAGAATCGTCAGATCGATCTCGCGCCCCGCCAACGCGAAGAAGACCGGCGCGAACAGGGCGACGATCAAGCCGCGCAACTCTTCTTCGATATGCTTGGTTAAAATCGGCGACTGCCCGATCAAGATGCCGACGACGAATGCGCCCAACACCGTATGCACACCAATATAATCCGTTATGAGCGCCATCACGAGCATCAGGACTAGGATGGCGGTGATGACCGGCATCTCGATGGTCAGGTTGTCGTTCGTCCAGCGAATGATGTACGCGACGGCCCTGCGCCCCAGTGTGAAACTGACAGCAAGGAACGCGATGGTACCGAGAAAGGCGATGGCGGTAGCGCGTAAGTTGACGCCGTTGCCGGACGCGAGACCGCCGATAATAGCGATAATGATCCAGCCGATGGTGTCGTCGAGAATAGCCGAGGCGAGGATGATCTGGCCGACGTTGCGGCGCAGGAAGCCGACCTCCATAAGCACCATCGCCACGATCTTGACCGAAGAGATCGAGAGCGCCGTGGCCAAAAACAGACTCGTCGCCAGCCGCAACGACGGATCGGGCAGCAGCGACTCCGGCATGTACTCGCCGACCAGAAAGCCGCAGATGAAAGGAAAGACAATGCCGGAGAGTGAGGTGAACAGGGCGGTGCGGCGCATCCGGTTGACGAGCGAAAGATCGGTCTCCATCCCGGTCAACAACAGCAGCATGAGGATGCCGAGTTGCGAAATGGCATCGATCATCTTCTTCTGCACCTGATTGTCGGGGAAGAGTTGCAGATAGCCGTGCGGCCAAATCGCGCCCAGCACCGACGGGCCGATCAGGATGCCCGCGATTAATTGGCCCATCACGGCCGGCTGCCCGATGCGCTGCATGCCTTCGCCAAGCAAGCGCCCCACGAACAGCATCACCACGATCTCCGCGATGAAGACCGCGACCATGTGCTCGGACGACGGCCCCGCCGGCGGATGTCCGGCGACGGGCGCGGCCTGCGCCAATAGTAAAAGGAAGCTATGAGTTGCCGGCAGCATCATGACACCCGTCCCCGCTCTGACTGTTGCACTGTGATTAGGCGAAGCGCAGTTTACTACTAATGCAACGTTAATGGCAGAAAGAGGTTCGTCGGCAGGCAACTAACATGCGTGGTCGGGTCAATTGGCGGCCGGTTTGCTGGTCTGTGGCCCGGTGAGATCAAGTCGCCATAATTCGGCTTGAGTTGTGCCGACGTAGAGCGCGCCATCAAGTACGGCGAGGCTGCGCGCGGCACAGCCTTGGTGCGCGTCCGGGTCTTGGACGGGGAACGTGGGTAACCTTGTCCACCGGGCCCACGGTTGCTGGAGCGTGGTCGTGCGCCGGATGTCGCCAGCGCGCGTTAGCACGTAGAGGTAGCGACCCGCGACGGTGAAGTTGGCCACGCCGCCGGGTATCTGCAAGTAACGAGCTTGCTCGTGGCGGTCGAACGCGACCAGGTCGATCCGGTTCTGCCAGAGCGGCAGGGCCTTGGGATAAGAGCGCGCGATGGGGATTTGGGTGAGATAGATGATGTGCCCGGCGAAGGCGATGGGGTTGTAGCCCGAAGCGCCGGTGCGCCGGCCGGGCATGAGGTCTGGCCCCGCCGACCATGTGCGGCCGGCGAAGACGAACGACTCGGTGCGGACGAGATCGGGCCGGCCAGTAACGGAGAAGCGGTAATAAGCTTGCAGGTAGAGCTTGCCGTTGAAGCCGAAGACGGTGGGAAACCACGCGAACTTGTAGCCGTTCGCGGCGGCGGGCAGACGCTTCATTTCGGTAAATGTCTGGCCGCCGTCGGTGCTGCGATAGGCGACGGCGTCGCTGCAATAGTCGTAGGGACAACCTTTGCTCGCGTCTGTGCCGACGAACCATACGTCATGGCCGTCGCGCGTGCCGACATCCCACGTGTGGTACATCGGCCGTTCCACGTGATCCGCCCAAGCGTCGCCGCGCCCGTCCACCGTGACGGCGAAATCTTGTGGCCCCAGGCCGCCATCGTGCGCGTCCATCGTCGGCACGTACAGTTGACCATTCACTGCGCGAAAGATGCCGAGCGCCTCGTTGTTAGTGGCGAAGGCGGGCGCGATGGCGAAGCTATTGGTGCGCGGATCAAACGCGCGGATGACGGCGCGCGGGTTCGCGCCATTGAACGAGCCGTAGCCGACGAACAGCCGCCCCCGCCACGGGTAAAGCGCCCACAACCAACGTGCGCCCCAAGTGGCGTCGGCCTTGGCGGCCTCCGGATGCGTGGCCACCCGTTGCCACGTGCCCGGTGCGGCCAGCGCGGGCGGGCCGAGCGCGAGCAGTGAGACGAATATGAAAGTGCCGAGTTGGCGGGTCTGCGTAAAGCGCATGGCGAGCGGGGCGCGGGCTGATTGCCCCGCGCCCCGGTTGGCGCATTTAGATAAACGCGAAGTCGAACTGCTCTTGATGGACGTGCTGATCGCTATTGATGTCCACCGCGCCGAGGTAGTCCTCGATCTCAGCCAACACATCGCGCTCGGTTGAGCGCAAGGCGCGGGCGACTTCCGGGTTGATGCGCAAGGTCGTCTGCTTCACTCGCTCACCCTTGTGGCTGCGTGCGAGGCTGCGTGCCTCTTCCAGAATCTCGTAGCAGACCGTCTGCGGCGACTTGACCAGTCCCGCGCCCGTGCAATAGGGACACGGCGAACAGAGTGTGCGCTCAAGCGACTGCTTGACGCGCTTGCGGGTCATGATCACCAGGCCGAAGTCGTTAAACGACAGCACCTTGTTTGGCGACTTGTCATCGCGCAGGGCATCTTGCAGCGCCTGCATCACCCGCGCGCGGTTGCGCCGTTCATCCATGTCGATCAGATCGAGCACGATGATGCCGCCCAGATCGCGCAGGCGTATCTGCCGCGCGATCTCGTCCACCGCTTCGAGATTCGTGCGCGTGATCGTGTCTTCCAGACGTGTGCCGCCGCGCCCGACGTACTTGCCCGTGTTCACGTCAATCGCTACGAGCGCTTCGGTCTGATTGATGACGAGATAGCCGCCCGACTTCAGCCACACGCGCGGCTTGATCGCTTTGTCGATCTCGACCTGCACGCCGTAAGTCTCAAGGATCGGCTCTTCGCGCGTGTGCAACTTGACACGATTGACGAGGCGCGGCTGGATGCGATTAACGAACTCGACGATCTCCTGATACTCCTGTTCGGAGTCCACGCGAATGGCCGTGAAGTCGTCGGACAGTTGATCGCGCAACAGGCGTTGCACAAGGTCGAGGTCTTTGTGCGCCATGGCCGGCGCTTTCTGTTTCTCGGCCGTGCGCTTGATGTCCTTCCACGTGCGCACGAGATAGCGTGCATCATCACGCAAGTCTTGTTCGCTGATGCCGACGCCGGCCGTGCGGACGATGAAGCCGCCGGAGGGCACTTCTTCCGTCTCACGGATATCTTTGATCAGCCGGCGCAGGCGTTGCCGCTCGCTGTCGGATTCGATCTTGCGCGAGACGCCGACGTGCTCGATGGTCGGCATGTAGACGAGGAAGCGACCGGGCAGCGCGATGTGCGACGTGATCCGCGCGCCCTTCGCGGCAATTGGCTCCTTCGCAATCTGGACGAGAATTTCTTGCCGTTCACTCAGCATGTCGCTGATCATCGGCGTGTGCCGGTCGCGCCCACTGCGCCCACCGCCGCTGCCACCGCGCCCGCCATCGCTTCGGCCGCTCTCGCTGCGACGGTTGTCATTGCGCCCGGCGCTATCAGCACGGCCGCCGCCTTCAACTCGTCGGCTGTCGCTAGTAGCGCGCGGGCTGTCAGCATCGCTTTTCCCGGCGTCGCCGCGGCCGCTCTCGTTCCGGCTGCTGCCACTGCCGCGTGCGCTCTCGCCGCGCCCGCCATCGGCACGCCCACCACCCGCAACGCGCCCGCCGCTACGACTGCTGCTACTGCCGCGGCCGCTGCCGCCACGCGGGCCGCGTGGGTTGCGCTCAGACGCTTCTTCCACGCGCTCTGGTGCGCTCTGCGTCGGCTTAGTCTCTACGGGCGCAGTCTCTACGGGCGCAGCCTCTACCGGCATAGCCGCTACCGGTGCGGCTTGTACGGACGCGGTCTCTACCGGCGTGGCTTCGCCCGGCTCTACGACCGGCTCAGCGTGGCCGTTGCTGTGCTCCTCTGTGTTGCCGTTCCCGCCTTCCTCCTGCGGCCGACGATTACGCCGTCGCCCGCCGCGACGCGCGAACTCGCCCCGCGAACGTGTCCCGCGCATGCTTGCGTCCGCATCGGCTAAAACTGCATCCGCGTCTGGCTCGCCGGCTGCCTTCTTGCCGCGTTTCGTACTGCCCTTCGCACCCGCACTCTTCGTTGCGCTCTTGGTTGCACTCTTCGGTGCGCCCGCAGTTTTCTTGCTCGCACTCTTACGCTTCGGCGCGGTCGCTGTCGTCACTTCGCTTGCGCCGTCTTCAACCGGTTCGGTCGCCGCCGCCTTCTTGCCCTTCGCGCCACCGCGCGCACGCGTAGCTTTGGCTTCCGCCACGGGCAATGCTTCAACTGCCTTCTCGTCGTCGCTCACGCGCTCGAACGCTTGCGGCGCGCCCGTCGTGGTGGGCGCTTCGTCCAGCACACTTGTGGTCAACGATGCCACTGCGGCCGCGACGGCCGGTTGCGCGCTTCTAACCTTGCGCGGCGCAGCCTCGTCGAAATCTTCATCCGCGATGCGCTCGAACCCCGTACCGCCCGACAACTTGTTCGCCGCCAGCAGCGACCCTACTTTCACGGCCTGCACCGGTTCGCCGAGATCAAACTCGACGCCGCGCACCTGCTCGCTGACACGCTCTTGCGTGCGCGCGTCTTTGAATATTTCGCCTTCATCGGCCGTCATCTCGTTCGGGTCTTCCACGCGCTCGAATGAACCACGCGTGACCGCGAATGGTGTGTCCGCCTCGACCCTTGCGCCGACGCGCGGCTGCGCAAGGCGTGCGGGCTCGTCATTGCGTTCGCCTCGGCCGCCCCGCCGCCGTCGTCCGCGTCGCCCGCCCGTGTCCGCTTCCTCGCCGGCCGCCTCCGGCACCTCTGCTTGCAGCGGCGGCAACGGTTCAGGCGCATCCGGTTGCGCGTCCTCGTCGACGACTGGCTCTGCTTCCTCTGCTCCCTCTTCAGGCTCAACCGCGATTGGTTCACCGCGCTCCTGCGCCGACTCGATCTGCCGGTCGCGCTCAATGCGGTCGCGCTCGATCTTCTCGGCGGCGTGCGCGCGGGCGGCCTCCGCGCTCTCGGTCTTCGACTTGTCCACGACGATGCGCTCGAACTCTTCCTCTTCGTCGAAGAAGTCCGAGACGTAGAGGAAGGCGTCGCGCTCCAGCCCGATGTCCACGAAGGCGGACTGCATGCCGGGCAGCACGCGCATGACGCGTCCCTTGTAGATGTTGCCGACGATGCCTTGACTGCCCTCGCCGCGCTCGATGTAAAACTCCGTGACCCGGCCATCCTCGATGACGGCGATCTTCTTTTCGCGTCCGTTGACGCTGACGATTAACTCTTTCGACATTGGTGGAAATTATCTCCTGCGGGCCGCGGCGCGCCGGCACTAACACGGGCCGGGCGCGGCCTTCGTTGACTGAATAGGTTTGAACGGGCAATCCTCGCGGGGCGCGGCAACGCTCGTTCGAGCTTGCGCGGCGCGGGCTGCGCTAAGACGCGACCGACGCCGTTTGCGTGCGGTCGCTCGTGTTGAGATAGATGAATTTGAAGGGCGCGACTGTGAGCAGGCTGGATCGTTAGATCAACTGTGTCCGCTCTGAGGCATGTGGGCTGCGGCGCAAAGGCACGCTGCCGGCCGGACGCTCGTTAGACCGGCCCTTAAGCCGGCAACGGGCGAGCAAAACTGTTCACATGAAACTCGGTCGAGCCGCTTTCCGTTTGCGAGCGCGTGAGCGGCAGGGCGCTAGAAGCGTCGGCATGCGGCGGGCAACGCTCCTAGCGCGCCCAATCGTGTGTCGAGCTTGCGTCATCGACTGACTCACGCAACTCAGAACAGGCAGTGCTTCAACGCGCGTTGAGCGCGTCTTTCATCCACTACCCGCGGCCTCAAATATCTCACCGGTCGCAGCGCTCTGAAATTTCAAGCGCCGCAGCCAAAACTTTGTCCCGGCTGTCACGCGCGCGCCCTCGGCATTACAAGCAACGCCGGCACTTGCGCGCGTGCTAACTTGCATCAGCAAATAACAAGCAGCACGAGGCGGAAAGAAGTATAACCGACAAACATCAATTCACAAATCGCCGCAGTTGCACGCTGACCGCGAAGCCGATGGCGATGAAGGTCGCCAAGACGGCCGACAGCCCCGCGCTCATTAGCGGCAACGGCACACCGATCACGGGCAACATGCCGAGCGCCATGCCCACGTTGATAAAGATTTGAAAGGCCACGCCGCCCACCGTCGCCATAATGACGAGCATGCCGGCGCGGTCGGGCGCACGCCGCGCCCCGATCATCAAGCGCGTGAGCAAGACGGCGTAAGCGATGAGCAGCAGGATGCAACCGATGAAGCCGGTCGTCTCCGCCGTCACCGCGAAGATGAAATCGCTGTGCGGTTCGGGCAAAAATTTCAACCCGCTCTGTGAGTATTCAGGCGCGCGGCCGCCCGTGCCGGTCAGACCGCCTTTGCCCACTGTCAGGATCGACTGCCACGTGTGATAACCGTAGCCGCGCTTGTCCGCGTTCTCCGGATCGAGAATGACTTGAATCCGCTGCTGCTGATAATTCTTGATCTTGCCGGTCTTGACGCCGATGACATACGCCGCCGGCACGAGCGCGATGCTGAGCGCGAGCGACGTGAGCACCACCCAGATTCGCACGGACGAGAGAAACAGCACGACCGCGAGCAACGGAATATAAGTGATGGCTTGGCCCGCGTCCGGCTCTAACAAGATCAACCCGACGGGCAGGGCGATGATGCCGATGCCGACGAGTATCTCCGACCACGCGAGCGCGCGTTGGCGTATGCGCCCGAAGTAGTAGGCGAGCATCAGCACCGTCGGAATCTTGACGAACTCGGACGGTTGAAACTGCCCGATGCCCGGCATCTTGATCCAGCAGCGTTGCCCGTTGATTTTCAGCCCGATGCCGGGGATGAGGACGACAATAAGCAAGACGAGACCGAAGATGTAGAACGCGGGCGCGAAGTGGACGAGCTTGCGATAGTCTGTGAGCGCGACAGCAAAGAGCGCGACGAGCGAAATGCCCAGGCCGAGCAACTGCTTCTTCCAAAAGTTGCGCAGATCGCCCGTCGGCTGCGCGTTGTGAATCTGCCACGTGCCGAACAACACGATGCCCGTGGCCAGCAACGTCAGCAGCCAGTCGAAATCGCGGAAGCGGCCTTTTTCAAGTAAAGCAACCATAACAGCAGAGGTTAGAGGTCAGCAGTTAGAGGTTAGCTTTTGGTCTTAACTGACCTCTAGCCTCTGACTTCTGACCTCGATTAGTTTGCGCAATCTGCGCGGGCGCGGCGTCGCCGCCGTGCAGTTGGCGGTAGTAGACATCGTAGAGCGCGCGGGTGGCGGGCGCGGCAAACTTGCCGCCGAAGCCGACGTTCTCGATCAGGGCGATGGTGGCGAGTTCCGGCTTGTAGGCCGGCGCGTATGAGACGAACCATGAGTGATCTTTGTTCTCGCCCACATCCTTGCCCAAGCCGACGACTTGTGCCGTGCCTGTCTTGCCTGCGATGTCGAAGTTGGCCATCCTGATGGCGGCGGCCGTGCCGCCGTTATTGACCACGCCCCACATGCCATCGACGACGATCTGATGTTGGTCGGCCGGGATCGGCAGCATCTTGGGATTCGGCCGCTTAGCGTCCGCCGGGTCTTGCCCATGCACGCCGGCAAAGTTGAGCGCGGGCCGCGCCGGCCGGTATTCGGGCTTGCCCGCATCACCCACCGCGCCGATGGCCTTCACTTCTTTCAGCAGGTGCGGCACGTACATCCGCCCGCCGACACCGACGGCCGCAATGGCCCGCAGCATCGAGATCGGCGTCATGATGTCGTAGACCTGACCGAACGAAGCGTAGACCGTGTCGATGTCCTTCCACTCAGCGTCGTGCGGATTGAAGCGCCGTTTGAAATCGGGCGAGGGCGTCCAACTGACAAGCTCGTGCGGCAGATCGACGCCCGTGCGTTTGTTCAAGTCGAACTCCTCAACCATCTGCATGATGCCGTCGATGCCCATCTTGAGGCCAAGTCGGTAGAAGTAGCCGTCGCACGAATGCGTGATAGCGTAGCGCAACTCCGGCGTGCCGTGATTGCCCATGCAGCGGGTAAACTTGTTGCCGATCTGGATGCCACCGCCGCAGACGAGATTGGAATGCGCGATAGTGATCGCGCCTTGCTGCAAGCCGGCGACAGCCATCGGAATCTTCCACGTTGAGCCGGGCGGATAGCGACCACGGATGGCGCGATTGTAGAGCGGCTTTTTCGGGTCGCGTAGCAGCGCGGCATACTCGGCGCGGCCTTCCTTCGTGTTGATGCGTTGCGAGAACAGATTAGGATCAAACGTCGGGTAAGAGGCCATGACCCTGATCTCGCCATCGTTGGGATCGAGCGCGACGATAACGCCGCGCCCCGTTGGCGAGTTGCGCAGTTGTTCCTCGGCCACTTGTTGCATTTCTACGTCAATCGTGGTGACGAGGTCTTGGCCGGGTTGCGGCGGGACGCGCTCAATCTCTTCTTGTATGCGCCCGCGCGAATCGACGATCACTTTGCTGTAGCCGTCGCGCCCGCGCAGATAATCGTCGTAGGCGGCTTCGAGTCCTTCTTGCCCGATGGTGTCGCCGGGGCGCAAACCCTTGTTCTTGTACTTCGGTTGCTCAAGTTGCTTGGGGTTGACCTCGCCGACGTAGCCCAGCACGTGCGCGAGCAAGCCGTTCTCCGGGTAGCGCCGTTGCGGTTGCAACTCGATCCGCATGGCGGGGAACTCCGCCTCGTGCGCTTCGACCCAGCCGATGTCGTTCGGCGTCGCGTTCTGCTTAACCGGAATGGACTCGTAAGCCGCTTGCGTGCGGACGACATCAAAGCGTTCGCGCAAGATGTCGGCATCCACGCCCAGTCCGTCGGCGAGCGGCTTGACCAGCGCGCCGAGGTTCTGGCCCTTCGTCTCATCGCGCGACAAGATGACGTTGTAGATCGGGCGCGAGTCCACCAGCACTTTCCCGTTGCGGTCGAAGATCGTGCCACGTTGCGCGGGGATCGGCAGCAGCCGCACGCGCTGATTCTCGGCGCGCTCGGCGTAGTACGCGCCGTTGGCGATCTGCAAGTAGTAGAGGCGCACGCCCAGCACCGTGAGCAACGCCAGCACAAGCGCCTGGATGGTGCGCATGCGCATGCGCAAGTTTTGCGATTCGTCTTGAAACTTCATAACAACAAAGCCGTTAGCGGTTAGCTGTTAGTTAAAACAAAAAGCTGCGAGCTAACAGCTAAGCGCTAGCAGCTTCCCGAAAAGTTTAGCTTGTCCCCCGGCGCTTGTCACTTGACACTGCGTTCAACGGCGGATCAGGCGGCGCGCGGCGCGGCGACGGAAAGCGAACTGCCGGCGCGTGCGGGCCCGGTCGCTGAAGAATCTGTCGAGCAGATAGAAGAGGCATGTGCCGACGATGGTTGTGCCGATCAGCTTGTAGGCCAGCGTCTCGACGAAGGGCGGCAGCGGGCGTTGACTTAATATCTGATGCAGCAGAAAGACGAGGGCCGCGTCGAGCGCGGCTGCGCCGGCGATGACGGGGATGCGGGCTAGGGGATTGTCGAGCATGACGCGCGTGACGAGCGTGGCGATGAGGTAAGCGATCAGCGTCTTGCTGAACCCGTTCGCGCCGAGCAACGTGCCGCTGAAGGCGTCGGTCGCCAGTCCCGCCACGCAGCCGACCACGAGCGCCAGCACCACGTCGCGCCGCAATGCAAAGTAAGTGACGATGATGAGAGGCAGGTCAACGAACACCAGCCCGTTCAAATAGTCCCGCAGCGTTGTCTGCAACAGCACGGCGAGTACGACACAAAGGGCGATCTTCAGCTTCATAAAGAGAGTGACCGGTAACGAGCGACGGGGGATGACTTAAAGTCGGATGTTTGCTTGCCGCTCGGCACCCGTCACTGCTTTTTCCCCTTGTCCAAATTCGGCAGCGTCTCCGTGGGCGCGGTGCGCGGCGGTGGATGATACAGCAGCACGGCCACCTCTTCGAGCGCGTTGAGGCGGGCGCTGGGCTTGATCTTGAGCTCGTGCGGCTGCGTCGCCGAGCCTTCTTTGTATTCGACTACCTCGCCGACGTTCAAACCCTGTGGATAGATGCCGTCCTGGCCGGTCGTTAACACGTAATCGCCCATCTTGACCGGCTCAAGCCCGGAGACGTAGCGCATCTCCAACAGGCCGTTGCGCCCGAGTCCGCGCACCGCGCCGAGCGCGTTCGATGCGCCCAACTGGCCAACCACCGCGCCGGCCGCCGCGCGCTCATCAGTCAACAATAACACTTGCGTCGTCCACGGGCTGACGCCGATGACGCGCCCGACGATGCCGTCCGGCGTCACGACCGGCATGTTAAGTTCGATGCCGGATGAACTGCCGCGATTGAGCAGCACCGTATTGAACCACTCGGATGGGTCGCGCGCGATCACCCGCGCCGGCACGTTCTTGTACGCGCTGTTCTCGTCCAGCCCTAACAGTTTCTTCAACCGCTCGTTCTCGTCGCGCGCTGCCTGCGCCGCGCGCAACTCGCTCTCCATGCCGACAAGTCGTCGCTTCAGCGTTTCATTCTCGGTCGCGGCATGATTGAGTTCGCCCAGATGGCGCAGGCCGCCGCCGAGCGAACCGCCGACGCCGGACAACACACCCTGCGCCGGCGAAAACAACGCCTGCACCCAAACCTGCAACACGCGCGGGCGATTGATATCGCCGTTCTGATGCGCGCTGAAGCCCATCAGCCCCACGTTGAGCACGAGCAGCCCGATGAGCCACAACGGCGCGCGTTGTCTGATCTCGCGCTGTGACAGCGTCGCCATAAAAGCAGAGGTTAGAGGTCGGAGGTTAGTGAGAGCAGTTTTTAACTGACCTCTAACCTCTGACCTCTGTGGTTAGTTTGTGCCGGTCAGAGTGTTGTCCCACTTGACGCGCTTCAGGAGGTTGAAATCGGAGAGCATCTTGCCCGCGCCGAGCACGACCGAAGAGAGGGGGTCATCGGAGACCGACACGGGCAGGCCCGTCTCAATCGAGATGCGCTTGTCGAGGTTCTTCAAGAGCGCGCCGCCGCCGGTTAGCACGATGCCGCGCTCGACGATGTCGGCAGAGAGTTCCGGCGGCGTGCGCTCCAAGGCGACGCGCACGGCGTTGACGATGGTCGAGACGGCGTCGGCTAACGCTTCGCGCACCTCGTCGTCCGAGATGGTGATCGTCTTCGGGATGCCTTCGATCAAATTGCGCCCGCGCACGTCCATCGATAGCGGTTCATCAAGCGGGAAGGCGCTGCCCAACTCGATCTTGATCGCTTCGGCCGTGCGCTCGCCGATGAGCAGGTTGTATTTGCGTTTGATGAACTGCGTGATCGCTTCGTCCATCTCATTGCCCGCGACGCGGACGGCGCGCGAATAGACGATGCCGGACAAGCTGATAACGGCTATGTCGGTCGTGCCGCCGCCGATGTCCACGATCATGTTGCCGTGTGGCTCAGTGATCGGCAGGCCCGCGCCGATGGCCGCCGCCATCGCTTCTTCCACCAGATAAACTTCCGAGGCCTTCGCGCGATACGCCGAATCTTCGACCGCCCGCCGCTCGACCTGCGTGATCTCAGATGGAATGCCGATGACGACACGCGGTGAAACCCACTGCTTGCCGTTGTGCGCCTTGCGGATGAAGTGTTGGAGCATCTTCTCCGTCACTTCAAAGTTGGCGATGACGCCGTCTTTCATCGGCCGGATGGCGACGATGTTGCCGGGCGTGCGCCCCAACATCTCTTTCGCTTCCTTGCCCACGGCTTCGACCTGATTGGTGACTTTGTTGATGGCGACGATAGACGGCTCGGAGACAACGATGCCGCGGCCCTTCGCATAGACGAGCGTGTTCGCCGTGCCCAGATCAATCGCCAGATCGCTGGAAAAAAGGCTAAAGAGAGATTTAAGTGCCACTCGATTTAATGTCCATCTTGAAGTAGTTCGGCTTGTTCATTGCACAGGGGCCAGACGCTCGTGCCCCGCCCGTTGCTTGCCCGGCGCGACATGGAGCGGGCCGGCGACGGCCCTCGCCCCAGTGCTAACAGGACAAGATACAACGAAAAGGCGAAAGTCTAAAGTAGCGACGGCTGAATTTGCCAGAATGTCTCTGCGGCCGACGATAATCGGGCGGGGATTGAGCCGTTATTTGTTCTCGCCGGCCGCGCGGACGCAGTTCTTGTGCGCGGCTTTGGCTTCGTACATCGCGGCGTCAGCATTGGCGAGTAGTTGCTGCGGCGATTGGGCGTGCGCGGGGAAGGCCGCGACGCCGAAGCTGGCGGTTAGGCGCAGGCACAACTTGCGCCCGCCGGTGAAGGTGTGCGCGGCAATGGTCTGCCGCATGCGCTCGGCCACGAAGATGGCCTGCTCGGTGCTGCTCTCAGGCAACACGACGACGAACTCGTCGCCGCCGTAGCGCGCGACCACGTCGGTGTCGCGCACGCCGGTCAGGATCACGGTGGCCATCTCCATCAAGACGTGCGAGCCGACGAGATGACCATATCGGTCGTTGATCGCTTTGAAATTGTCGAGGTCGAGAAAGAGGGCGGCGACGGCCGAGCCGTAGCGGCGCGCACGTTTGATCTCGGCGACGAGATACTGGCGCAGGAAGCGCGCGTTATGCAGCTTGGTGAGATCGTCCGTGCGTGAAAGTCGTTCGGCTTCGGCGATGCGGGCGGAGTTAGCGAGCGCAGCGGCGACAGGCACGGCGAGCGCCGCGACGATGCTGGCCTCGCGCGCTGTGAACGCGCGCACGCGCACGCCTTCGCGCACAGCTTCGATAACACCCAGCACACGTCCGCCGCACACGAGCGGCACGGCCAGCGTGCGCCGTGCGCCCTCGGTTTTTCGGACCAGTTCGCTCGCCGCCACGGCTGCGCGGGCCGCGCGCGATTCGTGACCCGACAGGGCCAGCAGTGAATCGCCACCGGCTAGGGCCAGTCGCCAGTCGCCTGCGGGGAGGGCTTGCTCGCGCGCGGTCTGCCCGCGCACGGCGAGGGGCTCGAAGTTTGCGGCCTGCGGGCCACGCGCCTCTTCCGTTAGATAAAGCGCCCAACGGTCGGCGCGCACGAGCGGCGCGAGACCGGCGAGCGCGACTTGGGCCGCGCCGCGTTGCTCTGTGGCAAAGTGCAGCGCGGCCACCGTTTCAAACGTCGCGCGCAGTTGCGGGACACTCAAACGTTCGGGCAGCAATAGACTGGCGGGTGCGTGTACGAGTTCGCTGCCGTGCGCCGTGGGTGCAGCACCGGAAAGCGTGCCGTTATCCTCAAGCTCGCGTAACAGCGCGGGAACTTGTGCCGGTTCGTCTGCGATCGCATGAAAGCCGAGTCGTTGTAGCGCCGCCGAGTCGAGTTGGTACGTGTGCAAGTCAGTCGGCTCATGCCGGCGGCAAGCGACGAGCAACGCCTCCGGCCAAGTTTCACGCGCGTGTTGGACGGCCGCGTGCAACTCTGCTATGTCTGCATCGGCCCGTACTTCCAACAGCACGAAGCGCAGCGCTTCATCAGCGCGACCATGCGCCGCGCCGCCGTTCGCCTGCACCGCTACGCCCGCCGCGCCAGTTATCTTTACGCCCGCTGCGTGCAGCGCATCCGCTAACGGTGCGTGCGCTTCATGCTCTACCGCCAAGAGGACAACTTGCATACAAGCAATGCTGAGCTAAAAGTAGGGCCTCGTAGATTGTGAATAGCAGAAAATCCGTTTTGTCTATGCACGATTTACGATTTACGAATAAGCTATCCGCCGCCGAGTTTCTGGCGCGCCTGGGCCTTGTTGCCGTGCGGGTCTTCGACTTCGAGCGCGACCTCGCGGGTGTCAGCGGGCGTGTTGAATTGTAGTTGGAACGTGCCATCCGGCGCGGCCAGCGCCTCGCGCCCGGCAATGCGGACGATGTTGCCGGCCTGCGTGCGCCCGCGCGCGATATAAATTTGCCCGGCGATGTATTCAAAGGTGATGTTCGAGACGGTGACGCGCTCAACCGCGTAGTCGTCGGTCGCGACGGTGAACTTCTGCGGTTCACTCCACTCGCTCGTCTGGCCCGACGATGCGACGGCGCGCACACGCCAGAAATAGACGCCGGGGCGCAGGTCGCCGACACTGAAGTCGGTGGCCTCAAGCTGATCACGCTCGCTCACTTTGCCGGCCGCGACGAAGAAGGGCGAAGTGGCGATCTCGACGCGGTAGTGCGCGGGCGTACCGGCGGCGGGCCGCTGCCAGCGCAAGCTGACGCTGGCTGCGCCGTTGCGGCCGGCGGGAATCTTGTCCAGATCATGCGGCAGGACGGGCGCGGGCACGGCGAGCAGATGCTCGCGGCTCTTGATGCTGCCCGATTGATTGAAGGCGACGTACTCGCCGGGTTGCAACACCTGATGCTCGCCGCCGCGCGTCGTCGTGTCCACCGCGCCGTTCAGGACGCGCACGTCTTCGGTGTTGTCTTCATGCACGCCAAAACTCGCGTTGGTCTGCCCGGCAAGATTGTTGCGCGTCAGTTGGGTTTCGACAATGTTCCGCGAGCCTTCGGTCTGTTGTCCGGTGTGGACGTTTACCTGTCCACGTGCGACGGCGACGCGCACGTTCGTGCGACTGCCGTTTTCGCCGCCCGTGTTATCGCGAATGGTGACGACGCTGTTCGGGCGCACGAGCAACGTCGAGCCGTCGGCGAGTTGGATGCGGGCGCGGCCGTCGGCCTGCGTCTGCACGATGTCGCCGGGATAGAGTTGCGTGTCGCTGCGGGCCAGCAAACTCTCGCGCGTCTGCGCGCGGACGACCCGCACGTCGCCATCGAAAGAGAGGAAGCGCGCCCCGGCGGGCACGCCGATGGTCACTGCGATGTGCTTAAACGGATTGCCGTAAAGCCAGCCATAGACGGTCACGCCGCCCGCTGCGGCGAGCATGAACAGCAGGGCAATCACAAGATAGATGACCCGCTTCGAGATCACCCACCACTCGATGTCGATGCGATGCGGCTTTGGTTCTATCGTTCGAGAGCTATCCATACGTTACCTGGCAGCGCGAGGACGCGGCAGTGTGTTTAAGGGAATGCGAATGGTGAAGAGGCGCTACAGCGGCCTGCGCTTTTCGCGGGCGCGCAACAGAGGGGGCATTACTTTAGACAGGCGACGCGGCCACGGACGCCCTACAAGCAACTTAGCACAGCGCGGCGTGCCGCTTCAAGCTTGATCTGGCCGCACGTGTTTACTGCGGCAAATAGTGGATTTGGCCCGGTCTGGATAATCAGCGATCTTGGCCGGCCGGCGGTTCTTCCGCGCCGAGACGTCCTTGATCGTCGTCGTAGGGCGAGTTGAAACCTGCGGGCAGTTCCACTTCGATCTGCTTGGCGTTCGCCTGCGGCCAGATGAGTGAGGCGGCGACCGACGCGAGCAGCAGAAAAGCGACGACCGCGAGCGCCACGACCGGTGGCGTGGTGATGTGGATGATCTCCGCCAACATCTTTACGCCGATGAAGGTTAGGACGAAGGCCAGCCCTACCTTTAGATAGTGGAATTTTTCGATCACGCCCGCGAGCAGGAAATAGAACGAGCGCAGGCCCAGAATGGCGAAGACGTTCGACGTGTAGACGAGGAAGGGATCGGTTGTGACGGAGAAGATGGCTGGGATCGAGTCCACGGCAAAGACAAGATCGGTGACTTCGACGGTCACGAGCACGAGCAGCAAGAGCGTGCCCTTTTGCCGGCCGTCCACGCGCGTGAAAAAGTGTTTGCCCTCGTAGTGGCGCGTGATCGGCACGTAGCGCGTGATGAGCCGCACGATGCGGCTCTGTTCCGGGTTAACTTCTTCGTCGCCCTGCCGGAGCATCTGGATGCCGGTGTAGATCAGAAACGCGCCGAAGAAGTAGATGATGAAATGGAAGCGTTGGATCAGGAACGCGCCCGCGCCGATCATCACGCCGCGCATGATAAGCGCGCCGAGGATGCCCCAATACAGCACGCGATGCTGATAGATCGCGGGCACTTTGAAGTAGGCGAAGATGAGCAGGAAGACGAAGAGATTATCCACCGAGAGCGATAGCTCGATGATGTAGCCGGTGAGATAGGTGATCACCGCGGTGCTGCCGGCGGCATACCCGTGCAGCGCGTTGTGCCGCCAGAAGACGACGCCGGAGAACAGCAGCGCGAGCGTAATCCAGACTACGCTCCACGTGACCGCTTGCCGGTAAGTGATGATGTGCGCCTTGCGGTTAAACAGCCCCAGATCAATCGCCAGCATGATCAGGATAAAGACAGTAAACCCTACCCACAGCCAGACTGATTCGCCCATGAACAAAAGATATAACACCCGCGCGCGCGGGGCAAAGAGCGGTCAGAGGTCAGAGGTCAGAGATCAGTGAGAAAGATATTTGACTCTAACGACGCAAGTGGAACTGCAAACATAACCTGACTAACCTCTAAGCTCTAACCTCTGATCGCGCGCTTGCGTCCGGTTGCGAGCGCGCCAGTTGCTCCGCTACAATCCACCGCTTGCGCGCCACGCGCAAAAGCCGTCTGTCAACTAATCGCACACTGTAACAACTGCGAAGCCTGAAGTTTGTTAGGGAAGGTATTAAGGCATGCTGAAACACTTTAACCGTATGAAGTCGGCGCACAAGGTGGTCGTGATAGTTTTCGCGAGCTTGATGGGGTTGAGCCTCGTCCTCTTCTACGCGCCGGCGCGTAATCTGGCGAACGACGTGCCGACCAACACCGAGACGCTGGCCCAGGTGAACGGCGACGAGGTCACGGTTGGCGATCTGACGCGGCTGCGCGAGTCTTATCAGCAGATGTTCGGCGGGCAGATGAATCTGGCGCAGTTGGGCGGCGACAAACGTTTCCTCGACGGCTTGATCCGCGACCGCATCGTGACGCAGGAAGCGCGCCGGTTGAATCTCGTCGCCTCCGATGCCGAAGTGGGCGCGGCGATTCGCAGACAGTTCCCGGATGCGGCGGCGGGCAGCGGCGACGGCTTCGACCGATACAAGGACATCGTGACGACGCGCTATGGCAGCGTCGAGAAGTTTGAGCAGACGATCCGCGATTCGTTGGCGGAGCAGAAGTTGCGCGCGTTCGTCACGGCCGGCGTCAACGTCTCCGAAGCGGAAGTGAAAGACGACTACGCGCACAAGAATACCGCGTTTGATCTGACCTACGTGCCCGTCGTCGCCGACAAACTGGCAGCGCGCGTGCAGCCTTCGGACGACGAACTGCAAAAGTATTACGACGCGCACAAGACGGACTTCCGCTATCTCGAAGCGCAGAAGAAGGTGCGCTATCTTTTCATCGATCAAGCGAAGCTCGGCGCGAAGCTGACCATTTCGGACGAGGATTTGCGCGCTGAATATAACGAGTTGGCCCCGGACAAGAAAGAGGCGGGCGTCCGGGCGCAGCAGATCGTATTGAAGGTGGCGACGCCGGAACTCGATCAGCCGGTGCTGACCAAGGCCACGAAGATTGTGGCCGACTTGCGCGGCGACGCGGGCGACGCGACCACTATCGTTGACGAAAAGAAGTTTGCCGACGCGGCGCGCGGGCAATCGGAAGACCCCACGACGGCGAAGAACGGCGGCGCGTTAGCCGCGCCCGTCAAGCGCAATCCAGTCAAGCCCACCGACCTGACGCAACGTGTACTTGATCTGAACGAAGGGCAGACGACCGATCCGGCCTACGACAAGGCGACGAAGGCTTATTACATCTTCCGCCGCGGCGCGGCCGTGCCCAAGACGTTCGAGGACGCGAAGCCGGAATTGCTCGCGTCGCTGCGCAATCGCCGCGCTTATAAGTCGGCGGCCGAGTTGGCGGGGCGGGCGGCGCAGCGTTTGAAGGAGACGAAGGACGCGCAGAAGGTGGCGGCCGAATTGGCATCGGACGCCGCCATGTCGCCGGCCGAGATGATCAAAGAGACGCCGCTCATCAAGCCGGGCGACAACGTGCCGGACATTGGCAGCAGTCCGCAGTTTGAAGAGGCCATCAAGCCGCTTGAGAACGTGGGTGATGTGGGCGAGCGCATCCCCGTCAAGAACGGCTTCGCCATCCCCTTGCTCGTCGAGAAGCGCGATCCGCGCATTCCAGATTTCGCCGAGGTCAAAGATAAAGTGGGCGAGCGCGTCAAGGCTGAGCAGGCGAAGGGCCGGCTTGAGCAGGCGGCGCGCGACATCGCCAACGCGGCGAATAATCCCGCCGGCTTGAAGGCCGCGGCCGAGAAGTACGGCCTCGAAGTTAAGACGCTGGAAAAATACAAGACCTCGCAACCGCTCGAAGGCGTGGGCACGAGTCCGGCGGTGGGCGAGGCGATCTTCAATTTGAAAGAAGGCGAGGTCACGAAGACGCCCGTGCAGGTCAGCGACACCTGGGTCATCGTCGGCGTGACCAAGCGCACGGACGCCGACCTGATCGAGTACAACAAGCAGCACGAGCAACTGATGCAGACCGCGCTCACAAGCAAGCGCGGCGACGTGTACGAGGACTACATCGGTGCGGTGCGGGCGCGCTACGAGCGGGAAGGGAAGATCAAGATTTACAACGACGTGTTGGCGCGCGTCGGCGACGACGAAGCGGAAGCCGCGCCGCCACCCATGCCGCGCGGTTTCCCCGGCCTGCCCGGCGCGAAGTAACGACCGGGCACAAACGCCGCTCCACCGGCAGTGCTCAATCATAAGCTGCGAAAAAGGGACGCCCGACCGCGTGGTCGAGCGTCCCTTTCGGCTACCAGTCGCTACTAGGTTACCCGGTTAAAACACGCGCAGCAGCGCAACGACGTTGGCGTCCGCGAGGTCGAGCCTGATCTGTACGTCGTTGTCTTCAGTCGTGACCCTCGTCGCATCCACGAGTTGCTGCGTCTGCTTGGCCTTGTCGCCTTTCATGCGCGAGATGGCGAAGGGCGCGAGTTGTTTGAGTCCGGCGACCGTATCCGACAGGTTGTGCGCGTCCGCCGCGCTGCCCGTGCGGAACACAGTGAGCAACTGGAAGCCCGCGCTCGTCGCGCCGAGCGAGCCATAGAACTGACGGACGGAAGCGATGCTGCGGCTCAGTTCCGGGCCGAGGAAATCGAGTCGCCCCGTCAGCGCCGCCGGGATGTTGCCGCCCATACTGATGAGGGCCGCCGGGTCGCGTTCGGCCAGCGCCACCACATCGCGCGCCACCCGCGCGCCGCCGCCCTGCGCATCAATGGCCGCGCGCACACGCTCCAACTTACCAAATGCCAGCGTGTGATCGTCGAGCACCACGGCTGCTAGATCAGTCCAATGCAGATTCAAAAATTTGACCTGCTTGTCAAGACTGAAAACGTTAATCGTCTTGCCCTTGTACTGCTCCTGCTGATACTTGTCCTGCGCCGCGATGCGCCCGGCCGCCATGAGCGCCGCCGCGTTGAACGTGCCGCGCGCCAATGCGACCATCTCGACCTTGACCGCGCCCGACGGCAAATCCACGAACCGCGCGCCGACCGCTACCCGCTCGAACGTGCGCGGGTCAAGCCCCGTGCGGCGCTTAAACTCCTCGACATCCGCGTTGATCTCGGCCAACTTCGCCGCGTCATTCGCAAAGATACGCGGCAGCGCCTCTCTGAATAGCCGCTGCACGTCCACCGAGACCACTGCGTCCGACGCCGGCAGACCGGCGAGCGCATTTGGCATAACATGCGTCGTTGCCGCCGCCGCCCGATTATTCTGCGCGCCCACCGGCAACACACAGACGGCCGCGAGGGCGAATGCCGCCGCGACAAACAAAACAGTCTTCTTCATCTTAAACCTTTCACCCGTTGGATAGCTTCGATGGCGGCCAGCGCCGCCCATTCATGGTTAAACTGGGGGAGTTTGCTCCCGGTTCGGATGCGCGCCGCAGCAGCGCCGTTGGCTTAAAAACTACGCAGCCGCGCGCACTCCGCCGCACCTCAATAAGACGCGCACGCGCGCGCGAACGTTACAGCGGCGCGGTTGTACGCTCACACGCGCTCGACCAACAGCGCCAACCCCATGCCGCCGCTCACGCAGAGCGTGGCCAGCCCGCGTCGGGCCTTGCGCTTGGCCATTTCGTGTAAGAGCGTCGTCGTGATGCGGACGCCGGTGCAGCCGATTGGATGACCGAGCGCAATCGCGCCACCGTTGACGTTCAGCCGGTCGGCGTCAAACTGCAACTCACGGTCGCAGGCGATCACCTGCGCGGCGAAGGCTTCGTTCAGTTCGATCAGATCGATCTCATCAAGCGTGAGTTTCTGCCGCGCCAACAACGCGCGCACCGCCGGCACCGGCCCGATACCCATGATCTCCGGGGCGACGCCCGCGATCTCGTAATCCACGATGCGCGCTTGTGGTGCAACGCCCGCCAGTGATTTCAGCGCGTCCGCGCCGACGACGACGACCGCCGCAGCGCCGTCCGTGATGCCCGACGAGTTGCCGGCCGTGACCGTACCATCCGTGCGAAAGACCGGCGGCAACTTGCTTAAACTTGCCAGCGACGTGTCGGCGCGCGGATGCTCGTCGCGCGCGAACGTGATCGCTTCCCCCTTGCGGCCTGTGATCTCGATGGGCACGATCTCCGCGTCGAAGCGGCCCGCATCAATTGCTTGAGCGGCGCGCTGTTGCGTGCGCAGTGCGTACTCGTCTTGTTCGGTGCGCGCGATTTCGTAACGGTCAGCCAGGTTCTCGGCCGTTGCGCCCATCAGTAAACCGGAGAGCGGATCGAGAAAGCCGTCGCGCTGCATGCCGTCCACGAGTTCGACGTTGCCCATACGCATGCCCCAACGCGCGCCTTCCGCGTAGTAAGGCACGCGCGACATGTTCTCCACACCGCCGGCCAACACCGCCTGCGCGCGGCCCAGCATGATCTCCTGCGCGGCGAGAATGATCGCTTTTAGACCCGACCCGCACGCCTGATTAACCGTGTACGCGGGCACGGTGTCGGGCAGACCCGCGCGATAACCGATCTGCCGTGCCACGTTCGGCCCCGCGCCCGCCTGCCGCGCGCAACCCCAGACAACCTGCTGCACCTCCGCTAACTTGAGACCCGCGCGCGCCAGACTCGCACGCGCCGCCGCCACGCCCAACTCTGCGGCCGTCGTGCCCGCCAACGCCCCGCCGTAACGCCCGATGGGCGTCCGCACCGCACCAGTCAAATAAACATCTTTCATGTTCGCCTGCACCCTACCAGTAAGAAATGATTGCATGTGGCCGCAGGAGTGCTAACATTTCCCGCCGCCGGTCTCGTATGCAACTGTTGCGCTAGTGTTGATGTTAGCACAAGCGCGGCGCGCGTTCAGAACGACGACATGAGGCCCAAAGGACAAGCGCGGCGTGCTTCGTTTCTCACAAACCGGGCGGCCATTTTGCCCATTGTACAGATGAATCGCCTCACGAATATGGCTGACAAAGAAGCGGCGGGACGCGAGTTGAGCACGTTGCTCGACGCGCGTGGCGAGTGGTTTTGCGCGGAGGGTCAACAGGGTCTCCCTGTGCCGTTGCGCACAGGCGAGTGGGAGTTGCGCGCGGTAGGCGGGCGCGTGCATTTCTCTTACTGGACTGAGCAGGGCGTGCGCGTGTGGCGCGTACTTGACTGGGAATGGACGGGCGCGCGTTTGCAATTGCGCGTGACCCGGCGGGCGGGCGCGGAGCGAGCAACGCTAACACTTGTGCCGCGGGCATCGGCCAGCGCGGGCGTCGAAGTTGTGCGGGCGGCGCGGTTGCATCTGTGCGCGGGGTTGGCCGCGCTCGCATGCGCCAATGCACCGAGCGCGCAAATCGAGCGCGTGCGTTTGAGCGCGGGCGCGCGACGACCTGAGCCGGGCCGCTACGCGCGCATCATCCTGCGCGTGCGGCGCGAACTCGTCGCCATGACCGGCCCGGTTGTCGAACTGAAGGTGCGTGATGCGGACGCCTTCGTAACGTCGGCCTTGCTCTGGTGGTTGCGGCTCAACCGGCAGTCGCGTTTCGTGGCGCTGCGCCAACTATGGTTCGCCGTGCCGCACGATCTGGTTGAGCCAGTGCGCGAGCGGCTGGCCTTGCTGCGCGCGGAGGTGCGCCGCGACATCGCGCTGTACGAGCGCGACGAAGCATGGCAACTGTTGACGCCCGCGCCAGTGTCGGAGTTAGCGCAGTTGCTTGATGTCGCAACTCGCGCGCCCACCCGACCGCGCGTTGAGTTGAGCGCGACAGCCGCGCGCATCGGCGCGCTCGCGCCCGCTGCGATTGACGTGGTGCGCGCACGCTTCGGCGAGACGCTGCGCTTCCACGGGCTCGCCTTCGCGCGCGTGCGCCGCACACTCGCGCGCGAGCATGTCTGGTTCGGCGCGGGCGCGCACAACCGGCGATTGCTGGATGAAAGCAACTGGCCGGAACTGGCGAAGTTGCTCGACGAGTTAGCGACGCACCGGCACGCCGCAGCGGCCGACCACCGGCACGCGCTCTACGCCGCCGCGCCCGAAGCGTGGCTCGAATCGCTCTTGCGGCGCGACATCATGCGGCTCGATCCCGGTCTCATCCTCGCGCCGCTGCACGCGCAGTTTCGCCCTGCGCGCGAGCGCGATGGCCGCGGCAGCGCGCGGCCCGTTGACCTGCTCGCGCTCCGGCGCGACGGCCGACTCGTCGTCATCGAATTGAAAGTCTCAGAAGACGCCGCGCTGCCCATTCAAGGCGCGGACTACTGGCGGCGAATCTCTACACTACATCGGGCCAATCATATCAAGGGTGCGCGTCTGTTCGGGGACGCAGAAATTTCACCCGATGCGCCGCTTGTCTATCTCGTCGCACCCGCCCTGCGCTTCCATCGCGCGTTTCAGACGCTCGCACGCATGATCTCGCCGGAGATTGAGACGTACCGCTTCGACCTCAACGAAGACTGGCGCGCGGGCGTGCGTGTCGCGCGCCGCGCGCGGGTCAATTGAGCTATGCGCCCCCTGGGCCGCGAGCGTCACTGCTCGTACTGGCGTAAGGCTGCTTGCACTGCTTCGAGGTACTGGCGGTCGAGCTTGGTGAGGGCGTTTTGGGCTTGCAGTGTGAGGTAGATATCCGCGGCGCGCTGGTGACTCTCTTTCGCCGCGCGCAGACGCGACCGGCGCTCGTCGCCGGTCGCCGTCTTCGCAGAGTCGCGGAGCGCGTCGGCGATGTAGGTGTGGACGTTGGCGAGTTTGCGGAACGGCTGCATATTTTTCGGGTCGGCCCGAAAATCGTCTTCGTAAAGCGCGACCGCCTTCCGGTAACCTGCCAGCGCGCCCTCGAAGTCGTGCTGCAGGTACTTCGCGTTCCCCAGGTATGTCACAACCCTTGCGATGTCGTGCTTGTACGTCCGGTTCTTCGGCTGAACTCTCTCCAGTTCCTCGAACTCCGCCGCCGACTTTGCGAGATGGGTGGCGGCCACGCCGGGCTTATCCATGTGGAGCGCGATGAGACCGAGCATCGAGTAAGTCTTGGCAAGATTCTGCCGCGCCTGTGTGTTGGCGGCGTCGGCGGCGACCGACTCTTCGGCGACCTTCAGCGCCTTTTGCAGGATGGTGATCGAGCGCGCCGGGTCGCTCTGCTGGTAAATCTGCGACGCTTGCAGGTAGTTGGCGAGGAGGCTCTGCTTGAGAACGCTGTCGTGCGGGTGCCCGGCAGCGAGCGACTCGCTGAGGGCGATGGCCTTCGTCATCTCGACATCGGCCTCCTTCTCCTGAGTGTTCCAGAAGAGTATCGAGCCCTGGAGTGTGTAGCCCCTGCTGAGCAGCCTCCCCGCCTCGACGTTCGCGGTCTCATCTCGCGTGAGCGCCTCGAGCGACGCGAGAGCTTTGAGGACGAGCGGGTGGGCTTCGTCGAGTTGCTCGTTGTAGTAGTGCGTGGTGGCGAGGTCGAGCAGCGCCTCGGCGGCGACGACGCGCAGCTCGCTTGAGGCGGGACGCTCGGCGACGAGCGGTTCGTAAATCTCCAGCGCCTGCGCCGAGTCGGCGAGCGAGCCGCTCACGTCGCTCATCCACCAGCGGGTGTAGGCGAGCGCGGCGAGGACGGCGGCGAGGCGGTGGCGCTGCTCGAAGTCTTCGGGGTTCTTTTCGAGGAGCCGCCGGCGCACGTCGCGCGCTTTCTCGTAGCTCGCAATCGCGCCGGAGAAGTCGCCGAGGTTCGCGCGTCGCGGCGCTCCCTGCAAGTCGCCGACCTTCTCGTAGGCCGCCGCCAGCTCGCTCTGGAGTTGCGGGTCGTCGCCCGACTCGCGCGCCAGCGAGTCGAGGTATTCGAGCGCGCGCGTGACGAGCGCCTCGCGCGCCTCGGTCGAGCCTTCGAGCCTTTCGATCTTCGGGGCGATTTCAAAGAGAAAGGCGTTCGAGAGGCGGCGCACGTCGGCGAAGCGGCGCTCGGCGCGGTCGCGCTCCTGGGCGGCGATGCGCGCTTGATCGGTGGCGCGCTTCGCCTGCCATGCAATGGCGACGATGCCGCCGATGACCATCAACAACACAACCGCTGCCGCCGCCACACCGAGCCGGTTGCGCCGCACGAACTTCGTCACGCGATAATTGAACGTGTCTTTGCGCGCGATGACGGGCAGACCTTCGATGTGGCGGCGGATGTCTTCCGCAAGCTGCGCCGCCGATTGATACCGACGCTGCGGCTCTTTCCTGAGCGCCATCAGGACGATAGTGTCGAGGTCGCCTGCCAGTCGTCGGCGCAGGCGTTCCGGCGCGCTCTCGTCGCGCGTTTCGCTGATGCGTTCCGGCGTCGTCGTGGCGACGCGCTCTGCGCCGTCCGCGTTCGTCGCTTCTTCCGTCCGAAGCAAAGCCACGCTCGGGCGCTCCGGTTGTTCTTCGCTAATGATGCGTGCAATTTCATCCGGGCGGCGGTTCGTCAAACGATACGGGCGATGTCCCGAAAGCAATTCGTAGAGCACCACCCCGAGACTGTAAACATCACTTGCCGTCGTGACGCGCTCGCCGCGCACTTGTTCCGGCGAGGCATATTCGGGTGTCATCGCGCGCTGGGCAATCGTCTCGGTCGCCGTGCCGGAAGCGTCTTCGTCAGCGCGCAGGAGTTTGGCGATACCGAAGTCCAAAAGCTTGGGCGTGCCGTCTGCAGTGACGAGAATGTTCGAGGGCTTCAGGTCGCGGTGGATGACGAGGTTCTGGTGCGCGTAAGTGACGGCGGCGCAGACCGTGCGAAAGAGTTGGAGGCGTTGGAGCGTGGAGAGTTTATGCGCGTCGGCGTAATCATTGATGCTGACGCCTTCGACGTATTCCATGACGAAGAACGGGAGTCCGTCGTCGGTCGTGCCGCCGTCCAGCAGTCTGGCAATGTTGGGATGGTCGAGCGAAGCTAAAATCTGCCGCTCCTGGAGAAAGCGTCGCAGCACGAAATCCGTATCCATCCCGCGCTTGATGAGCTTGATGGCGACTTCTCTTTGATAAGCGTCATCGTCGCGTTGTCCCAGATAGACCGTGCCCATCCCGCCCCGCCCGATTTCGCGCACCACTTTGTAAGAGCCGATGCGTTGCCCTTCGAGCGATTCGCCCTCTTCATCAGCCAGTGCGTCGGCGGCAAAAGCGAACGCCGGACGCTCGATGAAGTCTTGCGCCGCTTCGCACTGTTCGAGCAGAGATTCGACTTCGGCGCACAAGCGCGTGTCGCCATCGCAAGCTTCGTCGAGAAACGACCGCCACTCTCCCGGAGCGCGCTCCAGCGATGAGTGAACCAACTCTTCGACTTGACGCCAGCGTTCGGGCGTCATCTGTCCGTCCTTCATTCGCCTCTTAATCCTTTCGCCACTCATAACGCGAAAATCGAGCGTGGAAAACGGACATCCTGTTGATTGAGAGAGTGAGTTTTTCGAGAACCCGTCTCAATCAATGCGAAAAGGCGGGAACCGCGAAAACACTCGAAACGGCACGAAACAATTTTTAGTGTTGTTTCGAGTGTTTTCGTGGTTCCTCTTCCCACGTTTTTTATTGATGAGACCGCTTCGAGTTAGTCGAACGAGCAGACAACCCTTTTGCCTCACTCGTCACCCGCCGCCGTTTCCGCCAGCTCACGATGCAGCCAGAGCTTCGCCATCTGCCAATCGCGCCTGATCGTCTTTTCCGACACCTGCAACACTTCAGCCGTTTCTTCCATGTTCAGTCCGCCGAAGAAACGCAGCTCCACCACTCTCGCCTTGCGCTCGTCCGTCTCGGCCAGCGCCTTGAGCGCCTCATCGAGCGCGAGCAGGTCGGCGGGTCTCTCTTCGGGCGAGAATCTAGCTTCATCAAGCGAGAGCTTTTGCGTAGCACCTCCGCGCTTTTGCGCCCCGTGCGTGCGCGCGTGATCCACGAGGATGCGGCGCATCAACTGCGCCGCGATGCCGTAGAAATGCGCGCGGTTCTGCCACGTCAAGCGCGTCTGATCTACGAGCCGCAAGTAAGCTTCGTGGACGAGGGCGGTCGGCTGCAAGGTGTGGTCGGATCGTTCGCGGCGCAGGTAGTCGCGGGCGAGGCGGCGCAGTTCGGCATAAACGAGCGGCATTAGTCGCGCGGGCGCGTCAGGGTCGCCGTCGCTCCACTCCTGAAGAATCAGTGTGACGTTGTGCGGCGGTGCTGGCGGGGTGGTTTCCATCACGAGGTTTCTCCGATTACTGCCGAGGGCATTCTACTCCCAAAACAGTTGGCGAAAAAGATATTTCTATCGTCCGTGTCCGATTTCACCCACGGGCTTGCGCGTTATGTGTGTGAAAGAAAATCTCAGACGCGAAATCCGCAAGGCGCGCGTCCGAAGCAACCTTGACGCATTAGATAACCAGAGGAGTG
>JBBQGM010000047.1:0-38614 GCA_038322995.1 Pyrinomonadales bacterium
TCTTCACGAAGCAGTTCGGCCGGCACGAGTGGTTGATGAACTGCGAACCGTTGCCGCCGCGACTGCCGTCGATGCCCCAGTAAGAATCAAGCGCGCAGATGTGCAGCCGCGACTGCCCGCGCATCCGCCGCGCCGCCTCCACCCGCGACACGCGCTCACCCACCAACTCCACGATCTTCTGCCACTTGCGAAACGGCACGGTCGCAAAACAACCGCGCCCGTCAATCTCCGACTTGCGCACCGCGATGCCCGGTGCGCCTTGCGTCATTTCTGCTTTCAGTTTCGTTGCTCCCACAATCTTTGCGCCCTCTGCTATGCGTCTTTGCGTGAGGTTGTTCTGGCGCACGCGATTTACTCACGCAAAGACGCAAAAGCAATCAATCAAACTGTTTCTTAAACTCCGCGAACTCATGCCGCACTTCAAGCAACTCCTGTCGGAGCGCGCTCACTTCGCCTTCCAACCGCGCCAGCCTTTCGTTCTCCGCGCGCACAGCCACAGTCGCCGGCTCAGGCCGCACAGGGCGTGTTTGTTCCTCAAACTGTACGGGGCCGGCTAAGAGGTGCGCGTAACGCGATTCTTTCCGCCCCACTTGGCGCGGCAGTTTGACGACGAGCGGTTCGGGCCGCTCGCTCAATGCTTGCAGCGTCCCTTCGACATAAGCCAGTTCGGAGAACGAATAGAGTCGCTCGGTGCGCCCGCGCAACTCGCCGGGCGTCTGCGGCCCGCGCAGCAACAACACGCACAACACCGCTGTCTCAGCCGTGCGCAACTCGATCACTTCGTTCAGCACGTGCCGGTACTTCGGCACCCGCCCATCGGCTGTCGTGACCATGCGCGCCAGCTTCTTATCGCGCAAACTCTCCAACGCGCGCACCACCGTCTGCTCGTCGTAAGCCACGACCGGCTCGCGGTTCGAGGTCTGGTTGCACGCGTGCACGAGCGCGTTCAGCGTCAGCGGATAATACTCCGGCGTCGTCACCTGCTTCTCAATGAGCGCGCCCACGACGCGCACCTCCACGTCGTCTAATCTGATCTCTAAGCTCAAGCTTTTATTGTCCAGACGGCGCGTGCCCGTCTAACCTTTCCCGCGTTAATTTTGCTGCGCACCGATGCGCGCGCTCAACTCCTGCAACTCCGCCCGGTGTGCCTCGTCATGCTCACGCATCATCGCCAACACGTCCGCCACCGTTACCCGTCGGACGCCCGCGAACAATCCCGCCCGCGCTAACTGCGCGGCCGACAGTTTTGCCACCGCCGCCACATTCGCGCGCCGCGCCGCCGCGAAGGCCGCGAGCGCCGCCGCGAAATCTTCTCGCTGATAGTCGCGCTCAAGCGCCAACTGCGCGCCGTCAACATCCGGCAACGCCGGTTCATCCTCCGCGAGCAGCCGTCGCAGCCGCACCGCATAGCCCTCGCGCTCAATGTCGCGCAGGTGACAAACCTGCTCCAACGCGGAGAACTCCGACGACGACGGCTTATAACGCCCGCCCGCCGCATCCAACGCATCCGTCAACTGCCGCACCACCGCCGGCGTCTCAGCGAGGAACGCGAGCAAGTCGCGCAGTTCCGTCTGCGTCATCTACGCTGTCTCAACTTTCACCTGTGGCTGGCAACGACCCCGCCCACTAAATTTATCAGATCGAGCGCCTGTAGCAGCATCCAGCCATGAGCGTATTATCCAGCCGGTTGCCGGATAATAACATTAGCGACGGCTGGCACGGGCAGGTTGTTGACTGTGTGATGCGTGGGGGCGATGTTAAAATGAGCGGGCGATGAGCAAGGCAGCGACAAGCGAACAGGTGCATTTGACGGGGCTGACGCCGGCCGCGTTGACGGCGTTCGTCGCGACGCTCGGCGAGCCGGATTATCGCGCACGGCAAATCTTCGCGGCGTTGCACCGGCGGCGGCGGCGCTCATTCGCCGAGATGACCGACTTGCCGCAGGCGTTGCGTGTGCGTTTGACGGAGCGCGCAACCGCCGCAACGCTCACGGTCGAGTCGCGCTATCTTTCGACTGACGGCACGCGGCGTTATTTGTTGAAGACGCACGACGGGCTGCCGGTCGAGACCGTGTTCATCCCTGAGGAGCGGCGCGATACGATCTGTTTCTCGTCGCAGTCGGGCTGCCCGTTGCAATGCAGTTTTTGCCTGACCGCAAAGTTGGGCCTTTTGCGCACGCTCACGGCCGGCGAGATCGTCGAGCAGATCATCATCGCCTTGAACGACGCTTACGGCGTGGGCGCGCGGACGCCGCGCGGGACGAACCTCGTGGCGATGGGCGCGGGCGAGCCGTTCCTCGCCTTCGAGCCGTTGCTGCATGCGCTCGCCATCATGGCCGAGCCGGGCGGACTGCATATCGTGCCGAACCGCGTCACCGTCTCGACCGCCGGCATCGTGCCGCGCATACGCGAACTGGCGCACACGCCAGCGCGGCCGCACCTCGCCATCTCGCTCGCCGCGCCGACCGACGAACTGCGCGACGTGCTGATGCCGATCAATAAGAAGTGGCCGCTCGACGAACTACTGACCGCGTGTCAAGAATTTGAGAAATCGCTTAAACCGGGCGAGCGATTCACGTTCGAGTACGTCATGCTTGCCGGCGTGAACGACACGGACGAGCACGCGCGCCAACTGGCGAACCTGCTCAATCGTTATCAACTACGTGCGAAGGTCAATCTCATTCCCCACAACCCGGCCGACCCGCTGCCGTATCAACCGTCGCCGCCGGAGCGCGTGGCCCGGTTCAAAGCAATTCTGGCGGCGAAGGGCGTGCGCGCCCTCGTGCGCCGCCCGCGCGGGCGCGACATCTACGCCGCCTGCGGGCAACTCGCCGCACGCGCGGGCGCACACAACTTGAGCGCGCCCACGCTGCATCAGATAGGCTAACTCCCACTCGTCTCGGACTAAGACATTCAGGAAACAATATGATCAAACACGCTTTCATCCGCCGCACCGCTTTACTCGTTTGCGCGCTCGCCCTCTGTGGCGGCCCGCAAGGTCGCGCGCATGCGCCTGTGCCAATGCCGCAGGCCAACATCGGCGTCAACGGTGTGTTCGCCGCCGATAAAGCGCAACAGGGGCGCGTGCTGCAAGCCGCTGTCGTGCTGGATATTCCCGACAACTATCACGTCAACGCCAACCGGCTGACGAATAAGTTTATGATCCCGACGGAGTTGAAAATTGACGCGCCGAAAGGCTGGCGCGTGAGCGCGGTCAACTACCCGCGTGCCGTCGTGCGCAGACTCGGCTTCAGCAAAGAGCCGGTGCAACTCTTCGAGGGCCGCGCCGTCATGCGCTTTACCGTCACCGTGCCGGCAAATTATCAGCCGGGCGACACGGAACTGCGTGCGCGCGTCCACTATCAAAGCTGCAACAACGAGGTCTGCTTCCCGCCGACCGACCGCGAGGTGAAGCTACAGATCGCCGTCGTCAGTGCGACCGAAAAAGTGAAAGCGATCAACGGGCAGTATTTCGGCGGTAGGAGAAGATGATTGCGAATTAGCAGCGCAAAGCTTCTTTATTCATCAAGCCCCAATCCAATCACGCTGAGCAACCGGCCCGTGCGACCGTGGATTTTCTTTTCGCGGCGGTAGGAGAAGAAGAGATCGGGACGACAGATGGTGCAGAGCGGCGCAGTGTAAATCTGCGCGGCGGGCACACCTGCTGCGATTAGTTGCTGCCGGTTGGCCGCGTGTAAATCTATGCGGGCGTGTTCGGGGCGCGTCGGCGTGAGCAGTTCATCGGCATCGGCGAAGCGGGCGCGGAAAGTGTCGCTGACTTCGCGGCCGACTTCGTAGCAACACTGGAGTGCCGCCGGCCCGATGGCCACGTGAACATCACCTGCGCGGGCGCCGTATTCCGCGCGCATCCGCGTAAGCGTACGGATGACGATTGCTTGCGCAGTGCCACGCCAACCGGCATGCACGGCCGCGCACGCGCGCTTGCTGCTGTCGCCCAAAAGCATCGGCACACAGTCGGCCGTTTTGACGCCGACCAGAACGGCAGACATGTCGGTCGTGAGCGCATCGCAATGTTGCTGCTCCATCTGCCGCGCAGTTTCTTCGTCGCGCACGACGCACACGTCCGCGCCGTGTACCTGCCACGTAGCAGCAAGCGTCCATGTGCCGTCGAGGAGGGCGAGGAAGCGGCGGCGGTTTTCGTGTATGTTGCCGGCTGAATCTTCGTTGAAACCGGCCAGGTTCAGATCGGCTTGGGGGAAAGGGCTGACGCCGCCCGCGCGCGTCGAGAAGAGGTTGGCGAAGCCCGATTGTTCGAGCGGCGCGCAGGCAAGGGCGCGCACGCCGTTGCGCTCGCGCCAGTAGAAGCCCGCGCGGGCGAGAAGTTTAGCTTCCGTGATTGTTTCCATTGGCATTGACATGGTCGAAGTCCGGCGCGTGCGCGCTGTGATCGAGCGCACACCGCGTTTTGTCGTGCGCGTATTCACCGAAGCGGAACGCGCCTACTGCGCCGGGCGCGGCGCGGCGGCGGCGCAACATTATGCCGCGCGTTTCGCCGCGAAAGAAGCCGCGCTGAAAGCGCTCGGCACGGGCTGGCGCGGCGGCCTCGCGTGGCAAGACGTGGAAGTTGTCGCGAACGACATGGGCGCGCCCGCGCTCGTATTTCATAAGCAAGCGCGTGAACTCTTGCAACGCTCCGGCGCGGACACCACGCACCTCACGCTCTCGCACACCACCGAGTATGCCGTCGCGCAAGTCATCCTCGAACGCCGCGCGTGAGCCGCACCAGAAGCGCGAACGCGTACTCAGCAATTTTCACACACAACGACAAACGGCACTGCAAGATAGCACCGGCCGCAGCACCTCGGCTTGTTCGTGGTGGCCTTGAACGGATTGTATCAGCGCGGCCATGCGCGCGGGGCTGACGCGATGTGCAACTCAGTCGCCAAACGTTTGCGCCCACTCCGGTTGATCTCGATCTGGGTCGGCGCTGTGTCGTAACGCAAGCTATCATCGTCGGTCGTGCCACCGCGTAGTTGCTGCACTTGCGCTGGCTGCGCGACCACGGCCCGCGTGCCGCCCGCGCTCACTTCAAGCAACTGTGTGGTAGCAACACCGACGTTGTTCGGCGCGGCGTTGAGCGCGAGCAGGTCGAGGGGCGGTTGATGCATGAAACATTCGCTCGTGGGTGCGAGTGTGGTGGTGACGGCGATGCGTTGATGATGCGGGCAATAAGGCGAAGCGAGCAGCCCCGTGTCCGGATCGATCTCGACGGTTGTGATGCCAGCGGGCCGGACAAACGCAATTGCGCCAAGCTCAGGCCGCAACGCGATGGCTGCCTGCATAAATTCCTGCCAGACCGGCAGCGCGCTCGCCGCGCCCGTCAGACCGAGTTGCTTGTTGTCGTCAAAACCGACCCACACGACGCAGACGAGATTCGGCGTGTAGCCGGCAAACCAACCGTCGCGCGACGTGCCGGTCTTGCCCGCGACGGCCGTCTGCCGTTGCAGCCCACGCGCCGCCCGCGCCGTGCCTTCATCGATCACGGATGTGAGCGCATCAGTGATCATGTAGGCAGTCGAAGGGCGGATTACCTGTTGCGTGGCCGGCGCGAACTCCGAGAACAGATTTATGCCGTCCGCGCCGGCCATGTGCGTGATGGCCGCTGCGCCGGTGCGCGCGCCGTTGTTAGCGAAAGCGGTGTAGGCGCTGGCGATCTCCAGTGGCGTCGCTTCAGTCGTGCCGAGGGCGAGCGCGGGATACGCTTCAGGTTTCAGTAACCCGAACTTTTCGGCCAGCGTGGCGACGCGCTGGAGCCCCGTGCGCAACGCGAGATCGACCGTAACGACGTTGAGCGAATGCACCAGCCCGTTGCGCATCGTTACCTCGCGCATCGAGTATGCGCCGCCATAGTTTGCGGGGCGATAGACGGCGCGGCGGTCGTAGGCGAAATTGCGCGGCGCGTCCAAGATCATCGTTGCGGGTGAGAGTCCGCTCTCAAGCGCGGCCGAATAGACAAATGGTTTGAAGACCGAACCGGGTTGCCGGCGCGCGTCGGTCACGCGATTGAGTTGCGTCTGCGCGTAGCTGTTGCCGCCGACCATCGCCAGCACATGCCCCGTTTGCGGCTCAAGCACGACGAGCGCGGCTTGCGGCGTGGCCTTACCCTTGTAAACTTTTTCGAGCCGTTCGAGTTGATGCTTGACGGCGGCTTCGGCGAGTTGTTGCAGATCGAGATCAAGCGTCGTGTGGACGCGCAAGTTGTGCCCGTCGGCGCGGCTGTCAGTTTGCAGTTGCGCATCAACGAGCCGATTCACGTAGTCGATGAAATAGGGCGCGCTTGTGTCTGCGCTCTCGGTGAACGGGGCGACGTTAACCGGCTCGCTGCTCGTCGCCCGCGCTTGGGCCACGTTGATCGCGCCGTCGCGCAGCATCGTGCCGAGCACGACGTTGCGGCGCGCCTGTGCTTCCACCGCATGACGATCAGGCGCGTAGCGCGCGGGACTCCGGATCATGCCCGCGATGGTCGCGGCTTCACCCAGCGACAAATCGCGCAAATCTTTATTGAAGTAGACGCGCGCCGCCTGCGCCACGCCGCGCACGGCCACCGCACCGCGCTGCCCCAGATAAATCTCATTGCAATAGAGCGCGAGTATGTCCTGCTTCGAGAGGCGGCGTTCAAGCGCGGCGGCCAAGAACGCTTCGTTGAACTTGCGGCGCACCGTGCGCTCCGGTGTGAGGTAAGTATTTTTGATAAGTTGCTGTGTGATCGTCGAGCCGCCCTGTCGTTGCAACTCGTCGTCGGTATGGAAACCTGTCCAACTGAGCAACGCGCGGCCGAGCCCTGACACATCCAGCCCCCCGTGCGTGAAGAAGCGGTGATCCTCGATAGCGGTGATGGCATTGACGAGTACGGGCGGTAGTTCGTCGTAAGTGACGGCTGTCCGCTGGCCCGTCTTCATGGCCGCGTCGTTCGTCAGCGTCTCCGGCTCAAGCGCGAAGGCAGGGAGCGGTGTGCCATCGCCTGTGATCTCACTGATCCGCCCACGCTGATCGAACGAGACGTTGACAATCGCGGGCGCGCGCGCCGGATGCACGCCTTCGCGTTGCGGCATGATCTCGACAGCATCGCCCTTGCTCGTGAACGCGCCATTCCACACGTTGCTGGCCGCGTTCTCGACGTAGCCGGCGCGGCGCAGCGTCTCCAACAGCCGCGCGCGCGAAATGTTCTGTCCGGCGCGTAGCATGCGCGGTGCGGCGTAGATGCCGGCGCGGCTCGTCAGATAGCCGTTGGCGAGGCGCGCATCAACGAGTTGCGCGGCGGATTGATAACAATAAATGACTATGGTGACAATGAAGGTGCAGGCGAGCAGGAACAAGATGAAAGCGCCGCGCAGGAGGATTGTGCGCAGGTGTGCGTGTTCGACGTGTGCGCGGACTGCGCGGCTGCGTCGCCGGCGCGGCGTGCGGGCCGCTGTGATCTCAATCGCCATTAAACCTCTGCCCGTGCGCTCGTCACTAAAGATGCAGCTATACTTACAGACACACACCCACCTGTACGAGATCGCGCCTCGCCGGTTTGTGCCACGTAAATTGTTCGTGCTGTTAGTAAACGATTAATCGGCCGCGATTTCTCATTTCGTGACCCGGCCTAGCGTGCGGCGCGGGCTACGTCGAGTGTCTGCGTGGTTGCGGTGGGCGCAAGTTGTTCGCTCTGCGCCGTCGTGCTCGCGTTGGCCCACATGGAGAGCGCGGCCGTCCAGACGGCCAGCGTGATCATGATCACGATGATGGCAAGCAATTGCGCGAGGCTGGCAGTTATTTCTTTCATGACTGGTAACTCCCCTTAGCTGTTTAATCCTGCTCAATCCGCACAGCGGCGATATTGGCAATGACTGTGCCAGCCGCAAGGCTGCGCGCCAATCATCCCCGTGCCTGTCGGTTATGCTTTGTATTGTCGAAGAATTACCGCGTGTGGCCGCGTGGCTGTGCAAGCGGCATAGTGCGGTGCGTGCGCGCGGCCCGTTTAATTTTGGTACAGTGCGCGTGGTTGGAAGGCAGCGAAAGGGTGCAGCGCGGCTGGGTGCGGGCCCTCAGCTTTGCGCCGAGCGCTGCGGCTGTGCGGGGCGACGCAGGAGCCGTTGTAGCCAGGTCTGCTGTGCGGCAAGTTGGGGCGGCGGGGCGAGGAGGGTTTTGATCTGCGCGATGTGGGCGAGCGCGGCCTGCGCGCCCGCCGCCATCAACTCGTCGGCGCGCGTCATCTCGTCCCAGCGTATGTGCCCGACCCGTGGCTGAATGACGACATCGGCCGCGCGCAATTGTTGCGCCGTCGCGGTACGTTGGACGAAAAGAAATGATTGCAACAGTACGCCGATGGCCGAGTGCGGCGGCCCCATGAACTTCGCGCCTTCGTCATTTACGTCCACCGCAACGACGATGTCCGCACCAAGCGCACGCGCCGCTTCGGTCGGCACATTGGCGACGAGGCCACCGTCCACGAGTTGCCGCCCGTGCTCGTCCGTCACAGGCACGTACCAACCGGGGATCGCGCAACTCGCGCGGATGGCGAAAGCCACGTCGCCTTTGTCGCGCAAGACGACGGGCGTACCAGTGCCCAGATCGGTGGCGACGACCGCGAACGGGATCGGCATCTGCTCGAAGCGCGTGACCGGGAAATGGGCGCGCACGTAATCCGCCATACGCGCGTTTGACTGCACGCCGAGGCGCGAGAAGGTCAGCTTGCCAAAGTCGCGCCAGCGCATCGCGCGCCCGATCTCCGCAAGTCGTGCGAGCGGCACACCGGCCGCGAACGCGCCGCCGACAAGCGCACCGGCCGATGTGCCCGCCACGTAATCGATTGGCACATGGTGTTCCGCGAACACCTGCAACACGCCCACGTGCGCCGCGCCCCGCGCCGCGCCGCCCGACAAGGCCAACGCCACCCGCGGCCGTTGCCAGTTGCTTGTCTCTCTGCGCCGCATGCTTGTGTGATGTGGGAAACGTGCGCCACGTTTACGAGCAGCACACACACTCTGTCCAGTGCTTGTCGAAGCTACGCTTGCCCTGCTTAAAAGTCCAGAGGACGACGCGCTCCTCTTTGCCGTTGCCGTAACCTTTCAGTCGAAGATGAGATGGACGCCGGAGTGTGCGACGGGGACGAAGGTCGCGGCCACGCCGAACACCTCGCGGATGCGTTCGGTCGTCAGCACCTCGGCGGCCGTGCCGGTGGCCACGACGCGCCCGCTATGCAGCAAGACGATCTGGTCGGCGAAGCGGGCCGCGAGGTTCAGGTCGTGAACCACCCCGACCACGATCACGTCCGCCGCGTCGGCGAAGCCGCGCACCTGTTTCATGAACGCGATCTGATGCCGGATGTCGAGAAAGGTGAGCGGCTCGTCTAAGAACAGATAGCGGCAAGGCAAGCGCGGCGCGGGCGCAGCCGTGTGCGGGCCGGCGACGGCGCGTTGTAATTGCGCCAGCACGCGCGCGAAGTTGACGCGCTGGCGTTCGCCGCCGCTCAGCGTCTGGTAATTGCGCTCGCTGAATTCCACTACGTCGAAGAACTCCATTAGCTCTGCGACGATCTGCTCGTCTGCGGGGCCGGGCCGGCCGCCGAAGTGCGGGTAGCGGCCCATCATGACGACCTCGCGGACGGTGAGCGGGAACGCCACTTCGATGGCCTGCGAGAGAACCGCACGACGCTTCGCGAGTTCGGCTTCGCGCGCATGGGCCGCGTCAACGCCCTCGTACTCGACCTTGCCGCTCTGCGGGCGCAGCAAACGCGCCAGCAGTTTAATGAGCGTTGACTTGCCCGCCCCGTTCGGGCCGATGATCAGATAGAGTTTGCCGGGGGCGAACGAGACTGACACATCGGAGATGAGTTCCTTATGCCCGACGCGGAAAGTAATGTTGCTGGCTTCCAGCATGATGGATTGCATGCTCGCGTGCGCGGCTGAACCGATGCGGTCGCGCCACAGTTGGTCAGAAGATGTACTGGCGGCGGCGCAGCAGTAGCAGAAAGACGGGCACGCCCACCGCCGAGGTGACGATGCCGATGGGCAGTTCTGCGGGCCGGAGCGAGAGCCGGGCGATCAGGTCGGCCAGACTCAGGAGCGTCGCGCCCGTCAACGCGCTGCCGACGATGAGAAAACGGTTGTCGGCTCCGCGCAGCATGCGCAGGATGTGCGGGACGACCAACCCCACAAAACTGATGACGCCGGTGAACGCCGTCGCAACGGCGACGATGACCACGTTGATGGACAGAATGATCCACTTCAGCCGGTTCACGTTCACGCCGAGATAAGTCGCCTCTTCTTCGCCGATCATCAATGCGTTAAGCTGCTTTGCGTAGCGGAGCGCGATGAGCGCGCCGCCTATCGTCGAGACGGCGACGATCTCGACGGCCCGCCAACTCGCACCCGACAGCGTGCCCAGACTCCAAAACGTAATCGAGCGGGCTTGCGGGTCGCGCGCGATGTAAGACAGAAACCCGATGGCGCTCATGCAGAGCGCGTTCACGGCCAAGCCCGTGAGCAGCAGCATCACGACCGAAGCGCGGCCGTCGTCGCGCGAGCGGGCGAAGAGGAAGACGAGATAGGTGGACACGACGCCGCCGAGACACGCGGCGAGGGGCAGGCTCCAAAGACTCGTGCCGAGGTGGAGCACGCCGCCGAGCACGAAGAAGAGCGCCGAGCCGAACGCGGCCCCGCTCGACGTGCCGACGAGGCCCGGCTCGACGATGGGGTTACGAAACAACGCTTGCATCAGCGTGCCGCCGACGCCGAGACTGGCCCCGACCAACAGGCAGAGGACGGCGCGCGGCAGACGCAGTTCTAAGAAGATGCGTTCATCGAGCGTGGGTGCGGGCTGGCCGGGCAACAGCGAGACAAGCGCCCGGCCGATGGCGGGCACGGAGAAGTCAATCGCCCCGTAGCGGATGGACGCGGCCAGCGCAAGGAGCATGGCGCAGGTTAAGGCGAAGAGCAGCGTTCGCCGGGGCGCATGTTGTTTTGTCACTTTTGATGGATGAGTGCGGCGACTTTCTCTATATTCGCTCCGGAGCGCGGACTGAAGTACATCAGTTCGTTTTCTTCGATGCGGTAGATGTGATTGTTCTTGGCCGCGTTTGACGTAGCGACGCCGGGCAACGCCTTGATCTGATCGAGCGAGCCGTTCAAACGGTCGAAGCCATAATCGGTGACGAGGACAACGTCCGGGTTCGCCTGCGCGATGATCTCCGGCGAAGCCATGCGCTGCATCCCCTCCGCGTCAACCGCCATCTCGCCGCCCGCCCATTCTATCATCTTGCTCGCCGCGCTGCCGTCTCCCGTGCCGCTCCCTTTCCCGACGACGAGATAGACGTTGGACGCGCGCCCGAAGTGTATGACCGCGACGCGCGGGTGATCTGTGTACTGCTTGACCTGTTCGAGCGCGGCCGCCAACTGCGCGTCGAGCGTGCGGCACAACTCTTCCGCCCGCGCTTCCTTATGAAAGTACGCCCCCATCTCGCGGACGAGCGCTTTCGTGCCTTCGACCGAGTCGTTCTTCGCGGTGAAGGTTTTCATCGGTATGTTCAAGCCCTGTAGTTGCTCGACGACTTGCGGCGGGCCGATGTTGTTGTCATGGATGATGGCGGTCGGATGCAGCGAGAGAAGGCCTTCCGCGCTCAACGCGCGGTGATACCCGACCGTCTGCACCTTCTTCACATCGGGCGGGTACGTGCTGGAGAAATCAATGCCGACGACATGCTCCTGTGCGCCGAGCGCCCAGATAATTTCGTTGTAGGTCTGCGAGATAACTACCAACCGCTCGCCCTGCGCGTTGTTGGCGGTGTTGGAGAAGCGGCGACAGCCGATTGCCGCGACGAGCGTTGCCGTCAGCGTCGCAAGAAGCAAGATTCGTTTTATCATTTAGGAGAGATGCTCCCGCAAGAGCGGCATAGACGAACGTGGACAATGGGCTGCCGACAACCACAGGGGCTGCGGTGGTTGTCGGCAGCAGAATAAATAAAGAGCGTTGCAGGTTCAACGCTCTTTATTTCCCAGACCTCAGGCTGCTTGCGCTTAGAAGATGAACCGCGCTTGCAGTTGGAACATCCGTGGCGGGTCGATGTTGGCGAACGCCGGGATCGCGTTCGCGGCCGTGCCGACGCCGCCCACGAACTGGCCGAAGGTGGTCGTCGGTGTCGCCGCATCGCCGTAGGTGGTGACGCCGCGCCCCAGCATGTTCGCGTGATTGAAGATGTTGAAGCCCTCCAACCTGAGCAGGATGGCCGTGCGCTCTGACAGCTTGAAGCGCTTCTCGCCGAAGATCGCCACGTCGGAGGTCGGGTTGCCGCGGAACGCCGACTTGCTGATGACCGCGCCGTTGACGACCGGGCGGTCGTTGTTCGCGCCGTCACCATTGTTATCCACGCCCGTCGTGGAGTTGAACGGCCGCGCCGACGCGAGTTGCGTCAGCGTGCCGCCCGTGATGTCCCAGGGGAACCGGTAATTGAACGTGATGACCGCACGATGACGTTGATCGACCACACTCGGGCCGCGTTCGACCTCGCCCAACTGCGAGATGTTGTTCTGGCTCGGCCCGATGCCGTTGCCGTCCGGCTCAGTAGTATTGGTCGCCTTCGATAGCGTGTAGCTGAGCGCGGCGTACAACTTCCGGTTGCCGCGATAGACGAAATTCGTCTGCAAGCCGTCGTAATCGGCGACGCCGAGGTTCGTCAACACGCTGACCTGCCGCACGCCGCCGTTGACCGGCAAGATGGGCCGGGTGGCGTTAGCTGCGGCCATGGTTCTCACCTGTCCGGGCGCGGTGCGAACGAACTCCGACGGGGCGTTCAAATCAACCGTGCGATCAATGTCGCTCAAGTGCTGCTGCACGTAGTCGCCACCGAAGAACAAGCCCTTGACGATCTCGCGCTCCGCGCCGATGGACACTATCTGGCTGCGTGGATTGACGAACTCGTCGGGGTAGTTCGGCAGCTTATCGAAGTTCAGTCCGAACTTTGCGAACTGCGCCTGGTAGAAGGCCCGCCGGCCCGCTCTGATCGTGATGTCGCGCGCAGGCAGTTGCGAAGCCGGCAGCGTCCGCGGATCAACGTTTACGGGAGCGCAGGTCAGGCAAGTCGGGAAGCCGGTTTGCCCGGCCGTCGCGGTGTAGGTGGTCAAGCCGTCCAGCCCGTTCACCAGATAGCCGGCAATCGCGTTAGTGCGAATCTGCGTGTAGTACATGCCGTAGCCGCCGCGAATCGACCAGCGCGCATCGCCGCCCGGATGCCAGCCGAAGCCGACGCGCGGCGCGAAGTTATTCTTATCGTCGGTCAAGGTTTGCCGGTCGTAGCGCAGTCCGAGATTCAACGTGAGATCGCGGCGCGCTTTCCAATCATCCTGCACGAATACGGTCGTGAGCCACTGCGGCAACTCGTAGCTATTGATCCCGAAGTTAATCGGCTGCGTGTAGTTCTGCACGTCGGCCAGCGTCAACTGACCGAAGGGCGCGGTCGTCGTGTTCCTGAATGTGAACGTGCCGAGGACGGCCGTGCCCGGCTCGCTGCCCGTGCCGCCTGAGTTGTGCCGGATCACGCTGCCGCCGAAGCGTAGGTAGTGCTGGCCCAGCGACCACGACAGCGTGTCCGCGAACTGCACCTGATGACTAAAGATGTCGGAGAGGCGCGACTGACCGATGGTGAACGGCACTGCCCCGGCGCGTGTGTAGGTGGTCGAAAGGGTCTGCGCTTCCCATTTCGTGACCGGATCGCCGTGTAGGTACGCAAAGCGCGCCTCGTTGAGCAGCGTCGGGCTGATGACCGTCGTGTGATTGACCTGCGTCGTCCATGACCGCCGCGAGTAGCGGCGCGCGACGCTCGGTGCGTTCGTGCCGCCCACGGCGTCCTGCGGGTTGTCGTCGAAGAACCGATCCACGTTGAAGCGCACCGTCAAATTCTGGTTCGACGTGAGCTTGTGATCGAGCCGGCCGTCGAACAGGAACTGGCGGTAGTGACCCGTCACGTCGAGGTGGCCATCCGCCGGCAACAGGAAGGCGGGCAGCGAGGTCGAGAGGAACGTCGTGCGATTCTGCCGCGTGTAGTCAGCCGTGGCGAAGAAGAAGGTCTTGTCCTTGACAATGGGCCCACCGATTGAGCCGGAGTACTGGTTCAGCTTATCAGGAATGTCCACCGGGCTGATCGCGGTGAGCGTGGTGGGCGTGACGCAACCGGGCGTGGACGACGGACAAAAGCCCTTGGTCGAGAACGACTTCGCCTGCCAACTACCACCGGGCCGGAGTAGGAACAGCCCTTCGCCGTGCAGGGTGTTCGTGCCGGACTTGGTGACGATGTTCAACGCGGGGCCGGAAGTCCAGCCGTACTCTGAAGAGAACGCGTTCGAGAGAATGTTTATTTCTTGAATCGCGCCGAGCGGCACGGTGGCGATGGCCGTCTGGCGGCCCCAGCCCTCATCGTTGCTCGCGCCGTCGAGCGTGAACGTGGTGGCGCGGCGCGAGCCGACGCCGGTGATGAAGTACGTCGCGTTGACGAAAAGATCGCCCGTGCCCTTCCCTTGCCGGAACGCCGCATTGAAGAGCGGCAGCGTCGTCGCCTTGCGGCCGAGGATCGGCAACTCGTCGATGACCGGGCTGTCAAGCCGGCGGCCGATCTGCGGGTCAGCGCGCACACCTTCGATGGTGCCATAAACAATGACTTCCGCCTGCTGGGAGCCGACCAGAAGCGTCACCTTCAGAGTCGCAGTCTCACCCGAGCGCAACGTGATGTCCCTTTGCTCTTGGTTGCCGAATCCGCTTTTAGACACGCTGACCGTGTAAGTGCCTGTCAACGAGAGCGCTGGAATGGTGGCGCTGCCGTCGCTGCCCGAAGTGGTCTCGCGCACGGCCCCGGTCGCGTCGTTCACCACCGAAACTTTGGCGTCCTGCACGACTGCACCGTTTTGATCGACCACGTCGACGATCATCGACGCCGTGTTGGGCGACTGCGCGAAACCGGCCTGCGCGACCAGCGCTAGGCCGAGGAGTAACGGCGCACATGAAGTTAGTAGTCGCCGGAACGCACCCGCACACAGCCGGGCAGCAACATAAAGATTGGGGGCTATCATTAGAATATCTGGCACCTCGAGTTGGAATTAGAAAGAGAACTACTGGGGCAGCGGACGCTGCAACAAGAAAACTACCGCAAAGCGGCATCTACTACCAGCCGTCGTAGTAGGCTGGCGATGAGAGCTAACTGGCGGCACAACCTGTGTGCGGCGGTGGGGCGATTAGAGCGGACTGAGGATGGCGATGTCGGCGCGGGCGCGGGCGTCTTCGAGGAAGGCGTCGGTGTCGGATTCGATCTTGCTCTCGGTCAGCGTTTGTTCGATCTGCATGGTTGCTTCGGCAAGTGTCGGCACAATGCGGCCGGGCGAAGCTTTGCGCCAGCGCGGGACAAACGTATCGCGGTAATAGTCGGCGATCTCTTTCGGCGCGATGACGACGAACGAGCGGAAACGGAAGTTGAGATAGTTCTCGATCTCGACGCGCTGGCGCACAATCTCGCGCAACTGTTCGGGCGTTAGCCCCACCCGTTGCAGCCGCTCGCGAAAGCCTTCCTGCGACGGAAAGCGTTTGACCAACTCATTAGTGGCGCGCTCTACGTCCTCGTCCTTCGCCGTGATGGCCGGCAGTTTGCCCGCCTCTTCGGTGATCAAGCGTTGATCGATCAGCAGGTTCAGGGCGCGCTGCAAGTCTTCGCTGCGCGGATTGTCGAGCGGCGCGGCGGGTTCGAGCGCCAATTGCCACAACAGATCGGTGTATGTGATTAACTCGCGCCCGTTGATGCTCGCCACCATCTTGTCCACCACTTCCTGCGCCTGCGCGGGCGGACAATAAGCCGTAGGCAGCAGGCAGCAGGCAACGAGCAGACACAGAATCCACGCGCCAAAATTCCTCGCTTGTGCTTCTCGTCTGGGTAGCTTCATCACTTCTTCCCTGTTGCCGTCTTTCACTTTCATCCGTCGCCCAACGCCTGCGATTTAGAACGATTGCCCGAAGCGGAAGTGTATCTGCGTGCGCCGCAGTTGCAGGATAGCAGGCGGGCCGGCGAACTGCGGCAACTCGAACGTCGGCGGATTGAGCATATACGCGTAATCAACCGCGAGCGGTCCGAAGGGCGTGCGGATGCGCAAGCCTAAGCCGACTGTGTGCGTCCATTGTGCGCGCAGGTTGCGGTCATCGAGCGTGTCCGTCGGTTTCGGTTTGCCGGAACTGAAAATGTCGCCGATGCGCCGGAAGACGTTGCCGCCATCATAGAACGGCACGACTTGAAAGAGGCGCGTTAAGGGCACGCGCGCTTCGAGGTTGACGACGGCCATAGCGTTGCCGCCCACGGGCACGGTGAATGGATTCAAGCGCACCTGGTTGCCCTTCAAGTCACGGAAAACATCGGGCATGCAGTTGCCGCCCAGGGTCAGCGTACCGGGACAGATGACGCGGCGCGGCCCCGCCTCTTCAAAATTGAAGCCGCGCAGTGTAGTCGAGCCGCCGGAGAAGAAACGCTCGCTGATCGGCAAGGTGCGGTCTACCTCACTAATGCCCGCGATGCCGTCGCGTTCGCGCGGGTCGAACACGTTCGCCGCACCGAGCGTGACACTCGCAGCGAAGACCGTGCCCTTGAGGCCGGCGGGCTCGTTCTTGCGCTCGAACAGGGCCGGAGTGCGCACGTTCGGCCCCCCGCCGCTGCCGCCAAGGCGATAGTAGCGGCGATAGTTCAAAAGCAGTTTGCCGAACGAGAGATTGCCGCCGAGTTGCCGCAAGGCGAGCGCATAGTCGGTCGTCAGAAACTCGCCGCGCGTCGGATCGAACTGCCGGTCGCGCGTGTCGCGCGTGATGGTTGCGCCGAAGCGCGACAGCCGCACGGCCCGGTCGGGCCGCAGGATCGGCTCGACCAACAGACTGCCGATTTTGAACAGGCGCACATCCTCATAGTTGTAACGAATGAACAGGATCGTGCGGGCGCGTTGATTCAAGACGCGCTGCGATTCGATGTTGAAGGTCAGGCGGTTGATCGTCGGCTCGCCGGTACGCATGCCGAAGATGTCGATGGGGTTGCCCTTGTCGTCGAGGCGTTGGACGATGCCGAAGCTGCCGCGATCAATCGTCGAACGGAAAAAGCGCGTCACGCTCACGTCGCGCGAATACTGCACGGAGGCCGCGAGCGGCGAGAACTTCGCTTTGCCATAGTGCCGGAAACGCGGGTCGAAAAACTCAAAGCGGAGCAACTGATGTTGCGTGTTCGCGCGGAAGCGGAGCGTGCCTTGGCGCAACTCGCCGCGCAGGTTGTTGTTCTGCAACTCGTAGCCGCCGAGCGGGCCGCCGTCGGTCGAAAAGCCGAAGATGTAATCCTGTCGGCGTGGTTTCAACTCTTCGACATCGATGATCACGTCGCGCGTGCGAAAGCCGTTGGCGCTCTCGGTCGCGGGCTGTGTGCGGATGATGACCTGCCGGAAAGCGTTTGTCTCATACAGCACACGCTCGGCTTCGGCTAAGTCGTCGGCCCGCAAAACGTCGCCCTTCTTGAGCGGGATGGCTTCGAGGATGGCCTTGCGTTTGGTGCGCAGGCGCGCGTCGGGGGTCGTGCCTTCGTTGCCGTTGATGATGATTTGATTGATGAAGACCTTACCGCCCTCGGTCACGTCATAGACAAGCCGTACTTGCTCGTCGCCCTGCTCATTCTTCGGCAACTCGACGACATCGACGCGCACGTCCGCGTCCGCATAGCCGTTGCGTGTGTAGAGGCCGCGCAGGCGGTCGGCGTCAGTGCGCGCGAGTGTGCGCGCATAAGGTGCGCCGATGATCGTGCAGGCTTCGCCGCGCAACGCGGCCGCCTGGCACGGCTCGGCGCGCAATTGGTCGGCCGTGTAAATCTGATTGCCGCGCACGTCCACGCCTGCGACGCGCGTCAGCGGCCCTTCGGTGACGGCGAAAGTGATCACCAAATCTTCGCTATTGAGCGAGACGCCCTGCCGGGCTTCGACGCTCGCGCGCCGGTAGCCGAGGTCACGGTAGCGCGCCTGCACAGTGTCCTTGTCCTGCTCCAAGATGTCGCGGCTCGTATAGCCGCGCCCCGCTTTACCGATGAACGGCAGGACGCTCAGTAGCCCCGATGTCTCCGAACGCAGGTCGTCGGCCAAGTCGTCGTAAGTGAGTTGGGCGGGATTGCCCGTGTCGGCATTGACGATGCGGATGTCGGTCAGCCGAAAGCGCCGCCCGCGCGTGACCGTGTAATTGATGTTGACGGTGCGCCCGCTCAACTCGGCCGGGTCGGGCAACTGACACGTCTCCGACACGCCGCTCAAAGCCTCCTGCCCGCCTAGCGCGTTCGTGCTGTCAGTCTCCACCGTCGTGCCGGCCGGCGGGTTGCTCGGCGGTGTACCGGGCAGGGTACTGTTCGGCGCGCTCACAGCGCCGGTGGGCGCGGGCGCGCTATTGACCGGCGCAGCGGTTGCAGTCACGGTCGAGCCGGGCGCGGCCGTTGTGTTCTGCGTTGGTATGACCGAGCAAGTGGTCGTCACTTCGGCGAAGAAATAGCCTTCCTCTTGTAAGCGGTTGCGCAGCCTGCGTTCGCCCTCGACGATGGCCGATTCGTCAATACTGCCTTCGCGTTTGACGGGCAGCAACTCGCGCGCGGACTTGTCGCCGGGCTGAAAGCCCTCAATCGTTACGTTGACGCTCGGGCCGATACTGCCCGTGAGCGTGACCGCGATCTTGTCGCCGGCCGCATCGCGGATGACCTTAGGTTCGTTCAACTGCGGCGCAAGATAACCTTTCGCGATGATCGCCTGCCGGATGCGGCCGATGTCCTCGCCGAGCGCGGTGCGCGTGAACGGTGTGCCGGGCTGCAATTTTAAGTTAGCCTGCACGAGCGCGCGATCAAAGCCGGTGATGTCGATGTTGAAAGCATCGACGCGCGCCTGCGGCCCCGTGTTGATGTTGTAGGTAACGGTGGCGCGCGTGCCGCTCGCGTCGGTCGTCTGCGCGTAAGCTACGTCGGCTTGATAGAAACCGTGGTCGCGCAGGTATGTCTGCAACAGATCGGCGTTATTCTTGAGCGCCTGTTCGGAGACGCGCGCACCGGGTTGCAGCAGATTAAGGCGGGCGCGCAATTCGTCGGTCGAGACCGGCACACCGGGCGGCGCACCTGTGACGTTCAAGACCACATCCTCAACACGCACCGCCGGGCGCACGATGAAGCGTAGGCGTAAGCCCCCGCCGCCTTCATCAACGGCTTCGACGCGCGCGTTCGCCACGCGCCCTGAATCAAACAATGCCTGTAAAGACTCGCGCACGCGCGCCGCCGCGAAGCGCGTGTTCGGCGCAAACGCGACGAGCGCCGCAAGCTCGCCCTCGACCCGCGCCTCGCGCGGCACGCCGTCGAGCACAACCTCCACAGCCGTCACCGTCCGCCCTTCATAGCGGCTCAAGTCCGGCACGGACGCACCACGAGTGCCCACGCCGCACGCGCCGACGAGCCAGACGACAACGATGATGCTCCCCCAACGACTACTCACCGACACCCCATTTGCTTAGACCTTCTATGCCTATTCACTGCCGTCAGAATCTTTTCCGAAAGCGAATCTCAAAACTAAAATTATTGTTCTGCGTGCGCAGCGTATTGATCGCGCCCTGTTGATACTGCGCGACGAATGAGAGCCGATCCGACAGGCGGTATTCGAGCGCGACAACTTGATTCTGCTCGGTCGTCACGTTGGTCGAATAAGTCAGCGACAAATTGCGATTGATCTGTCGTCCGACCGTGAGCCGCGCCGTCGGGCTTGAGCCGCCACGGCCCGCGATGAGCGGGTCAAGCTCGAAGCGATTCAAGCCGAACAGCTTGTCGGTGGCGCGCTGCACCGGCGCGTTGATGATCGCATCGGTCAACAAACTCGTCGCCGTGCCAAGCCCGGTTTGCGCTAGCGTCGAACCGCCCTCATCGCCCGAAGAAAGATTGCCCGTCGTGACGAGCGCGACAACATCCGCTTGCGGCAACGCCGGGTCGGAACTGACGACGGCGTTCGGCGACGAGAGCGGGCCCGTCAGATTCACGATCACGCGATAGCCTTTGATCTCGGACTCGGCCTGGATATTTAAGAGCGGCTCAGCGTCGCGCCGGAGCGGCAGATCGATGAAGGCGCGCGTCAACTCATACCGGTCGTTGCGGAAGCTCAAGGTGCCGCGCGTCGCCGTGACGCGCCCGCCGACAATCGGGTCGTCAATCGTGCCGCGCACCTGCACCGCGACCGAGCCGACCGCGTCCGCGATGTTGTTGCGCACGACCAGCGCATCACGCCCTTCAACTGTCAGATCAAGTTGCGTGTTCGCGGTGAGACCCCCTTCGCTGCCACCCTCAGAGATCGTCGTCTCGGGCCGGCGATTGATCAGATCGGCCAACTCGATGTCTTTGGTGTACTCGGCGCGGCGCAAGTTCACCGTGCCGCGAATCAGTTGCGCTTGCAGATCGCCTTGCACAACGAGATTAGCGTCCGCCGTCGTGCGGAAGTCCTGCGGGAACGGCACGGTGATCTGTTCGCCGCGCACGTTCAGTTGGAATTTCGCCAGCGAGAAACCGGCGAGCGCTGCGCCACCGGAAACCGTGATCGTGCCTCCGCCGAGCCGGCCCGTGAGCGCATCGAGTTGCGCACGGTCGGCAGTAAAACGCACGTCGCCGTTGATCTGCGAAACGCGCAACCGCTGATCCTGGATCAGCAGCGAGAAGGCCGCGTTTGCGACCGATGCCGTGCCGGTGATGTTCGGTTGCGCGAACGTGCCCGCGACGCGCACGCCGACCTTCGCCGCACCGTCAAGAAAAGCATTGCGCGAGAGACTATTCAACACGCGCAAGTTCAAATTGCCATCCACCGTAAAATTCTGATGCCCGTTTGCGCCGAGCGCGGCCGTGCCGCCGAAGACGACGTTCGTGCCGGGGCCGGTGAACTGCGTCTTGTCGAACGTGATCTCATCCGGCGTAAATGTCACCAGCAGCGGATCGGCGGCCGCGAGTTGCACGTCCGCGACCTGCACAACCAACTGGCTGAACTGCGCCGTGCCGCGCAGACCCGCGAGCGAGAAGCCCTGCTCGCCGTCCGCGTTCTCGCCGAAGATGTTGCCGCTCGCGCGCAACGTGCCCGTCGCGTGCCCCATCACCTTCACGTCCGCGTTCGGCATGAGCGCGGCGAAGAGTGGGGTTAGATCAACGTTCGTCAGCGTCGTCTCAATCGTCGTCGGCAATTCATCTTTACTGAGATCGACGGCCGCCGCGATGACCTGCGGTTGGCCGAGGATGCCCGTCGTCAGTTGCAGGTTGAACTTCTGCCCTTCGGTGCGCCCGACGAGCGTGAGCGGGCCCGCCGTTTGCCCGTTGATCGCAACGTCGTGCCCCGTGCCGCTCAGATCGATCTTGTAGCTGCGCGGATCATTGGCGAGGCCGCTGGCAGTCGCGGTGAAATCAACCGTGCCCGCCAGATTCGACGTGCCGGCCGCGCCCGTCAGGGCCGCGAGCACATCGAGTTTGACGCCCGTGCCTTGCGCGTTCAGGTCGAAGCGCGAGCTATCAATCGCATAAGTGCCTTTCGCATTGACCGTGCCGGCGCGGAAACGCGCGTTCAAGTTTTCAAGGTTGACGGTCTGGCCGCTAAACGTCGCCCGCAAAGCGATCTCGTCGAACGGCTCATCCTTGATCACGCCGGGGCCGGCGCGTAGGTCGGCGTCGCCGCTCAGCGCGCCGGGAATGCCGGTGACATGGACGCGCCCCGATGTCGGGCCGGCGGCCGCCAACTGTGTAGTCAGGCTACTCTTCTGTCCGCTGGGAATGGCGGCGAGCAAGTTGCCGATGTCCACGCGCGCCAGCGTCGCGTCGAGCGTGATGTTGTCCGTGCCCGCGCGCGGAATGTTCAAAGCAAACTGCGCGTGGCCGCCGTCAGCTTGTGCGAGCCGCCCGTCGGGAATGTTGATGGCGTTCGCGTCGGAAGCAATCGAAGCGGTGAGCGCACCCAGATCGCGGCCGTTGACGCGGAACGAACCGAGCGACGCGCGCCCGTTCACGAGCGGATCATCGAGTTGGCCGCGCACCGTGCCGTTGAAATCGAGCTTACCCGCGAGGTCGATGCCGTAGTCAGACAGTTTATCTTCGAGCGCCGGGATCAGACCTGACGAGACGACGATGCGCTGCAACTCGCTCGCATCGGTCGAAGCGAGATGGACTGCTAAGTTTGAATCGCCCGCGAACGCGAACTGCCCCGTCGCATTCAGCTCCGATGCGCCCGCGCGCAGATTCGCCTGGCTGAGTTGGAAGTTGCCCCGGTCGGCCGTGAGCATCAACGCGCCGGTGACGGGCGTGCGCCCGCTCGTCTCGTTGCCGGTCTCGCCCGTGAGTTGCGCGGTCAGGTTGCCGCTCGCCAGTTTCACGTCCGTGCCCGGAAAGCGCAGGTCAACTGTGCCCGTCGTCGCGCCCGTCACCGGCACGGCGCGACCCGTCAAGACCGCGAGCAAGCCGCCGATGTCAAGCCCGTCAAAACTCGCATTGACGCGCGACGACCCGCGCCCCCGGTTAATGACGGCGTTGCCCCGCGCCTGCCCGTTCAACGCCTCAGCCGTGAAATTGTTCACCTGCACTTCGGTGTTCGTGGCGACGACCGCGCCGCGCGCCGCGCCGAGTTGAAAGTCGCCCAGCACGCCGCCGCCGAGCGAAAGATCAGCCGTGACGCGATAGCGATCCGACTTTTCCAGCACGAACACAGGCCGCGCGAGCTTTACGTTTTTAACTTTGCCCGGCAGACCGCCTTTACCGCCCTGGCCCGTGTTGAACGCGACCGTGCCGATGTTCACATCGCTCGTCGAGCCTTCGACGCGCCCGCCATCGTGAATCGCCAGGCGCACGCCCGCGATATTGATACTGCCCACTTGCGCGCCCGCGAACGTGCCGCCGCTTATGCGCACGTCGTTCGTCGTCACATCGGTTACAGTCCCGCGCCCGGTCGCTTTCACGTCGCGCGCCGTCAGCCCCTTGAGGCGCGTGTCTTCGTTCGAGATCGGGCCGGTCGAAAGATTTGCGATGGTCGCGTTGAAATGATCTTTGTCGGTGGCGCTGAAGCGGATGCCGTTCGCCTGCGCGCCAGTGGCGCGCGTGTGGCCCAACACAACGGTCGCGCCGGTCGCACGCCCGGCCGTGCCCGCTAGTTTGCCATCGCGCACTTCCGCCACCGCGTCGCTCAACATCAAACTCGCGATGCTCGTGTCGCCGCGCCTCAGGGCCGCCGCGCGCAGTTCGCCGAGGAAACGGAAGTCGGAGCCTGACCCCATCACGCCGCCGCGCAGTTGCACGAGGTTGAGATTGAAGTTGCCGGCGATCAGCAAGTCCACCACCGCGCGCCCCTGCGCGTTGTATTGTTCGACGCCGTCGCCCGTCGCGTTCAAGGCGACTTGCAAACCCTTCAAGCGCACGTTGCCGGCCGCGAGCGCGTCGGATTTAACGTCACCTTCGATCTTATACTGCGTACCTTCGCCCTTCACCGTGCCGATGAACTCGCCCGCGCCGCGCAAAGGCGTGGCTGCTTTGAACGTGTCGGAAATTTGCGTGAGATCAACCGTGGAACGAACCTGCAATTGATAGCGACCCGCACGCCAATCGTCGAGCGTACCTTGCAGATGCGACTCGGCGACGGGCGAGCGCAAGATTAACTCGCGTATCTCCGCGCTCGTTTGATTGACGCGCGCGTGCGCCTCCACGTCAATCGGCGCGATCTGGTTGCCGTCAACCGCGAAGGTCGAATCCGTCAGGAAGAGATCGACTTTGTTGGCCCAACTCGCGGTCGGCGCGTTCGGATCATCGGGCTGAATCAACGCGCGCAGGTTGCGCGCCTCGCCCGCAAAGACGTGGCGCGTCTGCTCGCCCGTCTGCTCATCCTGTGCGCCGCGCCGCACCTCATAGTGAATGAGGCCGTTATTGACCTTCACCTGCGCGGTTGAGTAAGAGAAAAGGATGCGTTGATTGGGCGCGGGCGGCGGCAGATGCAGGTTACGAAAGTTTGAGCGGCCCTGCTCGTCGAAGGCGACCCACAGTTCGGGGCCGTTCACTTCGAGGGCTTCGAGGTTGATGTTGCGGTTGAGATTCAGCGCATAGAGGTCGGCGACGCGGACGGTGGCGATGATGTTGTCAATCCGGCCCAAGCGCTCGTTGGTTTGCGCGTCGTATAAGTCAAGGCCCTTGATCTCGACGGTGCGCGGCCCCAACTTTGTGTGAAACTCTTTGATCTCCGCGCGGATGCCGTACTCCGAAAGCGTGCGGATGATCTGATTGGCAATGAGCGTGTCCACGCGCCCCGACCGGTAGAGAAAAACGGTGAGCAGCAATAGCGCGAGCGCGCCGACGATGGCCACGAGCGCGACGTAGAGCGCATTGCGCCGCGTGATGTAGCGTCGTCGCCAACCCCGCCGCGCAGGTGGCGGCGCGGCCGCGCCTGCGTCGATGGGCGGCGGCCCTGTTATTCCTGTGTCCTTGTCGTCAACCGGCATAAAGCAAAGAGACCAATCGGGCTGAGGCGCATGTCAGAGGTCGGGGGCAACAACAATCAATGCTGACTGCGAAATGATGAGTGCTGAACTAAAACAAGTTGCCTGTCATTTAGCCTTCATCATTCCGCAGGCAGCAGTTCTTTGGCCGGCGCGCCGAGCGGCACGTTGCCGACCACTTCCAACTCGAAGCCTTCGAGCGCCGCGACCTTCGGCGGCTTATTCGTCAAGAGCAGAATCCGCCGCAGCCCCAGGTCGTGCAGGATTTGCGCGCCGACGCCGTAGTCGCGCGTCGCGCCGTAACCCGTTTCGACGCTCGCTTCCTCGAACGTCACACGATGCTCGCGCATGATGGCGTATGTGCGTAGTTGATGGATCAGATCAAGCCCATGCTCGCGTTGCTTCAAATACAGCACCACGCCGCGCCCCGCGCCCGCGATCTTCTCAAGGGCGGTCTGCAACTGAAAGCCTGTGTCGTCCAAGAGCGAACCAAACACGTCGCCCGTCACGTTCTCGGTGTGGACGCGCACCAGCACCGGCTCGGCCGTCATCACGTCGCCCATCACGAGCGCGAGATGCACTTCGCCGTTGACGACGTTCTCAAACGCGACCGCGCGAAACAGACCATAGACGGTCGGCACGTCCGTTTCGACCGCGCGCCGCACGAGCGTCTCTTTGCGGATGCGATAGCGCACCAGATCGGCCACCGAGATGATCAGCAGATCGTGCGCGGCCGCGAATTTTTCCAACTCCGGCAGCCGCGCCATCGTGCCGTCCGCGTTCATGATCTCGCAGATGACGCCGGCCGGATACAGCCCCGCAATACGCGCCAGATCGACTGACGCCTCGGTCTGGCCGGGGCGCACGAGCACACCGCCTTTGCGCGCCCGCAAGGGGAAGATGTGGCCGGGCCGCGCGAGGTCTTGCGGGCGCGTGCGCGCGTCGACGGCCGTTAAGATCGTCGTCGCGCGGTCGGCCGCCGAGATGCCGGTCGTTACGCCTTTGCGCGCTTCGATAGAGACGGTAAAAGCCGTGCCGAGGAACGATGTATTGTCGGCCACCTGCATGGTCAGGTGCAGCTCATCGCACCGCTCTTCTGTTAAGGGCAGGCAGATGAGGCCGCGCGCGTGCGTGGCCATGAAGTTGATAATCTCCGGCGTGACAGATTCGGCGGCGCAGACGAGGTCGCCCTCATTCTCGCGCGCTTCATCGTCCACGATGATGACCATGCGCCCGTCGCGAATACGAGCCGCGGCCTCTTCAATCGAAGCAAAAGGCATATACGTCCTGACTTCTAAAGATTCGGGGGAGATTGGTGTAACGGCGTTTATGTTACCCGAAGCTGGCCGATTTTGCGACACGCCATGCGCGCGGTAAAGAAGGCATGCGCAGCCAGCGCCGGTCAGCTTATGAATGGTTGTTGCAGTTGCCTGATTAGCCGTGGCCCACAGAAAAGAGAAGGACAAGCGGCTTCATTGCAGGGAAAGAGTTAATCGCCTGTATGCTGTTTTTGCCCCCGCCCAGGGAAACAGGTCGGGATGAATGAGATGGGCCAACAACTCCGTACCTTCAACTACGCGCGGGCCGGGGCGGGCGAAATAAGCGTTCGCATCCACCGCATAGACGCGCTCCTGCCGCACGGCCGGCAGCTCAGCCCAACCGGGATAGGCAAGCAACGTCGGCGTTTGCGCCAGCACTTGCGCTAGATTGAACCCACAGGGGGTAACGATCAGCACTTCAGGGGCCCACTGCAAGACATCAGCCCAGGGGATACGCACGGAGTCCGCGCCCGCGCGCCCAAGCGCGTCCACACCACCGGCGAGGCTGACCATCTCCGGCAGCCAATGACCACTGCCATAGACCGGATCGAGCCATTCCAGGCAGAACACGCGCGGCCGGGCTGGCAACTCGCGCGTGACGGCCGCAACCCTTTCCAGTTTGTCGCGGCCTTGGGCGATCAACTCTTCGGCCGTTTGTAAGCGGCCCGTCGCTCGGCCAAGTTCGCGCAGATTGTCCGCTATTTCGGCCAGCGATTTCGGTGTCAGCCAGAGCACCTGCGGCGGCTGTGGGAACAGCCGCAAGGCTTGTGCGACCTCGTTACCTGAAGGCGCGCAGACCTGACATAAGTTTTGTGTCAGGATTAAGTCGGGCGCGAGTGTTTGCAGCAGTTCCTCATCGACCTGATACAAGCTGAGGCCAGCGCGCATACGCTGCGCGACCGCCACATCGATCTCCCGTTGGCTCATCGTCTCGACCGGCAGGGCGTTGCGCACGACAATCGGCTTGCCCTTGACCTCCGGCGGATAGTCACACTCGTGCGTGATGCCGACAAGCTGCTCGCCTAGCCCTAACGCGCACACCATCTCGGTCGCTGACGGCAGGAACGAAACTATCCTCTGGGCGGTACTCATCGCTTCTCTCTGCAAATCGTCTGTGGCTGTCAGGTTGCCCGCGCACGTCACGCCGGATCTGATTTTTCGGCGCGTGTGGGCCAGCCAGGCCGCACTTTATCATTCCGGTAATAGATCACAAAACCAGAAAGAATCTCTGGCCACTTTCGCGCCAAGCGAAAAGCGCACGGCTTCCTTGAAGAGCGGGCCGTCAAAGACGAACGTATGAAACTCGCCGTTTTCCCCGCAAGGATCGACGTGGGCGGGCAGCGCGGCGCGGAAGTTTTCGTCAATCATTAGGCCGGCAAACGACGCATCTAGCACGGCCCCGTTAACGCAGGTAATGACCGCCTTGAATCCGAGCCGGATGAACTCGCTAATAAACGCGGCCGTGTCGCGCTGCCACACGGGATAAAGCCCGCGCATCTGGTGGCGGGCGAGAAATTGCTCGCGGTAGGCGCGCACGTCCGCGAGAAACAGGTCGCCGAAGACTACCGTGTCGATGCCCTGCTCACGATACAGGGCGAAGGCTTGCGCCATTTGTGTTTCATATTCTTGATTGGTGGCATCCTTGGTGATGAAAACCTGATGTAGCGGTATGCTCAAAGCCGCCGCTTGCCGCTCCAATAGTATTCGCCTGACACCGTGCATACTGATCCGGTCATAATCGCGCGTCATGGTCGTCAGCAACGCGGCCACCCGATAGGCTTGCGCCTGTTGCAGTTCATACAGTGCGAGACAACTATCTTTACCACCGCTCCATGACAGCAAGACCGGCGGCAGACAAGTCGGCATCTGTTCGCTCGCTCCGGTACGACTATTTGAACCCAAGTTCGGCCAGCCTTTCCATCGTCAATGTTGCCGGGCCGGACTCCTTGACCGGCGGTGCGCAGGCGAGGATGCGCTCGACGTACTTGGCAATGATGTCGACTTCGAGGTTGACCGCGTCGCCCGCGCGCAAGTGCGATAGATTCGTCACGTCCCATGTCTTCGGGATGATCGCCAACTCAAAATATTCTTCCATTAGTCCGGCGATGGTCAGACTGATCCCTTCGACCGTGACCGAGCCTTTGAAGACGAAATAGCGCGCCAACTCCGGCGGGTAGGCGATACGCACCGTCCACGAACCGCCGTGTTCTTCCGCGCTGAGAAAACGGCCGCGCCCGTCCACGTGGCCCTGCACGATGTGGCCGCCGAGTCGGGTGGTGGGCGTCACGGCGCGCTCAAGATTGACCGGCGCGCCGACGCGCAATGTGCCGAGCGTCGAACGTTGCAGCGTCTCGCGCGAGCCGTCGGCCGCGAACGAATCGGCGCGCACTTCAAGCGCGGTCAGACACACGCCGTTGACCGCAATGGAATCGCCCTCGTGCGTGCCTTCGGTCACGACTCGCGCCGCCACACGCACGCGGACGCCCTCGCCGCGCTGCTCCAACGCGCGCACGCTGCCCAACTCTTCGATGATGCCGGTGAACATAAGATCAGGTTTGAGCTTTGAGCTTTGCGCTTTGCGTTGCACCGTCTGCCTGCTGCTCGCGCACGGCGGTTAACATCTGTGCAAAGACTTCATCAACTGACTGCTCGGTCGTGTCTATGACGATGGCATCCTCGGCGATGGCGAGCGGCGAGTCGGCGCGGGTCGAGTCGCGTTGGTCGCGTGTGTTGATGTCGGCCAGCGTCTCGGCGAAAGTCAAGTCGGACTCTGTGCGCTTGTCCTCTTCGTAGCGGCGTTGGGCGCGGGCTTCGGGCACGGCCGTTAAGAAGAACTTCACGTCGGCGTGCGGGAAGACGACCGTGCCGATGTCGCGCCCGTCGAGGACGACGCCGCCGCCACGCACGCCCAACTCGCGCTGCCGCCGCACGAGTTCGCGCCGTACCGCCGGGATGGTCGAGATAACCGATGACAGCCGCGTGATCCGTTCCGTGCGAATCTCCGCCGTTACGTCGCGCTCGTCGAGCAGCACGCGCAGACTATCAGGCGTGCCCACCAAGTCAATCTGCGCCCGCGCGGCCACGTCCGCCACCAACGCTTCGTCCTGCGCGCTCACGCCCGCCGCGACCACCGCCAAGGCCACCGCACGATACATCGCGCCCGTGTCTATGTAGAGTAAGCCCAACTCGCGCGCGAGCATCTTCCCCAACGTGGACTTGCCCGCGCCCGATGGGCCGTCAATCGCGATAATCATAAAAGCAGTAGGCAATAGGCAGTAGGTAACAGGCAACTAAGGGCAGATTCGTTTTCACTGCCTACTGTCTTCCAATCACTTCGCGCAGAGCGGTGAGCGCCGCCTCGATGTCCGCGCGCGTCACGTCGTAGTGCGTGACCATGCGGATGGCCGTGCCGAAGCCTGAGGCGCGCACGTTGCGCTCGCTAAGTTGCGCGCAGATTTCGTCGGCCGCGCGCCCTGTGTTTTTTATGTCGAAGATGACGATGTTGGTCACGACCTGTGCGGGATCGATCTGCACACCCGGCAATTCGACTAGCCCTGTGGCCAAGCGACGCGCGTTCGCGTGATCTTCCGGTAATTGCTGCGGCGACTCGTTGAGTGCGACCAGACCGGCCGCCGCCAGCACGCCCGCCTGGCGCATGCCGCCACCCAAAACTTTACGCCAGCCGCGCGCCTCCGCGATGAAGGCGCGCGTGCCTAAGAGCAGCGAACCGACCGGCGCGCCCAAGCCTTTCGAGAGACAGAACATAACCGAATCGGCCGGGCGCGCGAGCGCAGCGACCGGCTCATCGAGCGCGGCGGCGGCATTAAAGATGCGCGCGCCGTCCAAGTGGACGGGCAGGTTCAGCGCATGCGCATGCGCGCAAATCTCTGCGGTGCGGGCGCGCGAATAGACTGTCCCGCCCGCGAGATTGTGCGAGTTCTCCAGTGCGACGAGACCGGTCGGCGCGACATAGTAGGCGCTATTGACGTGCAAGCCCGTGGCGATGTCGGCCCACGTGAGAATGCCTGTCCCGTCCGTGCTTTTGACGGGCCGCGCGAGCGTCCCCGATACGGCCGCCATCGCCGCCATCTCGAAATTGAAGATGTGCCCGCGCTCTTCAATCACGACCTCCGTACCGGGGCGCGTGTGCAGCTTGACGGCGATCTGATTGCCCATCGAGCCGGTCGGGACGAAGAGGGCTGCTTCCTTCTCAAAGATTTCCGCCGCGCGCTCTTGCAGTCGGTTGACGGTCGGGTCTTCACCATATACATCATCGCCCACCTCAGCTTCAGCCATCGCGCGCCGCATCGCGGGCGTCGGCTTCGTCACGGTGTCGCTGCGTAGATCGATCATAGCTAAACGAAAGAGGCTAAAACTTCATTTGAGAGTAAGACACCAATCGTAGTTAGCCGCAAGCAGTCGTCGCTCAGTTCAATCAGGCCCGCCTCGCTGAAGCGTTGCAGGTCTGCGCGATGGGTTGTCCGCACGTCAACATCAAACTGCGCGCGATGCTGTTGGAGATCGACGCCGCGCATCAAGCGCAGGCCGAGAAAAAGCGCTTCCGCGCCGACCTCGCGTTCGTCAAGCGCGACTGTTTCAACGATCACGCTCGCTTGCCGCTCGATCAATTCCACATAACGCGCGGTGTCGCGCTCGTTCGCCCAACGCAGATGCGCGCCATCGTAAGAGTGCGCGGAGCAGCCGAAGCCGTAGTAGGGCGCGCCCGTCCAGTATTTCAGATTGTGCCGCGCCTCATAACCGGGGCGGCAGAAGTTGGAGATTTCGTAATGCTCGTAACCGGCCCACGCGGTGCGCGCAAGTAATAGACGATACATCTCCGCGGCCGTGTCCGGGTCGGGCGCGGGCCAGCAACCGCGCGTGATCTGCTCGGCGAGCGGCGTGCCTTCGTGGACTTCGAGTAGGTAGAGCGACAGATGCTCAGGGGCGAGGGCAAGTGCCTCGTCCATGTTGTGCGCCCACTGCTCGATGGTCTGGCCGGGCAGCCCGGCGATGAGATCGAAGCTGATGTTATCGAAGCCGGCGGCGCGTAAGTTTTTAAGCGTGTGACGCGCATCATCGGCCGTATGCGTGCGGCCCAGGCGGCGCAGTTGTTCATCGTCGAACGTTTGTAAACCGAAACTCGCGCGGTTGACGCCAAGCGCGCGATAGGCGCGCAGACTTTCGGGCGTGACCGTGCCGGGATTCAGCTCCATCGTCACTTCCGCGTCCGGTGCGACGCAGTAGCGTACATGCACGGCGCGCAGGATCGTTTCGAGTTGGGCGGGCGTGAGCAGGCTGGGTGTGCCGCCGCCGAAGTAGATCGTGTCCACGGCCTGCGGCGGCGCTGGCCGGGCGCTCAACTCTGTGACCAACGCGCGCACGTAACGCTCCGCGAGTGGCTCGTGATACGTGCCAGTGGCGAAGTCGCAGTAAGAACAACGCGCGCGGCAAAAAGGGATGTGGATGTAAACGCCTGCTTGCTGCATGAGAGATGAAAAATTATAGCACGCGCGGGCGACCGACAAATGCCTCACGCAAAGGCGCAAAGAAGCCCGCTAAGAGGTTGAATGACTTTCTTTGCGTTTCTGCCTTTGCGGCTTTGCGCCTTTGCGTGAGGTTTCTTTGCGCTGCTGCTATCTCACCGCGCCGGGCAGACGCTTGAGACTGCCGTCGCCGCTCGTGCGTGAGCCGCGGGCGACGCGCTCGACTTCGCTGAAGACGCGCAGCAGATTCTCGCCCAGGACTTTGCGCACGTCCTGTTCGCTGTAGCCGCGCTGCAACAGTTCGTACGTGATGTGCGGCAGCTTCGAGATGTCTTCCATGCCCGTGGGCAGATCGGGCACGCCGTCGAAGTCCGAGCCGATGCCGACGTGATCTATGCCGGCCACTTTCGCGATGTGGTCAATGTGATCGATCAAGACCGAGAGCGGCACTTTCGGGATCGGGTTCGCGTCTTTCAGTTGCTTCAACTCGACATCAAGGCGCGGCTGATCATCCTTGTACTGCGCCCGCAAAGCGTCGCGCTGCGGCTTCAGCCGCTCGTCGCGGGCGCGGTCGGCGTCGTAATACGCCTGACTGAGAAACGCGGGATAGAAGTTGACCATCACGACGCCGCCCTTCTGGCCGATGCGGCGCAAGAGATCGTCGGGGATGTTGCGCGGGTGATCCGAAAAGACACGCGCCGACGAGTGCGAAGCGATGATGGGCGCGGTCGAAATGTCCAGCACGTCGCTCATTGTTTTATCAGAGACGTGCGCCACGTCCACGAGCATGCCGATGCGATTCATCTCTAGCACAACCTCGCGGCCGAAATCGGTCAGGCCGTTGTGCTTCGGCGCGTCGCGCGAAGCGTCGGCCCAATCGTTCGTGTTGTTGTGCGTCAAGGTCATGTAGCGCACGCCGAGGCGATAGAAATCGCGCAAGGCGAACAGCGAATTCTCAATCGCGTGCCCGCCCTCGATGCCCATGAGCGAGGCGACCTTGCCGGCCTTCTTCGCGCGGCGGATGTCAGCGACCGAAGTGGCCAGCATCATCTGTTGCGGGTAACGCTCGATGGCGCGATAGACCCAATCGATCTGATCCAGCGCGCGCCGCGCCGACCCGCCTTGCTCCGCATATTTTTTATCCACATAGATGGAGAAGAACTCGGCCGTGAGGCCGCCCTCCTTCATGCGCGCGAGGTCTGTGTGATACTTGCCGGCGGACGGCTGGCCAATGTCGTAGTCGTCATCCTCCATCATCGTCGTGATGTCGTTGTGCGTATCCACGACGATGGCGCTGCGATGTAGCTTCATGGCCTGCTGCCACAATTTCTCATCGCGCTGGCCGGGCAAAGGCGGCACGTTGCGCTCTTTGACGGGTGTGACCGGCGGCGCTACTTGCACAGTCTGGGCCGAGCTTGTTTGTGTAATTGCTGACGTGGCGAAAATGAGAAGAAGAAGCGCCGTGGAATAGTAATAAGGAAGGGTCTGCTTGTTCACCATATTTATGCCTTAGCTTGACTAAGCTAATCTTGATTTCCTGTAATCGCCATCAGCGATTAACGGCGCAGTCCCAGGATTGCGATTGTAAGCGTATATCCAACTATTGAGCTTGCGCCCGTCGCGCAGGCGCACAGGCGCTTGCAGCCGCACGAAAAGATTGTCTTTGGGCTGGGTGGGATCATAGCCTTCATAGGCATCGAGCGCGGCCAACACTGCGGGATCAGCAGGCAACTCAAATACTTCTCCGGCAATCTCCGTGTCAGCCTCCGCGTCAAGAACCGCGCCGGAATACTCACCGAGATCATAAAGTTTCCCATGAACATAAGCCGGCCCAAGCCTAAGCAGTTGCTGCATGACGCTAACTGTGTCAGCCTCCGCCTCACCGGGCAACAAGGAGCCATAGACAAACAGGTAATCACTCATCTAATTCACCTTTGGAAATTTGCGAAGTCTCCTGACTGTAATCTGTGCTTGAGTCCTTAATAGTGCAAACAAGTCGCGGGCGCGTCAAGCGTTCGTGTAGCACATAATGGACGTTCACCGTATAATGCGGGCCGTCATAACGCATCTCCAAGTCCAAGTTCACGTTAGAGGAGTTTAGCGTACAGCATCTATGTCCACGCCGCCAACGAATATTGAATCGAGCTTACACGAGGAGCGCATCTTCGCGCCGCCGCCGGAGTTCTCCGCCCGCGCACACGTCGGCTCGATGCGCGCGTTGGAAGAGTTGCGCGCGGAGGCCGAGCGCGACCCTGAAGCTTTCTGGGCGCGGCTGGCGGAAGAGTTGGCCTGGTTCAAACGTTGGGACACGGTGCTGAAATGGGAAGCGCCGCACGCGGAATGGTTCGGCGGCGGTGAGTTGAACATCTCTTATAATTGTCTGGATCGCCATCTCACGTCCTGGCGGCGCAACAAGGCCGCGATCATCTGGGAGGGCGAACCGGGCGAGCAGCGCACACTGACCTATCAACAACTGCACCGGGAAGTCTGCCGCTTCGCCAACGTGTTGAAGCGCGCGGGCGTCGTGCCGGGCGACCGCGTGGCGCTCTATCTGCCGCTCATTCCTGAGTTGGCTATCGCCATGCTCGCGTGCGCGCGGATCGGTGCGCCGCACTCGGTGGTCTTCGGCGGCTTCTCGGCCGATGCGTTGAAAGATCGCATCAACGATGCGGGCTGCAAGGTGGTTGTCACGGCCGATGGCGGTTTCCGGCGCGGCGCGGAGGTGAAGTTGAAGCCGGCCGTGGACGAGGCGTTGAAGCATACGCCGACCGTTGAGACGTGCATCGTCGTCAAGCGCACGGGCACGGACGTGCGGATGCAGTTGGGCCGCGATCATTGGTGGCACGAATGGATGGAAGCGGCGGCGGGCGACTGTCCGGCGACCGCGTTGCCGAGCGAACATCCGCTGTTCATCCTCTACACGTCGGGCACGACCGGCAAGCCCAAAGGCATTCTGCACACGACCGCCGGCTATCTCCTATACGCGCATCTGACGACGAAGTGGGTCTTCGATCTGAAAGAAGAAGACACTTACTGGTGTACGGCCGACATCGGTTGGGTGACGGGCCACTCTTATGTCGTCTATGGCCCGCTCTCGAACGGCGCGACGACGTTGATGTACGAGGGCGCGCCGAACTTCCCTGAGCCGGATCGCTTCTGGCAGATCATCGAGCGATATGGCGTCAACATTTTCTACACCGCGCCGACCGCCATCCGCGCCTTTATCAAATGGGGCGAGCAGTGGCCGCGCAAACATGATCTGTCCAGTTTGCGTCTGCTCGGCACAGTCGGCGAGCCGATCAATCCGGAAGCGTGGATGTGGTATCGCGAGACCATCGGCGGCGGGCGTTGCCCTGTGGTCGATACGTGGTGGCAGACCGAGACAGGCGGCATCATGATCGCGCCGCTGCCCGGTGCGACGCCGACGAAGCCCGGCTCGGCCACGAAGCCTTTGCCCGGCATCGCCGCCGACATCATGACAAAGGCGGGCGAACCGGTCGCGGATAATATGGGCGGCTATCTCGTCATCAAGCGGCCGTGGCCCGGCATGTTGCGCACGATCTGGGGCGACGATGAGCGTTACCGGCAAGCCTATTGGACGGAGATCGACGGCGTTTATTTCGCGGGCGACGGCGCACGGCGCGACGCGGATGGTTATTACTGGATAATGGGGCGCGTTGATGATGTCATCAATGTGAGCGGGCATCGGTTGGGCACGATGGAGATTGAGAGCGCGCTCGTCTCGCACGAGGCGGTGGCGGAAGCGGCCGTTGTCGGTCGGCCCGACGAGTTGAAGGGGCAAGGCATCGTGGCCTTTGTCACGCTCGCAGGCACGCGGCAAGCGTCGGACGAGTTGAAGGTAGCGCTGCGGCAACACGTGGCTAAAGAGATCGGCGCGCTGGCGAAGCCCGACGAGATACGCTTCTCCGATGCGCTGCCGAAAACGCGCTCCGGCAAAATCATGCGCCGGCTGTTGCGCGAGTTGGCCGGGAGCGGCGTGGTCGCCGGCGACGTGACCACGCTCGAAGATTTTTCCGTGCTCGAAAAATTGCGCACGCAGGAAGAAGAGTGAGAAAGGAAATGATGAAGGATGACCGCAGACCGATGAACTAAAAGCATTTGCCTTTCATTCATCGGTCTGCGGTCATCCTTCATCGTTAGTTTTGCTATGGCACTGAACCAATCCAGTGAGCAGCGGTCGGGGCCGCGCTACGTGGTGAGTCTGCCGGTGCGGGCGGAGTGGGACGACACTGGCTCAGGCGAGCACATGATCGTGGAGGGCGAGACGGAGAACGTCGGCCCGGCCGGCGCACTCGTCCACTTGCATCATCTACCCGATGTCGGCAGCCGCGTGCAACTGGCGGTATTGAATAAGGAGAAGGACAGCACGACGCTGGAAGCGGTGGTCGAAGTCCTGCGCGTCGAACGCAACCCGGCGCAACCGCTGGCCGCGTTGCAACTAATGAATGCGAGCGACGAGTGGCGTGGGCTGGTCTGGGAGCATGCGGCCTATTTACATTCACTGCCGGACGAAAGCTACGGGGACGATTTCTAAACGTGGCCACTGTAAACGAAACTGTAGCGCAGGCAGAGGCCCGCGAGGTCAAGACGACGGCGACCGTCGCCGCCACAGCCATGGCCGAAGCGACGTGGCCGCAGACGCGCGCCATCATGCGCTTGCTCATGATCATCCTGCTCGCCGCCGGCTTTATCTGGGCGCTCTACAAACTGACGAGCGTGCTCCTGTTGCTCGTGCTGTCGATCTTCTTCGCTTACCTGATCGCGCCGCTCGTCGAGTTGGTCTATCGGCCCATCACCGTGCGCGGGCACGCCCGCCTGATGCCGCGCCCGCTTGCCATCGGCATCGTCTATCTGCTCATCTTCGGCGCGCTTGGGCTAATCATCGCGTTGCTGTTGCCGCTCGTCAGCAATCAACTCACGGAACTGGCGCAAGCCGCACCGGCCTATTTTCGCAGCGTCCAAGAGCGGGCGCAGAGTTTGCAGCAGTTCTATCAGCGCGCACGGCTGCCCGCCAGCGTGCGCGACCACATCAACAACGCGCTGGGGCAAGCGTTCGAGGGTGCGAGCGCGTATGCCAGCGCGACGCTGATCCGCGCCGCCGGGCTAATCACTTATGTGCCCTGGTTCGTCCTGATCCCGATCCTCGCCTTCTTCCTCTTAAAAGACGTGGACACATTTCGCCGCTCGGCGTTGCAGATGCTGCCGCGCGGGCGGCTGCGTTGGCGCGGCGACGAATTATTCCAAGATGTGAACTCGGCGCTCGCCGCCTACATCCGCGCGCAATTGATCGCCTGCGTGCTCATTGGCACGCTCTGCACCATCGGGTTTTTCATCGTCGGCGTGCCCTACGCGCTCGTGCTGGGCATCATCGCGGGCTTTCTGGAATTTATCCCGCTCGTAGGCCCGCTCGTGGTCGCCGTGACCGCCGTGCTGCTTGCCAGCTTTAGCTCGTCGGGGCATGCGCTCGCGGCCTTTCTCTTCCTCGCCGTGCTGCGCATCGTTCACGACTACGTGACCTACCCGCGCATCATCCGGCAGGGCATACACCTGCATCCGCTCGCCGTCATCCTCGCCATCCTCTGCGGCGCGGAGTTGGCCGGCATCGCCGGCGTCTTCCTCGCCATCCCCGTCACCGCCATCATCTCCGTCACCTATCGCCATTGGATGGAGCATCGCGGCGCGGACAAAGGACTCGTCGCTACGCTGCTACAACCAGCCGACACAGGTGCGCTCGCGGACTCAACCACTGACGGGCAGACATTGCACGAGCAAGATTAAGAGTTCAGGCAGCGCGGCGGGGCGGGGTGAATGTCACGCGCGGATTAGCCTGCTAAGGTCGGCCCTCGCCGCTCGCAGGTGGCATCTGGCCCAGCAGACGCAGCATCTCCGGCTTGTCCTTGACCAGCAGATAGACCACGCTGCGCAACCGGCTTACTTCCGTCTCGATCTGCCCGAGCCGCGCGGTCAGCGCACGCTCAATGGCGTCAAGACGCAACTGTATCTGCTCGATGTCGCCACGAATAACGGTTGTCTCAACTTCTATCTTGGCCTCAAGACGTGCGATGTCACCCTTAGTCGCCATCTGGTCGCGCATGGATTCGATAGTCGCGGCGATAAAGGTGAGCAGGTCGTCGCCGGTTGAATGTGAGTTGCTCATAACTGCGCCCATCGTAACATAAACTATACGTGGAGCTACTGTTTGACGTTTTGTTCCATCAACTCGATGAAGCGCCGGAAATGATGCGCGGCGTCGTGCGGCCCCGGCGCGGCTTCGGGGTGGTATTGGACGGAGAAGACGGGCAGGTTCGTGTGGCGCATGCCTTCGACGCACTGATCGTTGAGATTGATGTGCGTGACTTCCATCTCGGCGGGCAGACTGTCGGCGGCGACGGCGAAGCCGTGATTATGCGCAGTGATCTCGACCGTGCCGCCTGCGCGTTCCAGCACCGGCTGATTGCCGCCGCGATGACCGAAGCGCAGTTTATAAGTCGTACCGCCGAACGCGCGGCCCAAGAGTTGATGCCCGAAGCAGATGCCGAACGTGGGCACGCCCGACTGCGCGATGCGTCGGATCTCCACGACTGCTTCGTTCATCGCCGCCGGATCGCCGGGCCCGTTCGAGAGAAAGATGCCGTCGGGTTTCATTGCCAACACGTCTGCGGCCGGCATGGCCGCCGGCACGACCGTCAGCCGGCAACCGAGCGCGGCGAACTCGCGCAGCGAATTTAGCTTCACGCCGAAGTCGTAGCAGACTACGTGAAAGCGTGCCGCGCCCACAGCCGGCACTTCGTATGCTTGGGCGGTCGTCACGACGCTGGCCAGTTCTCTGTTCTCCATCGGCGTGGCGGCGCGTGCTTTGGCAACGACGCTCGCCTCATTCAGATCGCTTGCCGAGAGGCACGCGCGCATCGCGCCCCGGTCGCGTATGTGCCGCACGAGGGCGCGCGTGTCCACGTGATCGATGGCGACGATGTCCCAACGCCTTAGATAAGCATCGAGCGTCTCTTCCGCGCGCCAACTCGACGCCATGCGACTCGCCTCGCGCACGACGAAGCCTTCGACCCACGGGCGGGCCGATTCGGCATCGGCCGCGTTCACGCCGTAATTGCCGATGAGCGGGTAGGTCATGCAGACGAGCTGCCCGGCGTAGGACGGATCGGTCAAGACCTCCTGATAGCCGGTCATCGAAGTATTGAAGACCATCTCGCCGCACCGCTCGCCCTCTGCGCCCCACGCGCGCCCGCGAAACGTGCGCCCATCTTCCAACGCCAGCACGGCTGGTTTC
>JBBQGM010000048.1:0-37686 GCA_038322995.1 Pyrinomonadales bacterium
GGCCCCTATTTTTCTTCTTTTTTACCTCCGGGGTGGCTCTCGCGGCCCCAAACACACAATCCCTCTTCCCCCCGCGCCGCACTCGTTGTACCTGTGTTATCTGCCTGTATAGTCTTCAACCGCGAGACGTTTTGTGAGCGCGTCTTTATCTGCCTCGGTCAGGTCTTTGTAAGTGCCGAGGATGACGCGGCGCTCGCCGTCGGTTAAGAGCCACATCGAGTTCACGTCGTCGGGCGGATGCGCTTTCATGTACGACTTGTCATCGGCTTGCAAAGTCTGCCCGTCTTTGCGCGCGAACACGTAGATGTGCGCGAAGCCGCCGTTCCGCACCGTGACCATTGAACGCTCGAACTCGCTCAACTGCGGCCGCGCCGGTTGATTGGCCGGGCGTTGGCAACCACCGAGCACGAGCGTGCCGGCGAGCACGAACAGCAGCAACAGAAACATTTTATTCATCGCCGCTGGCCTCCCCTGCCGGCGCGGGCGATTAGACGGCCAGCGCGCGGCCGCGCATCGAAGGTCTCGTTGTCGGCGGGCGCATCGTCTTCCGTGTTAGTGTCCGTGTCATCAGGTTGCATGCTGTCGTTGTTGTCTTTGTCGGGCGGCGGTGCGCCTTTCTCATCGCGGATGTGCAGGATGGTGCAGTTGTCGTCGGTATAGACTTCATCAAACCAGCCGCTATCGAGCGCGGCGTTGTAGAAATCATCATGCACGTCCTCGTTGTCGGTGAAGACGTAGCGCGCTCCGAAGCGGTCGCGGATGAGCGGCCCCGGATCGCTCTCTTTGCCGAGCGTGATCTGCTCGTAGAGTTTTGATAGCTCCGGGTTCGCGTCGTAGAGATAGGTCGGGTCGAGACCGGAGACGTAGGCGTGCGTCGGGTCGTAATAGAACAGTTTCGGGAAGTCGTCCCAATCGGTGTTAAAGACCCGCTCGCCCGCCGGGACATGTTGCTGTAACCATGCGAGCCCGGCGCGATAGCTGTCGGGCGGCGCACTGTCCTTAATCTCTTTCGTCTCACCATAAACGGCGAACACCATCGCTGTGCCGAGCACGAGCGCGGCCAGGGTGGCGACGATTAACCCCAGGTCTTCGCGGTGCGCGGCGGCGGCGCGGTCGGCCGGCGGCGCGTCGCTGTCGAGATAAGGTTGCAGTTCGTCCTGCACATCCGCCGGCAACTGGCCGTAAGAAGCGCGCGCGCGCTCTAACGCGGCTTGCACGGCGAAGGCGGCGAACAGCACGGCGAAGGGCGGCCAGTATTCGGCGAAGCGTCGCCAGCGCGCGTTGACGATGAGCAGGATGGTCGAGAAGAGGAGGAAGAAGAGCGGGCGGGCGGCGCGTTTGCGATCCTCCCAGTTGAACGCGATGTAGCCCGCGATCATCGCGGCACAGGCGATGAGCGAGTTGCGCAAGAAGTCCCAACTGTCATACGGATACCACTCGTTGCCAACCGCGACCTTGAAGCCCGACGACGTGACTTTCATCAACGCGTGCGCAACGAACAGTTTAATGTTGTGTGGGAAGTAAGGATTGATGACGAGACCGAGCGCGATGCCGGCGAGCGTGTAAACCACCATCTTCGCAATCGGCTGCCAGGCGAGGTGGCGCTCGCTCCACGCTTCGACCGCGCTCCAGAGGGCGACCGCCACGCCGAGCAACACAAACATGTCATACGTCTCGGTGAAGATGAAAGCGAGCGGCAACAACCAAAAATATTTATGTTGAAAGAGCAGATGAATACCGATGACGAGCAGCACGACCGAGACGCTCATGGCCTTCGTCATGTTCATGCGATAGAGGAACGGCGCGGACGCGCCGAGCAGCGCGAAGAGCCAGACGAAGGGATAGCGAATGCGATAGCGAAACGTGAGCCAGTAGCACGCGAAGACAGCCAGGCCGCCGAACAGCGCGGCCGAGACTTTCGCGCCCAGCCGTAGATCGCGAAACCAGGTGAAGGGGATTTCGAGGATGTGAAAAAACAGATGATGATCGACGTAGTCGCGCGCATTCAACGTCGTCAGCGGCAACCACGTAAAGTGCGGCGGGAAATGACCGGCGCGCAAGTTCTGCCAGAGCGTCTGACTCCAACGAATGTGATAGTAGCCGTCGAAATCGCCGCAACAGACGGCCGGGGTGGAAAATTGTAGCCACCAGAAGACCAGCCCGATCAGGCACGCGCCCGTCACCAGATAAACAAAGCGCACGCGCGCCGCCGCGTTGGCGGCAGCCCGCGTGCGCTCAGGCTCGTGCGCGGCCGGCGCTTCGGTCTGACTCACATTCTCCATGCAACCTGCCTCATCCGCTCGCTTTTGTCATTGCCTTTGTGTCGTGCGCGGGGAAACGCAAAGTGAAAGTTGTGCCCGCGCCGGGCACGCTCGCGACGGCGATCTCGCCGCCGTGTCGTTGCACGATGCCATAGCTAACGGCGAGGCCAAGCCCCGACCCCTGCGGCCCCTTCGTCGTGAAGAACGGCTCGAAGATGCGGGCCTGCAACTCCGGCCCGAAGCCCCCGCCCGTGTCCGCGATCTCAACGACGAGCCAATCGCCGGCGCGCCGTTCGTGGCACGCGATGCGCCCGCCCGCCGGCATCGCTTCAAGCGCGTTCAAGAGCAGATTGACGAACACTTCGCGCAACTCCGATGAACTGGCCGCGATCAGGTCGTGGGCGGCCGCGCAGTCCGAACTGAAGCTGACATCGTAGTGCAAGCCCTGTGCGCCGGCGGCATCGGCCCAGCGCGTGCGCGTTAACTGGATCGCGTCGGTGACGAGTTGCGCGAGCGAAACTAATTGATGCAGCGGGGCCGGCTCGTGCCGCGCGAAGGTCTGGATGCGACGCACGATTTCGGCGGCGTCGAGCGCGGCCGTCTCGATCACTTCCAGACTGCGCCGTTGGCCTTCGTCCGGGGCGGCGCGCAAGAGCAGTTGTGTCCGGCCGAGAATGGCGGCCAGCACGTTGTTGAAGTTGTGCGCGACGCCGGCCGAGAGTTGCCCGAGGCTGCGCATCTTTTCTATCTCAGCCTGCTGCGTGCGCATCGCGCGCCGTTCCGTCTCCGTGCGCCGGCGCTCCGTGATGTCGCGCGCAATGCCCAACACCGCGACCGCTTGCCCGTCTTCGCGGATCAGTTGCGTGTTGACTTCAAGCGGCACGCGCTGGCCGGACTTCGTGATGATCTCAAGTTCGTAGATCGTGATGGTCTCTTCGCCCGCGAGTTTGCGCGCGATCATTTGCTCGGTCAGCGCCGCATACTCCGGCGCGACGACCTCGCGCCACGTTAACAGTTGCAACTCCGCGCGGGTGTAACCCGTCAGTCGCTCGCCGGCGCGATTAAGCGAACTGTAGTGCCCGGTTAAATCAAGCGTGTAGATAATGTCGTGGGCGCTCTCGATGAGCGCCCGATTGCGCTCTTCACTGCGGCGCAAGGCTTCCTCCATCTGTCTGCGCGCGGTGATGTCGCGGGCGCTGCCGCGCACACCGAGGGCCACGCCCGCGCGGTCGCAGATGAGCGATTGATTGAACTCAAGCCAGCGCACCGCGCCGCTCGCGTCCCGCACAGGCAATTGCTCTTGCCGAATGCCATCGCACTTAAGCTGGTTGACCGCCGCCACGATCCGCGCGCCGGGGTCGTCTAAGCCGAACACCTCGCCGATATGCCGGCCCGGCAAATCCTCCTGCGTGCGCCCGGTAAAGACTGCGCCGGCCGCGTTGATGCTGGTCAGGCGGCCTTCGAGGTCGTGCGTGTAGATGATGTCACTGGTTTGTTCGACGAGATCGCGATAGTGGGCTTCAAGGCGGGCGCGCTCTAGGAGGCGCGTGGCCTGGGCCACCAAGCGGAGTGGGTCGTAAGGCGCTTCGAGACAATCGTCCGCGCCTGCGGCCAAGCCTTCAACGGCGCTGCCGGCGTCGCGGCGCTGGGCGCTCAGGAGCAGGATGGGTGTCAGACTCAAACCCTTGTCGGCGCGAATCGCGCGGCAGAGGTCAAGGCCGTCGCCGTAGGGCATCACCACGTCGCTGACGATGAGCGCGGGCCGCTCGCGCCGCGCCAGCGTGAGCGCTTCGCGCCCGTCCGCCGCTTCGATGACGGTGTAGCCCGCCTGGCGCAGCACGACGGCGGCGAGCGCCAGTTGATCAGGGGCGTCGTTAACGAGCAGGATGATCTCAGGTGAGCCAGGGCCCTCCATGTTTGCTCCGTGCGGGAATGGGCGGGGCCGCCGTTTGCTGGCGGCGGCCCGCGCCGTTAGCTGCGCAAGCCTGCGAGCAAATTGATGAGGTCGTTGGGACTGATCGGTTTCGTGAGAAAAGCGTTGAAGCCGGAACTAAGTGCGCGGTCACGGTCGTCGTACATGGTGAAGCCAGTGACGGCGATCATCGGTACGTGCTCGTAGCCGGGCAGGGCGCGCACTTGCTCGGCCAATTCGTAGCCGTTCATGCCGGGCATCCCGATGTCGGAGATGAGCGCGTCAAACTGTTCACGCCGGACGGCGGCGAGCGCCTGATCACCTGAATAAACGGTCGTCACCTCATAGCCTGCGTACTTCAGCAACAGCGCGATCATCTCGGTCACGTCTGGCGCGTCGTCCACGACGAGCGCGCGCGGCTTCTGTTGTGCGGTGGTGTAGTTGCCGGCCGCGAAGGGCGCAGCCTCGGGCGCTGATGTCGGCTGGCCGAAGCTATAGCGGCCGGTTGCGGAAATGGCAGACAAGCAGGCGGGAAGCGGCACAGGGACTGAGGCGGCGATCATTTGGTTCTCCTTACTACGGACTAGGCCGGGCCGGACAGACGGCAACGGACAATCAATGACGTAGGGCTGAACGCGCACCGCAACCGACGCTTATTTACGTTTTACCTTCCGGGGTGCGCTGCGCCAACAACTCCTCGACCACACGGGCGAGGGTGGTCGGATCAATCGGCTTGGCCACGTGGGCGGCGAAGCCTGCGGTGTGCGCCGCCGCCACGTCCTGCGCGGTCGCATAGCCCGTCAGGGCCACGGCGGGCACGGCGCGCAAACTGGGCTGCGCCTGGCGTAACCGGGCCAGCAGGTCGTAGCCGTCTATATGCGGTAAGCCGATATCGGAAATGATTATATCAAAGTGTTCGCGCGCGGCAACTGCCAGCGCCGCCGCCGCTGAATCACAGGTCGTAACGTGGTAGCTGCGCCGGGTGAAAGCGAGGCGCAAAAGTTCGAGTGTGTCCGGCGCGTCTTCGATGAGCAGCAAGCGCGTTTGCGGTGGCGCTGATTGCGTCGGTGCGGACGCGGCTGCGGCGGGCGTGGGCGCATCCGTCGGGCCGGTTGGGGGCAACTGCATGCGCGGCAGTTGCACAATGAAGCGACTGCCATGGCCTGCGCCCGCGCTCTCGGCGCGGACTGTGCCATCGTGCGCCTCGACGAAACTTTTGACGAGCGCGAGGCCGATGCCCAGCCCGCCATGCGGCTTCGTCGTGGACATGTCCGCCTGCCGGAAACGCTCGAAGACGTAGGGCAGAAACTCCGGCTCAATGCCCTCACCTTCATCCTCGACCGCGACGCGCACCTCTTGCTCGTCCATCTCACAACGCAAATGCACGCGCCCGCCCGGCGCGGAGAACTTGATCGCGTTCGTCAATAGATTCCCATAGACCTGCCCCAACCGCATGCGGTCGCCGGAGACGAGCAGCATTGTGTTCGTGGCGCACGTCGTCAACTCAAGCTCAACCTGCCGGCGGGCGGCTTCGGGGCGCAGGGTCTCAATCACTTCCTGCAAGACCTGGTTGATGGTCACGGGCAGATGATCGATGCGCATCTTGCCGTTGACGATCGCGGACATGTCGAGCAGGTCGTTGATCAGGCGCGCGAGCGCTTGCGAGTTCTTGTCGATGACGCTCATGCCGTGTTTGACATCGCTCTCGCTGATGCTGCTCGTGCCCATCATGTGGATCCAACCGATGATGGGCGTGAGCGGCGTGCGCAGTTCGTGCGAGAGCGTGGCCAGAAACTCGTCCTTCGCGCGGTTGGCCGCCTGCGCGCGGTTGTAGAGGCGCGCGTTGTCGATGGCGAGGGCGGCGCGGCGGGCCAACTCTTCGGCGAGCGCGAGATCGGCCGCGCCATACTGGCGGCCGGATTCGGTGCTGATGAACGAGAGCGCGCCGAGCGTGCGCCCGCGCGCCACCAGAGGCACGATCATCGAGGACTTGATGCCGAACGACAGGAGTGTCTTAATCTGCGCCTCGTCGCTTGAGAGAGTACGCAGGATTTCCTCGGTCAGCTCCGGGTAAACCTCTGGCTGCCCTGTGCGTAGCACCCTAGGGATCGTGTAATCCGCGTCGGGTTTGAACGGCCAGCGCCGGCGCATCTCGCGCCAGGCTTCCTCACGGATCAGGTCGCGGTGCGCGACCACCATGAGCCGAATCGCGCCGGTCTCATCGTCCTTCATATCCACGAGACAGCAGTCGGCCAGGAAGGGCACGCTGAGCCGCGCGACGCGGTCGAGCGTCTGCTCGTAGTCAAGCGAAGAGGCCAGCACGGCGGTTGTGTTGCTTAGAAAGCTTTGCGCCTCCTGCGCCAGCTTACGCTCGGTGATGTCTTGAAACGCTTGCACCATGCCGCCGATCTGCCCGTCGGAGATGATGGGCGAGGCGGTGTAGGCGACGGGGAAGAGCGTGCCGTCGCGGCGGACGTAAAAGTCTTCGTCGCTATGCACCGCTTGCCCCGCGCTGATGGCCGCGAACAACGGGCACTCCTGCACCGGAAAGGGCGAACCGTCGGCGTGCTGGTAATGCACGACCTCGTGGACGATGCGCCCGCGCAACTCGTCCGCCGTCCAACCGAACATGCGCTCGGCGGCCGGGTTCGCAAACGTGACCCGCCCTTCCCCGTCCACGGCAACGAGACCTTCGCCGAGACTGGCAGTGATGGCCGTGGTCAGATCGCGCTGCCGGCGCAGCGACTCTTCGGCCAGTTTGCGGTCGGTGATGTTGGCGACGAGCGCAACCACGCCGGTCGTCCGGCCGGCAGCATCCGTGAGCGGCGCGGTCGAGATGGAGACATCGATGCGCGTGCCGTCTTTGCGTAGCCGTTGCGTTTCGTAGCTGGTGAAACTATGGCCTGCAACCGCCGCCGCATGATCATGTTGCATCGCTGCTTGCTGCTCCGGCGGAACGGTGGGCAGCGGCCGGTTCAGCACCTCCTGCTCGCGCCAGCCATAGATGGTCTCGGCGGCGGCGTTCCACAGTTTGACCAGCCCGGTCGGGTCGAGCACGACGATGGCGAGCGGCGACGCCTGAATGATCGCCTGCAACGTTTGATGGTTTTCGCGCAACGCTTCGGCCGTCGTGGCCGCCTCCGTGCGGCGTAAACCGATCTCTCGTTCGAGCCCGGAGAGATCATGCTGCATCGTCTCGCGCTCGCGTTTGACGGCGACGAGATTCTCCACGCGGGCGCGCAACTCCGCGCCGACGAACGGCTTCAACAAATAGTCCTGCACGCCCGCGCGCAGCAGCCGCACGCGCAACCGCTCGTCCGTCTTGGCCGACAACATCAGCACGGGCACGTCCGTCAACTCCTCATGCCGCCTGATCTCTTCGACCACCTCTTCGCCCCCAAGGCCCGGCATCATCACATCGCACAAAATCAAATCAGGCTTGAGTTCGCGGGCCTGTGCAATGCCTGCGCGCCCGTCGAACGCCTGCGCGACGCGATAGCTGGGCGCAAGCGTCTCGCTGATAAAGCGGCTCATTTCCGCGTTGTCTTCGATGACAAGCACGAGCGGCGCAAGCGCCAGTTGGCTGACGGATGGGTGTGTGGTGGTGCTCGCATCTTCAGCGGTGGCGGCGGCGGTGCAGGTCGGCGGCCCAACCGCGCTTGTGCGTTGCGCGGCCCGCTGCTCAGTCTCAAGGACGCCGAGCGTCTGCGCCACTGCTTCGTGGGCGGGCGCGACGGGCAACGACTGCACGGCGCTGCCAGCCGGCGCGTGCAACGGCAATTCGATGCGGAAGAGCGCGCCGCCTTCGGGCGCATCGCTCACGTTGATCGTGCCGCCATGTAGGGTGACAAACTCTTTGACGATGGCCAGACCGAGACCCGTGCCGCCGTGCCGCTGCGTGGCCGTGCCATCGCCCTGCCGGAAGCGTTCAAAGATGGCCGTGCGCATGTCAGGCGCGATGCCTGCGCCGCTGTCGCGCACCTCGATGATGGCGCGGCGGCCCGGCCCATCCGCGTGCAACGCGCAACGCACGTGCCCACCGTCGGGCGTGAACTTGAAAGCGTTGGCCAGCAGATTGAGCAGCACGCGCTGGAGTTTGTCAGGGTCGGCCTCGGCCGGCAGACTCGGCGGCGCGTCCACGCTGAAGGCGACGGCGCGCTCCAATGCGAACGACTCGAAATACGCGCCGGTCAGCCGGACGAGTTGCGCCAGATCGGTCGTGGTGTAGTTGACCGCCATCTTGCCGGCTTCGAGTTTCGCGATGTCGAGCAGGTCGTTAACCTGTTTCAAGAGCGCCTGCGCGTTGCACTCGATGGTCTCCACGTCGCGCTGCTGCGCGGCCGGCAACTCGGCGGCAAGTAGTTTTTGGGCCGGCCCCAGAATGAGCGTGAGCGGCGTGCGCAGTTCATGGCTGACGTTGGCAAAGAAGTGCGTCTTCAGATCGTCCAACTCTTTGATCTTCGCGTAGAGCAGGGACAGTTCCTCGTTCGCGGCGGTGAGTTGCGTATGGCGCTCGTCCGAGAGTTTCGCTGCCCGCACTAGCACGAGCGTCTTCGGCACGAGCGGGAACAACACGACGGCGGTGGCGACCGAGGCGACGGCCGTGATCAGTTTGACGTACCCGGCCAGCCAGTAGACCGGATCGTGATAAGTCGTCCAGACTTCCATGAAGTGCGTGCCGCCGCAGGCGATGATGAAGAGACCGAAGGCGATGAAGACCCAGTGGAACGGCATATCGCGGCGGGCGCGATAGACGAGATACGTGAGCGTCAGCGAGATAGCGACGTAGGATAAGCCGATCAGTAAATCCGAGTAATAGTGCATCGCCACCAGCGGCCCGATCTGCGCGTAGCAATGAAAGTGCGTCATGAACCTATCGGAGACAAACAGGTTCTGCACGAGGCCGGGCCACAAAAACAGCAGCGCCGCGCACGTCGCGACGAGCGCCGTGCTGTAGTGCAACAGAGACGAGGTACGAATCACACGCAACATACTTATGTCCTTTGAGAAACTTCGCGCAGGTGCGCCCCGTGGCACGGGACGTTGGCAAAGCTGACGGCGGTACTACTACCGGCGCAATTTTACGGCAAATGACAACTCATGTTTGGGGGAATATGCGTCACGAAATAATGACGCTTCCGCTTATGGCAAGTCAAGACAGAGCGGATAAAAGCGCCGCCCGCTTACTGCCGGCGGCGGGGCGGGCGGTGAAAATGTTTGGCGCATGGTTGCGCCGGGGACGCGGCCGGCGCGTCTTTGCCCGGCGCGGCTGATCTGCTAGTCTCAGGCGCAGCGAAAACTTTAGCGCGAGGTCTCAGCACAGTCTTGTATCCGGCCGGCAATCTCTTCATCCCTGTCCCGCACGGGCAACTCGAAGCGCTCTTGAAAGCGCCGCGCGACATGCCGCCGCGCGCTGCCGCGCTCGTTTTGCACCCGCACCCTTTGCACGGCGGCACAATGCATAACAAGGTCGTGTTCCGTGCCGCCCGCGCGCTCGGTGAGGCGGGCCTCGTCACCCTCCGGTTGAACTTTCGCGGCGTCGGGCAAAGCACCGGCACGCACGACCACGCACGCGGCGAACAAGCAGACGCCAGCGCCGGACTCGATTATCTCGCGGAAAATTATCCACAACTACCGCTCCTGCTCGCCGGCTTCTCATTCGGCGCGCGGGTCGGGCTTGAAGTCGGCGTGCGCGACGAGCGGGTGGCCGCGCTCATCGGCATCGGCACGCCCGTCAGCATACCGGAGCGCGGTTACGATTTCTCTTTCTTGCGCGCTTGCCGCAAACCACTGCTCTTAGTTCATGGCGCACACGACGAGTTTGGCGACGTGGCGCGCTTGCGCGCCCTCGCGGCGGAGTTGCCCGCCACAACGCGCGTCCACATCGCGATCATTCCCGGCGCAGGCCACTTCTTCGACGCGCAACTTGATGACTTGGTGCGCGCGATCAGAGATTGGGCAACGACGACGCTGGATCAGCTACTTACCAGAAGTTTAGCCGACGACACAGGACTGAGTTAAAACCACGACACGCTCTACGAACCGGCCACACCACATAATCGAGGTAAAGACATGAACAGATTTATCTCTTGTACCCTCGCGCTCCTACTGTGCCTCTGCGCCACTTTAACAACGTCGGGGCAGCACAAAACCAACTCCGCCGTTGCTGCCTTCTGGAGCAAGTTTCAGGCAGCCGTAGCCAAAGACGACAAGGCCACGGTGGCGGCATTGAGCAAATTTCCTCTGCGCATGCCCTATGGCGTGCCCAGCATCAAGACCAAAGCGCAGTTCATCAACAGCGGCTACAAAAAGATTTTCGATGCCGAGACGAAGCAGTGCTTCGCCACTGCTCAGCCGGAGTTGGAGAACGCCAAGAGTAAGCGGTTTAGTATCGCTTGTGGTGAGGCGATGCTGTACTGGTTCGAGTTGGTTAACGGTGAGTACAAGTTCGCGGCGGTGGATAACGTTAACGAGTGACGGCAGCAGGCGCGACGCAGTGGCCCGTGTGATGTGCCTTAGTCGGGCTGGTCCGCCTCGGCGTAGAGTTGATCGATCACGGCGCGATATTTTTCGTCCACGACGCGCCGTTTGATCTTGAGTGTGGGTGTCATCTCGCCGCCTTCGATGGTGAGTTCGCGTTCCAGCAGCGCGACGCGCTTAACGCGCTCATACTTCGAGAGATCGCCGCACTGCGCGTCCACCTGGCGCTGCATGAGATCGATGATGCGCGCCTCGGCGCACAACTCGGCCGGCGTGCGCGCTGCAATCCCTTTGTGCTGCGCGTAGGCGCGCAACTGCTCGAAGTTCGGCACGATGAGCGCGGCCGGGAACTTGCGCCCGTTGCCGATCAGCACCACCTGATTGACGAAGCGCGACTGCTTGATGCGCCCTTCGATGTGTTGCGGCGCGACGTACTTGCCGCCCGAAGTCTTGAATAATTCCTTCTTGCGATCCGTGATGCGTAAAAATCCGTCGGCGTCGAGTTGGCCGATGTCACCCGTTTTGAACCAGCCATCGTCGGTAAAGACGGCGCGCGTCTCGGCGGGCTTGTTGTAGTAGCCGCGCATGACATTAGGCCCGCGCGTCTCGATCTCGCCGTCCGCCGCGATGCGCACTTCGACGTGAGAAATCGGCCGGCCGACGGTGCCCACGCGGTTGTCGGCCGGATCGCCCGTGGTGATGACCGGCGAAGTTTCAGTCAATCCATAACCTTGCACGATGGGCAGGCCCACGCCCATATAAATCAGGCCGATCTCTTCGGGCAGCGCCGCGCCGCCGGAGACGAAGAGGCGGACGCGCCCGCCCAAGCCAGCCCGCCACTTGGCGAAGACAAGCCGATCCGCCAACTCGTATTTGAGTTCGAGCAAAGGTGAGACCGGCTCGCGTGCCATCTGTCGCCGCGCCCACTCTTTGCCCACGTCCACTGCCCACGCCAGCAGGCCCGCCTTTAACTTGCCGTCGGCCGCGGCGCGCTCTTTGATGCGCCCGTAGATTTTCTCGAACAGGCGCGGCACGCAGAGCATCACAGTCGGGCGCACCTCGCGCAAATTCTGGCCCACCTTGTCGATTGACTCGGCGAAATAGACCGTCATGCCGTGATGCAGATACATGTACATGCCCGTGCGCTCGAAGACATGGCAGAGCGGCAGCACGGACAGCACCGTGTCCTGCTCGTCAAAGGTGAGATGACCCGAACAGTCGATCACGTTTGAGACCAGATTCGTCTGCGTCAGCATGACGCCCTTAGGTTCGCCCGTCGTGCCCGACGTGTAGATGATCGTGGCCAGATCGTCCGGCTGAATCGCGCTCGTGATCCCGGCGAGCAAGGCCGGTTGCTCGCGCTCAAGGGTGCTACCCCGCGCCTCAACTTCGGCGAGCGTTAGCACGCCCACCTCTTGCGCGCCCGCCGGCTCGAAAAAGACGATCTGTTCAAGCGTCGCGCAGCCGTTGATCGCATCGGCGATGCGGTCGTAAGCCGCCCGGTCGCGGATGAAGAGCAGCCGCGCGCCGGAGTCGTCCAGAATATAGCGCACCTGCGGCGGCGCTTGCGTCGGGTAGATAGGCACATCGACGAGGCCCGCGAGTTGGCAGCCCGCGTCCGTCAACACCCATTCGGGACAACTCTCGGCCAACAGCGCCGCGCGGTCGCCGCGCCGGAGGCCGAGCGCGTGCAGCCCGTAGGCAATGTGGCGCGCCCGCGCGATCAATTCGGTTGAAGAGATGGCCTGCCACACACCGTCGCGTTTGTAGTTGAGCGCGTCCGGCTTGTCGTGGGTGCGCGCCGCCCCTGTATAAACGTCGGCCAGTGTAGCCGGTTCGCCCGCGCGCCGCGCCACGCGGGCTGGTGCGGGTGGCATGTAGGCTGCGAGCGAGTTGGCGTTGAGTTGTGTCTGCACGTTCGTCGTCACGCGCTCACCCCGTTGAGGAAGATGTCAAGAACGTGGTCGGCCATGGGCGCGAGTTTGTAGCGGCGGGGGCTAAGAATCCAGTTGGTCGCCATCTCGTCGAGCGCGCCGAACAGCATCTTGGCTACGATCTTCGCGTTCAACTCCGCGCGGAACAGACCCGCCCGCTGCCCGGCCTCGAACGTCTCGCCGATCAGCCGCAGGTATTCGGCCAGGCCCGCGGCCGAAAATTCGGCCATAAACTTGGTCGAGCCGCGCAACTCGACTTGAAAGACGATGGCCAGATCGCGATCCGCGCCGAGCCATTCAAGATGAAGGCGTGCGATGCGGCGCAGTTTTTCGCGCGGGTCGGCCAAGTCCGTCAGTTGCACGCGCACTTCCGTGATGGCCTCTTCGACGCTGCGGTCGAAGATCGAGTGCAAAATTTCTTCCTTGCTCTTGAAGTAGAGATAGACCGTGCCGTCGGCAACGCCCGCGACGCGCGCCACATCCGCGACCTTCGCGTTGAAATAACCGTTACGGGCAAAGACCTGCGTGGCGGCGCGCAAGATGGCGGCGCGTTTATCCGCGACCGCGGGACGCGTGGGGGCTGAGATGGCACGGGCAGAACGCATCGGGGGTTGGATAAACTCTCCGTTTCGCTTGGTTTCGCTCAAACCGCGGCTGAGTGACCATTCATTCAGCCAGCGGGCTAAGCGTAGCAGAGAAAGCGTTGAAAGGTGAAGCGTGAGCGGCCAGCCAGCACCCGCCTTACGACTGCGGCTCAGTGTGCGCCGCCCGGCGTTGCTTGCTCATCGGCGCGCTCGTCAGCGGCTACCCCGGCGCGAGGCACACTCACGTCGAGCGCGCCGCTGCGCACGTGCAAATCGCGTTGCGGAAAAGGTATCTCGATATTTGCCTCTTTGAAGAGTCGCCAGATGCGATAGTTGATGGCGCTCTTGATCTGCGGATGCCGGCGCGGGCGCTCCGTCCAGACGAGCAGGCGAAAATCGAGCGTCGAATCGCCGAAGCCGAGGAATTGCACGCCCGGTTTCGGCTCAGGCAGCACATACTCAATGCCTTCGGCCGCGCGCAGCAATGTCTCTGTCACCACATCAGGGTCAGCATCGTACGCGACGCCGATGGGTACGGCGATGCGCGAGCGGCGGTCGTAGTAAGACCAGTTGACGAGATTATGATTGACGAGTTTCGAGTTCGGCACGATGACGGAGATGCGGTCGTTCGTGACCACGACGGTCGTGCGCAAGTAGATGGCCCGCACGCGCCCTTCCGTGAGTTTGCTGTCCGGCCCCGTCACGGTAATGAAGTCGCCGAGCCGGACGGGCCGCTCGAACAGCAAGATGAAGCCGGAAGCGATGTCGCCCGCGATGTACTGCAAGCCGAAGCCGATGCCGACCGAGAGCGCGGTGAAGACGACGGCCAGCGAGGTGAAGTCCGCGCCGAACGCGAGATTGAAAGCAAACAGAACGCCGGCCGTGATCAACGCGTAATGCGTCAAGCGCAGCAGCGTGAAGCGGAGCCCCGGATCGAGTTGTGCGCGCGCCGCCAGCCGGTTCTCTAAGAAGGAGCGCAGCAAGCGGGAGACGACCAACGCCGCCACCACGGTGAGCGCGCCCAGCACCAACGAGACGACCGTGAACTCGAACTTACCAAACCTGATCGGGCTATTCACGAAGCGCAGGTATTGCCCCACGCGCGCCCAACCGCCTTGCTGTTCCTGCCACAGCCACACCAGCAGCAAACTCAAACGTGCTTGCACAAACACTCCATCTCCTCCCTAACGCTAAAGCGAAACTTATGAACTAGGGGGCAAAATCCGGAGCTGAGCTACGAAGCCACACGAAACAAAACACAAAAAGCTCCGGCCTTGCTTCGTGCTTGTTCGTGTGAGTTCGTGGATCATCTTTTTGCTGTTGTGCCAACCTCATAAGAATTGATTTAGTCGCGCAAACTAACAGCCGCCCACGTCAAACGGCAACGGGGCGGCACTGGACAACGCAACAAACTGTCTGGCGGAGGGTGAGGGACTCGAACCCCCAAGCCCTTGCGGGCGGCAGTTTTCAAGACTGCTGCATTACCAATTATGCTAACCCTCCGACCTTATTTACACGCCACTATAACCCACGCCTTTCGCCGCGCTCAACCCGGCGCGTTTAACCAGAACAGACCAACGCCGTGCGCCCAGCCCGCTGCATCCGTTCTTACTCTGTACGGCTGAGTTTCGCTTACGTCGTTAGTCGCCGATAGATTGCGGGCATGCGTTCGGGCAAGCTGAGTACGTCGTCGATGATCGTGTAGCCGACTTCGCCATAGAGGTCGCGCAGTTCGGCTTCCGAGTCGCGGTCGATGGTGATGCAGAACGGGGTGATGCCGTCGAGCCGCGCCTGGCGCAAGGCTTCGCGCGTGTCTTCGCGGGCGTAGCGGGCGTCGCCATAGTCGTGGTCATAGGGGCGGCCGTCGGAGAGGACGATCAAGAGGCGCGTGCGGGCGTCCTGTTGCATGAGGCGGGTGGCGGCGTGGCGCACGGCCGCGCCCAATCGAGTGTTGTGCTGATAGTTGATGCCACCGATGCGTTGTTCGATCTCGGCCGAGTAACGTTCGGCAAAATCTTTGACGACGTAAAACTTCACGTTGCGCCGGCCTTCAGACGTGAAGCCGTAGATCGCATAGGCATCGCCGACCGCTTCGAGCGCCTCGCTCATTAAGACCAATCCTTCCTTCTCGATCTCGATGATGCGCCGGCCGGGATGCGTGTACGGCTGCAACGGATGCCGGCCAATCGTGCGCGCGGTCGAAGACGATTGATCGAGCAGGAACGAGACGGCCACGTCGCGCTCGCGCCGGAGCCGCTTCGTGTAGAGCCGTTCGGATTGTTGCCCGTCGGCGCGGCGGTCGGCGACGTAATTGATTACGGCGTCGAGATCATAATCGTCGCCGTCCACCTCGTTCCTGATGCGCAAGAGGCTTTCGGGCTTGAGCAGTTGAAACTGCTTTCGGATCGACGAGATGACGCCGCGATAGCGCGTGCGCGTTAGCTCGACGAACGAACGGTCGCCGCGCCGCACCCGCTTCTCGACCACACGACACCAGTTGACGCGCGTGTCCGCGAGATCGCGATCCCATTCGTCATAACTGAAGGCCACCTCGCCCGCCTCTAACTCCATTTCAGCCGCCTGCGCCTGCGTCCAACGCTCCGCGCCCGTGAGTTGCTGCGCGTCCGCGTCCGACGATTCCGTGTTGGCCCACGCGCTGAATAATTCGCGCGCATCGCGTTGCGGGGTGCGCTCCGGCTCAGTCTCCGCGCTCGCTTCGCCCGGCTCTTTGTCCGCGCGCTGCTGGTGCGCGCCCCCGCCCGCGCTCGCCTCCTCCGCCAACTGCTCCTGCTGCTCCGCCGCTTCGGGCGTGACCGATTGAAAGAGCGTATAGACGCGACTCGTCGCCATGAGCGTGTCGGCGACAGTGGCCGCCGGGTCGGACAGGTATTCGCTCACAATCGTTTCCAGTTCGGAGACGATCTGGCCGTAGAACGCCCGCGCATCGTCGCGCGCGCCGCCGCAAAGTGTGATCTGGAACAACAACTCGAAAGGCACGAGCGGGAGCGGCAACGAGGCGATGCGCGGCCGATGTTCGCGCAAGTGCGCGCGGACGAGATCGAGATCGCGCGCAAGCCCGCGATAAGCATGGCGCAGCCGCCGATCTATACGCCCGTTCTCCAACGTGCCGAAGATGCGCGTCGCCAACGGCACGAGGGGAAAGAGCGCGAGCACGGCCCGATAGTCGGCATCCGGCGGCAGCGTGCGCCGCGTTGTGCGTGCGCGGTGCGCTTCTTCTCCAGGCGACAGAGCGCGCTCGCTCTGCGCCATGTCATTGATGTAGCCATCGAGCGCGAAGGCGTCGCGCGCGTTCACATTCTCCGGCGCGTAGAGTTCGGCGAGCGCGCTGTAGGCCGCGCGCAAGTCGCGCGTCGCAATCAGATCAACGTTGTCCGCGCGGGCGTGCGTGGCGAACTCGATCTGGCCGGCGGCGTGCGCGGCCAGCACTTTGTAGAGGCGAAAGTTTCGTTCCTCGTCCGGGAACTCATCTATGCTCGCCGGCAGATGGATCGTGCTGCCGTCCTCGATGCGCGCCTCGACGGGCAGGCCCGCGCGCGCCTCGACACCAACCGCGCGCCCCGTTAAAGCTTCGATGTAGAGACGCAACGTCGGCGCAATCGCGTCGAGCGCCAGGCCTGTGCCGCCACTGCGCAGGGCCTCGTTGCTCTGCCGCGTCTCCAACGCGTAGTAACTGCGGCGCGCACGCGCGTCCGTGCGCTTGCGCGTCAAACCCTCGCGGGCCCACGACTCGAACTGTTCGATAGTCGTCGTGCGCAAGGCCGCCGGGGCGGAACGCAGACAAGAGATCGCGGCTTCCGCGTCCACGCGCGCGACCACCTGTGTGACCGCGAGTACGCGCCGGATGAGTGCGACCGCGCGCATGCGATCTGCGTGCGGCGCGGCGAGCGCGTGCAGACAGGTGGGACTCGTGCGCGTCAGCGCGACCAAGCCCGCGTTGCCCTGTTCCGCCACCGTGTGTAGCAGTTCGAGCCAGTCGGCGCACAACTCCGGCCCGAGGCGCAAGACCTCGCCGCCCGCCGCCAGCACATGCAAGGCAGCCGCACCGCCGCGCTCAAGAAACGCGGCGCTCGCCTGAAACAGCGTGAGCGCGGACTGCGCAGGCAGTTTGTCCATTGCCGCCGGCAGCGTCGTCCACAGATCGGCGGCGACGCCGCCCGCGCGGGCGGCGAAGGCCGCGGCCAAGTCGAGCGCCGCTTGCGCGACCTGCGCGCTGTCCGTGTCGTAGTTGGCGAAGTGCGCGAACACCTGTGGCGTGGCGTTGAAGAAGTCCGCGCTGTGCGTCGCGGAGCGGCGTGCGATCTCGCTGGCGACGGCAAAGACAGATGCGAGTAGCGCGGGATTGTTGACCGCCTGCGCCACGGCCGGGGCGCGTTGAAAAGTTTCCGTGGCGACCGCGGTGGAGAGCGCCATCTGGCGCGTGCAGATTTGCAACAGCAGCGTGCGCGGGGCGGCGGGCATGCCGCTTAACCCGGCAACGCCCGCGACGAAGAAACTCACGCCCGTCTCCGCGTCGGCCATCGCCAAGCGCCGGCCCAGTTCGCCCCAGGCGCGCAGTTCGTCAGCCGACAGCACGCGCGCAGCAGCCGGCGCGGCGCGCAAAAATTCGCGACTGACTCGCAGACTCACGCCCGCGAGCGTCGCGCTCACTTCCAACGCGGCCCGCGCCCGATCCGCCGGCAGTTGCGCCAAACGCCGTGCGCTACCCCGTTCCGCGCGCTCACCTTCGCTCATCGCTGCGGCTTAACTTCCTGCCCGCCCGCGCGCAGGTTTTGATTAAATGTCTCCGACTGCCCGCGCGGGATGCTGAGCGATTGCCACTCTGCCGCTCTGAAATGCTTTGCCAGCAAAATAATCTGCCCGACGTGCTCAGCATAGTGCGCGATCTGCCGCATGATCGCCTGCATGACCGTGTGGGCTTCGCCGCGAATCATGACGGTGCGCTCAACATCTGCGGGCGTCAACGGCTTGATGGCGGCGAACACCAAGCCCCAGCCGTCAGCCCACCAACGCTCCACCTCCGCGCGCGTCGCGCCTGCGCCCAACTCAAACTCGGTGTCGCGTTGCCGATCCGGCTTCTCGCCGTCAGACGTTAAAAAGTCAATCCAACGCGAGCGCATGTTGCCCCACATGTGTTTGACGACGAGCGCGATGCTGTTCGCTTCCGCATCAAGGGTAACGAACAACTCCTCGTCGCTCACCTGCGCGATGGCCTTCTCGCCGAGTTTCTTGTACGTGCGAAAGACCTTGAGCGCATCGTCCAGAAAATGTTTCGCCAGCGCATCACTCATGACTGTTCACCTTTCGTCCTGTCAGGCTGCCAGTTTCGCGTCCATCGTGATCTCCGCTTTCAACAGCCGCGAGATCGGACAACCCGCCTTCGCATTGTTCGCCGCTGTCTCGAACGCCGCCTGCTCCGCACCGGGAATGCGCGCCGTCACATCCAAGTGAACTTTGGTGATGGTGAAGCCGGCCTCGGTCTTCTCCAACGTGACCGTCGCCGTCGTATTGATGCTCTCGGCCGTCATGCCCGCGCTGCCAAGTTGGCCCGACAACGCCATCGAGAAGCAGCCCGCGTGCGCCGCCGCGATCAACTCTTCCGGGTTCGTGCCGATGCCATCCTCAAAGCGCGTGCTGAACGAGTATTGCGTCTCAGCCAGCACGCCGCTATCGGTCGAGATCGTCCCCTTGCCATCCTTGAGACCGCCTTGCCAGGCGGCCGAAGCTTTACGTTTCATCGTTTTCTCCTAGAGGTAATAGATTGCTAAGATTTAACTCCTGGTCTCACTTCAATGTTTTTACGTGTGCGTAGCTCAGCAGCTTAGCGTCAGCCGTGAGCAGCGAACAGTCATGAATTCTCGCCGTAGCGACGATCAGTTGATCGGCCGGGTCGCGATGAAAACTACCGGGTAGTTGTGTCGATTCGAGCGCGATGTGCAGCGTGAGATCAAGCAACCTGATACCGGGATACGCCAGCGCCTGCGCAAACCAATCAACCACAGGACAGGGCAAAACCAGCCGTTTGTGCTCAATCAGTTTCGCGATTTCCCAACAGGAAATAACGCTAACTCCAAGCCCGTGTGCTTCATTCTCCGCCAGCCACTTGCGCTGCATCGCGGTCAGGCGCGCATCGTCATGTACCCACCAGACCCAGATGTGCGTGTCGAGCACGATCATCGCGGGGCGGCCCAATCATCCTGCGCAACGGGCATGGTCGGCTCATCATATTGAATCGGCTGCCCGCGCAAAGGGTAACGTGCTTGTTCATTCGCCTTCGTTTCGCGCGCCCGGATGATGACTTCAACTTCATCGCCCGCCGCAAACGGTAGATCGTTGAGCGTCAACGTCCCATCCTGTTCAAGCGTTGTGTCTACCTGATGCGCGTCCATCAATCACCTCCACACATAAAAGCGACCCTAGTATAAAGCCGAACTTACCGGATGCTAAATCACGGTCGTGACGATCTCGCGGATGCTGCGTTGCAGGTCGCGGTCGTCGGTGATGGGCGAGCAGAGGGCGACTTCGGCGGCGGCGACGGGCGCGATGCCGCGCGCGATCAGTTGCGCGGCGTAGATCAGCAGGCGCGTGGAGACGCCTTCTTCGAGGCCGTGCCCGCGCAGGTTGCGCACCTTCTGGCCGATGAGGACTAGGTCGCGCGCGGTCTGCTCGGCAATGCCGCCTTCGCGCGCGACGATCTCGATTTCCAGTTCCGGCGGCGGATAGTCGAACTCGACGGCGACGAAGCGTTGGCGTGTGGACTGCTTCAAGTCTTTGAGGATCGATTGGTAACCGGGATTGTATGAGACGACGAGCATGAAGTCGGGCGGCGCATCGAGGATCGTGCCGCGCTTCTCAATTGGCAGCCGCCGCCGGTCGTCCGTCAACGGATGGATGATGACGACCGTGTCCTTGCGCGCCTCGACCACCTCGTCCAGATAACAGATCGCGCCGTGGCGCACGGCGGTCGTGAGCGGGCCGTCGTGCCAGACGGTCTCTTCGCCTTCGAGCAGAAAGCGGCCGACCAAGTCGGTCGCGGACAAATCTTCGTGGCACGCAACCGTCACGAGCGGCCGCCCCAGCCGCCACGCCATGTGTTCGACGAAGCGCGTCTTGCCGCAGCCGGTCGGCCCCTTCAACATGACGGGCAGCCGGGCCGCGTGCGCCGCCTCGAACAGTTCAACCTCGCGCGAGACCGCAAGATAATAAGGCTCGTCCGCGACTGTGTATTCTTCGATGGCTCGTTCGGGCATAAGCAATAGGTTCAACGTGTAGTGGGCGAATTTAAGGTTGTAGCAAATTCGAGCTTGGCCCGTTGCACAGTTGTCGGGCTGACGTATCCAATCGTTTCAGGTATCCTTATAGAGTGCGTTAAATGTAGCGTCATGCGTCTGTGTGCGTGCATCTTAACATCCGCCTTGAAAGGGCGGCAAACGGGCGTTTTCGATAGGATTTTGCGGTTATGAAAATAGCGGTAGCGATGAGTGGCGGCGTTGATTCTTCTTCGGCGGCGGCGCTGTTGAAAGAACAGGGGCACGAGCTTGTCGGCTTCTCGATGCAGTTGTGGAATCAGAACCGGGGCATCAACGTGGACGAGCACGGCGAGCCGTTGCCGTCGCGTTGCTGCTCGCTTGATGACGTGTATGACGCGCGGCGCGTGGCAACAGATTTGGGCTTCCCGTTCTATGTCTTGAATCTGGAGCGCGAGTTTGAGCGCGATGTGGTGCAACCCTTCGTCGCGAGTTATCTCGCGGGCGAGACACCGATTCCCTGTGTGGCGTGCAACAGTCGTTTGAAATTCGCGTCGCTTGATCGGCTGGCGCAGAGCTTGGGCTGCGAACAGGTGGCGACCGGGCACTATGCGCGCGTCGAGTTTGCCGAAGCGACCGGACGCTATCGCCTCTTGCGCGGGCGTGACGCGCGCAAGGATCAATCTTATTTTCTGTGGGAGTTGACGCAAGGACAGTTAGCGCGCTCGCTGTTCCCGCTTGGCGAGTTGACGAAACAGGAAGCGCGCGAGATCGCACGCCGGCATAACTTGCCCGTCGCCGAAAAAGCCGAGTCACAGGAAATCTGCTTCGTGCCCGATGGCGACTACGCGGGTTTCATTGATCGCTACCTCGACGCGGAAGGTAAGACGGCCGACGCGCCGCCGGTCGGCGAGATCGTCAACACGCGCGGCGAGACGTTGGGCGCGCATACGGGGATTCATCGCTACACGGTCGGGCAGCGCCGTGGCTTAGGCATCGCGCACGAACGCCCGCTCTACGTCGTGCAGATCGACGCGGGGCGCAATCGCGTGGTCGTCGGCGCGGACGATGAACTGCTCAATGGCGTGATGACGGCGGCCGGCGTGAACTGGATCGCGTTCGCGGCTCCAACCGAACCCGTGCGCGCCGAAGTGCGCGTGCGTTATCGCCACGAGGCCGCGCCCGCCACGATCACGCCGCTTGCTGCCGGGCGCGTGCGTGTCTTGTTCGACGAACCGCAACGCGCCCTCACGCCCGGTCAAGCCACAGTCTTTTATCGCGGCGACGAAGTCTTAGGCGGCGGGTGGATCGTGAAGAAGAAGTAGGCCGCAGGCAGAAACGGTCACTGTTCAGCTTACATCTCCTCATTTTGTTTGGACAACACCTACCAACTGCTATCTGGCCTTACTGCGCACTTATACTAAACTTTTCTCCTCGTATCACGTACACACATACGGCCTCGTGTCGGTTCGGATCGGCGCGAGGCGAATTCATTAGCAGAGGGTGAAGTTTTCAGTTATGGCCATTACACGCGGCGGCAGAATCTTTCTTATCAGCGCGGGCATCGTGCTGGCGGGCGTACTCATCATCGGTCTCATCATCGGCTTGCTCTTCTGGTCGCTGCGCGACAACGAGCCGGCGGTGGCGAGCAACAGCGTACTCGTCTTGAAATTGGAAGGCGCGTTGCCGGATTACGCGCCGGAAGACCCGTTCGCCAGTCGCTTCTTCGGGCGCGACGACCGCTCGCTCGCCAACCTGCTCACACAGATCAAGAAAGCAAAGGCTGACCAACGTATCAGCGCGATCTTGCTCGACATCGATCTGACGTTAATCGGTTGGGCCAAGGCCGATGAGATTCGCGACACCATCGCCGACTTCCGCACGTCGGGCAAACCCGTCTATGCCTACATGGAATATGGCACGAATAAGGAATACTACATCGCCACGGCGTGCGAGCGGATTTACGTCGCGCCCATCGGCGATCTGTTCATCGTCGGGCTGGCCGCCGATGTGATGTCTCTGCGCGGCTCGCTCGACAAGCTCGGCGTCTATCCGGATTTTTATCAGATCGGCAAGTACAAGAGTGCGCCCGAACAGTACACGCAGAAACAGATGACGCCCGCGCACCGCGAAGTGCTCGACTCGATGCTCGACGACACGTTCGCGCGCTACGTCGGCTGCATCGCGGCGGCGCGACATAAGTCGGTCGAAGAAGTGAAGGCCATGATCGACAGCGCACCGATCCGCGCGGCCGACGCGCAGAGACTCGGACTGATTGATGATGCGAAGTACCGCGACGATGTCGAGAACGAACTAAAGAAGCGGCTCGGTTATAAGGACGCCGATAAGCTACATATAATCAAGGCGGACGAGTACCGGCGCGTGACGCCTGAATCGCTGGGCTTGAATCAGGGCGAGCGGATCGCGGTCATCTATGCGTCGGGCGCGATTGGGTCGGGCAAGTCGAGCGAGGGCGGCACGTTTGGCGAGCGCATGGTCGGCTCGGACACAGTCGTGAAGGCGCTCAATGATGCGCGCGACGATAAGAGCATCAAGGCGATTATCCTGCGCGTGGATAGTCCCGGCGGCACGAGCTATGCTTCTGATCTGATCTGGCACGCGGTCGAAGGGGCCAAGCAGAAGAAGCCTGTCGTCGTCTCGATGAGCGATCTGGCGGCGTCGGGCGGCTACTATATCTCGACTGGCGCGAACCGCATCATCGCCGAGCCTTCGACGTTGACCGGCTCAATCGGCGTCTTCGCCGGCAAGCCTGTGCTGAAAGGTCTCTACGATTGGCTCGGCGTTAACAACGAGTACGTGCTGCGCGGTAAAAACGCGGGCATGTTCCGCGAGACGGAGAAGTTCACGGCCGACGAACGCAAGAAGTTTGAAGAGATGCTCAACCGTTTCTACTGGGACGACTTCGTGCCGAAGGTGGCGGCGGGGCGCAAACGCGACGCCGAATACGTCAACTCCATCGCGCAGGGGCGCGTCTGGTCGGGCGCGCAGGGGAAAGAGAATGGTCTCGTGGACGAGTTCGGCGGCATGGATCGCGCCGTCGAAGTGGCCAAAGAACTCGCGGGCATTCCGGCCACGAGCAGCGTGCGGCGCGTCGTGCTGCCCATGCCACGCACATTCTTAAGTCAGTTCTTCAGCAATGATGCCGACGACAGCAGCGCCGGCGTCAGCATCCATGCCGAGCAACAACGCGCCGCCTTCGCCGCCCTGCCCGCCGACGTGCGCCGCACGCTCCGTTACGCTGCCGTCCTCGACCGCATGCAGCGCGGCGAGATCATGGCCATGCTGCCGTTCGATGTGGAGATCAAGTAGGAAATAGTAGGCGATAGGCAGCAAAAATTTAGCGCGTCGAATGGTTCTACTTTGCTTGCACCATTCGGCGCGCTTTTGTTCCAACTGCTTACTGACTACTTTCCCTCTATCTTTTCCATCCCGCCCATGTACGGTCGCAGCACTTCGGGGATGACGACCGAGCCGTCCGCCTGTTGATAGTTTTCAAGAATGGCGACCCACGTGCGCCCGACAGCGAGACCGGAGCCGTTGATCGTGTGGACGAATTCAGGCTTGCCGCCGCCTGCGCGGCGAAAGCGAAGTTGTGCGCGCCGCGCCTGGAACGACTCGAAGTTCGTGCAAGAAGAAATTTCGCGGTACGTGTTCTGCGACGGCAGCCACACCTCGATGTCGTAAGTCTTCGCGGAGGCAAAACCCATGTCGCCGGTCGAGAGCGTGACGGTGCGATAGGCGAGACCCAACTGCTGCAAGATCGTCTCGGCATCGCGCGTCAATGCTTCCAACTCCGCGTAAGAGTCTTCGGGGCGCGCGAGTTTGACCAACTCGACTTTATCGAACTGATGCTGCCGGATAACGCCGCGCGTGTCGCGCCCGTAGCTGCCCGCCTCCGAGCGGAAGCAGGGCGTATAGGCGACGAACTTCATGGGCAGTTGCGCTTCGTCCAAAATCTCTTCGCGGTAGATGTTCGTCACCGGCACTTCGGCCGTCGGGATGAGATATAGCCCGCGCTCGTCCGTGAGTTTGAATAGGTCGGCCTCGAACTTCGGCAACTGCGCCGTGCCGAAGAGCGCGTTCGCGTTGACGATAAACGGCGGCAAGGTCTCTTCGTAACCGTGCGCGCCCGTATGCACGTCGAGCATGAAGTTAATCAACGCCCGCTCCAACCGCGCGCCCGCGCCGCGCAAGATAGCAAAGCGCGCCGTGGCGATCTTGGCGGCGCGCTCAAGATCGAGAATGCCCAGCCGCGTGCCGAGGTCAACGTGATCCTGCGGCTCGAAATCGAATTGCAGCGCAACGCCCCACGCGCGCACCGCCGTGTTTGCCGATTCGTCCGCACCGACCGGCACGCTCGCGTTCGGCACGTTTGGAATGGTCGAGAGCAACTCGCGCATGCGCGCTTCCGCGTCGTCGCGTGCGCGATCAAGCTCCGCGATCCGGTCTTTTAATTCGCCGACAGCCTGGCGGCGCGCGTCCGCCTCGTCACGCTGGCCCGCTTTCAGCAACGCGCCGATCTCTTTGCTCGCAGTGTTACGCTCAGCATTGAGATTATCTGATTCCGCAATGATATGACGGCGCTCGTTATCAAACATCGCAAAACTGTCGAGCACAGAAGTAGGAAAGCCACGCGCTTCGAGCGCCGCGCGGACGTGATCGAAGTTTTCGCGGACGTAGTTTAGATCGAGCATTTGCCGCCGTCCTTTAACGTGTGTTATCTAGTCGTCGCATTCATGCTGTAGGCGAAAAAAATCAACCTAGCCGACGCCGCGCGCGACTGTCAAGCGTACGTCATTTCCGCTTGCGCCCGGGCGCGCTTTAGCGGTCACGATTTCAGCCAAGGGGTTTGAACCATTACCATGCCGCAGAAAATTCGCAAAGCCGTCTTCCCAGCCGCCGGACTGGGCACGCGCTTTCTGCCCGCGACGAAAGCCATGCCCAAAGAGATGTTGCCGCTCGTGGACAAGCCGCTCATTCAGTATGGTGTCGAAGAGGCGGTCGCGTCCGGCATCGAGTCGATCCTCATCATCACCGGGCGCGGCAAGGGCGCGATTGAAGATCACTTCGACATCTCATACGAGCTTGAGCAAGTTTTGCGCGAGCGCGGCAAAACGGAAGCATGGCAGGTGGCGCGCGGCGTCGCGGAACTGGCGCGCATTAGTTATGTGCGCCAGCGCGAAGCGTTAGGCCTGGGACACGCGATCTTGCAGGCGCGCGACTTCGTCGGCGACGAGCCATTCGCTGTGCTGCTGCCGGACGACATTGTGGCCGCGGAAGTGCCCGCGCTCAAACAGATGCTCAGTGTGTATGAAAAGTATGACGCGCCGGTCGTCGGCACGATGCGCGTCGCGGGCGAGAATATCTCGCGCTTCGGCGTGCTCGACGCGGAGGAAGTAAGCGACGGCGTATTTAAGATCAAAGATATGGTCGAGAAGCCGCCCTATGCGGAAGCGCCGTCTGATCTGGCCATCATCGGGCGCTACATCCTGACGCCCGACATCTTCGCCGAGATCGAACGCACGCCGCGCGGTGCGGGCGGCGAGATACAGATCACCGATGCAATGCGCACGCTCGCCCAGAAGCGCCCGTTCTATGCTGTCCGTTTCGCCGGCACACGCCACGACGCGGGCGACAAACTCGGCTTCCTCATCGCCACCGTCGAGTTCGCGTTGCAGCGGCCCGATCTTGCGCCGGAATTTGCCGAGTATCTGCGGTCACTGAAACTTTAGCGGTCAGAGGTCAGTAAAGCCTGTCCGTAGTAACGTCTTAACTCTAACCGCTGACCTCTTCTCCTTGGAGGATAATTATTTTGAGCGATGAGAAACCTTTTGCCGGGCGCGCGGCGATTGTGACCGGAGCGACGCGCGGCATCGGCCGCGCCATCGCATTAGAGTTGGCGCGGCGCGGCGCAGCGGTCGCGTTCAATTATGCGCAGAGCGCGGAGGCGGCGGCAGAGTTGCGGCGCGAGCTAGAAACACTGGGCGTTGGTGTGCTGGCGACGCAGTGCGATGTCGCGCAGACCGAGGCGGCGGTTGAGATGGTCAAACAGACTAAGGACGCCTTCGGGCGGATAGACTTTCTTATCAACAACGCCGGCATCACGCGCGACAACCTGATCCTGCGCATGAAAGAGGCCGATTGGGACGCGGTGATGGATACGAACTTGAAAGGTGCGTGGAACTTTTCGCGTGCCGCGTTGCGCGTCATGCTCAGACAGGAAGAGGGCGGCTCAGTGCTGAATGTCTCTTCGATCAGCGGCGTTGTCGGCATGGCCGGACAGTCGAACTATTCGGCGTCAAAGGCAGGGTTGATTGGTCTCACAAAGGCGCTGGCGCGCGAGGTGGCGAGTCGCAAGGTGACGGTCAATGCGCTCGCGCTCGGATTGGTCGCGACGGAGATGTCGGGCGCGCTCGACGAAACTTATCGCACCAAGCTGCTCGCGCAGATTCCGCTGGGCCGTTTCGCCGCACCCGAAGAGGTCGCGGAAATCACCTGCTTCTTGCTCTCGCCCGCCGCGCGCTACATCACCGGCCAGGTCATACAGGTTGATGGTGGCTTGGCGATGTGACAAGGCGCAGTCCCGGCCACAGGCATGGTCACTTGACCGAGTTTTCGGCGGAAAATATTTTATTTGGAAAGAAAGGAGCCTCGCTAGCTTGGGGGACTAGCGAGGCTAATAGCTTTGGGGCAGGCTCGGAGATTGGGCGTGGCGTTGATGTTTGCTGGAGATCGCCGCTTACGTGCGATCCGGCGTTGTTAGGCGGTGCGTTGGTACGGGCGAGATAAAATTGCTGATGCTCGACAGATATAAAGACTAAACCCTGAAGCCTCAGCCGTCCACAGCACAGTCCGTAGCGACCACTCCCATCCAAAGAACATAAAAGCTGAATGCCAATTAACGTGTGTGAAATTACACCAAGATGCCGTGACTGTCAAGCATTAATTTACAAACTTTCTCCACACTTCCGCAACAATACCCGATACTACCGATTAAATGTTGCAAAAGCGGGACTTGCGGTAGTTGAGTTGCCAACGCTTAGCGGTCGGAAACTTTATTCTCGGCGGGCGCAAGGCTCAGTTGGGGCAAATCGGCGTGCTGCGAGTTACGCGGGTAAGGGCTGACTTCGCCCGGGGGTCTTGTATGCCAGCGTTTGTGAATCCAAAGCCATTGCTCCGGGTAAGCGCGGATCATGCGCTCAATAGCGGCGGCAAAGTTCGCGGTGTTGATTTCGATGTCGCGCTTCTCATCACCAGTGCGGACGAGTTCGACCAGCGGGTCGCCGTGAAAGAAATAACGACCACGCTGATTATCCCAGATAGCGCAGGTTGGAATAACTAAAGCGTCGGCGCGTAGGGCGAGCAGGGCCGCGCCGGTGGTGGTGCAAGCTAGGTGCCCGAAGAAAGGCACGAATGCGCCTTCTTTCGCCTGCGTGTTGAGGTCGGCGAGAATGCCGAGCGTGCCGCCGTTACGTAGTACGCGGAGTGCCTGGCGCGCAGCCGATGTTTTGCTAATGGCAATGTTGCCGAAGCGTGTCCTGATACCCTCGATCAACTCTTCGGCGCGCGAATTATCCAACGGGCGCACGATGAAGTTGATCGGATATTCCAGGGCCGACCAACCAAAGCTGAGCACCTCCCACCCACCCAAGTGTCCGGTCAGGAAGATGACGCCGCGCCCTGCGGCTTCGGCCGCGCGCAGGTGACTCAACCCGACCGGGTCGTAGTCGATCATCGCGCGCAGGCTGTCGCGTGTGGCGTGTGGAAACTGGCTGAATTCACCGAGCGTGCGGCCCAGGCTATCATAACAACCGCGTAAGATTTGCGTCCGTTGCGGGGCAGGCATTTCCGGGAAGGCCAGGCGCAGATTGATCTCGCCGGTGCGTCTTAGCCCACCACCGAACAGATATGCCAGGCGGCCCAGCGTGCGGCCGGCGACGACTGCGGCAGGCCGCGGTAATGCGCCGAGCGCGCCGAGCAGCCCGCGCGCAGCGGCATATTCCAAGAATGTCTGTGTGCGACCGCGTTTCCCCATATTTATTGTCCGGTGTAGTGCGTACAGTTTAACGTGGCGTTCATCCACCGCGCAAATCACGACTTTTGCCTCGCCGGGCCGGGCCGTGCTATAAGCAGAGGTCAGAGGCAAGCGGTTGGCGGTCGGTCAGAACCTTTTTAACTAACCGCTAATGTGCGCCCGCTGATCTCCAATTTTATGCCTTCAGGACGAACGCTTCACCCTCCTACCCAATCTGTCTAACTACCACCGAAAACTACTGCTTAGCAAGAGGTCGCAGTCCCTATTCTGCTGACCTTTACTGATAAGTCTTGAGAAGTTTGGTCACAAGTTAGTCACAAGCTCAAATGTCACAACTGAAGCCGACTCTTAAGTGAGGGCATCATTGATATGCAGCGAAATAACAGCGATGGCCGGGAGCGGTCACTGGCTAATCTTGAGCCATACAAATTCAAGAAAGGGCAAAGTGGTAATCCGTCCGGGCGTCCGCGCTCCGCGATTTTGTCTGATGCACTGCGGTGCAAATTGGCTGAGGTTGACCCAATTGACGAGAGTGGGCGCACTTACGCAGAAGTGATTGCCGAGCAAATCATCATCCGCGCCAAAGCTGGTGACGTACAGGCGATTAAGGAGATTGCGGATCGCGTCGAGGGCAAAGCCCGGCAGACACTCAGTGTGACAAACGACAGGCGGGGGCAGTTGGAAGCCATGATCGAATCCATGATTACCGATGCAGCCGATGTTGGCGAAGAGCTAACCCGTGACCGGGCGATCATGCTCCTGTCTCCAGCCGTGCCTGAACTTCAATTACTAACTTGAGCGAACCACTCAACAGACTTGTGGGACAGTACGCGGCGGCGATGAATGCGACCGCGCCTGGTCGCCTCCTTTCGCATAAGACGCCGCAGGCGCGCGCGATTGAAGCCGAAGGTTATGAAGCATGGCTCCGGCGGTTGGGGTCGAGCACCTTCACGGGCGCATTCTCTTTCTTTCATCACGAGCTCTGGGGCGGGTGGTATTGGCCGCTGCGCATGAAGCTGCTGCGGGGCGAACAGTTGACCGCTGAAGAGTTGGCCTGTCTCGTCGTCTGGTTTCGCGGCGGCGGTAAGTCTTCACACGTCGAGTGGGCGTGCATCGCTGAAGGGGCGCTCGTCGGTGATGGTTATGTCGGCTACGTGTCCGCGACCGAAGCAATGGCGAAAGGGCACGTCCAGACCATCCGGGAGTTGTTGGCCTCACCGGAGATCGCGCACTACTATCCCGGGCTCGCCAACCCGCGCATCGACAAGCACGGTTATCAGGTCGGCTGGCGGCAAGACTATCTGGCCACGGCATCGGGCTGGGGCATCATCCCGATTGGCTTGGAAGAGGGCATGCGCGGCGGGCGGCAGAACGCCTTACGCTTCTCGATGTTTGTCTTTGACGACATCGACAGCGCCGAAGATTCACCGGCCGCGGTCGCGAAGAAAGAGCAGATCATCGCGCGCTCAATCCTGCCGGCCGGCACGGCCGATACGCTTGTCTTGTTCCCGCAAAATCTGATTCACGAGCACTCGGTGCTGAACCGCATCCTGACGCGCCAGAGTGACATTCTCGCCGAGCGCAAAGTGTCGGGCCCGGTGCCGGCGTTCACAGATTTAGAGCTGGCCCTTGATGACTCTGCGGCCGGGCGGAAGTGGATCATAAAGTCCGGTGCGCCGACGTGGCCGGAGATTGATCTGGGGGCGGCGCGGAAGTTCCTGGCGAAGTCGGGGCGGGCGGCCTTCCGCGCTGAGTATCAGCACGAGTTCGATGATGACAAGCCGGAGTTGGTGCTGCACAACTGGCGCGACGAGGTGCACGTCATCACGTGGGCGGAGTTCGCCGCCGTATACGGGCCACGGCGCATCCCCGACCATTGGCACAAGTACGGCTTCCATGACTTTGCGCGCACGAAGACGGCCTATCACGCGAGCGTGGCGGGCTTCGTCACGGTCGCCGGGCAGAACGCGCCACTGCCCGGCTGCATCTTCCTGTACGAGCCGATGAGCTTTGCGGCGGGCACGGAGACTGATGATGTGGGGCTGCGCATCGTCAAGGCGCTTGCGCCCGCGGCGCGCCCCGGTGGTGGCTCGTGGGATGCGCTCGTGCGCGCGAGTGTGACGCGCGAGGGGCTACATGAATATGTGACCGACCAGACAGCGCTCATCGCGGCGCGGCGCGAAGTGCTGGCGCGCGTCCTGCCTGATTATGTGCGCCCGCTCCTGGCCGCGCAGCACTTCGCCAAATGGCGCATGAGTCACGAAGCGAAGACCGCGCGTGAGGTGCTGCGTAACGTCTTCGGGCTGCCGTTTCAGGCGGTCAATCCCGGCCAGGATGGCGGCGTTGACTGGCTGAATCATTACCTGCATGTGGATGAGACGCGCGCGCATCCGTTTCGCCCGGGGCAGCTGGGCAGCGCGCGGTTCTTTCTGATCGTAGCTGATGACAAGCGCGCGCCGCCCTCGGCGCTGCAACCTGACGCGCTGCATGACACCGATCTCGTGCGCTATCAGTTCCAGCGCTGGCGCAACCGGCCGCCGGTCATGAATGCGGCCGGCATCGTCGAGCAGGGGCCGGTGAAGATGAATGATGACTTCGGCAACGGGTTGATGATGCTGTTTCACGACAACTGCGTCATGGCCGCGCCGCTCAGTGCGGCGGAAGAACAAGACGCGCGGCGGCCACCGGCCTTGCGGGCCGCGACCATCGGCCAGCTCACCGATCCGCAATTAGCCTCCATCGCTATCTTCAGTCAATCCGCCTATGACGACGCGCGCCGGGTACCGGCGGATGAAGCGGACCTGCCCTACTACTACGAGGGGTGAACCGGGGCGCGTATTTGCCCTCTGGCTGAGTTGAGAGGCTACGTGTTATCTGACCACGCAAACGCCTGCCCTGCCTGACGTGGCGCGCAGCAACCCGCCGTCCCTGTAAGGCGGGTTGCACAGACATTCAGTTGGCAAGCAGGTCTTTGAGGGTGGCGAGGAGTTGCTCTACTTCCGGCTTATCCACGTAAGCGGTTGCGCCGGCCGCCTGGCTGCGTTGCGCTGCTCCGGATAGGCGTCACCCGAGTAGAAAACAATGGGCGTGGGCGGATGTAGTAGCCGCAACTCGCGGCATAACTCAAGACCGGTGCTATCCGGCAAGCGATTGTCGAGCAAATAAAGATCGAAGCTGCCGGTCCGCGCCAGCGCCACTGCTGCGCTGGCTGTGGCCGCAGTTTTTAGCTCGTAACCTTCCCGCCCGAGCAGGTGCGAGAGCATGAAACAGGTATCGGCGTCGTCGTCAATGCACAAGATGCGTTTCTTCGAGAGCATCGAGGTTGCCTCCAACGTGGGGTTGCAAACTGACTAGGCCAGCAGTAGGAGCCGTATCTTACTCCAGCAAGCCTGTCCTGCCCTATCTGGCGCACAGCAATCCACAGCTGAACGGGGTTTCACTCGCCCCATGTGGGCACAGCAAGGCGGTAACGGAAATGCGTGCCCTAAAAAAAAAGCGCATGTTGAGTTTTGTTGACATTAGCGCAGGCTGAATTAGTAATGCGAATCAAGAGTAGGAAGTTAACAGTAAACAAGCCACTGCGAGTTTGCCGTAACAATGTACGAGCAGCCCTTTCGTCGAACGCACTCGTGAAGCGTCCTGAATATCAGTTCTTTGAATCAGCCAGCCAAACAGACTCTCGATTGGTTGTCTGAACCTGGAAACGAAGCGTGACCACAGGGCCGGCGCGGCGGTCAGCGGCTCATTCCGCTTGCGCTTATATGGCGTTACGAGATATGTGCCGCGCGCTCGCAAAACTGTTTTCGTCTCTTCATCCGCATAGGCACGATCTGCGAACAGGACGCCTTCGCCTAAATGAGGGTCGCGTTCGCGCAAGGCCGCTAAATCGTGCTGCGAAGCACGGCTCAGAGGCAGTAGCGCAGGCAAGGGCAACTGTTTCGTGCGCCGCAAGGCGATGGTGTGCAACTTGACGCCATAGTAGTAGCTGCGCTTGCTGGCGCAAAAGCCTTTATCCGCGACCTCTTTGGCGACTCGCGCCGTGCTGCTTCTCGCGCCCTTTGCCATGATGACGGGCAGCGAATCGACCAGGCGGTCTGAAGTCCGGGCGAGTTGCGCAACGGAATCCTCCAGCGTGGTGCTGATGAGTTGCTCGAATGCTGGAGCGAGTTCATTCAAGCGGCGGTTGAAGGCTTGATAACTGGGCAGTGTGGGAAACCACGAGTGCCAGTGGCGGCGCATGTATTGATAGAGGTGCCGTTGTTGGTGCAAGCCTTGCAGATGACCGAACAAGTAGATGGTTAAGAGTTCCTCGTCCGTGCAACGGGGACGGAAGTTACTCAAGCGTTGATATTTCAAGCCGGGCTGGTTATCGTAGCAGGCGCAGACCAGCAGAAAGAGTTCGATGAGTTGTTGTTCCACAAACTCAATTCTACAACTCCTTGTTGGTCTGCGACTTCTACTCTTGATTCGCATTTATAGATGATTCTGATCCATTTGAAGGCCAGCGCTCTGTTGGCTGCTTGATGGCTCTTGCCCTTCGCCCGCTGCTCACCATAATAAGCCCTCGCCCAGAACGAGGGTGCGGTGGCGTTACTTCTGTCCGAGGTTCCTCCGCCAGACCTTCCACGCATACGCGGGCGCGAGCCTCAAGCATTCGTTCTGGGCGAGGGCCTATTACAAATCTCAACGGGCAAAGGGAAAGAAGCAGCACGCGGCAGTCAGAGCACTGGCCTTCAAGTGAGTGCGGATCATCTACCGCTGCTGGCCGACCAAGCCGGCTTATGATGAGGTGAAGTATCTGAAAAGCCTACGCCGGAAAGGATCATCACTGCTCAACTATGCGGCGAATAATCCGGCCTGAGCTGCAAGTCTTTGCTTGACTCGTCACCCTCAGATGGGTTGTTAGATGCGGCCTGCCATATAAGACCTTGCCTATACCCCAAGAAGCAGCAGGAATCTCGGTTCGTCTAAAACATATTCTTCAGGGGCTCTGAGCGCCGGCCCTCTCGGTAATCGGCGGCTACCTCGTCGGTCAGGCGCACCAGGAAGTACTCGTCGTAGGAGCCGCCGCAGCCAATCAGGAACTCGTAGACGGAGCGATAGAGATAGTAGGTCCCGCATTCCGGGCACTGCTTGAGCTGCAGGTTATGGAAGATATCGCGCACGACCTCCAGCCTGTCCGCCACCTCGGGCAGGCGGGTGTCTGTCGGTTCGCTCTGGACATGCTCTAAGGCTTGTTCCCAATCGTCGAATTGGGAGCAGATACTACAATGCTGGTGACGAAGAGGGTGAGGCGGCGGCTCAGTCGCCACTTGTTTGGAGTCTTCATCTGCCATCTGGAGATTTGGATTAACAAGGCAGAGGTTACGTCCGCGCGACCGCCACGACCCGCAGGCCGAGGTAACTGACGCGGGAGTCTGGGCTGAACCCGTAGCGGAGGGCAGAGCGGAGGCTGACCGCATAGTTGACCCACGAACCGCCGCGCATCACCCGGTATTTCTGCTCCCCACCACTCAGCCACGCACTGCCGTCCGGCGGCGCGCCCGCATAACTGTCGTGATACCAGTCCTGACACCACTCCCACACATTACCGTGCGTGTCGAATAACCCGAAGGCGTTCGGCTGCTTACTGCCGACCGGGTGCGTCCGATTGTTATTTGCCTTTAGCTTGTCATAGCTCCACTCACCACTTAACCGTGCGTCGCCCCCGTTGTTGTAGTACCACGCCATCGCATCAAGGTTGCCTGAATAGTCACCCGTCGTCCCCGCCCGCGCCGCATACTCCCATTCCGCTTCCGTCGGCAGCCGATAAGTGTAGCCATCATTCTGCCCGTTCAACTTGGCGATAAACGAGACGGCATCATCCCACGATACCTGCTCCACCGGCAGATTGTCCCCTTTGAAGATGCTCGGATTGTTCCCCATTACCGTCTGCCACTGCGCCTGCGTCACTTCGTACTTACCCATGTAGAAGCCATCAGCAATCGTCACCCGATGCGCCGACTGCTCTGGCTTGAACCATTCCACCTTTGCCTCCTTACCATACTCACGCTGCGCTTGTTCATAGGCTCGCTGCACGTCAGCATCGCTCGAACCCATCGTGCAGTTGCCCGGCGGAATCCACACGAACTCGACGCCTGCACGGCTCTGCATCTGCTGCGCTCGTCCCGCCGGCCGTGCTGCGCTCGTCGTGCCCGCAGTGGTGTTATTAGCAGGTGGTGTTACCGGCGCTGGCCGCGCCGTGTTCCCCGCGTTGCTGTTCGGCTGCGCCGCGCTCGTCAACGCCGCCACGCGCCGCCGCGCGATGCCCGCATAGAGACCGTTCGGATAGCGCGTCAGATAGTCCTTGAAATCCTCCGCGTCCGTGCTGGTCTGAATCGCCGCCCAGAACGCCAACTCCTGCTGCGCCGGATCAACCTTCGTCGCCGGCGGCGCGCTCACTGTCACCTCGACCGTCTTGTCGCCCACCTTCAGCTTGATGAAGATAAAGTCGCCACTCTCGTGCCCGGAGTTCCTGAGCGGGTTATACAACGGCGTCTGCTCCGCCCGCCCCGCCACCGCCTCCACCACATAGTTATTGAACAACTCGGCGGCCGTGAACTGCCCCTTATCCATCTGCTGCAAGCCGCGCAACAGCGCCGCCGCAAAGACCGAATGCCCGCCCCCGCCGTTGTCCGCCACCGGCTCGTCGCCGCCACTCGCCATCAGCGTGCGCGAATGCCCCGCCGCCATCCGCTGCAAGAACTGTTCACGCCCCGTCGGGCGCGGCAACATATCATTCAAGCCGCGTGTCAGCGTGCCCGAATAGCAACTATCCGAAATCACCAGCACGTGCTTGGCCGGGATGACGCGGATGCCGGTCGTGATCTCGTCGGCGATGATCCAGTTCGACGAGTCGTCAATCGTCGCATCCACCGGCAGCCAGTAAGCTTTATCAGCGTCCTTATCATTGTAGCCATGCCCGGCGTAGTAGATGAGCAGGTTGGCGTCCGGCGTCAATTCACGGCGATAAGAACTGAGCGCGGCGACGATCTGACTGCGCGTGGCGTTCACCAGCAAGCGGGTCTGGAAGCCATAGGACTCGCGCAGCAGTCGCTCGATCTCGCGCGCGTCCGCTTCCGCCGTCTTCAACTTCGGCAGCGCGGTGTAATTGTTGTTGCCGATAACCAAGGCGTAGTAGTGCCCCACACCAGCTGGCACGTTACTCCCACCCGTTGTTAGTCCGCGCCCTTGCATGTGCGCCGCAGGCGGATAGAGCGCAACGGCGAGCAAGAGCAAGACGAGGAGGCTGGTGGGGATGCTAGCGGGCATATATGACCTCGGAAGCAATTACGACGGCTGAAGTAGAATGGATGCCAAATGACCGGCCGGATGCAGCAAGCGGCGCAGGGCAGACGATAAGGCGGGCGCTGGTTGAAGTCAACGAAAAGTGCCTCGTATTCGCCCTGTGCTGCAATGGACGGGCTTACGGGTCGGCTAACTACGCAAACGCCTGCCCTGCGCCGCGTGGCGCGCAGCAAGCCATAGCAGGGTAGGTTTTCAATCTCACCATGCTAGGTTTTCACGCCGGCGTGAAAACTCAAACCCGTTTCAATCTCACCATGCTGGTTACGCACCCGATAAATCATCACGACGTCGTGATGATTCAACGCGCGTTTCAATCACACCATGCTGGTTACGCACCGCTTACCCGCGTGGGCGTGAGCTCTTCTTTTTTTCCTCGCACTTATTGGTGACGTTGTATCCGCGTGCGCGTGGGCGGGTGACTGAGTTTCCGGCCACTTAAAAGAAAAGGTTCTGGTGCAAATAGCAGGGGCAATACAACTTCTCTTTAGTGGTTGAGCGTCGGCATTTCAGGCTGCTAATATAGCCTCCCATACCTGCACTACGCTTGTTCTCTCCTGACTGATTGCGGATGTGTCGAATTGCCCTTTCTTGATCTTGTGCGCTAACTCGATTCCGCTGATCGTGATTGCTGCATTTCCATATTTCTTGAACCCCAGCATCGGGTAAATCCTTTGCTTGACTCTTCGGTGGTCTTGCTCGATTAAGTTGTTGAGATACTTGCTTGTCCTGACTGTCGTACCTTGCGGCATGATCTCCTCAGCTTTCAACTCACTGATCGCAGTGTGCGTCGCAGGATAGCCGTCCACGGTGATCTTCTCAGGTGAACCGTGCTGCTTTATCGCCTGGGTGAAGAACTGCCTGGCAGCGGCGATATCCCGGTGCTGGCTGAGCAGGAAGTCAACGGTGCATCCCTGCTTGTCAACCGCCCGGTAGAGATACGTCCAGCGTCCTCTGACCTTGATGTAGGTTTCGTCCACACGCCACGACGTACCGATTGGTCGAGCATACCGCTGCCATCTTTTCTCGAACGCTGGAACGTAGTGTTGAACCCATCGTAGGAGCGTGGTATGAGAGACCTTCACACCGCGCTCGGCCACCATTTCGACCAAGTCACGGTAACTGAGCTTGTAGGTGATATACCAGCGGACGCAAAGAATAATGATGGACCGATCAAAGTGGCGACCATGGAAGAGAGCAGCTGAGGCGAGGCAGCGATTATTCATGCTGACGATTATCAACCTATTTCAGCATTCGCACCAGAGCCCCTACGTCTTGGGGCGACGCACTGACTGCTCATGTCGGCAACTGTTTGAGAAGCTCTCAGGCTGCGCGGTGGAGAATTTCTACACTGACGATTGGCAATCTTATGCCAAGACGCTGCCAGTTGAACGGCATACGATCAGCAAAGCAGAGACGCTCAATATCGAGCGTCACAACTTAAACTTCCGCACACATCTGAAGCGATTGCACCGCCGGACGATTTGCTTCTCGAAGTCCGATGAGATGCACGCGGCGATCATTAAACTCTATGTCCATCACGTCAATGCTGCGCAGCATAAATTGTGAGACATGAACCCGAAATTCTACACCTATATAATCAACAGAAATCTCGCCGTAGTGTTCATCTGAGACAACATATTATTCCCTAGAGGAATTATTTTATGGAATCTATGATCCCCTGATAGCGTCTGATTTCGGCGATAACCACCTAGATTTTGTCCAAAATAATCGATACCTGCTCCAGTAACAGTAAGGCGCGCAAGGCGTTGAAAAACCCGCTGGCGAGCGGTGCCGCTCGATTCAGTGTGATCCGTCTGAGCGAACCCTGCCGCTCATTGATCTCTATT
>JBBQGM010000049.1:0-36005 GCA_038322995.1 Pyrinomonadales bacterium
GCTGCCGCCGCCGTTAAACGTGTTGCCGCTAACCAAGATGGCTTTCGGCAACGTACCAGCCGTGACGTTCGCGATGTCGAGTGTGTAGTTGCCGCCAATGCCTGTGTTGGCAAACGCATTGTTCAGCACTTGGGCATCCGAACCGCTGTTGATGGCGATGCCAATCACCGCGTCGCTGATGGCGTTGCCTTGCAAGACGAGGCCGGCGCAATTATTAGCAGCGATGCCCGTACTATTTACGCCGGTTAAGGCCAAGGCCTTGATCGTGACGTTCGAGCCGCCGGAGACGCGCATGATCGTGCCGCCCGTGCGGCTAAGGATAATTAAGGGCGTGCCGCTGAAACCGGGCTGCGTGGTGCCGTCCACCGTCACCTGCTCAGTGATGGCCGGCAGGTCGCTGGCCAGGTTAATTGTTTGCGCCCCTGAACCGATGGCAAAATTGATCGCGTCAGACCCAGGAGCATTATTGGCATCAATGATCGCCTGCCGGAGCGAACCGACACCGGCATCATTAGCGTTGGTGACGGTGAATATACCTTGCGGATTTCCTTGAATAGTGAAGTCGTAAACCGGCTCGGCAAGTTCGGTTTGCGCGATGCGTACCGTCGCCGTGCGCAAGCCTCTGGCGGTTGGCTCGAATTGAATCGTGAAAGTCGTCTTGCCGTTGGCTGCGACCAGCGCAGCGGGCTGCGTGGTGACGCTGAAATCGGCGGCGTCCGCGCCCGTAATGCTGACCTGCGGCGTGCCCGTCAGGCCGATTGCTTTCGGGCCGTTGTTCTCGATTGTGAAGGTGTGGCTCAGGCTATCGCCCATCTGCACCGTGCCGAAGTCTGTGTTGTCTGCCTGAGCGGGCGTGGTGTCGCCGTCGGTGATCGTGATGCCATTGCCGGCGACGTGCAGTGCAGGCTCGAAGGCCGGACTGGCGTAGGCGGGATAATTATCGGCGGCGCTGTTGTTCGTCAGATTGGCCGGGGCCGAGCCATCCGCGTTCATGACGTAAATTTCATCATTGCCGTCGCGCTGACTGTCGAACACGATCTGTTTACCATCGGGCGACCACGTCGTTTTGCTGACTGCGCCCGCAACGGTCGTGAGCCGTGTCTGCTCCGTGCCGTCCGCATTCATCACGTAGACATCGCGCTCACCTGCGCGCTCGCTAGTGAACGTGAGTTTACTGCCATCCGGCGACCACGCGGGATAGAGATCGGCCGAGGCGTCGTCGGTCAAGCGCGCCGACTCCGTGCCGTCCGTATTCATCACGTAGATTTCAAAGTTGCCGGCGCGATGCGAGTGGAAGGCGAGCCGTGCGCCATCGGGCGACCAGGCGGGGCCGCCGTCCGCGCCGCTCTCGTCGGTCAAACGAGTCTGCCCCGTCCCGTCGGCCTGCATCACATATATTTCGTCATGGCCGGCGCGATTACTGACGTAGGCAATGCGTGCGCCGTCGGGCGACCAGACGGGCGCAACGTCTGTGGCGGCATCGTTGGTCAGCCGCGTCTGCTCGCTCCCATCGGCATGCATGACGTAAATCTCAGCGTGGCCACTGCGGTCACTCGCAAAGGCGAGGCGCTGATTGTCCGGCGACCACGCGGGCGTTTCGTCAGTCGCCGCGTTGTTGGAGAGGTTGACCGGTTCCGAGCCATCCGGGTTCAGCGTGTAAATTTCTTCATTACCATCGCGGTTCGACACGAAGGCGATCCGCGCAGCCGGCGGGATTGCACTAGCCCGGTGGATTAGTGTATGCGCGGGTATGGCGGGCTGAGTAATGTGTAGCAGCACAGAGAGGTGCTGTAAGCTGGTGGCCGCGGATTGCACCGAACGGGCCGGCCCGTAGGCCGCAAGCGTCACGAGACTGCCGAGGACGAGCAGCGTGCCGAATACACGCAGCAATGATCTAGTAGTAGACGAGGTTCGAGGCATGGGGCAATCCTTTGGCGAACAGGTGATACTTTCTGCTGTGGTATCCGCGTGTCGGGGGCGGATCGGGAATTCGCTAACGCAAGAAGTATAGACTGCGGTTAATGAACGGGTCAAAAAGGTCGGCTGCTGCTTGAATCTAAGGCCAGTAACGGCCAAAGAGGGATAGACAGTAACATTTCCAGGCCGGCTTATCAATTATCCTTAGACGCCGGACTGTCAGTGCGGTCACAAGGTTTGGAGCTATCGGGCCACAGTTTATTTCCGCCCACAAAAGAAGCATAGCGGCCGCGCCGGGTTGAGCAACTATTAGGCAGGCAAGGTATGGGACTTGACATGCCAGCGGCGAAGAGCCGGCGCTCGGAAGCCGCCGCGGAGTAAGACATGGACTTGGTCAATAGCACAAAGTTGCGCGGGTTGGAGCAGACAAGCAGAGACGTTGCGGCCGGATCGGTTGACGTAGAGTAAATCGTGAGCCGGAGCGCCCTGCAACGACCAAACTTTTAACAGACAAATTGCCGACCGCAAACGATGCTGTTCGGCGACGGCAGATAAGTTTCTTGACACACGCGGGAAACTGCACTAGCTTTCGCTCTACCTTGACTGCGCCCCGGCACGAGCGTGACGCCTGAAACTGTCCGTCGTAGCAAGCTCAAGCGCGCACCAACACGCACCTGCGCGTCGGTTTATCTTCGGCGCGTGCGCAGCTATTAGTTAGTGTCTGCCCCTCGCTGACGGTCGGCCGCGCCCGTCAGCAGTTCCCGCGCCTTGCCCTAAGTGCGCGCTCCGCCGCCTTGATGCGCGGCTTACATTTGAGGAATCTATGAAGCACGTCCGATTGTTCGCGCCGCGCCGGCGGCGATTCATGCTTGCGCTCATCGCTACTGTTTGTCTGACCTGCTCCACCTTGCCGGTCGCTTCGCAAGACACCGTCACGGGCGCATTCGAGGGCACAGTGACGAACACCGACACGGGCGAGGTGATCGCCGGCGCAACCGCAATCATCATCAATCAGCAGACCGGGCAGACGTTCCCGAAGACCTCGGACGCGCGCGGTCGCTTTTATCAAGGACTGCTCGCGCCCGGCGTCTATACCATCCGCGTCTCCGCGCCCGGCTTTGTGACGAAAGAAGTGCAGCAACGGCTGTTCATCACGCGCACGGGTGAGGTCGTGCCCGTGCCCGTCGCGCTCGATCCCGCGCCGCCTGTCCCCTTGACCCCGCCGCCGCCCACCACCACGGCGAGTCCGCGCCCAAACACCGGCACAGCTAGCCCGACACCCACCACGGGCGCACCGTTAACCGAAGAGGACACAGACATTCGCGCCCGCATCAACGCCTCGGACGCGAGTCGCGGCGGCGCATTCACCGAAGAAGAACTCGCTACCTTACCGCTCGGCGGGCGCACCATCGTGCGCACTTTCGACGAGTTGACGCTCCTGTTGCCCGGTGTCGCCCCGCCGCCGCAGACGCTCGGTTCGGTGGCCGGCCCCGGCGTCGGCGCAGGCGTCGGTAGCGCTGGTCAGTTCGCGGTCAACGGCTTGCGCTCACGCGCGAACAATTTCACCGTGGACGGCTCAGACAATAACGACGAAGACATCGGCGTGCGCCGGCAAGGCTTCGTCGCCTTGAACTCGCAGCCGATAGAATCGGTCAAAGAGTATCAAGCGATCACGCTCTTAGCGCCCGCGCAATTCGGGCGCAACATCGGCGCGCAGGTCAACGCCGTCTCCAAGTCCGGCGGCAGCGCCTTCCACGGCGCGGTCTATGGCTTCTTCAACTCCAGCCAACTCAACGCGCGCAATGCCTTCGATACTAACTTCGGTAACGGCGTGACGGCCTTGCGCGCCGGCAACAATCAGGCGGTGCTGGTCGGCAACGCGCAGTCCGGGGTTAATGGCTCGGTCATAAACTTGCGCCCGTTGACCGTGCAGAATCAGAGCGGCGGTGAAGATTCGTTCACCTTCGCGCAAGGCGGGTTCGTGCTGGGCGGGCCGCTCCAAAAGGCGCATAGCCCTGACAAACCGGCGCGTATGTTCTTCTTCGTCTCGGCGGAAGGCTATATTAACAACGCGACGAAGGAAGAGAGTTTCGCCGTCCCGACGGTCGATCAGCGCGGCGCGTTCGGCTCAGGCGCATCTGGCTTGTATGTCAATCCGCTTGAAGTCGATCCGAACGGCAACTTCCAACCAGCCTTCGCTTTTCCCACCAATGCCGGCGGCGACGCGGTCTTTAGTCTTTTTCCGTTTGCGAATAACCCACAAGGCGTTTATGGCAACAACACGTTTACGCAAGTGCTGCCAGCCAGCGCGCACGGTAAGGTTATCTCCGGCAAGTTTGACGGCAACTTCAAGTTATTTGGGCGACCGTCTTCGCTGACCAATCGCTATAACTTCACCGATGATAATCGCTTCATCCCTTCGACCGGTGGCGCACTATTCTCCGGCCTGCAACCGCGTGTCCGCACGCAGAACAATTCGTTCTTTTTCAACAGCGAACTGTCAGGCCCGGACTCCACGCGGCCCACGTTCAATCAAGTGCGGCTTTCCTATGGCCGCACGCGCCTCAATTTTAGCGAAGTGCGCGACAGCAGTTTTCAATTGCCCAGCACGCTCGCGGGCGGCGCGCCCTTTTTGCTCAACGCGCCGCTCTTAGAAAACTTCACGCTGCCCGGCAATAACGGTGGGCCGAACACTGGCCCGATCATCTATCTAGCCTCGCCCGGTGTGACCGTGCAGAACGCGCTCGGGCCCGGCGCGCTCGGTCTCGCTCCACGCCTCGGCGCGGTCGGGCAAGTCAACATTGCCGGTTTCAGCCCGGTCGGCACAGACGTGTTCAACTTTCCACAGCGCCGGGTCAATAACACTTATCAAGTGGCGGACGAATTGACCATGCGCGCGGGCCGGCACGCCTTCGTCTTCGGGGCGGACACGCGCCGCTCGGAACTCAACAGCGAACTGCCGCGCATCTCGCGCCCGCTCGTCACCTTCGCGGGCGCACCCGAACTCAATGTTCCCGATGATCCGAACGCACCGCTGACCTACACCGGGCGTTTCTTCCGGCCCGAAACCTTCGCCGCCGCCTCCGCGCCGAGCGGCTTCTTCCAAACGCTCGCGCTCAACGGTGAACAGGGCATCAACCTGCGCTTTTATCAACTCGACTTCTACGCGCAAGACGCTTTCCGGATTCGCCCGACGCTGACCATCGCCTATGGCCTACGCTACGAATACAACACGCCGGTCAGCGAAGTGAACCGCAAGATCGAGAGCACGTTCAACGATCCGCTGCTCTCATTCGTGCCGGGCTTGCGTAATTTCATCGGCGGGCGCACGCGCATCTTTGAGCCTGACCGCAACAACTTCGCCCCGCGCCTGAGTGTGGCGTGGTCGCCGAATTTATTTGGCCGCGAACGCGGGGCGACCGTCATCCGCGCCGGCTACGGGCGCTACTTTGATCAGATACTCGGTGCGGTCGTCAGCCAATCGCGCAACGTCTATCCCTCTTACGTGACCGTCAACACGGCTGGCGGGTTCAACAACCTGGTCGGCGCGGAATGCCCGTTCCGCTCCTCCACGGGTTGCGCGCTCCAATTCATCAATCCGAGCAGTCCGATCCCCGACATCCGCAGCCAAACGCGCGGGCTAATCAACCTCGTGCAGCCCGGCACGCTCAACACCGTCAACCCTGCGCTCTCGTTCGCGCAGTTGGTCAGCGTAATCAACTCGTTCGTGCGCAACTCCGGCATCATCCCGCCGATCAGCGGCTTCGGCGCAACACTGCCCGCCCGCGAACTAGACATGCCCGAAGCGCACCAATTCACCTTCAGTTTCGATCAGCAACTCGGCCGCAACCTCGCGCTCACCGCCTCCTACGTCGGCACACGCGGGCGTAAGCTCTTGCGCTTCACCACGCCCAATCTCGGCCCGAATGCTTATCAGGTGTTGCTCCGGCTGCCGCCGCCTGTCGCCGGTTCTAGTTTGCCGCCCGTGCCGCAGTTCCTCGGCCTCACCCTGCCGCCCGGCTCGCGCATCACGCCCGCCGGCGAAGACCTCGTCGGTGGTCGCCCCGCAGCCGATGTCGGCACGATCTCGCAATTTGAGACGACTGCCAGTTCCAGCTACAACAGTTTGCAATTACAACTGCGCAGCCGCTTCCGCCGCCGCTTACAGTTGCAAGCTGCCTACACGTTCGCCAAAGCCACCGACGATGTCTCCGACGTGTTCGATCTCGCGGGCGCGTCCGCCCTGCCGCAAGATAGTTTTAATCTCGCGGGCGAGCGCGGGCCCGCCAACTTCGACGTGCGCCATCGCTTCGCCTATAACTTGATCTACGGCCTGCCCGCGCCCGGCCAGCCCGGCGAGTTGGTACACGCCGTACTGGGCCACTGGCAGGTGGCCAGCCTCGGCAGTTTTCAAACCGGGCAGCCGTTCACCGTCAACTCGATCTTCGATGTCAACCTCGATGGCAACCTGACCGACCGCTTGAACTCGACGAACGGCATCACGCGCACGGGCAACCGCCGCCAGCCCGTGCGCCTGACCGTTGACCCGCTGAGTTTGCTCGCGCCCATCACACAGAACGGCAAAGTCGGCCGCAACACGTTCCGCGCCGGCAGCGTGCTTGACCTGAACGCCTCTTTGCTGAAGAGCATACCCCTCGGTGAACAGAAGAGTTTGAGCGTGCGGATGGACGTGTTCAACTTTCTCAATCGCGCCAACTATGGCATCCCCGTCCGCTTCCTCGAAGCGCCCGGCTTCGGGCAAGCGACCAACACGGTCACGACCGCGCGGCGCATCCAGTTCTCGTTGAAACTCTCGTTCTAAACTCACGCAACCATCAAGACACGAAAGCGCGCGAAGAGGTATTAACCTACTTCGCGCGCTTTCGTGTCTGGGCGCTGATTAATGCAGTTCAGCTAACTACCTGGCCTGAGCCTGCGCGCCGGCGACTTTGGTAACGACGAGCGGGCGCGTGGCCAACTCGCGCCGGTAGAAAACGCGCGGGCGTTGCAGGCTGCGGTTCTCCGGGTCAGCCACTTTCTTCTCGCCGTCCACTATTGCCAACTCCGAGGCGAAACCGCGCGCCGCCTTCATCTTCTCCAATTGCATCTGCGGCACGCGCTCGGTCGCGTAGTCGAGCCACTCGCCCATCACGATCTGCCCGTCGCGCGGTCGTCTATCAGCCGCGCCCTTTTGCAGTCCTTGCACCACGAGCGCATAAGTCAACAGACCATGACCGAGCGTCGCCACCTCCTGCGCCGCCTGATAACCTTGCGCGGCGGTGAGGATGAACATGCCCTTCTCGTAAGCGAGTTGCGCGAGACCCTTCGAGTTCATCGGCCCCATGCGCTTGTCCACGGTCTCAAGCGCTTGTCCGGAGTTGCAAGCATCCAACACCATCACCACCTGTGCGGCGTCGATCCCTTCAAACGCATCTTCCAACTCTAGATCGGAGACGCAATGTGTCAACATCTTTTCCAGACTCGGCCGGTCGATGCTGGTGCGCTCACCTTGATAACCAAGGTCGTGCGGCAACAGATAAAAGCGCGGCGGCACGGCCAGCCCGTGCCCGGCGTAGTAGATGATCACCGTGTCTTCCGGTTCGGCGCGTTTGAGGTTGGCGAGCGCGGCGGGCGCATCTGCCGGCAGCGGTGCGGTGTCGCCACCCAGTCGTTTGAGCGCGAGCAGCATGTCGGCTTTGGTCGCGTCCCGATTTTGAATCTGCACAACTTCGATCTGCGCGAAGGCGTCAATTTTCGCCTGCGCCTTTTGCACTTCCTCGCCGAACGTGGTCGCGTCGGCGACGGCGAACCGCAAATTGAAACGCGGGTTCGCATACTGATTGACGCCCACGGCGACGATATAGGCCGTGCCCTGTCGTTTCAAACTCGCGTCGCCCGTGACGGTCAACTCGGCATTCGTACTCTTCACGTTATCGCGGTTGAAGGCGTAAGCCATTAACTCGTTCGCGCCCGCGACGATGGGCACGGTCGTTTCGATCACCGTCTTGCCGCCTTTGTCTTTGACGATATCGCCGCGCCAGAGTTTGACGAGCGTGCCATTGCGGAACAGGCGCAAGTCTTGCACACCGCTGCCCTGTGCGTGCTTCGCATCGCCCGGCGCTTCAGCCACTTCAAGCCGTACAGCCAGTTGTCGCGTTGTGACATTGTCGGGCGACGCTTGCGCGCCAGCAAGTTGCAGCGCGACCCGTGGCAAGCGGCGGTCGCGGAGTGTGATGTCGGCCGGTGCTTGCGGGTGTTTGCCCGCGAGGATGTCGGCGAGCAGACCGGGATAATAGAACTCGTTGAAATAAGCCTCGACCGGCCGCGCGTTAAAGGTGTTGCGCTCGAAGCGCCAGAGGATTTGATTCCATGCTTCAGGCGAGCCGTCGAACAGGCCGTCGGGCGCGACGACGACCCAGTCGTTGCTCTCAGTAAACGTGATGAGCGTGGCCAGCGCGTCGCCCGTGTCGGTCGCCCACAGGCGCGTGCTGCCATCCTCGCTGCCCGACGTGAGCCAGCGCCCGTCAGGGCTGAAGGCCACGCCGTCAATCGCATCTGTATGGCCGACGAGCGTGCGCACCGCATTCGCGTTCGTTAAATCCCACACGCGCAACGCGCCGCGCTTATCGCCCGCGACGAGCCGCTTACCGACGGGACTGAAAGCCACGGCGGTGAAGCCTTCAGCGCCGGCGAGCGTCTGCACCTCGCGCCCGGTCGCCGCCTCCCAGAGTTTGACCGTCTTATCGTAACTCCCCGATGCGACTGTTAGTCCGTCGGGGCTAAATGCGACGGCATAGACATCCGCGCCATGCCCGGTCAGCGTGCGCAACTCGCTGCCGCTCGTCGCATCCCACAACTTAACCAGCTTATCCGTCCCGGCGGACGCGAGCGTGTGCCCGTCCGGGCTAAATGCGATGGACTGCACTTCGCCCGTGTGCCCTGTGAAGGTGCGTAGCTCTTGGCCGGTTGCCGCGTCCCAGAGTTTGATCGTCTTATCATTGCTCGCGGAGGCGAGTTGCCCGGCCTTGTTGAAGGCCACGCTGTTGATGCTGCCCGTGTGCCCGTCGAGCCGGCGCAACTCGTTCCCCGTCATCACCTCCCAGAGTTTGACTTGCCCGCTCAAACCGCCCGACGCCAGCACGTGCGAATCAGGACTGAAGGCGAGCGTCGTGATGAAACCGATATTGCCTTCGATGCTTTGCAACTCGCGCCCGGTCGCCGTTTCCCACAGCCGGATCGTGTTGTCCTTACTGCCCGACGCGAACCATTTCTTATCCGCGCTGAAAGCCGTCGCATAGACGCCGCTCGAACGCGTCGCTAACGTGCGCGTGTTCGTGGCCCGGTTACGCCCCAGATCGCGCAACAGCACACTCTTGTCACCATTGCTCGATGCGACCGTGCTGCCATTCGCGTTGAAGACGACCGCTTCCTGCGTGTCTATGTTGTCGGCTTCGCTGATCGTCGCCGTCTCGCGGCCCGCGTCCACGTCCCACAACTTCACCGCGCGATGATCCGCCGCCGCGGAGACGAGCGTGCGGCCCGTGGCCTCGAACGCGACGGCCAGCACCGCGCCCGTATGCCCTGTGAGCGTGCGCAACTCTTTCCCTTTGTTCACGTCCCACACTTTGATCGTCTTGTCGTTGCTCGCCGATGCCAACCGCCGCGAGTCAGCACTGAAGGCGACGGCGCGCACGCGATCAGCGTGGCCCGCGAGCGTCTTTAATTCGCGCCCACTGGCCGCGTCCCACACCTTCACGCCCATATCGCGGCCGGCCGAGGCCAGCAGTTTGCCGTCAGGACTGAAGGCGAGACATAACACCGCGCCGGTGTGCCCGGTCAGCTTTTGCGCCAATTGGCCGGTTGAAGTGTCGAACACCAGCACCGCGCCCGCGCTGTTGCCGGCCGCGATCAGTCGTGCGTCTGGACTAAACGCGATAGCGTTAATCACGCCGCCGCCATCCGCGCTGCCCTGCTCGCGGCCTGTGCCGACCTCCCAAAGTTTGATCGTGCCGTCAATCGCGCCCGAGGCGAGCCAGTTCCCTTGCGGACTGAAGGCCACGGCTTTGACCCACGCGCTATGCCCCGTTAGCAAGCGCAGTTCACGCCCGGTCGCTGCCTCCCACACACGCACGGTGCTGTCTTTGCTGCCCGTTGCCACCAGCCGCCCATCGGGACTGAACGCCAGCCCGTCCACGCGCAAAGCATGGCCGGTTTGCAGCACCAGTTCGGGGCGCGCTTCGGTCGCGGCGACTGCGCTTTCGCCGGTCGCGGGCGTGGGCGTGGGCGCTGCGCCAAGTTTCAGGCCACGCTCGCCTTGCCCAATTGGCGTCTGCGCCGCCAGGCTCAGCGAGAGGGCGAGCAGCAATGTGATGAGCAGCACGAGGGAAGATTGCAGGTTAATTTGTTTTTTCATCGCGATTGATTACGTGTGTTGTATGCGATTGTCAGGTTCAGGCAAATTGTATGTCTTGCAAGCAGACAAGACAGCGGGCGACTTGCAAGGCAAACGAGCGCGAGGTCGGGGCGAGCGCGCGGGTTGGACGACAAGCGCAACATTATGCTTGGGCAGCACGCTAGGGTAAATCTCGCGGTGTGTCAAGAAGCGTCGCCGCGAAATAATGCAGCGCCGCAGCAGGCTAATTGCCGCTCCGTCGCTGCAAATTTGTTTTGAATCTGGCCGCGCCCATGCGGGCGGCGCACGACTCACGGTTCAGTCGAGCACACGCAGAAAGGCATTAAACCTGTTGCGTGATAAGGCTGGAGGGCTTTCTACAAAAGGGCTGTCAGACCCGCTCTATTGACGTTTACAGCCCCGCTGACGCATCTGTTTCGCCGCGGCCGATGCCGGGTACGGATTTCCCTTATCACGCAACAGGTTTATTGTAGCTACGTTGATCGGAATCGCTCATGTGGATTATTTGCGCGCCGACAATAAAGCAGTCAACTCCCTCTTCGGCAACGAACGGCGCGCACCGCACTGTCACCGCATGCACGATGACGATCCCGCCCGGCAGGCACAGCACAATGCGAAGCGGATAAGCCTCGGCATCAATGCGCGCCGCGCCTAAGTGCAACTTTGGCAGCACGAGCGACAGCCCGGTCTCGCTCACGTCCTGTGTGCGGCCCATGATCGGATCGGGATAATGCCCGGCGTGCGGATCAAGTTGCTCATGCTCCATCGAGACGCCGACCGGCAGCCGCACCGCGCATGCAGCCCGCCGCCGTTTGGCCCTGCGCCGCTCACCGAACAGCCCGGTGAAGCGTTCCTCAAGTGTATGCAGAACTTGTGACACGTTATCTCGACCTCTCTTCTGTTGCGGCTGGGGCGAGGCGGGCGCGAAGCTTCTAAGGCCAACAGGCAGGACGGCCCAGCGCGTGGCTGACCTGTTATCAGCTAAACAAATACGGTGCGGTTATGTCAATGAAAAAGAAAAATCAGCCATTGTCCGGGGCAGTTGTTTTCGGCACGTCACGACTATGCTGAAGCTGGCCGCTTGCACCTGGCGAAAACCAAACAAAGGCCAAGTGACCACGCACAAGGGCCAACTTTATTCCGTCTCACTTCGTTGTTCTGCGCCTGTATCTTTGATCCAGACTGTCTTGACGTTGACGAACTCACGGATGCCGAACGCGCTTAGCTCGCGCCCGTAGCCGGAGCGTTTAATGCCGCCAAAGGGCAGACGCGGATCGGAGGCCACCATGCCGTTGATAAAGACTGAACCGGCTTCGAGTTCGTCAATCAAGCGCGCCCGCTCACCCGCGTCGTTCGTCCATGCGCTTGCGCCCAGCCCGAACGGCGTGTCGTTGGCTAACCGGATCGCCCCGGCCACATCAGCGACGCGGAAAAGCAGCGCGACGGGGCCGAAGAATTCCTCCCGGTAAACTGGCGAGTCGGCAGATATTTCAGCCAGCACAGTGGGTGGATAATAGTTGCCCGGTTGCTGTAATGGTGCGCCGCCGGTCAGCACCCGCGCGCCAGCCGCGACCGCGCGCTGCACTTGATCGACCAGATCAGCGAGGATTTGCGGCGTGGCAAGCGGGCCGATATGCGTCGTTTCGTTAAGCGGATCGCCAACCTGCAACGCCGCCATCTGCGCGACGAAGCGGCGGGCAAACTCGTCGTAAACCTCCGTCGCTACGATGAACCGTTTGGCCGCGATGCACGATTGCCCGTTGTTGATGGTGCGCGCTTGCAAGGCCGTCGCCACGGCCGCCACAAGGTCAGCGCTCGGCATGACGATGAATGGATCGCTGCCGCCCAGTTCAAGCACGGTCTTCTTGATCTGGCGGCCGGCGCGGGCCGCCACGGCGCTCCCCGCCGGTTCACTGCCGGTGAGCGTCACGGCCGCGACGCGCACGTCGTCAATCACGCGCGCGACTTGATCGGAGTTAATCAATAGCGTTTGAAACGCGCCAGCCGGAAAGCCCGCGCGCACAAACAAGTCTTCGATAGCGAGCGCGCACTGCGGCACGTTCGAGGCATGTTTGAGCAGGCAGACGTTGCCGGCCATCAGTGCGGGCGCGGCGCAGCGGATCACTTGCCAGAACGGGAAATTCCACGGCATCACGGCCAACACCGCGCCCAACGGTTGATAGCGAATAAAACTTTGCGTCGCGTTTGTCGCGACCACTTCATCCGCCAGATGCGTCGCACCCGTCTCCGCGTAATAGCGACAAACCCACGCGCACTTGGCCGCTTCATCCGCGGCCGCCTTGATCGGCTTGCCCATTTCCAGCGTCATCAACCGCGCGAACTTTGGTTTTTCCGCTTCGAGCATTTCCGCCGCGCGCAGCAACCAGGTCGTGCGGGCGGCAAAGGTTGTGCGCCGGTAGGCACGAAACGCACAAGCGGCTAACTCAAGTTTCGCGTCTAATGCTGCGGCATCAAGCGGCGCAAATTCTTTCAGCGTCTCGCCTGTCGCCGGATTGATTGTTGCAATCGCCATCTCAGATGATTCTCCGCTTTACTCCCCGCCGATCTGCAAGACGAGTTTGCCGTGTGCGCCTGGCTCCATCACTTGTTCATGCGCGCTTGCGGCGTCGGCGAGCGGCAACTCACGGCCGACAACCGGCCGCAGTGTGCCATTGGCCAAGCCCGCGCCGAGCGCAGCATGAATGCGCAGGAGGTCTGCCTCAGTGGCGTTGTTCAACGACATGCCGTGGATGCTCGCATCGCGCCCCATCGTCTGGCGCGGATCGATCTCGACCGCGCCACGACTACCGACTACGACGACCCGGCCCCGCGCCGCCAACAGGCCCAGGTCTTTGTTCAGATTCACGTTTGCCAGCATCTCTATGATCATGTCCACGCCGCGCCCGTCGGTCAGAGTCATTAGCTGTGCCAAATAATCCGGGCTTCGATGATCAAGCACGTGCTGTGCGCCCTGCTCCGCGACGAGTTTGCGGCCTGCGTCCGTCCCGCCCGTGCCGTACACCGTCAACCCAGCCGCCCGCGCCAACTGCACGGCCGCGACCCCGACGCCGCCGCTCGCGCCGTGGATCAGCACGGTCTCGCCCGGCTGTGCCCGCGCCCGATCAAACAACGCACGGTACGCCGTCGCATACGGCACGCCGACCGCCGCGCCTTGTGCGAAACTGAGCGCGGCCGGCAATGGCTGCACCTGCGTCTCCAGACAAAGCGCATGTTCCGCATACGTCCCGCTCAACGCACCGGCCACGTATACGCGCTCGCCCACACGCACGCGCTTAACCTCAGCGCCGATGGCCGTGACGACTCCCGCGCCGTCCGTGCCCGGCGTATAAGGCAATTCGGGCGTACGCGCATAAGTGCCCGCGCGGATATACGCTTCCACCGGATTCACGCCCGCCGCCGCCACGCGCACCACCACTTGCCGTGCGCCCGCCCGCGGCGCGGCCACCTCTTCGAGCCGCAGCATACCGGGCCCGCCGAATTCATGCACACGAATCGCTTTCATCTTTCGCGTCACCGATCTATTTGAAGAGTGTTTGCAATCGAGCTAGCACGCATTTTAGTGTAGATGTGTCGTGCCTACCAGCCACGCGCATGGCCACCGACAACGCACGAAGTTTGCATCGCAGATCGCGGCGCGCTAAGCTCGGTCGCTATCAGCAATCTTGAGGTCGCAAATAGTTTTGCTTGTCGTTCCGCTTGGTTCTGGCCCTCGATGAACGCATGCCACAGTTCATCACGCACGGTTTGATTTTGTTCGCCGCGGCCTTCGCGGCCGGCATGATCAATTCCATCGCCGGGGGCGGCACACTACTCACCTTCCCCGCGCTCATCTGGTTGGGCCTTGACCCTAAGATGGCCAACGCGACCAGCACCGTCGCGCTCTGGCCCGGCCTCATGGGCGGCTTGTTCGGCTACCGCCGCGAGATGGCGGAGAACCGGCCGCTATTGCTCCGGCTGGGCCTGACGAGCATCGCCGGCGGCGCAGTTGGCGCGGCCCTCTTGATCGCCACTCCGTCCCCCACGTTCGCCCGCCTCGTGCCGTTTTTGATTCTGTTCGCCACCCTACTCTTTATAGCGCAAGAGCCGGTCACGCGCATGCTGCGGCTCTCCGCCACACCCGCCGCGCCGCGCCCTGGCTGGTGGGCGGGCGCGATTATCTTTCAGTTCTGCTCTGCGATCTACGGTGGCTATTTCGGCGCGGGCAACGGCATCCTGATGCTCGCTGCGCTTGGCCTGCTCGGTATCGCGGACATACATCGCGCAAACGGATTGAAGAACTATCTGGGTCTGTGTCTCAACAGCGTCGCCGTTCTCAGCTTCGCCGTGAAAGGGCTGGTGGCGTGGCCCATCGCGCTCATCATGGCGGTGGGCGCGATCCTCGGCGGCTACTACGGCGCGAGCGCGGCCCATCGTTTCGGGCGGCTCGTGATTCGCCGGCTCGTCGTCATCATCGGCCTCGTCATCGGCGGCGTTATGCTCTGGCGCTTATGGCAATAAATCTTGATACGAAGATCACGATACATATCTCTTTGCACCTTTGCGTGCGTCTCTTCCAAGCAAAAGCAATTACCTCACGCAAAGACGCACAGGCGCAAAGAAGAACGCCAAGTTTGCGGTTAGCTTTCTATGGCTGGTCTGATCGTAATCACGACTGACTTCGAGGCCGGGGTATTACTTTTATCGGCCACATGATTGATGTGGACGAGCGCGTTGGCTTCGGGGAAATAAGTGGCGGCGCAGCGGCGTGGGATGGCATAAGGTACGACGAGGAAACGTCGCGCGCTGCGTTCTTCGCCCGCGAAGTGGCTGATGAGATCGACCACCTGCCGCTCGTGTAAACCGGCCGCTGCAATGTCAGCGGCGTTGAGCAACACGACGCGCCGCTCGTTGAAGATGCCGCGATAGCGATCATCGAGACTATAGACCGTCGTGTTGAACTGATCGTGGCTGCGCATGGTCAGCATCAAAAACTGGCCGGGCGCAAGCTCGTTGCGCGGCAACGGATGGACGGTAAATTGCGCCTTGCCCGATGCGGTCATAAACTCGCGCTCGCGCGCCGCATTCGGCAGGTAGAAACCGCCTGGCTCGCGCACCCGCCGGTTGTAATCGGCGAACCCCGGTAGCACGCGCTCGATTGCAGCACGGATAAGATCATAATCCGCCGCCAGCGCAAGCCAATCAACGCTGCTGCGTGCACCCATCGTAGCGGCGGCGAGGCGCGCGACGATCAACGGTTCGCTCAACAGATGCGCGCTCGCCGGTGGCAGCCGCCCGCGCGACGTTTGCACCACGCCCATCGAGTTTTCGCAACTGACGAACTGTGCGCCCGTCGCCTGTATATCTCTTTCCGTCCGGCCGAGACAGGGCAGGATCAACGCCTGTGCGCCCGTGATCAGATGGGCGCGATTAAGCTTAGTCGAAACATGAACGGTGAGCCGGCAACGCTGCAAGGCGGCGGCCGTGTACTCAGTGTCCGGCGTCGCCGAGAGAAAATTGCCGCCGAGCGCGAAGAAAACTTTCGCGTCGCTCGCGTGCATCGCTTTGATCGCATTAACCGTGTCGTAGCCGTGTGCGCGCGGCGGGGCGAAGTTGAACTCGCGCGCGAGACTGTCGAGGAACGTCGTGGTCGGGCGTTCCCAGATGCCCATCGTGCGGTCGCCCTGCACGTTCGAGTGCCCGCGCACGGGACACGCGCCCGCGCCCGCGCGCCCGATGTTGCCGCGCAGCAACAGCAGGTTGACGATCTCCTGTATGTTGGCAACCGCGTTCTTGTGCTGCGTCAGGCCCATCGCCCAACAGACGATGACGCGCTCCGCGTTCACATAGATGTCGGCCGCCGCGCGCATCTCGGCGCGTGTCAGACCGCTCTCAGTTTCCAACTCAGGCCAATCAATCGCTTCGAGCGCGGCGGCGAACTCGGCGAAGCCGTTCGTGTGTGCGTTAATGAACTCGTGATCCAGCACCGCGCCGGGTCGTGCTGCTTCGGCCGCGAGCACTTCTTTCATCACGCCTTGCAACAGCGCGACATCGCCATTGATGCTGACTTGCAGAAACAGATCGGCGAGTTGCGTGCCCGCGCCAATTAGGTGCAGCACATCCTGTGGATGCTTGAAGGCGTGCAGGCCGGTCTCAGGGAGCGGGTTGATATGGACGATGCGACAGCCGCGCCGCTTCGCCTGTTGGAGCGTCGTGAGCATGCGCGGGTGGTTCGTGCCGGGATTCTGGCCGATGATATAGATCGCGTCGGCGAGCGCGAAATCGTCGAGCGTGACCGTGCCTTTACCAACGCCGATAGTCTCGGTCAAGGCCGTGCCCGACGACTCGTGGCACATGTTCGAGCAGTCGGGCAGATTGTTCGTGCCGAACTGCCGGACGAAGAGTTGATACAGAAATGCGGCCTCGTTGCTCGTCCGCCCCGACGTGTAAAAGATCGCTTGGTCGGGCGACGCAAGCGCGTTTAGTTCAGTAGCGATCAGCGCGAACGCATCAGCCCAACCGACCGGCGTGTAATGATCGCTGCCGCGCTGACGCAGCATCGGGTGGGTGAGGCGGCCCTGCTGGTTGAGCCACAAATCTGTCTGCGCGGCGAGTTGGGGCACGCTATGTGTGCGGAAAAATTCCGGCGTTACGCGCTTCGTCGTGGCCTCGTCCGCGACATGCTTTGCGCCATTCTCGCAGAACTCGATGTGCGGGCGCTCGCTGTCCGGCTCGGGCCAGGCGCAGCCGGGACAGTCGAAGCCATCGGGTTGGTTGATACGCGCCAGCGTCCGCAGGCTGCGCCCCGCGCCCATCTCGCCCCATGCGAATTTCATCGTCGAGAGTATGGCCGGCACGCCGCCCGCGACCGCTTTCGGCGCGGTCTGATTTAAGCCGTTGAAGTCTGTGGGCGGTTGCGCTCCGGCAATCAGATGTGCGGCCGCTTGCGTTTCGCCATCACTGTCAGCCGTGCGGTGCGCGCCGTCCGGATCGTAGTGGCTCGGCTCTTTGGTGGTCGCCTGCTCGAAGGCCGCACTCTGGCCCGGCACGTCCTGTTGGGCCGGTGGTTGCTGTTGTGCTTTTCTAACCATTGCCTGTTCATGCTACTGCAATCTGTCCACGCCCGCGCAAATTTTATTAAACCCGCCCGTTTCATGCTTGCAACAGCATTCCACTCCTGCATGAAACGTGTTATAGTGCGCGCCCAGTCAAGCCGGACACCGGCCGGAGCGCGGAGGGTGTGGGGCGACCGAACGGGCGCGTGTTGGATCGCGCGTCCACTCCCGAAAATGATCTGTGAAGGAGACGAGAGATGAGCAATAACACGACGAGACCGAGAGTTAATCCGCTCAGCCGGCGACCGCGCCAACAGCGGTTGGTGTTGGCTGTGCGCGGCGGCGCAGGTGTGGGCAAGAGTCATTTTGTCAGTTCGATGGCGGATGCGGGGTTGGGCCGGCTGTGCATCTTCGACGTGGAGCGCAAATCGCGCTTGTTGAAGGGCAACGGCACGGTCTTCGACGGCTTGGAGATCGAGCAGGCGGACGAATTGCCGGAGTTTATCGACTGGGCTTTGAGTGGCGAAGGGCGCGAGCAAAATTATGGCTGCTTCGCGCTCGACTCGTGGGCCTCTTATTTCAGCGCGAAGCACAGCGACATGCTCACGGCGGTGCGCGAGCGCACAGGCGATCCGCTGGCGCAACCGTCGGCGGAAGAGTTGGCGGCCGATCAGATGATCTTGCAGGGCGTCTTGCGGCGGCTGTGCATCGAGAGCGGCAAGTCGGTGGTGATCGTGGATCAGATACCGGCGAAGGGCAAAGAGGCAAAGGAAGACAACGAGGTCGGGCGCGTGCTGCCGATGACGGCTTCGGGGCTGGAATACTTCGTGGACATCATGGTCGAAGTCTCACTGCAAGAGCGCGCAGGCGAGATCGTGCGCGTCTTTCAGGTCGTCAAGTCGAACAGCCCGGCGTTCGAGGTCGGCTTCGAGATGACAGGCGAGATCACGTTCAAAGATTTCATCGAGCATATGGCGCGCGAATCCGGGAACGACTTGCCGATGAGCGCGCCTGAGCCATCGGCCGTGCCGGAAGTGCTGGCAGAGAAACCTGCGCCGCTGTCGCTCGTGCCGCCGCCGATGACCATTGAGGAACTGACGGCCAAGGCCGAGCGGCATGGCTTCAAGGTCGCGGACATCGTGACGGGCGCGAAGGTCTATCACAACCAGCCGAACATCCACCGGTTGACGCCCGAACAGATCGCCGACCTCGACCGCCGCATCAGCGCACGGATCGAACGGACGAAGGCGACGCAAGCTGTGCCCGTTGAGCCGAAGCCGGCCACCGCTACCGATGACGGCGCAGCCAATCCACGGGCGCAAGCCACGGCCGGGCGCAACGTCAAACGCGCTTAACGCGGCCGACCGGCAATCCAGTTGATACTTAATACAAGCGGGGCGATTGTTCACTGAACAACCGCCCCGCTTGTGTTTAGGCCAATCAATTGCTGGCCGCCTTTAGCCTCCGATTTAAGGCAACGCTTCGACGTTAATCAAGAAGCGGAAGCGACCACCCGTCTGGATGCCTAGGACGAAGCGCACATCGACGGTGGAGTTCGGCGCGAGCGTGCCGCCGGGCAGGTTGATAATGCCCGACGTGTTCAAGCCGCCGCCGTTCGGTTGCGTCGGCGGGGCTTCGATAACCGTGCCGCGGACTGTCACCACACCTTGACTGGTTGTCACCATCGTGTCCGCGCTCGACAGCCAACGCAGATCGGCTTGCTGGCCGCCGGGATTCGGCGAATTCAAGGTCGTCACATCAACCACGCGGAAGCGCAAACGCGAGACGATCTGCCCGGTCTGATTCCTAAAGCGCCGCCGGATTTCCAGCGTGCCTAGGGTGGCGTTGGGGCCGGTCGCCGCGTTGTCGCGGATGCGATTGGGCGGCGCGGTCGAGACGACCTGCGGGTCGATCAAGCTGGCCTTGATGTCGGCGTTGTGTTGCACGGGGCTACGATTGGCAAAGACGTTTGTCGGATAGCAACCGCAATTCTCCGGCCCCGGCGCGCCTAGAATCGATTGAACGCCGCCGTATATCCCGCCGTCAGTTGAAACGAAGACGAAGTCGGCCGCATTGTTGTCCGTGTCCTGCGGCAGCCCTGTCTCCAGGCGGCGCACGAAGGCATACTGTCCGTCGTTCGCGCCCGGCGAGACCATCCCCGCGCCCTCGCGGTATAGCGCGGCGTTCACGTTTGCGGGGCCGGCGAACCCGGCCGCGTCAAGCCGTGTAGCGGCCGTGAAGTTAGCCGTGTTCGTCGTGTTGAAGACCGCCACGCCCGCATCGTCGCTCACGTCCGGTAGATAGAAGGCATCGCCGACGGCGTAGCCATTCAGACTGTAGCCGCCCTCCGGCACGATGCCGGCGTGTGGGCGCGTGGTTGTGTCTTCGTCCGAGTTGACCGCGAGGAAATGTCCGCGCGCCGGGATGACCGTGCCATTCGGAATCGTGACCAACACGACCGTAGTCGTGCCGTTCGCGTCCGAAGCGGCCAGCGTCCAACCTTGCGAACCGTCGGTCGTAGCCACGGTGATCGGTTGGTTCGTGTTGTTGTACAACTCAACGTACTCATCGCGTGCGCCGTCGATGTTCTGCCCGGCGCTGAAGGTCGGGCCGCGGAAGCGGAGTTCGCTGATGAGCAACTGCCCGGCCGCGACCGGGTCGGTGTTCGTGCCCTGCCCCGTGCCATCGGCAATCGTCGCATTGCTGCTTGGATTGCTCAGTAGCACCGTGAACGTCTCGCTGCCTTCGGTCAGGGCGTCGGCGTTGATCGCGACGTTCACGGTCTTGCTCGTCTGGCCCGGCGTGAACGTGAGCGTGCCGCTTGTCGCCGTATAGTCGGCGGGCGCGGTGGCCGTGTCGTCGGCGGTTGCGTATGTAACTGTCACGTCGTTGCTCGCCGCCTGCGACAGCGTGACCGTGAAGGTCGCGTTGCTCGTCCCGGCGGTCGGCTCAGCGACGAACACGTCGTTGATGCTGAGCGTGGGCGCGACATCATCGTTCGTAATCGTGCCCACGCCTTGCGCATCGGCGATGGTGGCATTCGTCGGGGCCGACAGGTTGACGAAGAACGTCTCGTCCGGCTCGAACGTCGTATCGCCGATAATGTTGACGATGACGGGCATGGTCGTCTCGCCGGGCGCGAAAGTTAAAGTCCCGCTCGTGGCCGTGTAGTCGCTGCCGGCCGTCGCCGTGCCGTCGGCGGTGGCGTAAGCGACGGTGACGGTCTGGCTACTGACGCCGGAGAGCATGACGTTGAAGTGCGGCGGGAGAACCGAGTCGCCTTCCGTGAAGCTGGCATCGTCAATCGAGATGGTGGGCAACGCTAACTCGTAGTTGTTGATCGTCGAAGCGTTGTTCACGCCGATCTCGAAGCCGTCCACGTTGCCGACGAAGTTGGCCCAGATGTCGCCAGATGATTGGCCGACGACCGTGCCGAGGCCGAAACCGTCAGCGCGCGGGAACCACTGCACGATCTTCGCGTCGGGGAACGCGGCGACGAACGTGTCATAGGAGAAGTATGTGCCGGCCGCGATGGGCCCGACCGTCCTGCTCACGCGCCACGTGCCGGCGCGTGCGTTCCACGTCTGCCACACGCCCTTTTGCACCGCGCCTTGCTCTGCCGCCGAATAGACCGGCTCGAAGATAAAGGTCGTGTCGCGCGAGCCGTTATTGTCCACGTCCACCATTATTTCGATAACGGGCGCGAGGTTGTCCGTCGCCTGCGACGACGGATCGACGTAGGTGCGATAGCTGAGCGACGAGATCGCGTCGAGCCGCGTGCCGTTGTAGTTATCCGTCTTGAAGTAGCTCTTGCCGCCCGCGTTCGGGCCTGTGCCCGCGCCGGTCAACTCCTGGTAACTACCGCTCCCGTAAGGCGGCGTGGCGGGGCCGTTGACGAACGCGGCGCTCGCCGTCTGCTCGTTGAAGGCGGCCCAACCTTGCAGGTTGGTCGGCGTTACGACGACGATGTTGGACGAGGCCGCGCCGTCGTTATCCACGATAGTCAAAGTGGCCGGGTTCGGCGTGCCGAGCACTGCGCCTGTGGACGTTGTGCTAAGCGTAAGCGTGACCGTCTCGTTAGGTTCGGTCGCGGTGTCGTTGATGATGCCGACGGTGAACGTCTTGCTGGCGTCGCCGTTGGCAAAATTCAGGTCGCCGGAGGTCGAGTCGTAGTCCGCGCCTGCGGTCGCCGTGCCGTCTGACGTGGCGTAATGGATCGTCGCCGCGCCGCTCGTCGAGCCGGTGCGGGTGACGGTGATGGTCGCAGTCGGGCGGCTTTCGTTGACTGTGTAGTTGGCCGCGCTGAACTGGAACGTGCCGGAGTTGTCGTCGTTCGTGATCGTGCCTGTGCCGTCGGCGTCCAAGATGGTCGCATTGTCGGGGTTCGACAGGTGGACGGTGAACGCTTCATCCGGCTCGACGGTGGTGTAGCCATTGACGAGCACATTGAACTGGGCAGTATCGAAGTTCGGCGGGAAGGTGATAGTCCCGCTGTTGGACTGATAATCGTTGCCGGCCACAGTCGCCGAGCCGTCCACGGTAGCGAAAGACACCGTGGCACTCATGGCTGTCGCCCCTGTCCGGGTGATGGTGAAAGTATAGGTGGTCAGGCCGTCGTTGCCTTCATTGTGCGCCACGTCGTCAATGCTGAAGGTGGGCGCGCTGTCGTCGTTCGTGATGGTGCCCGTGCCGTCGGCGGCGCTGATGATTGCGCCGCTCGCGTTCGATAGGTGGACGGTGAACGCTTCGGTCGGCTCGAACTTCGCATCGCCTTTAACGGAGATCGTGATGGCCTTGGTCGTTTCGGCGGGGAGGAAGGTCAGTGTGCCGTTCTGCGCCGCATAGTCAGTGTCGGCGATGGTTGCCGTGCCGTCCACGGTAGCGTAATCAACGGTGACGCTGCTGCTTGTGTTGCCCGTCTTGGTGACGGTGAAGTTGAAGGCGGTGGTGCCTGAGTTACCTCCATTCGCCGTTACAGTGTCGATGGCCAGCGTGGGCGTCGGGTCGTTATCGTTGATCGTGCCTTTGCCCTGCCCGTCGCTAATGGTCGCGTTTGCCGGATTGCTGAGGTTGACGAAGAAGTCCTCGGTTGGCTCCTGCACCGTGTCGCCGATGATCGTGACGGAGATAGTCTTCGCCGTCTCGCCGGGGGCGAAGCTCAACGGCGTGGTCGAAATGGCCGTGTAGTCGGCGGGCGCGGTGGCCGTGCCGTCCTGCGTGACATAGTCAACCGTGACGGTTTTGGCTGCTGGGATTGGAGAGCGTGACCGTGAAGCCTACCGGCGCGACCGAGTCGCCTTCGGCGAAGATGGCATCGGCAATCGAGACCGACGGCGTGCTGTCGTTATCAACGATGGTCAGCGTCGCCGTGCCGGGCGTGCCGAGCGTTGCGCCTGTACCCGTGACGTTGGACAACGCAAGGTTGACCGTCTCGTCCGGTTCGTCCGTCTGGTCGTCGTTGAACGTGATGTTGAAGCTCTTACTCGTCTGGCCGGCGGCAAAGTTCAACGTGCCGCTGGTTGTTGTGTAGTCGTCACCGGCGGTGGCCGTGCCGCCCGCGACCGTCGCGTAATCAACTGTCGCCGCCGTGTCGGTCGCGCCCGTGCGCGTGACCGTAATGTTGGCCTGAAGGATAAAGCCGTCCGGCGCGGTGGTGGTGGCGCTGCCGTCTTCGTTGACGAAATAAGTGGCGGACGAGAATTGCATCGTGGAGGCCGCCGCGTTCACGGTGAGCAGGAACGAATCGCTCGCCGTGCCGCTCTGCCCGTCGTTGACGGTGACGGTGACGGTGGCTGTGCCGGTCTGCCCGGCGGCGGGCGTGACGGTGACGGTGCGGTTCGCGTCGCTGCCGCCGAACACGATGTTCGCGTCGGGCACGAGCGTCTGATTGCTTGAGCTATCCGCCACGGTCAGACTGGCGACGGCAGTCTCAGCATCGCCCACGGTGAACGCGAGCGCGCCCGTGGAGGTGTCCTGCGAGATCGTCTGGTCGGTGATGTCGGAGATGGTCGGGTTAGTATTGGCTACATCATTATCGTTGATGGTGACGGTGGCCGGATTGTTCGCGCCGATGGTTGCGCCGCCGCTGGGTGTGTTCACGTTGACAGAGAAACTCTCTGTGTTCTCAAAGACGGTATCGTTGAGCAGGTCGATGACAATGGTTCTGTCGGTCGCGTCGCCAGTCGCCCAATTGAGCGTGCCGGACTGGCCCGTGTAGTCGTTGCCCGCGCCCGACGTAGCTGTGCCGTCAACGGTCGTGTAGTTGACGCTGACCGCGCCATCGCTGCCGCCCGTGCGCGTCACGGTCAACGTGGCTGTGCCATCGCCTTCATTGACGGTGTAGCTGGTCGTGGCGAATTGAATTGTGCCGGGCTGGATGCCTGTGCCAGTAACGCCGATGTTCTTCGTGGTCGCGCCCGTGCTGGCATTGGTGACGTTGTCGCTCATTAATCCTGCGCTGCTGGGAGCGAAGCGGACGTAGATTATCATCGTGGCGACTGTGCCGCTCGCAGGCGTGAGCGAGACGGATGAGCCGAAACTGATGTTGTCCGTTGAAACTTGGAAATCTGTCGGCGCAGTAACTACGAGGTTGGCGGTTAGATTACTGCCGGAAACTGTATAAGGCTGCGAGGCTGAGGTCGAACCGACTACTGTGTTGCCGAAATTCAACGGGCCGCCGGTGACAATTATAGTAGGCGCGAACCCCTGAATTGAAATGTTATCAATTGCGAGGGACTGTGCATTTGATGTTGTACTTCCCGAAGTAACAGAATAATTCCAAGCCAGATACACACTGCTGCCGTTGTTAATAGCCTGAGCTAATGTTTGATTAGTTACTGATGCTGTAGTACCTGGTGCTGTTGCGAAGCCATTGTTATCTGCGTCTGCGGCAAAGCTCGTCAGGAAGTTAGCTCCCGCACTTGTCCACGTGTTGCCGTCAGTGGAGAAGTACATCTGAATGCTAAAGCCTGCGGCGTTAGACCCATTACGATACTTCTCTACATTATAACTAATCTTCAAACCACTAAAATTTCCACCAGAGCTATTGTCAACCTTGGCGTAGAGATTACCGCTCTTAGTCGCTGTGCTAGATGAGAGAAAACCGATTGCGCGGTCGCTGCCAGTTGTTGTTGTACCTGAACCGAAATTGTATATGCCGTTACCTGCATTCGTCGCCAGATTAGGCCCTCCTAAATTCTCAGTTGCAGTAACAGCCGCAGCATAAGTCCCGACAGTGCGTGCAGTGGTGTTCTTGTCCACCCTGAAGTCAGTCGGTAACGTTGCTGTCGCCGTTGTGCCAATGCCGTCGAAATTCTGCGTAACAGGTAAGGCAACTTGGGGACTCGGACTGTTAGATACAGATATGGGCGCAAACGATGAAGGTGATTTAGCTTGACGCACAGCCCCAACGCTTTTGTTGACATAACTCAATGGGTTACGAAAAACCTTTTGCGCTACGTCGGGACGCGCCCACGCTAATGTGGTGGCAAGTATAGCAACACAGATCATCCCGACAAGGATGGTAATTTTTTGAACGAACGAAACTTGTTGAGGGGCGCAAGAGTGTTAGGGGTCTTCATGTGTTTACTCCAAACGGGTGGTGTAAGGACGCGAGGGGCGTCGGTTAATTGGCCAGTTGGTTAGATTGCAATATGGAAAAAGCCGCTTGTCCTGCTCAGAGGCGATACGCACAAGTGTTTGTGCGGCGGGAGCGAGTCGGCCGGGCGCGGGTGCGCGGGGGGAGGCACGCGGGCGGTGGCTGATTCGGCTCAGGGTTAGCAGTTATGCCGGCCCGGTCTCGGCCCGGCACGACGTGATCGGATGTACGCTGATAACAGGTGGGGTAAAGGCGTAAAACGCTGGCCTCTCCACAAACTATGTTGGCTCTGCTTTCATTTCAGGAGCGGGTGCGCAGTCGGGTAAGCGCACGAGTTGGCAAAACAAGTTAGCGTGCGGCTGATTTGATTGTGTTGCAGTTCGCGCCGACTAATGGTTAGGTACTACAAACCGGCGCAGCGACCCCTTAAACGACCCGACAAGTTAGTTGTCGCGGCACACAATGTCAAGCGCGCATGCGACGGCCGGTAGCGGGGCCATATTGGCTACGGTTAGGTACGCCAGCGTACCTGATGTATAGTCGCGCCCGATCCTGCCTGACAGCCGTTGCCCTGCCGCGACATCGAAGGAGTCCAAAATGAGAATCCTTTGCATCGACGATGATCCGAACACCTGCGAAATGCTCACCACTATGCTCGACCTGTCTGACCTTGAGGCCGTCGCCGTGGCCGACGTGGCCGAGGCGTTGGAGTTGATGGCGACCGAGCAATTCAGTCTCTACATCGTGGACGGCCAGATGCCCGGCGTGGGCGGGCTAACCTTCTGCGATAAAGTCCGCGCGGTTGATCAGACCACGCCCATTGTCTTCTTCACGGGCCATGGTTATCCGGCCGATCAAGCGGCAGGACTGCGCGCCGGGGCTAATGCCTATCTAATCAAGCCGGACACAAGCAAACTCATCCCGACCGTCAAGCGGCTGCTGGCCGCAACCCACGCCACCACACACTAATGTGCAGTAATGAGCGTTAGCCGGATATGTCTGCGCGACGTATCCGACTAACGCAAGCAAAGCCGGCAAGGTGTCTTTGCTCTATCCACATTAAGTGCGGCCCTAAAATCGCTTCGCTACTGGCTTGGGCCCCGCGCCTGTCTCGTTTGCTTCCAGCGGCTTATTGGTCGTATGCCCGGTAAAGCTATCAAGCAAGCGACTTAACCACTACGACGTACCAGGATGGCGGTTTGTATCAAGTTCTTACAGTCAGGCTGATGCGCGGCCTGCGCCCTTCGTCCTGCTTCGTCCCGACCGCCAACACGACAATCGCTCAAGGAGAAAGAAATGATGAGATTATTCAAGCTAACAAACATGGCCGCAGCAGTGCTGACAATCGCTTTTACGCTGACCTTGATGCCGCAACGCGCGGCCGCGCAGAGCGGTGGCACAACCAACTCCACGCAATCAACCACGCAGACCACACGCACGACCGAAGCGGCCCAGCCCAACGTGCAGGTTACGCGCACGACGACGCAATCTGTTAACCCGCTCTGGATCGCAGTGGGCGCGATTGCCCTGCTCGCCATCATCGCCATCATCGCCTTGAGCGCACGCGGGCGCGGGCGGGACAGCGTGGCCGTGGTTTCGGAGCGTGAGACGGTGATCAGAAAAGAGTAGTGTGGTTTTGCTCTGGCGCGCCGCTAACCCGGCAGCCTTAGGCCAGCACAGGTGCGGGCAACGCGGGGATGCCTTCGGTGAAGATGGCGACGGCGAAGCGCAATTCTTCGTCGAGATAGAGATTGAGTGAGTGCATCACGCTGAAGTAGTCCTGCGGCCTGATGCTCGCGAAATCATCTTCCAGCGCATCGTGGATGTGCTTGATGAGCAGTAAGCGCAGTAACGCCACCTCGCGCACGAGATCGCGCGGGCGATAGCCTTGCCGGAAGCGCGTGTACGCATGGACACGCGCTTCCGGCATATTGTAGAGACACGGTTGCTCGCCCGCGCGCAGCAGCGCGCACACCTCGTCTAGCAACACGGGCACGTGATCGATCAACCCGCCCTCGGACAGATCACCGTCTGATTGAATCGTCTGATCCGCACGTACCGTCTGTACCCAATGTTGGATTAACTCATCACGATGAGTCTCAATCAGGCGGGCAATGTCAGCTTGGGCCATGTTGGGGGATGCCTGCAACGCCGCACTTCAGCGGTTCAGTGGTCTCGATACATTCTTCAAATTCCTGCCCCTGCGTCCGTTTCACGTGCTCAAGAAAACCATAGATGCTCTTGATCTGGGGCGAGTTGAATCCGAGGCTCGCCAGAAAGGCGTCGCTCGCGCGAAACGTGAGCGGGTAGGGCACGACCTTGAAGTTCAACTGCGTCGCGTCGTGCAGTTTGATGACCACTTCGTATAGGTCTTTCAGGACGCGAAACGAAGAGATCAAACAATCGTAGCTACCGCCGGCTGCGCGGGTCAGTAGATAATAGTAATCGGTATTGTAGCTATGAACGAACTTATCAAAGTCGTCTTGACTGATCATCAATCCGCTCCCAATGGCCAGCCGGGCTGGATGGTGGTAAGCGGGGGAAGCTTTCAAGTGCGCCTTCAGCCGGTCTATTGCGTGCTTGGGGAGAAGGGCCGGCTGATCGGGGTCGTGCGCGCCTGGTGGGCCGGTGCTGCTCGAAGGGAATGTGCTGCGTGTGCCGGCCACCAAGACGTGAGAAAACTTTTAGTCTGTTCTCGCGGCCATGTCAACCACATATTTAACCGGGCGACTCAGGCGACGCGATCCACCGCAGCTACGGACACGCCGCGCCAGTGCCGGTCGGCCGCGCCCACGATGTCCGCCAACGTCTCGTCATTCGGCAACAACAGTTTCGGCATCACTGAACGCTGATACATGCGCGTGAACTCCGCCTGTTCAGTCATGAAATACGTGTGCAACTCATCGTGCGTGCGCCCGAACTTCGCCGCATACTGCTGTAGAAACGGCCACTCGGCGCGTGCGTTGAGGGCACGTTCGCGCACGACTTCAGCAGTCGCATGCAGTACGAGCAATTTGCAGCCGGCATTAGCAAGGCGGCGGTCGCAGGCGGCGGCGTCTGCCCACGACAACACGCCGGGGCGCAAGCAGTGAGTCAAATGTAGTGTGTCGATCAGCACGAAGCACGACGGCCGCGCCTGCTCCTGCACACTCGCCTTGAGCCATTCGACCGTGCGCACTATGTGTTCCAGATGTTTGAGGTTATCGGTGAGCGTGAGTGTACCCGCATCCTCAGCGGGCGCAAGCGGCCCGTAGGTGTGCGCCTGGCTGAGATAAAAGACCGTGCGAATTTGCCGGTCGCCAGCCGTCTCCACGTGTCGCCGGAGCAAAGCGTCGATGAGCGTGGACTTGCCGATGCCAGGGATGCCTTCGACCAGTAGGGCATGAAACGGAGCCGACGCAGCCTCAGACATGTCTGCACCTCACGAGCGGCTATTCGTCCGCCGGGCTGCGTGCGGCCGGGCCGCTGTCGCCCATCCCGCCCGCCCCGAACTTGTCCGTCCCGCCCGTGATATCCGTCCCACCTTCGCCCCGCGCGGCGACAACAATGTGCGGCGGTTCGTCTGCCGGGTCAGCCGGCGCACTTTTCTCTACCGGCTCGAAATGCACGTCGGGGAGCGGATCGGCCAGCGGCTCGCGCGGCCGCACCGGCGCACCCGTCTGATTCGCTTCCGCCGCACCGAACATGTTCTGCTGATCATTGTTAAAAGTGATCGCCGCTTTCTCGTCTTCGCTCATAAGCCCTCCCCGGCCGCCGCCTGTGCCGCGCTCACTTCGCCGCCTTAACCGTCGCACGCGGGTGCGTGAAGAAATAGACCAGATAAACAAGGCCGATGCACAGCGCGAGGAAGCCGCCCGTGACACCGAGCAGCATGCCCAAGCCGAAAAACAGGCCGTGCATGAATCTAAACAGCACGTTGTCCGGCTGGCTGATCAGCCACCATGCGAGCATCAACGCCCCGCCAATCCCCAAGCCGATGAGACCAACCATCAAAGGTGCGCGAATCGGTTCCATTGCTTCTCTCACGTTAGTTAGAATTGAATACCGCGAGCCAGTCGGTCTTTTACGCTGAATCAACAGACGAGTCAAGGTCAGTCTCGTGGATTGCGGAATGGACCGGTCGTCATTTTATTAATCCGCCATCCGCAAACAGCATTCCGCAATCAGCGCCCAGGGCCTGCATCTCCTCCGGCAAAGGTGCGACGAACTCAAGCCATGCGCCGCCTGTCGGGTGATTGAAAGCGAGGCGCGCCGCATGCAGGCACAAGCGCCTGTGCACGCCGTTCGTCGCACCGATGCTGGCTTCGTCATACCACTCGTCGCCCACGATAGCGTGCCCCGCGTGCGCGCAGTGGATGCGCAATTGGTTGGTGCGCCCCGTCAGCGGCTCAAGTTCGGCGAGCGTTACGCCGCCAGCCCGTTTCAGCACACGCAAATGTGTCTGCGCCGGTTTGCCCGCCGCCGCCACGCGCCAGTGCGGCCGCTCTGCGCCCACGCGGCCGATGGGCGCATCAATCGCAAACTCGTCCGCCCCGACCCGCCCACGCACGAGCGCGAGATAACTTTTCTTAACACGCCGCTCGTGAAAATGGCGCGTCAGAATGCCGAGTGCGCGCTGCGTCTTGGCGACAACCATTAACCCGGAGGTGGCGCGGTCGAGTCGATGCACGATGCCGGGCCGGACGAAGGCGGGCGGTGTTGGCTTGGCGATGGGCGAATTGGAAGTTGGCGACGACGGAGGCTCTGTTTGATTGTTAGAGGCCAGCCGCAAGCGATTCAGATGATAGACCAGCCCGTTGGCCAGTGTGCCGGTCTTGATGCCGCGCGTTGGATGCACGAGCAAGCCCGCTTGTTTATCCACGACCATTAACTCGGCGTCCTCATAAATTATCTGTAACGGCAGCGCCTCCGGCGTCATCGCATTGGGGACAGTCTCTGCCATTAGTAACGCAATAACGTCGCCACCGCGCACGAGTTGCCCCGCCGTCGCCGCGTCGCCGTTGACCGTGCAAGCGCCGGCCGCGATGAGGTGTGCGATCCCCATGCGGCTCAGTTGTTCAAGGCGCGCGGCCAGAAAGACATCGAGTCGCAAGCCCGCGTCGCCCACGCCACTGTGAAAGGTTAAGGCCTGTTGCATGGTGCCGTGCTTATCATTCGGCTAAATCGAAGCACATCAGATTGGAACAGAGAACGAAAACATTTATCCACGAAAGCACACGAAATAGCACGGAATTACGTGTGTTTTAGTTCGTGTTGCTTCGTGTGAGTTCGTGGATAGTTTTTCCATGTTGTCCCAATCGCTCGTGGTTTGATTTAGCAAAGGCCGACGCGCGCCCAATCTCGCTACGTCCTTCTCGTGCTGCGATGTTATGCGGGCCGTTATCTGCGCCGCAACTCGCCGCCCTGAGATTATGATTGACTCGTCAGACCATTAAAGTGTAGAAGCGTCTACGCTTCAATCAAGCAATAGGCGAAATCACGGGAGACGTTGATGGCGGAGCAAGAGGCCGCGCGCAGCACGTCGGCGCAATGGATCAAGGTGATCGATCAGACGCGGTGTATTGGCTGTCATGCCTGCACCACGGCCTGTAAGTCTGAGAATGCCGTGCCCGTCTCCGTCAACCGCACCTACGTCAAACACGTGGATGTAGGCATATTTCCGCAGGCCCGCCGCGCCCATCAAGTGACCCGCTGCAATCAATGTCAGCACGCGCCCTGCGTCTCTGCCTGTCCCACCAGCGCGATGTTCCAACGTAAGGACGGCATCGTCGATTTCGATAAGTCGATCTGCATTGGCTGCAAAGCCTGCATGGCGGCCTGTCCCTACGACGCGATCTTCATCAACCCCGAAGATCATTCAGCCGAGAAGTGCAACTTTTGCGCGCACCGGATCGATATGGGGCTAGAGCCGGCCTGCGTTGTCGTTTGTCCGGTCGAAGCGATCCTGATCGGCGACTTGAATGATCCGCACGCAAAAGTTTCGCGCATCGTGCAGCGCGAACCCGTCAACGTGCGCCGGCCGGAGAAAGAAACACAGCCCAAACTGTTCTACAAAGGCGCGACCCAGGCCACGCTCGATCCGCTCGCCGCGCAGCGCCCCACGGGCGGGCTGTTCATGTGGAGCGAGCAACTAGAAACGCCCGCGCACGTCGTCTCCGGCCATCCGACGCAGCACAACTCATCGGCCGCCGCGCTGCTCGCTTACGATGTGCCGCACGCGCTCCCCTGGGACTGGCGCGTTAGTCTCTATACCTGGACGAAAGGCATCGCGGCGGGCGCATATCTCGTCCCGCTTCTCTTCGTGCTACTCGGTCTGCTGCGCGCGGATAGTGCCCTCTGGCTCTGGGTCGCGCCCGTCATGGCGGGCACATTCTTAGCCGCGACCGGCGGCCTGCTCATCTGGGATTTAGAGCATCCGGCGCGCTTCTATCTCATCTTCACGCGCCCGCAATGGCGCAGTTGGCTCGTGCGCGGCGCATTCATCATCGGCGCTTACACGCTCGTGCTGGCGCTGCATTTCGCGGCCAGTCTCTTGGGCGCGACCACGCCGCAACGCTGGTTAATGCTCGCGGGCCTACCGCTCGCATTGATGACCGCAGTCTACACGGCTTATCTCTTCGCGCAGGCGAAGGCCCGCGATCTCTGGCAGAACCCACTGCTGCCGCCGCACCTGCTCATTCAATCGCTGCTCGTCGGCGCAGGCGTGCTTGTGCCCGTCGCCTACTTGCTCGAACCGGCCTTCGTCGCGCCCTTACTCTGGACGCTTGCCGCCACGACGCTCGCGCATCTGCTGGTAGTTTGCGGCGAACTCACACTTACACACCCGACCGCGCACGCGCGCGTAGCCGTCTGGGAGTTGACGCACGGCCGCTTCAAAACATTCTTCTGGTTCGGCCTTGTGCTGTCGCTCGCGGGCTGCGTCGCGCCCTGGTTTGGTCTAGCCGTCGTGCCGTTGGCGCTAATTGGTCTACTACTCTACGAACATGCTTACGTGCAAGCCGGGCAGGCCGTGCCGCTGGCCTAAGGAGAAGCGATGAAGTCGCAAGACATGAGCGAACGGGTAAGCGCGGCCCGCGCGGAGACTGAAGCGCGCGGCGAAACTTTCTATCCGGGGCCGAGTTGCATTCATCTGGCCGCGTTCCCGCCGAAGGAGCGTTGGGACGACTGGCGCGAGTTGGAATCACGCGCGTGGCCGCGGCGCGAGGAGCATCGCTACATGCTCGTGCCCACCACCTGCTTCAACTGCGAGGCGGCGTGCGGACTGTTGGCTTATGTCGAGCATGACAGTTTGCAGGTGCGCAAACTCGAAGGTAACCCGGAGCATCCTGCTTCGCGCGGCCGCAACTGCGCGAAGGGGCCGGCGACGCTTAATCAGATCACCGATCCGGATCGCATCCTCTATCCGCTCAAGCGTGCGGGCAAACGCGGCAGCGGCGCGTGGACGCGCGTCAGTTGGGACGAGGTAATGAACGACATTGCCGCGCGCATCCGCACCGCGCTCACGGAATCGCGGCACAACGAGATCATGTATCACGTCGGCCGGCCCGGCGAGGATGGTTTTACCGAGCGCGTGCTGGCGGCCTGGGGCGTGGACGGGCACAACTCGCATACGAACGTCTGCTCGTCGAACAGTCGCGCCGGTTATCAATACTGGATGGGCCTTGATCGGCCAAGCCCCGATCACGCGAACGCGAAGGTCATCTTTCTGATCAGTTCGCATCTTGAAACCGGCCACTATTTCAACCCGCACGCGCAACGCATCATCGAGGCGAAAGCTGAAGGCGCGAAAGTGATCGTGTTTGACACCCGCCTGTCGAACACCGCGACGCATGCCGACTACTGGGTCGCGCCCTATCCTGGCAGCGAGGCCGCTATCGTCTTGGCGATAGCGAACTATCTGATTGCAAACGGACTATACAACCGCGACTTCGTGCGGCGTTGGTGGAACTGGGAAGAGTATCTCGCGGTCGAGCGGCCTGAATTGGAGACAACATTTGAGAGCTTCGAGCTTGTGCTACAGGAGTTATATCGCGAATACACATTCGATTATGCCGCGCGGGAATCGGGCGTCGAAGCGCACACGTTAGCCGAGATCGCGGCGGTCGTGGCCACGGCGGGGACACGCTTTTCAAGTCACAACTGGCGGAGCGCGGCGGCCGGCAACAGCGGCGGCTGGCAGGTGGCGCGCACGCTCTTCATGCTGAATGCGCTGCTCGGCGCGGTCGCCACCGAAGGCGGCGTCTTCCCGAATGCCTGGAACAAGTTTGTGCCCAAGCCGATCTACTCGCCGCCGCATCCGCGCACCTGGAACGAGTTGACTTGGCCGCGCGAGTATCCGCTCGCGATGAACGAGCTATCGTTTTTGCTGCCGCACTTTTTGCAAGAAGGGCGCGGCAAAGTCGATGTCTATTTCACGCGCGTCTATAACCCTGTCTGGACGAACCCGGACGGCTTCTCCTGGATCGAGATGCTGACGGACGAGAGCAAGATCGGTTGCTACATCGCGCTTACGCCGACGTGGAACGAGACCGCTTATTTTGCCGACTACATTCTGCCGATGGGGCACGGCTCCGAACGCCACGACATACATTCTTACGAGACACACGACGCGCAATGGCTCGGCTTTCGCCAACCCGTATTGCGGGCCGCGCGTGAGCGACTGGGCGAAGTGATCACGGACACGCGCGCCGTCAATCCCGGCGAGGTCTGGGAAGAGAATGAGTTCTGGCTTGAGTTGACGTGGCGCATTGATCCGGACGGCGCACTCGGCATCCGCCAGTTCGCCGAATCGAAAGCGCGCCCGGGCACACGGCTCAGTGTGGACGAATACTACGGGCACATATTCGAGCAATCCGTGCCGGGTTTGCCCGCCGCCGCAGCGCAGGAAAACTTAACGCCGCTCGCCTTTATGCGTCGTTACGGCGCGTTCGAGATCAGCAAGAAAACAGGCGCAATGTACGAGACGGCTGTTCCAGCAGTTGAGTTGGAGGACGTGCGCGTGGATCGCTTCCAACGTGTTTATACGCGCGCGGTCAAACCTGCGTCGCCGAATGTGGTGCCCATCCCGACGCCTGATGGCGACGCGGACGGGCGGCGCTTGGTCGGCGTCGAAATCGACGGCCAAATCCTGCGCGGCTTTCCCACGCCGAGCGGCCGGCTTGAGTTTTATTCAAGTACGCTCGCCGCTTGGGGCTGGCCTGAATGGGCGCTGCCGACTTATATCAAGAGCCATATCCATCCCGATAATCTCGCGCCTGATCAGACGGTGCTGATCTCCACCTTCCGGCTGCCCGTGCAGATTCACACGCGCAGCGCCAACGCCAAATGGCTCGACGAGATCGCCCACACAAATCCGCTCTGGCTGCACCCGACGCATGCCGCACGCATCAATGTGCAGACCGGCGACATGGTGCGCGTGGAAACTGAGATCGGCTACTTCGTCGTGCGCGCGTGGGTGACTGAAGGGATTAAGCCGGGCATCGTCGCGTGCAGTCATCACATGGGCCGTTGGAAGTTGAAGGACGCGGGCCAACGGCAGATGATGGCCACGGTCGCGCTTGCGCATGAGGCCGATCAATGGGGTCTCAAACGCGAGCGTGGCGTGGGCCCATATAAGTCGGCCGATCCGGACACCTTGCGGCTCTGGTGGACGGACGTGGGCGTGCATCAGAACTTAACATTCCCAGTCCATCCCGATCCGATCTCCGGCCAACACTGCTGGCATCAAGCTGTGCGCGTGACGCAGGCCGCGCCCGGCGATGCTTACGGCGATATACACGTGGACACGGAAAAATCGCGCGCCGCCTATCGCAACTGGCTGGCGCAGACGCGGCCGGCCGCACAATATTCGCCCGACGGCACGCGCCGCCCGTACTGGTTGCTGCGCCCGCTCAAGCCCGCACGCGAGTTTTATCGCCTACCGGAGCAACCCGAACCGGTCGCAGTTGACTGATCAACTTCAAGGCCCCGCGATTTGCTAACGACCCTGACCGGCGCTAAGCAATGACAGAATCAACTCAGACGGCATTCACCTCTATCGCTGCCACCGAAGAGATCAGAGCGCACTTCCCTGCGCTTGAGCGCAGACACAACGGGCACGCAGTTGCTTATTTCGACGGCCCCAGCGGGACGCAAGTACCCGGCGCGGTCGTGGCCGCGATGAGCGATTATCTGTTTCATCACAACGCCAACACGCATTGGGCTTACCCGACGAGCGCGGAGACCGACGCCCTCATTGAGCAAGCCCGCGCCGCACTCCCAGACTTTCTCAACGCCGCGCCAGCAGAGATCGCTTTCGGCGCGAACATGACCACCCTCACCTTTCATCTCGCCCGCGCCCTCGGCCGGCAATTCGAGGCGGACGATGAGATAGTCGTCACCGAGATTTATCATCATGCGAACGTTGCACCGTGGCGTGCGCTTGCACACGAGCGCGGCGTCATCGTCCGCACCGTCAGAATGCAGACCGGGACAGGACAACTATGATTGGGCGGATTTCGCGCAGCAGAGCAAGGGGTAATTCCCAACAATCGGAGAAAATGTCTCATAGGAATTTCACTAAATGGTAAAATAGCTGCCTTTAGCCGAAAATTTCACCTCCCAAAATTTACCCCTCAAATCAAGGTATTTTGTGGGAGGCGACAAATCAACCTAAACGGTGCCTTGCCCCAAAAGTTAAATTTGTGTGGATCTGTTGAACTTGCCCTTATCAACAAGCACACTATCTTGTGCCTACTCCCGACTTTTGAGGCAAAGCCATTAAACGGTTGAAAAATGTGATACTTATAGGACTTACGCAGTTGGACGAAGAATCAACAACTTACGGGAACAAGCATTTTCGCTAAGTCCTTTGTTTTCAACAAGGCTCTATTTCAACTGCGTAGGTCCAGCAATTCTCGGTTTAGAAAATGAGGCAATCGGTGTATTTTTGCCGGATGCCACTGAGCTATAAGAAACGGCAACAGAACCTCACTTTTGCTGCCCTGATGCTGACCCTCAGCCAGGAATTCGAGCACCTCCCAGACCA
>JBBQGM010000050.1:0-35374 GCA_038322995.1 Pyrinomonadales bacterium
CCGCCGCCATCTATTTAGCATTTCCCACAAAGAACTACTACTGGGACGGCATTACCTACGCCCGCGCGATTGAGCATACGGCGACATTGAATCCGACGCTACTTCATCCAAATCATCTATTTTACGAAGGGCTCGGCTATATTTTTTACAGCTTAATTCGCCGCATCGGCATTGATCTCAGAGCCGTGCAAGCTTTGCAGATCATGAATGGACTCGTGGGTGCGCTGAGCGCCGTGGTGCTATTCCATATTCTGCGGCGGGCGCTACGCTCTGCTTACCTTGCGGTCGCGCTAACGCTTCTCTTCGCCTTTTCTGCCACGTGGTGGCGATTTGCAACCGATGCTAATGCTTATATCGTTAGTGTCTTATTCTTGCTCAGCAGTTTTTATCTGCTCCTGCCTGGGCGCAACCCGCGCCCCCTGCTCGTCGCGCTGACTTTCTCCGCCAGCCTATGTTTTCACCAACTAGCCGTCTTTTTCTATCCGGTAGCGGTCGTCGGACTGTGGCTGCAATCCGCGCCGCTGAAAAGGCGACGCATACTAAACCCGCTCTACTTTAGCGTCACAGCCTGCGTGCTTACCGTTAGCATCTACTTTGGCAGTTGCTACTTAGCTACAGGAGCTTTGAACGTCAGCACCTTCATGCGCTGGATAACGTCTTACACGCGCAGTGATGGTTTTAAGTTTGACGCTTGGCGCAATCTCCTGTTCAGCTTCCGCGGACATGTGCGGCTGTTCTTCGGCGGGCGCTTCAATTTAATTCAAGGATTATTCAATCCCTTTGTCGTGTTGCTGCTGATCGCGCTGGCGGCAGCGGTCTGTATGTTCGTGTTTACGGTCATCCGAAACTTCAAGCAAGCTGATCTCCGCTGGCCGCAAGCGCGCAGCGGTGATCCGCTACGGCGCTCTTTGGCGCTGCTTTGTTCCGTTTGGGTCTCTGTCTATTTGGTCTTTCTGTTTTTTTGGTTACCGCATAATACATTCTACCGGTTGTTTTACCTACCGGCATTGATCTTACTCGGCGGACTTGTCATTACCTCCGACGAGAAAGCGGAGCAGCGCCCGCGCAAGTACCGTTTGGTGTTACTCGTGGCGATCATGGGTATCGCTAATTTTCTTTTCCTGATCTTTCCGTTCGCGCATGCGCAGAAGTACCCGCCGCTTTCGTTTGCCCTGGAAATGAAGCAGGTCTGGCCGCAAGGCACGGTTGTTTACTACGGCTCCGCGAATACCGATAACAGCCTGTTCGAATACTTCAATCCTGCAACCATTTGGAAGCCGCTGTCCTTTAGCAAAACCGGGGCGCTGGAAAGTGAACTACAGGATGTCTACCGCAGCGGCCTGACTGCCTGGCTTGAGGCTTCAGCGATTGATCAGTTGTCAGCCACCCCGGCAGGGAGAGCGTGGTTATCCAGTCACGCCAAAGAGGCATCGCGCCGCGAATTAAACGATCCAGCGTTTAGGATCAGCTTCGTGCAGGTTGTTCCGGGGGCCGGCGCGGAGACTCGGACTGAGCCGCGTTAGTTTGCTAAGTCAGTCCTTGTAAGATTGGGATAGAAGCAAACAGATGATCCACGAAAGCACACGAAACAAAACCCGAAATTCTCTGGCCTTGCTTCGTGTTTGTTCGTGTGGTTTCGTAGATCATTTCCGGGTTGTGTCCCAAGCTCATAAGTTTCGCTTTAGCTTGCGGCGAAAAGCGAGCAACTGGCAGAACGCCCGCGCGCAAAACTTTAGTAGTTTCCAGCGGCGGATGGAAACTACCCCGGTGGCCCGCGCGCAATGTGGCACTTCGCGCTCAACTATCTTGAATCCGCGGCGGCGCGCATACAGCGCGAGGAAGAGTGAGGGGGCCAATGTCTCCTCGGGTATGAGCCGGCGCGCTTCCAGCCAAATGGAGCGGCGGAGGATTTTGAACGGCACGTTGGCGTCGCGTAACGGCACCCGGAAAAGAAGCCGCAGCACAAAACGAATTAGCGCGGTTAGGAGCAGGCGAAGTTTAGGATCGTGGCGCTCAACGCGCAGGCCGAAAATTGCATCGCCGTTACCCAGGCTATGCCAGACAGGGCTGAACGCCTCCAGGGGAATCTGGCGGTCGCTATCAATCAGAAAAACGTATTCGCCGCGGGCCGCATCAAGCCCGGTTCGCAGGGCACGACCGTGCCCACCGTTTGACTGATGAATGACGCGCAGACTGGAATTCTCCGCCACCAGCCTGTCCAGAATTAGGCCGGTGCGGTCTCGACTGCCGTCGTTCACGACAATGACTTCCGCTCCGGGAATGAGCGTTAGCACGTGCCGCTGTACTTCCCTCAGGGCCTGTTCAATCGCCGCTTCCTCGTTGTAGGCGGGCATGACCACTGAAAGTGGAAGTGCTGAAAGGTGGTTCATCAAACGGGGTGCTTCAGCGCAGTAGGTCGTGAGCGTTCAAGCCTATTGATCTTACAAGCAGGTTAGTCTAGCCACGCGTGCGCGCAAGCGTCAAGCAAGGCCCGGCAGGCAGCGGTCTCATCTGCTCGGTAGCAAGATTTCTTCTCCGCCCGCGCCCTGCGCCGTAGCGCCCGCCGGTTGATTACGCGCTGCTCGGTTTCTTCATCCTCATGTTTATCTCCACTTTGCTCTCTTACAACCCGGAAGTCGCCACCGGCAAACTTGAGCCGTAAGCCAGGTGACAGCTACTATACGCGCGCAGTTTGCTCGTAGCCGTACAGCCCATTCGTACCATCGTCCTGTTACCCAAGCTAAAAGACTAAGAGATGCTTGATCTCGCGCACATCGCCGCCAAGTACGACACCGATAAGGCCGTCCACACGCATTACCTGCGCAACTATGAGCATTACTTCAGCGGACTGCGGGCGCAAGAGGTACGGCTGTTTGAACTTGGGATCAAATCAGGCGGCTCGCTCCTGCTCTGGCGCGACTACTTCGCGCGCGGCCTGATTGTCGGTTTGGACATTGACCCCGTCCAACTGGCTGACCCGACGGGCCGCGTGCGAACCTATCAGGGCGCGCAGCAGGATACGGCCCTGCTCGACCGCAACGCACAGGAGAACGCGCCCGCCGGCTTCGATATCATCATCGACGATTGTTCACATATCGGCGTACGCACCCGCGCCAGCTTCTGGCAACTGTTCGAGCGTCATCTGAAAAGCGGCGGCGTGTATGTGATCGAAGACTGGGGCACAGGCTACTGGAACGAATGGGTGGACGGCAGCGGTTACAAACTACATGCGCCGCAACTAAGCCCGCCGCTCTACCGGTTGACCCGCGTGCTGGCGCGGCTACAACAACACTGGCTTGGTCAGCACATTCCGTTCACCGGGCGTGCCCTCGCGCGGCTGAAGGCGACGGTGCTCGGCGCGCAGTATCACAGCCACGACTACGGCATGGTGGGATTCGTCAAGGAGTTGGTGGACGAACTAGGCATGGCAGATATCACCCACGAGCAGTTCGGGCTTGCGCCCCACAGGCCGTCAAAATTCACCGAGTTGCGGCTCTCACCCAGCCATCTTTTCATCATCAAGGCCTAGGTGGTCGGCGCGCGGCGTAAGCGGCAGCGCACCGTAACGCGCTGCCGCCTGCTCGCGCAATTTGCGCTTGCGCCGACGCAACAGTTGATGCGGCAGGATGAGACCGGCGACGAGCCGCGCGACTTCGGCCGACGTTGCCGCGGCCCGTGGGTTTGTCAGCAGCAACTTCAACGCGGCCAGCTTGCGCCCCTGCCGCATCAACTCCTGCGCGCTGCGGAATCGGGCGAGCGCTTGATGGCGCGCGAGGTCTTGAGCGCTGAGACCTAAATGCGCGGCCGTGCGTTGCTGCGCCGCGAGTCGTTCGGCGAGCATGAGGGGCAGATTGCTGCTGGCGTTGTCGTCGTGCTGCCGCCACGCGGAGAGCACGCGCGGGTCGAAGGCGAACGCGCCTGCGCTGCTCAGGCGCAGATACAACTCGTAGTCTTCGAGGCGCGCCGCTTCGTTCCACGGCCGCTCCAACAAAGCCGCGCGGCGATAGACGACGGTCGGGCTGAGGGGTGCGAGAATGGTCAGCAGCATCGCGCGGGCGTCGCCATCAACGTAGCGCGCCCAATCAATTGTGCAATCAATAATGCGCTCGGTGGCGTCGATGCTATAAGCATGACCGTAAGCCAGGACGGCACGCGGGCGCGCTTCGAGCAGCGCGACGCGCGCGGCTAAAAATTCCGGCAGCCAGAGATCGTCCGAGCCGAGATAAGCGAAATAACGGCCGCGCCCGCAACGCGCCAAACCTTCGTTGAGCGTGGCGGCCAGGCCGCGATTCGCGCGTGCGATGAACTCACACGCGCCCCCGTAGTCCTTGAGCACCCGCGCGATGATCTCCGGTGAGCCATCGCTTGAGCCGTCGTCGATGACGAGCAGTTCCGCCGGCCGCAATGTCTGACGGCTGATCGAGCGCAAGGCTTGGGCAACGAACGGCGCGTGATTATACGAGGGCACGACGACCGAGACATCGGCCGGAGCAAAGGGCGCGTTCTTGTGGGCGGGCACTAACACGGCGGCTCTCGCGTGCGCTTTCCGTTGGCGGTCTGTATTCTTGACCACGCCGCGCGGCGGAAGCAAACCGGCGGGCGCGAGCGTTACAGCACAGATGAAGCCAGGACAACTAAAACAGTTCTTACCGCGCGCCGTGCGGCGACGGTTGGGCGCGGCGCAGCGTTGGGCGCGGGCGCAGCCCCAGCGCACGCGCAAGCAGAAAGAACAACTGCTCGCATCCGTTGCGCTAGGCGATACCGAACGCGCCTTACTCAGCAAGGTTGACAGCCGCATCTCTTATGAAGACGGCATGTACAAAGGCGATGGCGCACACTACTTTCAGGTCGGTCTCTCCGCCATCCATTGCATCGAAGCCGCCTTGCAAGCGGCGCACATCGAGTCGGTGCGCAATATACTCGATCTGCCGTGTGGTTACGGGCGCGTGCTGCGTTTCCTCGGACCACGCTTTCCCAATGCGCGCATCACCGCCTGCGAGTTGCTGCCCGCCGCCGTGCGCTTCTGCACCGAGACGTTCGGCGCAGTGCCCGCGCAGTCGTCCTATAATCTCGCGGAATTATCCCTCGCCACCGAATTCGATCTCATCTGGTGCGGCTCGCTCATCACGCATCTCGACGGCGCGCGCACACGCGCCCTGCTCGCCTTCTTCGCGCGCCACCTCGCGCCCGGCGGCCTGCTGCTGTTTACCACACACGGCGATTACGTGGCCGGGCGCGTACTTGAACAGGCTGATTTTTACGGACTGCTGCGCGCCGAAATCTCCGCGCTCACCGAAGCTTACCGGCAACACGGGCACGGTTATCTCGACTACCCGGAAGCGCCCGGCTACGGCGTCTCACTAACCGCACCCGCCTGGGTGCGGCAGCAGGCGCATGAGGTGGGCGGCTTGCGCGAAGTCTATTTTCGCGCGCATGGGTGGGACGAGCATCAGGACGTGTATGGCTTCGTGAGGCAACTTGAGGAGCCAAGTCAGTAGCGGGGTGTAACAGTGCGCGCGGCGATGAAAGTCCTGCACCTACTCGACTCGCTCAATCGGGGCGGCACGGAGACGCTGGCGCTCGACGTGTGCCGCAACGCCCGCGCGCACGGATTGGACTTAACGCTCGCGGCCACGGGCGGCGGTAAATTGGAACTTGAGTTCCAACGCTCCGGCGTGGAGTTTATCCGCTGGCAACGACGCGGGCCGGTCGATCTGCGTTTGGTGGCGCAACTGCGCAAATTAACCAAAGCGCGCGGCATTGAGGTCGTGCATAGTCATCAAGCGGTCGAAGCCTTGCATGCTTATCTGGCCACGCGCGGTACACAGACGAAATGCGTGTTGAGTTTTCATCTCTGCGCGGCGGACGCTAAAAATGCCCGCGCCCTGAAATTCCTTGCGCCGCGCATGGCTGCCAACGTCGCTGTCAGCCGCGACCTACGCAATTGTCTGCGCACAGACGCGGGCCTCGATACGAGCCGCAACTTCCATGTCATCTACAACGGCGTGGATGCGCGTCGGTTGCAACCAACCGGCGGCGACCTGCGCGCGGAATTGCATTTAACAAAGCGCGAACTGCTGCTCGGCATGGTCGGTAACTTCTACGCCGACGGGCGCAAGGATCAACTAACCGTCTGCCGCGCGCTGCCCGCGGTGTGCGCCGCCGCGCCGCACGCGCATTTCCTCTTCGTCGGCGCGAGCGCGCCCACCGCGCCGCAATTATTCGATGAGTGCGTCAACTTCTGCCGCGCACAGGGCCTCAGTGATCGTGTCCATTTCTTGGGGCCGCGCGCGGACATTCCCGACGTGTTGCATGCGCTTGATCTCTTCGTCTTCTCGTCGCGCAAGGACTCGTTCGGCATCGCTGTCGTTGAAGCCATGATGATGGGTGTGCCCGCTGTCGTCTCCGACATCGGCGCGCTGCGCGAAGTAACGGATGATGGCGCATACGCCGCCATCTTTCGCACCGGCGATGCAGCCGATCTCGCGCGGCAGTTGATCGAACTCGCACACGACCCGGTGCGGCGCGCGGAACTTGGCGGGCGCGGGCAGCGTTGGGCGACGGCGCAGTTCAGCATCGCGGCACACATCGCACGGTTGCGCGCCCTGTACAGCGAGATCGCGCGCGTGCCATGATCGCTTGCTTGGCGTAAACATTTGAGCGAGCAGGAAACCGAGAGGGCGCGCGTGCGTGTGTTGATGGGCATGCCGGAGGCGGCATCTTTGGGCGGGCCGGCGGCGTGCGAGCCGCCGTTCGTGGCGGAGTTGCGCCGGCTCGGCGTCGAGGTCGCGGCAGAGACTTACGTCTATGGCGAGCAACTGGCGGGCACGACGCTGCGTCGGCGCATCAGTCGCGTGCTGCGCACCGCCCGGCGGCTACGCGCACGGCTGCGCGCCGAACAGTTCGACGTGGTACATCTAAATTCCTCCTTCGACGCCCGCGCGCTCTTGCGCGACGTGGCTACGCTCAGCCGTATCCGGCGCGTCACCCCCGGCCGAATCTTCATCAAGTTTCACGGCTCAGACGCCGACCTCTTGCGCACGAGCGATCCAGTCTTGCGCCGCTTCGCGCGCACCTTGCTCGCGCGGGTGCATGGCATCGGCGTGCTTTCATCCGAAGAGAGAGAGAATTTCGTGCGCGCCGGGGTTGCGGCGGCGCGCCTCTTCGTCGTGAAGAACGTTGTGACCGCCGCGCCACCCGCCAGCGCGCCCGCGCCAGCTTTGCGAGCCCGCCTCAACGTGCCGGCCGACGTGCCGCTCCTGCTTTTTATCGCCCGCTTCATTCCCGCCAAAGGCTTGCTTGATGTGATCCGCGCGGGCGCGCTGTTGCGTGAACAGGGGCACGAGTTTCGGCTGCTCTGCGTGGGCGACGGGCCAGCGCGCAGGGATGCGGAACAGGAAGTCGTGCGGCTGGGCCTGCAAACGCACGCGCAATTCTTCGGCTACATCCCGGAAGCAGAGACGCAAATTTTTTATGACGAATGCACGCTGCTCGTCTTTCCGACCTATCACTACGAAGGTTTCCCGATGGTCATCTTCAAAGCGCTCGCCGCCGGCTTGCCCGTCATCACGACGCGCATCCGCGCCGCGCGCGATTACCTGCGCGAGCCTGATAACTGTCTCTGGGCCGAGCCGCAACAACCTGCACAGTTAGCCACCTGCATCGCGCAGCTTTTAACGCAACCCCAACTGCGCGCCACGATGGCGCACAACAACCGCGCGCTGGCCACGCAGTTCAACGCAAACACCGTAGCGCGCGAATATCTCGCCGTTTACAACCAACTGATCGGAAAATGATGCGTGCGAAATGATGAATAAAAGACAAACTGCTTTCGGCCTTTAATTCATCATTCCGCACTCATCATTCATCATTCAATCTATGTGCGGCATTGCCGGCCTGATTAGCTCTGAGCCTGACGCGCGCATCGGCGCGATGCTGCGGAGCATTGAGCATCGCGGGCGCGACGATGAAGGTGTGTGGACGGGCCCGCTGCTGGATGCGGCAGGGCGGCGCGCTTGTCTCGGACACCGACGACTGGCGATCATAGACACGTCCCCGGCCGGGCATCAGCCGATGACTTACGGCGACGGCCGCTGGCAGATCACCTTCAACGGCGAGATTTACAATTACCGCGAACTGCGCGCGGAACTCATTGCGCGCGGGCAACAGTTTCGCACCGACACGGATACGGAAGTCTTGCTCGCGGCCTACGCCGAATGGGGCACAGATTGTCTCGCACACTTGAACGGCATCTTCGCGTTCGCGCTCTGGGACGACCAGACCCGCACGCTCCTGCTCGCCCGCGACCGCCTCGGCGTCAAGCCGCTCTACTACACGACAACAAATGGCTCGAACAGCGCAGGCCACAACGGCGGCGCATCGTCATTCATCTTCGCTTCCGAGATCAAAGCCATCCTCGCGTCTGGTCTCGTCGCCCGCGCGTTGAACCTAGAGGCGCTCAATCAGTATCTCACCTTCTTGTGGACGCCCGATCCGCATACGGTTTTTCAAGGCGTCTGGAAATTGCCGCCCGGCCACTTGCTCATCTGGCGTGATGGCCACACGGACGTGCGTGCGTGGTGGGACGTTTCGTTCGATGGAATCGAAGAGGGCCGGAGCGAAGCATGGTGGCGCGAGCGCACGCTCGCCACGCTCGACCGCGTCGTCGCGATGGAGATGGTCGCGGACGTGCCGCTCGGCTCGTTCCTCTCCGGCGGCGTGGACTCTTCCGCCATCGTCGCGTTGATGAACCGGCACAGCGCGGGCCGGCGCGTCTCCACCTACACGGTCGGCATCGCGCCCGCAGATTTGCATTACGACATCATCCCCGACGACGCGCGTTGGGCGCGGCAAGTCGGCCAACTGCTCAATACGGATTATCACGAGATCATGCTCGCGCCCGATGTCGTCGAACTGCTGCCCAAACTCATCTATCATATGGACGAACCGGTCGCCGACCCGGCCATCATCACAAGCTATCTCGTCTCGCGGGCGGCGCGCGAGACGTTGACCGTGTTGCTCTCCGGCGTCGGCGGCGATGAAGTCTTCGCTGGTTATCCGCGCCAACTAGCGATGCGGCTCGCGTCCGCGCTCGACCCGGTGCCGCAACTCTTGCGCCGGCCCGTCATGCGCGCCTTGGCCAATGCCTTGCCCGGCGGCCGGCCCGGCCGGTTCACCGCGCCGCTCAGGAACGCAAAGAAGTTTGCTACGAGCGCCGCGCTCGCGTTTGAAGATCGGTATCTCGGCTTCGGCACATATTTTACCGCTGCCATGAAGGGGCGACTCTACACCGATGAACTGCGCGCCGCGACGAGCGAGTTCGACGCCTACGCCGAGCATCGCCGCCACTTCGCGCGGTGCGCCCACGCCGCGCCGCTCAACCGGCTGCTCTACGTCGATCTGAAAACTTTCCTGCCCTGTCTCAATCTGGCCTACACGGACAAGACTTCAATGGCCGCGACGCTCGAAGTGCGTGTGCCATTTCTCAATCACGAGTTGGTGGAAATGTCCGCGCGCATGCCACCCGCATTGAAACTGCGCGGCCTGAAACGCAAGTACATCTTGAAGCGCGCGGCCGAACAATTGCTACCGCACGATGTTGTCTGGCGCAAGAAGGCGGGCTTTGGTGCGCCGGTGCGCTCGTGGCTGCGCGGCGCATTGCGCCCGCTGGTGGCCGATCTGTTGTCCGAGGAAAATGTGCGGCGGCGCGGTCTATTTCGCCCGGCGGAAGTGCAGCGCATCATCGCGGCGAATCTGTCGGGGCGCGAAGACTACAATCTGCAAGTCTATCAACTGCTCACGCTCGAACTCTGGCAGCGCGCGTTTCTGGATTGAACGGCCGCCGCCTGGCGCAGTAGCATTAACCGGCCGGCAAACTCGTGGAAAAGGAGACCCTGCTGATGCGTTGGCAAGTTTGGCTGTGGTGCTGGGCGTTGGCGCTGTGTGGCGGGTGTCAGCGCCAGCAACCGCAACGGGCCGAGAACGTTAATGCGGCGGTAGCGCAGGAGAGTGAGACGAGCGGGGCGGACAAGATGTCAATCAAGTTGACGAGTGAAGTGTTTCCGGCGGGCGGGCTGATACCGGCGCAGTACACATGCGCGGGGCCGAACTTGTCGCCGCCGCTGGCGTGGACGGATGTGCCAGCCGCCGCTAAGAGCCTCGCGCTCATCGCGGATGATCCAGATGCACCGCGCGGCACGTGGGTACATTGGGTGGTTTACAATCTGCCGCCCGCGACGAAGGAGTTGCCGGCCGGGGTGCCCGCGCAGGCGACAATTATGGGCGGCGGGCGACAGGGGCAGAACGACTTTGGCCAGATCGGCTACGGCGGCCCCTGTCCGCCGAGCGGCACGCATCGGTACTACTTCAAACTCTATGCGCTCAACACCCAACTCAACCTGCCCGCCGGTGCGAGCAAACAAGACCTGCTCAAAGCCATGTACGGCCACATCCTCGACGAAGGGCAGTTGCTGGGCCGATTTGGCCAGCAATAGGCGGCGGGCGGTTAAAACACAGACATTCCGACTATCTCCCGCCTACCGTTCCGCGCTTGTCGCATGCGCGAACTGCGTGTTAGGTTCTCAGTTTTCGCGTGTGACGTTACGCGCACACAGTGGTGACACGTAACGAAATCGCGGCGGCGTTAATGCTGAATTGCATCCGCTAAAGGCATAGGTTTGATGACTAAGCAGGACATACTCGTTACCGGCGGCGCGGGCTTTATCGGCTCGCACTTGGTTGCGCGGTTGCTCGCCGAAGGGCGTTGGCGCGTGACCGTAATGGACGACTTTAACGACTTCTACGCGCCCGCGCTCAAGCGCGGGAACGTCGCATCGTATCTCGGCCGGGCCGACTTTCAACTCGTCGAGGCGGACATCCGCGACCGGGCCGCGCTGGCCCGCATGTTCGCGGCGACGCCGTTCGCGGTCGTCGTGCATCTGGCGGCGCGGGCGGGCGTGCGCCCTAGTTTGAGCGAGCCGTTGCTCTACACCGAGACGAACATCACGGGCACGCTCAACCTGCTTGAGTCGGCCCGCGCGCATGGCGTCAAACAGTTCGTCTTCGGCTCGTCCTCGTCCGTCTATGGCATCAACGCGAAAGTGCCGTTTAGCGAGGACGATCCAGTGCGCCAACCGATCTCGCCCTACGCGGCGACGAAAGCGGCGGGCGAGTTGCTCTGCCATACCTACGCGCACCTGCACGGGCTGCGCGTGGTGGCCTTGCGCTTCTTTACCGTCTATGGCGCACGCCAGCGGCCCGATCTCGCGATTCACAAATTTGCCAAACTAATCAGCGCAGGGCAACCGATCCCCGTCTTCGGTGATGGCACGACGCGGCGCGATTACACATACATTGACGACATCATCGCGGGCGTGCGCGCGGCGATTGACTACGACGCGAGCATGTATGAAGCGATCAACCTGGGCGAGTCGCGCACGGTTGAATTGCGCGAACTGATCGCGCTCCTCGAAGCGGCGCTGGGGCGCACCGCGCTCATCGAACGGCAACCGATGCAGCCCGGCGATGTGCCGCAAACTTTCGCCGACATTAGCAAAGCGCGCCGCTTGCTCAACTACACGCCGCAGACCGACATCGAGGAAGGGATCAAGCGCTTCGTCGCGTGGTTCAATCAGATAGAGGTCGGATAAGTTCAAAGTTGAAGGTTCAAGGTTTGCGACAGCAGTCCGCCGGTTTGAGATTCAACCTTGGACTTTGAACCTTCAACTTTGAACTTTGAACCTGTCTGACTTCTACTTGTTATGAAAGAGAGTTTGGTGTCATATCTCGCGTGCCCGGCGTGTGGCGGCGACATCGCTTTGGCGACGGTTGTGGAGCATGAGTCGGCGCGCGGTTGGATGGAAGTGTTGGCGGGGGAGTTGGCGTGTAGTGCGTGCGCTCGCGTGTATCCGGTGCGGCGGGGCGTGCCGCGCTTCGTGGCGGCGGAAACGTTGTCGCCAGATAAGGCCGCGACCGCCGCGAATTTCGGCTGGCAATGGCAGCACTTTACGCAGCAAGACGAGCGTTACGCCGCACAGTTGCGCGGCTGGCTCGCGCCGGTCGGGCCGGAGTTCTTCAAAGAGAAAATTGTGTTAGAAGGCGGCTGCGGCAAGGGCCGGCACACGCAGTTGGCCGCCCGGTGGGGGGCGCGTGAGGTTGTCGGCATTGACGCGAGCGACGCGGTCGAGACGGCCTTTGCGGCCACCCGCGAACTAGCGAACGCGCACATCATCCAGGCGGACATTTATCATCTACCGCTCAAACGCGCCTTCGACTACGCCTTCTCGGTCGGCGTGCTGCATCATCTGCCTGATCCGCGCGCGGGTTTTCATGCGCTCGCGGCGCAGGTGAAAGCGGGCGGGCAACTCTCCGCGTGGGTTTACGGCGCGGAGAACAACGGCTGGATCGTGCGCTTCGTCTCGCCCGTGCGCGAGCGGCTGACCTCGCGCATCAGTCAACGCGCGCTCTTACAACTCTCGAAACTGCCAGCCGCGCTCATGTATGCCGCGACGAAATTTGTCTATGGCCCGCTCAATCAAACCGGCTTCGGGCAACGCGCGCTCTTGCCGCACCTGTTTTATCACGACTACCTGTGCGCCATCGCGCCGTTCGGCTGGCGCGAGCAGCACACCATCGTCTTCGATCATTTGGTCGCGCCCACCGCTTACTACCTCACGCGCGCCGAGTTCGCCGCGTGGTGGCAAGAGATCGGCGTAACTGACGTGCAGATCAGTTGGCACAACGGCAACTCGTGGCGCGGGTTCGGGAGAATAAAGCGGTGAGGAGAAAGAGTTCAAAGTTCAAGGTTCAAGGTTACTGACAGCCTTGAACCTTGAACTTTTGTTTCTAAATGCAGCAACACACTTACGCGATCATGTACGAGGTCGAAGGCACGCACTGGTGGTTCGCGGGTCGGCGGCGCATTCTCGATAGTTTGCTCGCGCAACTCGCGCCGACACTGCCGGTGAGCAACGGGGGGCGGCCGCGCATCCTAGATGTCGGTTGCGGCACGGGCGCGAACCTCGAAATGCTGGCGCGCTACGGCGACGCGGAGGGCGTGGACGTGTCCACTGACGCGCTCGCGTTTTGTCGCGCGCGGGGCTTAACGCAACTGCGCGAAGGCGCGGCCGAAGCTTTGCCTTACGCGGATGCGACGTTCGATCTGGTCACCGCGCTTGATGTGGTCGAGCATCTGGACGATGATGTGGCGGGCCTCTGTGAGATGCGGCGCGTCCTTAAAATTGGCGGCTGCGCGCTGTTGTTCGTGCCGGCCTTTCAATGGCTCTGGGGGGTGCAGGACGACGTGAGCAATCACCGCCGCCGCTATACGCTGCCGCACCTGCGCCGCGCGGTTGAGCACGCGGGCATGCGCGTGGAACGCGCGACCTATGCCAATATAACCTTCCTCGTGCCGATCCTGGCGGGTCGCCTGCTGCTGCGCTTGACGGGCGCACGCCCCGCATCGGAGAACAATATCAACGTCGCGGCCCTAAACGGTCTGTTCGGTCAATTGCTCGGCGCAGAGCGTTTCTGGTTGCGCCGCTTCCCGCTGCCGGTCGGTGTCTCGGCTATCTGCGTCGCGCGCAGAATGGAGTAGTGATGAGAGTGTACGACGAAGAGGAGACGATCAAGCGGGCGCGCGTCGTCGCGCCGCCGATTGCCGCGCGCGTGGCTGCGGATGATAGCGCCGCGCCGGATATCTCCGTCTTCCTGCCGGTCTTTAATGAAGAGCCGAACCTGCGCCCGTTGCAGGCGAAGCTGGACGCCGCGCTGGCCGCGCTCGGGCGCACGGCCGAAGTGATCTACGTGGACGATGGCTCATCCGACGCGAGCCTCGCCGTGTTGCGCGAGATCGCAGCGCAAGACGCGCGGGTGCGCGTCATCGCATTGCGCCGCAACTACGGCCAGACCGCCGCGATGAGCGCGGGCATTGATGCCGCACGCGGGCGCGTGCTGATCCCGATGGACGCCGATCTGCAAAACGATCCGGCCGACATCCGCCGCCTGCTCGACAAACTCGACGAGGGCTACGACGTGGTCTCCGGCTGGCGCAAAAATCGGCAGGATACGATGGTCACGCGCAAGCTGCCGTCGATGATCGCGAACCGGCTGATCTCCTGGATCGGCGGCGTGCCTTTGCACGACTACGGCTGCTCGCTCAAGGCTTATCGCCGCGACGTGCTGGTGGACGTGCGCCTCTACGGCGAGATGCACCGCTTCATTCCAATCTACGCTTCGTGGGCCGGCGCGCGGGTCACGGAGCTTCCGGTCGAACATCACGCGCGCACGATGGGCGTGTCCAAATATGGGCTGTCGCGCACGCTGAAAGTAGTGCTCGACATGATCACGATCAAGTTCATGGCGTCGTATCAGACGAAACCGATCTACGTCTTCGGCACGGCCGGTTTGCTCGCCTTCATCGTCTCGTTGCTCGCCGGCTTCTACGCCGTCTTTCTCAAACTATTTCACAAAGCGGACTTCGTGCAGACGCCGCTGCCGATCCTCGCCGTCGTCATGTTCGCCGTCGCCGTGCAGTTCATCCTCATGGGCCTGCTCGCTGAAATGCTTGTCCGCACCTACCACGAATCGCAGGCTAAAGCGATCTATGCGGTGCGCGAGCGGATCGGGTTTGAAGACAAATGATGAACGAAGAACGATGAATGATGAACGCGGAATTAATTCATCATTCATCATTCATCATTCATCGTTCATCGTTTCCCTTATGTGTGGCATTACCGGCTGGGCTTATCTGGATGCGCGCGTGCCGCCGCCGGGCGGCGCGACGGAGTTGCTGCGCTCGATGTGCGGGCGGATGGTGCATCGCGGGCCGGATTCGGAAGGCGTGATGGTTGCGCCGGGCGTCGGCTTGGGAATGCGGCGGCTGGCGATCATCGATCTGGCGACGGGCGAGCAGCCGGTGTGGAACGAGGACAGAAGCGTCGCCGTCGTCTTGAACGGCGAGATTTACAACTACCGCGAGTTGCGCGCAGAGTTGACCGCGCGCGGGCATGAGTTTCGCAGCGCGTCGGATACGGAAGTGTTGCCGCATTTGTACGAAGAGTATGGCATACAGCTGCTCGATCATCTGAACGGCATGTTCGCGTTCGCGTTGTGGGACGCGCGGGCGCGGACACTGTTGCTGGCGCGCGATCCGCTCGGCGAGAAGCCGCTCTACTGGGGCATCTTTCAAGGGCAACTGCTGTTCGCCTCCGAGCCGAAAGTCTTGCTCGCGCACCCGGCCGTCGAAACGAAGTTGAATGTTGAAGCGCTGCGCCAGTATCTCGCGTTCGACTACGTGCCCGCGCCGCTCTCGATTTACGAGGGCATCAACAAACTGCCCGCCGCGCACGCGCTCACGTTGGCAGACGGGCGCATCGAAGTCCGGCCGTACTGGCAATTGAGTTATCGCAAACTCGCGCCCGTGCCGGATGAACAGGAAGCGGCGGAGCAGGTGAAAGAATTGCTGGCGGATTCAGTCCGCATGCGGCTCGTGTCGGACGTGCCGCTCGGCGTGTTGCTGTCGGGCGGCGTTGATTCGTCTGCGATTGCCGCGCTCGCCGTGCGCGCCGCGCAGGGAACGGTTAAAACATTCTCGATCTCGTTCGCCGAAAAATCTTTCGATGAATCGGCCTACGCGCGCGGCGTCGCGGATTTTCTCGGCACGGATCATCATGAGGAACGGCTGAGCGCGGATTTGGCGGCCGACCTGATCGGCGAGATCGGTTCGTGGCTCGACGAGCCGCTGAGTGATCCGTCGGTCGTGCCGACTTATATGTTGGCGCGCTTCACGCGCCAGCACGTGACGGTCGCGCTCGGCGGCGACGGCGGCGACGAAATCTTCGCGGGCTATCCGATGTACGCGGGCCACCGCGTCGCGCAAAGATACGAGCGGATGCCGCGCCTGCTGTCCCGCTTGTTGATTGAACCGGCGATCAGCTTGTTGCCCGTCAAGACGAAAAACCTCTCGTTCGATTTCAAAGCGCGCCGCTTCCTCGAAGGCATGCGTCAGCCGGACGTGGTCGCACGTCATCACGTCTGGTTCGGTTCGTTCACGCCGCACGAACAATTGTCGTTGCTCACGGCAGACGTGCAGCAGCAGACGAACGCGGATGTTTACCGGCACGCGCGGGCGCTATACGAAGCGTGCGACGCCACCGACCTCGTCGAGCGCATGCAGTATCTCGACACGAAGCTCTACATGGCCGAGGATATTCTGACCAAAGTTGATCGCACGAGCATGTCCGTCTCGCTCGAAGTGCGCGCGCCGTTTTTAGATAAGCGGGTGGTTGAATATGCGGCCTCGCTGCCGGCGAGCTATAAACTGCGCGGGCGCACTACCAAGTACATACTGAAGCGCGCGGTCGCGCCGCTCTTGCCCGCGTTCGTCACGCGGCGACGTAAGAAAGGCTTTGGCGTGCCCGTCGCCGAATGGCTCAAGGGCCGCTTGCGCCCGCTCGCGCGCGACTTGCTCGCGCCCGCGCGGCTGCGTCGCCACGGCCTGTTCGACGCGGACTACGTCGCGCGCCTGCAAGATGAACACGAGCGCGGCGTTGCCAATCACCGCAAACTGCTCTGGACGCTGCTGGTGTTTGAGTTATGGCACGAGAGCTTTGTTGAGACGCCGCGCCGGATGGAGAGGACAGAGATTAGAGATCAGAGATTAGAGGTTAGTGAAAAAAAATGATCGTTGTCGGTGGTCAGTTGTCCGTTGCTTTGCCGGCAGGAGCCGCACGGCAAGGATTAAAAAGTGGCGGACGAATCATGAGCGACCAACAACAGACTACGGATAACTAACAAATCTTTATGCGCGTTGAACAGCTAAAACGACAGCGAATTGAGGCGAGCACGGTGCGCGTGCCGGGCGTTGCGCCGCGTTGGGCGTTGCCGGCGGTGCAGGCGGCGCTCGTGGGCGCGGACGCGCTCGTCGCGGTCGGGGCGCTGCTCGCGGCGTTTTATCTGCGCGAAGATAATGCGATTGTGCTGCATTGGGGTGCAGGGCATTGGGCGTGGAGTTTTGAGTTCCGTCCTTACGCGGCTGTGCTGTTGTTCGTGCTGCCGGTGCGCTTACTCGCGCACGCTTATTACGAGTTGTACAAACTGCGCGGCGAGTTCTCCTACGTGGACGAACTGTTGCGCGTCTTCAAGGCGACGGCCGTCGGTTCGCTGCTGCTCGTGGCCGTCGCCTTTCTCTATCGCGGCGGGTTCACCTACAGCGCGTTCTCCTATTCGCGCGCGGTCTTCCTGCTCGACTTCGCGCTCGCGCTCCTAACCTTCGGCCTGTTGCGCATGACGGTGCGCGCGGCCCAAGCGGCAGCGCGGCGGCGCGAGATCAATTTGATCCCGACGCTCATCGTCGGGCGCAATGCCGAGGCCACGCTTTGCATTAAGGAGTTGCGCGCCCGGCCCGAGCTTGGCTATCGCGTGATCGGCGTGGTGGAGAACGGCCCGCTCGACGAATCTGTGCCGGAAGAGTTCGAGGGCGTGCCCATCATTGGCGACATGGCCGCGCTCGCCGAGACGATCCGCGCGACCGGCGCGAACGAGGTCATCATCACCGACCCGCGCGTCTCCGGCGATCTGTTGTTCGACGTGATGATGCGCGTCGGGCGCGTGCGCAAGGTTGAGTTTCGTATCGCGCCGAGTTTGTTCAATTGTCTGCCGCGCAAGACCGAGATCGATCAGATCGGTGCGCTGCCGATGATCCAACTCTTCCGCGAACCGCTCTCGCAATGGGCGCGCCTCGTCAAGCGCGGCGTGGACATACTTGTCGCCGCGCTCACGCTGCTCGTGCTGGCACCGCTCTGGCTTGTCATCGCGCTGCTCGTTAAATTGGATTCGCGCGGCGCGGTCGTTTATCACCAGGAGCGCGTCGGCATGGACGGGCGCGTCTTTCTGTTCCTCAAATTCCGCACGATGCGCGCCGATGCGGACGACCGCGCGCATCGCGAGTATCAACGCAAGTTGATCGAAGGCCGGCCCGACACGAACCTCGGCGACGACGCGCGCCCGGTCTATAAACTGCACGCCGATCCGCGTGTGACGCGCGTCGGGCGCATCTTGCGGCGTTTGAGTCTGGACGAGTTGCCGCAGCTTTTGAACGTGCTGCGCGGCGACATGAGCGTGGTCGGGCCGCGCCCGCCGATTCCATATGAAGTTGAAGCTTATGAACTCTGGCATCGCAAGCGGCTCGACATGAAGCCGGGCCTGACGGGTTTGTGGCAAGTGTCGGGGCGCAACCGGCTCTCGTTCGACGAGATGGTCAGACTCGATCTCTTCTACATCGAAAATTGGTCGCTCCTGCTCGACCTCAAAATCATCCTGCGCACGCTGCCCGTCATGCTGCGCGGCGACGACGCGTACTGACAAGCCGTGATGAGCGACAGGTGCCGGATAACAAACTCCACACTAAATCGAAGCACATCAGAATGGCACGCAGAGCAAAAACATTTATCCACGAAGTCACACGAAATGACACGAACATGCGGCTGTGTTGCTTCGTGTTGGTTCGTGCGAGTTCGTGGGTAGCTTTTCCATGTTGTCCCAATCTTTCGTGGTTTGATTTAGATTTTGCGCTTGTCAGCGTGACCTGTTAATTTGGCGCGCTGGAACTTGTCCCCAATGAATCATTCCGCGCGCGACATCGTCATCCCGGCTCAAACTCAACTCGCTGCACCCGCTACGCGCCCCGTTACCTTATGGCTCGACTACACGCTGACAGGTTGTCTGGTGCTGCTGGTGTGCGCCGCGCCGCATTCGATTGCGGTGACGCAGATCGCGTGGGGCGTCGGGTTGTTCGTGTGGGTTGTGCGCTGCGCTCTGCGGCCGCGACCGCGCTTGCAACGCACGCCCATTGATTATGCGCTGCTCGGCTTTTTCATCCTCACGTTCATCTCGGCGCTTTGCTCATATGATGTAGACGTGTCCATCGGCAAACTGCGCGCGGCGAGTTTGTTCACCATCGTCTATCTCGTCGCGCAGCACGTTCACACGCGGCGGCGGTTGCGCCTGCTGACGCTCCTGCTGGTTGTCTCGTGCATGGTTAACGTCGGCTACACCTTCGTGAAGTATGCGCGCGGGCGCGGCGTCAAACTCAACCGGCTGACAGTTGATAGCCCGCTCCGCCGGTTCAATTTGCTCGAAGGTGACACGCTGCTCACCGCTGATGGCAGACCGTTGCGCAGCACGGGTGCGCTGGCGCGGGCGCTCGCAGGGCCGCCCGCCGCGCCCACTGTGCATATAACCTTCTACCGGCGCGAATGGGTCAGCGACGTGATTATCCCGCGCGGCGTGTTGCTGCAAGGCAACACGGCTTCGGCGCAGTTGGGGCTAATGAATTGGTCGCTTGGGCGGGACGAGCGTGCGACCGGCTTTTACGGATTTTACGTCACCTACGCGGAAGTGCTGCAACTCATCGGCTCGCTCGCGGTCGGGTTATTCATTGCGCTCCGCCGGAAATGGTCGCGCACCGGCGTGCTGCTGGCGCTCGCGTTTGTGGGCATGTCGGTCGCGCTGCTGATGACTGTCACGCGCGCGTCGTGGGGCGCTTTTCTCGTGTCGGTCGGCGTGATGCTCTTGGCCGGCGCGGCGTCGAAGCGGGCGATCTTGCTCGTCGCGCTCGGCGCGTTGCTGGCCGTGCCGGTCGGGTTGTACGTGCTGCGACAGAAGCGACAGGTCGGCTTCCTTGATCAAGGCGATGGCTCGATCACGTGGCGCGAAACGGTCTATCGCGAAGGCTTTAATCTGCTCGTGAGCCGGCCGCGCCATCTGCTCGTCGGCATCGGCATGGACACAATCAAACGCCACTGGCGCGCGTGGGGCATGTTCGACCACGGGCGTCTACCGTGGGGGCATATGCATTCGACGCCGTTGCAAATCGCGCTCGAACGCGGTCTGCCCACGCTCGCCGCCTGGCTCGCGTTGCTCTTCATCTATCTGCGCATGCTCTGGCGGTTGGTGCGCTCGCCACAGGTAACGGACTGGATCGAGCGCGGGCTTGCGCTCGGCGCGCTCGGCGGCACGTGCGGCTTTTTCACGACCGGGCTGGTGCATTACAACCTCGGCGACTCGGAAGTCGTGATGGTCTTCTATCTCATCATGGGGCTGGCGCTCGTGGTTGAGCGATTTGCCCGCGAAAAGCCGCGTGTGGAAACGACTTAGCTCCTTCCTTGACTCTCCCTCAACTCGCCGGTATCATCTCAGTTTTCGACTACACCCTGTGGTCGTGTCTGAGGCATCATGTTCGAGTCACTATCCGATAAACTGAAGCGCACGCTGAAGAATTTGCGCGGTGAAGGCGTTTTGACGCCCGCGCACGTTGATGCCGCGCTGCGCGAAATCCGGTTGGCGCTCCTCGAAGCGGACGTGAATTATAAGGTCGCCAAAGAGTTCATCACGGCGGTCAAAGAGAAGGCCGAAGGGCAGCAGGTCTGGCAGGAGTTGAAGCCGTCGGAGCAGGTCGTCAAGATCGTCTATGACGAGTTGGTGAGCTTGCTGGGCGGTACATCGTCGCGGCTCGTCTTTACCAAGACGCTCCCGAACGTCGTCATGATCGTCGGCCTGCAAGGCTCCGGCAAGACGACCTCGACCGGCAAGATCGCGCTCTGGCTGGCGAAGAATCAAGAGCGCAAACCGCTCCTCGTTTCAACGGACGTGAACCGGCCGGCGGCGCGTGAGCAGTTGAAAGTGATCGCGCGGGCGACGGGGCAGTCGCTCTTTGAGAAGCCGGAATCGAACGACGCGGTCGAACTGGCGCGCGAGGCTTATAAATACGCGCAGCAGACCGGCTACGACACCTTGCTGATTGACACCGCCGGGCGACTCCACATTGACGAAGAGTTGATGGGCGAGTTGCAGCGGATCAAGGCGGAGACGAAGCCGGTCGAGATTCTGTTCGTGGCGGACGCGATGACGGGGCAAGACGCGGTGCGTTCGGGCGAGCAGTTCCACGCGCAGGTCGGCATCACGGGCGTGGTGCTGACGAAGATGGACGGTGATGCGCGCGGCGGTGCGGCGCTCTCGATCAAGCAGGTGACGGGGCAGCCCGTAAAGTTCGTCGGCGTCGGCGAGAAATATGATGCGCTCGAACCGTTTTATCCCGACCGCATCGCGCAACGCATCCTCGGCATGGGCGATGTGCTGTCGCTGATCGAAGAAGTGCAGTCGAAAGTCGATCAGTCGGAAGCAGAGGCGCAGCTACAGAAGCTGCAAAAGAACGAGTTCACGTTGGACGATTTTCGCGGCCAACTGCGGCAGGTGAAAAAGCTCGGCTCGTTCTCGAAGATCATGAAACTGTTGCCGGATCAACTGCTCGGCGGGCTGGGCATGCCAGACTTGAACGAGGAGCAGACCGAGCAAATGGAAGCGGAGTTGAAGCGCACCGATGCGATCATTGGTTCGATGACCGTCGCCGAGCGGAGCGACCATCGCATCCTGAACGCGGGCCGGCGGCGGCGCATCGCGCTCGGTTCGGGCGTGACCGTGGCGGAAGTTAATCAACTGATCAAGCAGTACACGGAGATGCGGCAGATGATGCGGCAGTTCTCCGGCGCGGGCTTGTTCGGCGGTGGTGGCAGTGGCGGCGGGATGAAAGGGCGCATGATGCGCCGCATGGCCGGCATGATGGGCATGCCCGACATGAGCGGGCTGATGGGCCCAGGCGGCGGCAATGGCGACATGGACGCGCCCGCGCTGCCCGCAGCCCCCGGCACAGGACGCAAGAAACGCGGCAAGAAAGCGCGGCACAAGAAACGGAAGTAGCTATTAGCGATTAGCTGTTAGCTATTAGCTAAAGACAAAAAGCTGAAAGCTAACTGCTAATAGCTAACAGCTAAACTTGGAGGAGAGAAAAGTTGTTAGCCATTCGATTGATGCGCATGGGCGCGAAGAAGAGACCGACGTATCGCGTGATCGTCAAAGAGAAGTTGTCGAAACGTGATGGTGCGTACCTTGAGAACGTGGGCACGTACAACCCGACGCGCGAGCCGGCGGAGGTGAAGCTAAACATGGAGCGCGTGCAGTTCTGGATCGAGCGCGGCGCACAGCCGACCGACACGGTGCGGCAATTGATCAAGGGCCAGACGAAGGCGGAAGCCAGCGCGCCAACGGAAGCGGCCGCGGCCTAAGTTCGCCTGCCGATCTCGTTCGCGCAGTTGTCGGCTTTGCTTCGTTCATCGCAGGTTGAGTGCATGAAAGAAACCGTCGAAATGATCGTCAAGGCTTTGGTGGACGACACCGAGGCGGTGGATGTGCGCGAGATCGAGCGCGACCAGAAGGCGGTGCTGATCGAAGTGCGCGTGGCGGCGGGTGACATGGGCAAGTTGATCGGGCGACAGGGCAAAACGGTGCGCGCCTTGCGCTCGCTGCTCTATGCCGTGAGCATGAAGCGCGGACGGCGTTACGTGCTCGACATCGTGGAAGAATGAGCGAGATAGCAGAAACGCCGGCCGCGGCCGACGATGTGATCGCGGTCGCGCGCGTCGCCAAGCCGCGCGGCCTGCGCGGCGAAGTGGCCGCGGAGTTGTTGACCGACTTCCCCGAACGCTTCGCGGGTCTGACCGAGTTGATCGCCATCACGCCAACGGGCACGCGCCGCCGGTTGACGCTCGAAGACAGTTGGTTGCACGACCGCCGCATCGTGTTGAAGTTCGCGGGCTACGATACGCCCGAAGCGGCGCGCGAGTTGGCCGGTTACGAGTTGACCGTGCCGGCCGCGGACGCGGTCGAGTTGGCTGCGGATGAATATTACGACTGGCAGTTGGAAGCGTGTCAGGTCGTGACGGTTGAGGGCCGGGAACTGGGGCGTGTGCGCGAAGTCCTGCACACGGGAGCCGCGCCGGTGTTGCTCATTATGGACGAGCGGCGCAAACGCGAACATTTGATCCCGCTCGCCGCTAGCATCTGCGTCGAGATCGACATCGCGGCGAAGTTGATTCGCGTCGATCCACCGGAAGGACTGATAGAACTGTAGAGGTCAGAGGCTAGAGGTCGAAGGTTAGTAAAAAATGATTACTAATTTCTGACCTCTGACCTCTGACCTCTGACCTCTGACCTCTGCGATGCTGCGTTTTGACATCATCACGATCTTTCCAGAGTTTTTTCGCACGGTGTTTGATTTCGGGATCGTGCGGCGGGCGCGTGCGGCCGGATTGATCGAGATCAACGCGCACGATCTACGCGCGTGGACGACCGACAAGCACCGGATGGTGGATGATCGACCGTTCGGCGGCGGCGACGGGATGGTCTTAAAACCCGATCCGCTTTGCGCGGCGGTCGAAGCTTTGACAGGCGTACAGATGGCGCATGAACTGGCGGGCACGAAGCGGCGCGTCGTGCTACTCTCGCCGCAAGGCAAGGTCTTTGAGCAGCGGGTCGCGGCCGAGTTGGCTGAGGCGGAACAGGTCGTGCTGATTTGCGGCCGCTACGAAGGCGTGGACGAGCGCATCGCCGATGTCGTGACGGATGAGTTGTCCATCGGCGATTACGTTTTGTCGGGCGGCGAGCCGGCCGCGCTTGTGTTGGTGGATGCAACGGTGCGGCTCGTGCCGGGGGCGCTGGGCAGCGAGACTTCGGCCGTCAACGAGTCGTTCAGCGCCGCGGGCCTGCTCGATTGTCCGCAGTACACGCGCCCCGTCGAGTTTCGCGGCCAGCATGTGCCGGAAGTGCTGTTGAGTGGCCACCACGGTGAGATCGCGCGTTGGCGTCGCCGCGAGGCGTTGCGCAAAACGCAGCGCAATCGACCCGATCTGCTGACCCACGCCGCACTTGACGAACAAGACCGCAAATGGCTGGCAGAGTTTGATAAAACGGTGACGAGTGACCAGTGACGAGTTTAAGACAAGTGTTTGCTTGTCACGCAACACTGGTCATTGGTTTTAGGAGTTAAGATTATGAATCGCTTAGACGCAATTGAGCAGACACAGATGACCCGGACGATCCCGGACTTTCAGCCGGGCGATACGGTGCGCGTGCATGTGCGCATCAAGGAAGCCGAGAACAAGTGGCGCATCCAGATGTTCGAGGGCGTCGTGATCGCGCGGAAGCACGGCGGCGTGCGCGAGACAATGACGGTGCGCAAGACGAGCTTCGGCATCGGCGTCGAGCGCATCTTCCCGCTGCACGCCACCATCATCGACAAGATCGACGTGATCAAACGCGGGCGCGTGCGCCGCGCCAAGCTCTATTACCTGCGCGCACTGCGCGGCAAGGCGGCCCGCATCCGCGAGCGCGATACACGCACGACCGCCCAGCAGAGCGCCGCCGCCGTCGGCAAGAAGTAACGCTCGGCGGATAGCGCACACCACTGGCGAGGGCCGGGCTGACGGGAAAACCTTCCCGCTCGTCCGGCGCTCGCCGTTTCTTTATTAGAAGTTCAAAGTTTAAAAGTTCAAGGCTGCAAGTTAGACCTTGAACCTTGAACCTTGAGCCTTGAACCTTGAACCTTGTCTTCCCTGCACATCGCCATTGACGCGCACTCGGTCGGCACCGGTTTGGCCGGCAACGAGACTTACATCACGAACCTGATCGAGACGCTCGCCGAAGTGGACGCGACGAATCGCTACACGCTGTACGTGACCCGTCGGGCGGCGGTTGAACGATTCGCGGGGCGTTGGCCGAATTTCAATGTGCGGTTGACGCTGCCGCACACGCCGCTCGTCCGCATTCCCCTCACGCTCGTCCGCGAACTGCGTCGCCGGCCAGTGGACGTGCTGCACGTGCAGTACACCGCGCCGCCCTTCGCGCCTTGTCCCGTCGTCGCTACTATCCACGATCTTTCGTTCGAGCATTTACCAGAGACCTTCAAGCGGCGGAGCCGGGCGCAAATGCGTCTGACCATACGCCACACCGCGCGCAAGGCAGCGCACATCATCGCGCCGTCAGCGCACACACGCGCCGACATCATTAGCACTTACGCGGTCGCGCCCGAACGCATCAGCGTCATCCCGCTCGCGGCCGCCGCGCATTTTACGCCGGCCGCCGCCGCCGAGATTGTGCGCGTGCGTGCGCGTTACGGCATCGCGGCCGACTACATTCTCGCGGTCGGCTCGCTGCAACCGCGCAAAAATCTGACGCGGCTGGTGCGTGCCTATGCGGCCTTGCGCACCACCCGCCCGCACGCTAAGCTGCCGAAACTGGTGCTAGTGGGCAAGCGGGCCTGGCTTTACGGCGAGACCTTGCGGACGATTGCTACATGTGGCTTTGCGCCTGACATTATCTTGACAGGTTACGTCCCCGAAGCCGACCTGCCCGCGCTCTACACGGGCGCGCTCTGCTTCGTCTATCCTTCTTACTTCGAGGGCTTCGGACTGCCCCCGCTCGAAGCGATGCAATGCGGTGCGCCTGTCATCGCGGGCAACCGTACCAGCCTCCCCGAAGTTGTAGGCGATGCCGGCCTGCTCGTCGATCCGTTTGATGAGCACGCGTTCACAAGCGCGCTCGCGCGGTTGCTGGATGATGCGCCTTTGCGCGCCGCCTTGCGCGCCAAAGGCCTTGCGCGCGCCGCCCGTTGGCGCTGGCACGATACCGCGCGCCAAACTTTAGCGGTCTATCAACGAGCCAAAGGAGAAACGATGTACGCTGAATGATGAGTGCATGACGTTTGCGTTTCAGTTCATCGTTCATCGTGCCGCGTTCATCTTTTCGATCATGCGCATCGCGATCTTGGGCACACGGGGCATCCCTGCTAGTTACGGCGGCTTCGAGACGTTCGCGGAACAACTCTCGACGCGGCTGGCGGCGCGCGGCCACGAAGTAACGGTCTATTGTCGCTCGCACTATGTCAGCCCGCGCCAGCTTGAGTACAGAGGTGTCCGCCTGCAAGTCTTGCCGACCATCCGGCATAAATATCTCGACACGATCATCCACACGTTTCTGTCGTCCGTGCATGCAACGGGCGGGCGCTATGATGCGGCCCTCGTCTGCAACGCCGCCAACGCGCCGTTCCTGCCCATCCTTCGCCTGACCGGCACGCCCGTCGCCATCAACGTGGATGGGCTTGAGCACAAACGCAGAAAGTGGAACTGGCTCGCGCGCCGTTATTATCTGCTCGCCGAGCGGCTCGCTACTATGTTGCCGAACGAGACGGTGACGGACGCGCGCGTGATCCAGGATTATTATCTCGCGCACTACAACCGGCCGACGACGATGATCGCTTACGGTGCGGAAGTCACCCGCACGCCCGACCGCGCGGCGGTCAAGCAGTGGGGCGTCGAGCCGAATCGCTACGTGCTTTACGTTTCGCGGCTTGAGCCGGAGAACAATGCGCATCTGGTGATCGAAGCCTTCAAGCGCGTGCGCACCGCGCACAAACTGGTCATCGTCGGCGACGCGCCCTACGCGCACGAGTACATCAAAGAGTTGCGGGCCAGCGCCAGCCGCGACCGGCGCATCATCTTCACCAGCTTCGTCTTTGGCGACGCCTATCGCGCGCTGCAACAAAACGCTTATTGCTACGTCCATGCCACCGAGGTCGGCGGCACGCATCCGGCACTCCTCGAAGCGATGGGCTACGGCAACTGCGTCCTGACGCTCGCCACGCCCGAAAATCTCGAAGCCGTCGGCGAGGCCGGCATCCCTTACGCGAACGCCGACGAACTAACTATCCAACTCCAACGGGTCTTACGCGACGGCGCGCTCGTCAACGGCTATCGGCAGCGCGCCCAACGCCGCGTGCGCGAGCATTACGATTGGGAGGGTGTCGTTGATCGGTACGAAAACTTATTCGCCAGGCTGGCCGGACAGCCCCTGCCCGCCATGCCGCTCGCTTTCGACGAGAGTAGTATGCCAGGCGAAGCTGTGGAAGCTCGTAAGTCTTGAGTTAAAGACAAACCGCGCGCTCCATCGCTACCGCCCCTCACCCCTCTGGTGCCAGCCGGGGCCCGGCGCTTCATTGGTTAAGCTATTACTTGACCGCTTTGAAATTGGCCGGGCGGGCAAAGAGCGTGTCGGGCACAGGAGTGTTGAATTCGATAGCGTCATAAGCGATGCGGCTCGCCTGATCGCCCGCGCGATAGTGATCGACGACAAAGGGCAGCGTGATGCCGGCGATGGTCAGGTAGCGCGCATAGCGATCTTCTTCCTGCACTTCCGCACCTTCGCTGTTCTTCCGTTTGTACAGCGCCTTCGCCGGCAAGTTGTCCTTCGCGCCGATCTCGAAATCTATCGTGAAGCTGTCCGGGTAAGTGAGCCGCACGGTCTCGTTGCGCCGCGCCAGACCGGCCTCGCGGCGGCCCACGTAAGATAGCGTCGCACCCGCCGTGCGCCACCAGCCGCGCAGCAGGCTATCGAGACTCGTGCGCAACGAGAGTTGAAAATTCTCGATGTCGGCGGGCGGTTGATCTTTGAGGGAGCGCGTGGAGGCATCATAGAGCCAGCCGGTTTGCCCTGTGTTGGTCTGGATGATGCGATTGTTGTTGGCGCGAAACTCCGTCCGCTCGCGGTCGGGAAAGACCATGTAGTCGGTGAACGCACTGGGCAATTGCGATGCGCCTTTGGCGAACGGTGTAAAGACGCCGCGCCCGATGGTTGCGCGCACCGCGAGATATGTGTTGCCGCCCACAGCGGCCACGGCCCGCGCGACGATCTGCTCGGCCTTCGCGTCATTCACGACTTTCAGCGGTGCGTCCGTGAGCGCCGTGGGCTTGGTCGCTTGTGCGTCGGGTTTGGCCGGTACGCTCTGCTGCGCTGCAACCGTGAATGGCAAGCCGGCGCAAAGCAGGAGCGAGAGGAAGAGACGCCGGGGGCGTGGTGCGTTGGTGGGGTTATTAGTCATCTCTGTTTACGGGTGCAGTTCGCGTCGTGGGTCAACAACCCGGACAGTTAAAGAGGGTTTCAGCGATTGTGATCGCTGAAACCCTCGTGTGCAATTAATGCATGGGCTAGGCTCGCTTTAGTTCAAGCTGTCGAGCGGCTTGATTGTGATCTCGGCGTTCTCGTAGTCCACGACGAAATGCGAGGCGTCTTTCCACGTCGCCGTGATCGGCAGTTTCACCTTTTCGTCAATGTACCGCTTGAGGAAACGCGCGCCGTAAGTCGGGCTAAAACCCTTCTCGGTCAGGTGCTCAATCGCGCGCTCCGTTACCTCGACCGTTTTGCCCTGCCGCTCCATCTGCCGGCGCATCTTGCCGATGTAGATTTGCGCGATCTGTTTGACCTCGTCCATCGTCAACGGCGAGAAGACCACGATCTGATCGATGCGGTTGCGAAACTCCGGCGAGAATCTTTGCTCCGCCGCTTTCATTACCTCGCCCTTGATCTGACGCATGTCGCCCAGCGTCTTCGTGCCGAAGCCGAGCGGCTTCTCGTACTTCTTAAAACTCTCCGAGCCAAGATTCGAGGTCATGATCACGATGGCGTCCGAGAGATAGACTTTCTTGCCGCGCCCGTCCGTCAACCAGCCTTCGTCGAAACCTTGCAGGAACAGGTTCATCAACGACGGTGAAGCCTTTTCGACCTCATCGAGCAACAGCACCGTGTACGGGTTCTCGCGCAACTGCTCCGTGAGTATCCCGCCGCGCTCGCTGCCGACGATGCCGCGCGGCATGCCGATCAGTTTCTCAATACCAATGCCGCCGTCCTGATACTCGGACATGTCAACGCGCACCATCTTCTCTTCGTCGCCGAACATAAACTCAGCGACGGCTTTCGCTAACTCGGTCTTGCCAACGCCCGTCGGCCCGAGGAAGAGCAGCACGCCGTCCGGTTTGTAGTGCGACTCCTTGAGCGGCCCCTTATTCAAGCGCAGCCGCTGCGCGACCGCCTTGATCGCTTCGCGCTGCCCGATGACGCGCGCGCCCAAATCCGTCTCCATGTTGCTGAAACGGTCGTTCGTGTCGCGGAAGATCATGTCGCGCGGGATGCGCGACTCCTGCGAGATCACGTCAATGATGTGCTCGGGCCGCACGACCATCGTCTGCGGTTCGTTGATCTCAACCTTGACGGCGGCCGTATCGAGCCAGCCGATGGCCTTGTCGGGCAGGTGCAGGTTGCGTATGTACTTCGGAGCCATCTCCAACGCTGTGTTGATGGCGTCATCGGAGATCGTCACCGAATAGTTCTTCTCAAGACGCGGGCGTAGCCCCAACAGAATCTCGCGCGTCTCGGACAGCGTCGGCTCGGCCACTTTGACGATGCGAAAACGGCGCGCCAGCGCTTCATCCTCGCCGATGTACTCTTTGTATTCCGTGATGGTGGTCGCGCCGATGATACGCATCTCGCCGCGTGCCAGCGCCGTCTTAAACATGTTCGCGGCATCCGACGACGTGCCGAGTGCCGCGCCCGCGCCGATGATCGTGTGCGCTTCGTCAATGAAGAGGATCAGGTTGTCGCGTTCTTTAACTTCGTCAATGATCCCTTTGATACGTTCCTCGAACATGCCGCGCAGCATCGTGCCCGCGACCAGTCCGCCCATCTGCAACTGCACCATGTGCGCGCCGCGCAGCCGCGCCGGCACTTTCTCCGGCTCAAGCTCGACCAGCCGTGCGAGTCCCTCCACGACGGCCGTTTTGCCAACGCCCGGTTCGCCCACGAGCATCGGCGAATTGGCGCGCTCGCGGTGGCAGAGGATTTCGATCATCTGCTGAATTTCCTGCTCGCGCCCGATGGTCGGCGGAATCTTGTCCATCCGCGCCAGCCGGTTCAGACTCGTGCCGAAATGCTTCAGGTACGGCGGCAACTCGAATTTCTTGCGATACTGTTCATCATCCATTTCGCGTGTGCGCACACGGGCGCGGACGTTCTCCGTCACCGCGTCGGAGTTGATGCCGAGATTGCGCAGCAGGCCGGTCAGCACGCCACCTTCCTGCGCGAGCGCCATGAAGAGATCGGTCGCCTCGATGGTCTTGCGCCCTTGTGCGCGGGCGCGCTCCATCGCGCGCTTGAACAGATCAATCGTTTCGGGTGCGATGCGCAAGCCCTTGCCGACGTGCTGTTGCCGACTCGTGTCGAGCCGTTGCTCGATCTGCATCGTCACCCGCACCGGGTCGATGGCCAGATCGCGCATGGTCGTGTTGAACAGTTCAGCTTCTTCGTGAATGAAGGCGTCGAGAATGTGCTCGACGGCAATGTAGTTCTGATCGCGGCGCTTCGACTCGCTCATCGCGTACTCGAAGACGCGCTGACCGCTCTCACCGAAACGGTCTTTATAAGTGCCCAGGTCAACCATGTTGCGTTACCTTCTTGTCTAACAGCCGCGAGCGCGCTTGCTGGCTTGCGGTCAAATCATTTGTTTTACGCTTACCGAAACAACTTACGAGCAACGCCTGCGTCCCGGTTCATCTGTGCCCCAAAACTGTCGTTAGACCCGCCCTTGTTCGGCGACTGTTAGATGCATCCCGTCGCGTTTCGGGACGCCATCAATACTACCCTATCTGCCGGCAAAAATCTTGCGATTCTTTTTCGCGCCCGTGTGCCGCGCTGAACACTGGCCGATTCGCGCCGTTTGCGCCTGGAAAGAGCGTCCGCGCCAACTCGCCGACAAAATAAGCCGGTTGACGCGGACGCTTGCGCACAAATGGACTAACTAAAAGCCATGCGGACTTAGTAATCGTAGTCCTCGCCGCCGCCCCCCATCTGCGGCGTGCCGGCCTTCTTCGGCTCAGGCGCATCGGTGATGGCCGCGCCCGCGGTTAAGAGCAAGCCTGCGACCGAGCTTGCATTTTGCAAGGCCGTCCGCACCACCTTCGTCGGATCGATGATGCCGGCGGCGACTAAGTCTTCATACGCGCCCGTGGCCGCGTTGAAGCCCTTCGCGCCCCTGGAATCTTCGACCTGCCCGACGACGATGGCACCGTCAACCCCGGCGTTCTCCGCGATGCGGCGGACAGGCTCTTCGAGCGCGCGGCGCAGGATGCGGATGCCGGTTAGCACGTCCTCGTCGTCGCTTTCAAGTTTGTCGAGCGCCTTGGCCGCGCGTAAGAGCGCGATGCCGCCACCCGGCACGATGCCTTCCTGCGCGGCGGCGCGCGTCGCGTTGACCGCGTCGTCCACGCGCATTTTCTTCTCTTTCATCTCCGTCTCAGTGGCCGCGCCCACGCGGATGATTGCGACGCCGCCCGCGAGTTTCGCCAACCGCTCCGACAACTTCTCACGGTCGTAATCCGACGTGCTGTCCTCGATCTGTTTGCGGATAGTCTTGACGCGCCCCTGTATCTCCGCGCTCTGACCCGCGCCTTCGATGATCGTCGTGTTGTCCTTGTCCACAATCACGCGCTTCGCCGAGCCGAGGTCTGCGGCCGTGACGTTCTCCAACTTGATGCCGAGGTCTTCCGTAATAACCCGCGCGCCGGTCAGCGCCGCCAGGTCTTCAAGGATCGCTTTGCGCCGGTCGCCAAAGGCGGGCGCTTTCACCGCGCACACCTTGACCGTGCCGCGCAGCTTATTAACGACGAGCGTGGCCAGCGCATCGCCTTCCACCTCTTCCGCGATGATCAAAATCGCGCGCCCCTGGCCCGCCGTCTGCTCAAGGAGCGGCAGCAGTTCGCGCATCGCCGCGATCTTTTTCTCGTGCAGCAGGATGAGCGGTTCGTCCAGCACGGCCTCCATCCGATCTGGGTTCGTGACGAAGTAGGGCGACAGATAGCCACGGTCGAACTGCATGCCTTCGACGATGTCCAACTCGGTCAGCATCGTGCGCGACTCCTCAACCGTCACCACGCCATCCTTGCCGACGCGCTCCATCGCCTCCGAGATCAAATCACCCAACTCGCGGTCGTTGTTCGCCGAGACGCTGGCCACGTTTGCCAACTCGTCCTTACTCTTGATCGGTTTCGACTGCTTCTCCAGCGCCGCGACGGCCGCGTCTGTGGCCAATTGTATGCCGCGCTGCAACGCCATCGGGTTTGCGCCCGCCGCCACGTTCTTCACGCCCTCGCGAAAGATCGCCTGCGCCAGCACGGTCGCCGTCGTCGTGCCGTCGCCCGCCGTGTCGTTCGTCCGCGTGGCCACCTCCTTCACCATCTGCGCGCCGATGTTCTGGTACTTGTCCGGCAAGTCGATCTCTTTCGCCACCGTGACGCCGTCCTTCGTAATCACCGGCGAGCCGAATTTTTTAGCCAGCACGACGTTCCGCCCCTTTGGCCCCAACGTCACCCGCACCGCGTTCGCCAGCACATTCACGCCCTGCAACATCGCCTTGCGGGCCTCCACGTCAAACTTCAACTCTTTCGCAGCCACTTGGTTTTCTCCTTAACAGTAGTCAATAAGAAATGTCATTCGGATTTCTATTCTGCACTCGCTGATGCTTCAGCACGAGCGCGCCCGACTTGGACGCGCGCCGGCCGCAGCAGTTGCCCGCCCATTGTGTAGCCGCGCCCGTACTCGGCCGTGACCGTGTTGTCGCGCTCCGGTTCCACCGCAATCGTGTCCACCGCCTCGTGTCGTTCCGGGTCGAACTCTGCGCCGATTGCGTTGAACGGTTCTGCGCCCGCGCCCGCGAGCGCCTGCTCGAAGCCGCTGATCGTGCCGTGCAAGCCTGACAGTAAAGCGTCTAGTCCGCCGCCTTGCTCAGCCGCTTTAACGGCGAGGTGCAGATTGTCCAGCACGGGTAGGAGCGAGTTAACGAACGCGACCTTTGCGCGCAACGCGCGCTCGTCGGCGGCGCGGTTCAGGCGTTGCCGCGTCTCGTCCGTCTCACGCTGTAACTGCGCACGTACCTGCTCGAAGCGCGCCTGCACGTCCACGGCTTTCTGTTCAGCCGCGCGCGTGCGCGCCTCCAATTCTTCCACCACCGTGGGCCGCAAATTCGGCGCGGCCGCCGCACCCTCTTGCACCGGCACACTCTCCTCCGATTCGTCCGTCCGCACACGTCGCCGATCCACAACGCGCACCCCCGGCGCATCCCTGTCGCGTGCTGGCTTCGTCGCATTCTCCTCTGCCATACCTTCTCCCAATTGCTCCTCGCGCGCTTCCAGCCCAGCGGCGGTCGCAGCCGCTTCGCTCTGTTGCGCGTGCCATCGTCGCCTACGAAACATTAAGCTTGATCCGCTCCTGCTGAATGATGTTTACGATATGATACGAGCTGAACAAAAGCAGCCACTCCCGCATGCCGCAAACATCCTACATCATTTACTGCGCCGCTGCCGCCGCTGCGTCAGTGTTGAACTGCATCTCGTCGCCATCGGCCGAGACGCGCAGCGTCTGCCCTGATAGCACTTCGCCGCGCAACAGTTTGACCGCGAGCGGGTTCTGAATCAGCGTCTGAATCGCGCGCTTCAACGGCCGCGCGCCGTACATCGGATCGTAACCTTCGCGCGCAAGTAAGGCCCGCGCCGCGTCGTCCAGCACGAGCGTAATGTTGCGCTCGGCGAGCATCTGCCGCAGCCGCGCAAGCTGTACGTCAATGATTTGCACGATCTGTGCGCGCGACAGTTGATGGAAGATTACCGTGTCGTCAATGCGGTTCAGAAACTCCGGTTTGAAATGCTCGCGTAAGACATCCGTCACCGCTTCGCGCACGCTCTTTTCGTCGTCGCCGATGGCTTGAATCTCACGACTGCCCAGATTCGAGGTCATGATCAAGACCGTGTTCTTGAAATCAACCGTGCGCCCCTTCGAGTCGGTCAGCCGGCCGTCGTCGAGAATTTGCAGCAGCACATTGAACACGTCCTGATGCGCTTTCTCGATCTCGTCGAAGAGAATGACGCTATAGGGCCGCCGCCTGACGGCTTCGGTCAACTGCCCGCCTTCCTCATAACCGACATAGCCCGGCGGCGCGCCAATCATGCGCGCGACCGCGTGCTTCTCCATGTACTCGGACATGTCGAGCCGGATCAGCGCGTGCTCGTCATCAAAGAGAAACTCCGCGAGCGCCCGCGCGGTCTCCGTCTTGCCGACGCCCGTGGGCCCCAGGAAGATGAATGAGCCGACGGGCCGGTTCGGGTCTTGCAACCCGGCCCGCGCGCGGCGCACCGCGTTCGCCACGGCCGTCAACGCCTCGCTCTGACCAATGACCCGCTTGCCCAGCCCTTCTTCCATCGTGACGAGCTTCTGCATCTCGCCTTCGAGCATCTTCGAGACCGGAATGCCTGTCCATTTGGCGACGACCAGCGCCACGTCCTCTTCGTCCACTTCTTCCTTGAGCGTGACGCCCTCTTGCTGTATCACGGCGAGCTTCGCCTGCTCGGCGGCCAGTTGCTGCTCAAGCTCAGGAATTTTGCCGTATTGCAACTCGGACGCGCGGCCTAGATCGCCCGCGTTACGCGCCTGATCGAGTTGCATGCGCAATTGCTCAAGCTCGGCCTTGGCCGTGCGCATCAACTCGATGTGCTCTTTCTCCGACTGCCACTTGGCCTTCATGCCTGTGGAAGTTTCTCTGAGATCGGCAATGCGCTGCTCGATGTCGTGCAGGCGGGCCTTCGAGCGTTCGTCCTCTTCGCGTTGCAACGCCTGCCGCTCGATCTCCAACTGCATGATCTCGCGCTCAAGTTGATCGATCTCCTGCGGCAGCGAATCGATCTCGATGCGCAGCCGCGAAGCCGCTTCGTCGATCAAATCAATCGCTTTATCGGGCAGGAAGCGATCCGTGATGTAACGATTCGAGAGCGTCGCGGCGGCGACGATGGCCGAATCCTTGATGCGGACGCCGTGATGCACCTCGTAGCGTTCCTTCAACCCGCGCAGGATCGCAATCGTGTCCTCGACCGTCGGCTCACCAACGTAGATTTGCTGGAAGCGACGCTCAAGGGCCGCATCCTTCTCGATATATTTCTTGTACTCGTTCAGCGTGGTCGCGCCGACGCAACGCAGTTCGCCACGCGCCAACGCCGGCTTCAACATGTTCGACGCATCAATCGCGCCCTCGGCCGCGCCCGCGCCGACGAGCGTGTGCAACTCGTCTATGAAGAGAACGATCTGCCCCTTCGCGTTCTCAATTTCTTTCAAGACCGCCTTCAGCCGATCCTCAAATTCGCCGCGATACTTCGCGCCCGCGAGCATCGAGCCGAGATCAAGCCCGACCAGCCGCTTGTTCCTGAGCGTCTCCGGCACGTCGCCCGACACGATCCGTTGCGCTAAGCCTTCGACGATGGCCGTCTTGCCTACGCCCGGCTCGCCGATCAGCACCGGATTGTTTTTCGTGCGCCGCGAGAGGACTTGAATCGTGCGGCGAATCTCGTCGTCGCGGCCGATGACCGGATCGAGCTTGCCCTGTCGCGCGAGGTCAGTCAGGTCTTTCGCGTACTTCGTAAGCGCTTGATAGTTCGACTCGGCGTTCTGATCAGTAATGCGCGAGCCGCCGCGCATCTCCGTGACGACCTTCAACAGATCGTCGCGATTGACACCGTGCTGACGCAGGATGCGCCCGGCCGCGCCGTCTTTCTCGTCCACCATGGCCAAGAGCAGATGCTCGGTCGAGGTGTACTCGTCCTGCATCCCTTCGGCCAGTTTC
>JBBQGM010000051.1:0-35188 GCA_038322995.1 Pyrinomonadales bacterium
GCGTGCGCGGCTCTTCTGAAGACCATGCACGTATTCTATCAACATCAGTTAGCTTGCGCGCGGGCATCGAACCCGCCCGCAAGCTGGCTCATCCATCCCCACCGCAAGCGGTGGGGCATTAAGAGCCTTTTTCGTAAAAGCATGACTTTGAACCTTGCGCTTTGAACTTTGAACTTTGAATCTATCTAGCCTCTAACCTCTGACCTCTAACCTCTAACCTCTGCTATTCCGTGTAGCCGGTGAGTTCTACATCTTCACCGTGTTGTGTGATCTCGACAGCGCGGAGGCGCGTGGCGTCGGTGATACGTTGCGCACCCGTGCCAGCGACGGCAGCGCGGGCATCGTGCCCGCCGATGATGATAGGCGCGATGAAGAAACTGACCTTGGCCACGAGACCGGCATCGAGACAGAGACCGGCGACGGTCGCGCCGCCTTCGATAAAGACGCTGTGCAGGGTGCGCCGGTACAACTCAGCCAGCACCGCCGTCAGATCGCGCGCACTACCGCAGGGCAAGCGCACAACTTCGACGCCACAGTCTGTCAACGCGGCACAAGCTTGTTCATCTGCTTGCTCGGAGGTAAAGACGAGGACGGGCGCGGTGCGCGCGGTCTGCGCGAGTTGCGACTGCGGCGCGAGTTGTAAGTGTTCGTCGAGGATGACGCGAACGAGCGGGCGATGCCGTGGCAAGCCTGAGCGATCCGTTAGCAGCGGATCGTCGGCAATGGCCGTACCCGCGCCGATGAGGATCGCGTCGTACTCGTGGCGCAACAGATGCACCCGCGCGCGCGCCTCTGCCCCGGTGATCCAGCGCGTATCGCCGGTGCGCGCGGCGATACGTCCATCGAGCGAGCAGGCGAGTTTTAAGTGTACGAATGGGCGCGCGTGCTTGAGCGCGTGAAGATACTTCTCATTAAGCTTCGTCGCTTCATGCGCCAGCAAGCCGGTGCTGACCTCGATCCCGGCCGCACGTAGATGCGCGAAGCCGCGCCCCGACACGAGCGGATTTGCATCTTCAATTGGCGCGACGACGCGGCGCACACCCGCCGCGATAAGTGCGTCCGTGCAAGGCGGCGTGCGCCCTTGATGCGCGTGCGGCTCAAGCGAGACGTAGGCGGTTGCCCCGCGCGCACGCGCCCCCGCTTGTGCCAGTGCCAGCGTCTCGGCATGCTGCACACGCTCGTATAGATAGAAGCCCTCGCCAACGACTTCGCCGTGCGAGTCCGCGATGACACACCCGACTAACGGACTCGGACTCACCTGGCCCGCGCCGCGCGCCGCCAACGCCAGCGCGCGGCGCAGCAACAGCTCATCGGTTTCAAGATCAAGGTTCAAGGTTTCAGGTTCGAGGTTTTAGGTGCAAAGTTCAAAGGTTTAGGACAAGGCTCGCAGCTAGGTTATTAAGTTTCAACCTTGAACCTTGAACTTACTCGAAGAGGCCGTTGACGTATTGCTCGGCATCGAAGACAACGAGGTCGTCCACCTTCTCGCCGATGCCCGCGTAGCGAATGGGCAAGCCTAACTCTTTGCTGATGGCGATGGCGATGCCGCCCTTAGCCGTGCCGTCGAGTTTGGTGAGCACAATGCCGGTCACACCGGCGACCTTTAAGAATTGCCGCGCCTGTTCCAGCCCGTTCTGCCCAGTGACGGCGTCGATCACAAGCAGCGTCTCATGCGGCGCGCCCGCGACTTCGCGCCCGGCGATCCGTTTCATCTTTTCCAACTCGGCCATCAAGTTCGATTTGTTGTGGAGCCGGCCGGCCGTGTCTACGATAAGCACGTCGGATTTGCGCGCCTTGGCCGCTTTGAGCGCGTCGAACAGAACAGCGGCCGGGTCTGTGCCCGACTTCTGTTGGATGAGTGGGACGCCGGTACGCTCGGCCCAGATGGCGAGTTGATCGGAGGCGGCGGCGCGGAAGGTGTCGGCGGCGCAGATCAGCACGTCGTTGCCTTCGGCCTTGATGCGTTGCGCGAGTTTGCCGATGGTCGTCGTTTTACCGACGCCGTTGACGCCGACGATCATCATCACGTACGGCGTCACGTGTTCGGGCACGCTCGTTTCCGAGGCAACGCCTTCGCGCGCGGACGATTGCAGGATGGTCAGCAACTCATGCTTGATCGCGGCCTTCAACGCTTCGATGTCGTTGATCTGTTTGCGGTCAATCCCCTGCCGCACTGTGTCGAGAATAGCGAGCGTGGTAGGCACGCCGATGTCGGCGGCGATTAGAGCTTCTTCCAACTCGTCGAGCAGTTGCGCATCGATAACTTTGCGCCCCTGAAAGACGTTGTCAATTGTCTCCGAGAGCGACGTGCGCGTGGCGGCAATCGCCTGCCGGAAACGCTTCTCGAACGTCTGGTCTAAGGCCGCTTCGGCGGCCTGCAACTCTTCGATGGAACGATCCAGCCCAAGCACCGACGTGGTGAACGGCGAACGCGACGGCACCGGCGCAGGCTTCGGCGCGCCCGGCCGTGCCGGCTCGACGGTACGCGGAGATTCAACCGGCTTTCTTACATCAATTGTCGGCGCAGCGGTTGTCGCGGCCGGCCGCGTTGGTTCTTTATAGGGCGCGGGGGTCGGTGCGCCGCCGGTCATAGTCGGCGCGACAGCGGGTATGACCGGCGTGCCGGGTATTGCGTCGGCCGGACTGGCCGGCGGTTCGAGCGGCGCGGCGGGCGGTTGCGCTGTCTCTGCTGTTGGCGCGGCCGGTTCGTTTAAGCCGAGCGTGATGTAACGCTCTTTATTTGTGCGTCTCCAAAAAGCCATGCGGGTGGATAAATACCTTTGCTCTATCGGGTTGCTTTGTAAGTCGTCGATTATAACGGCAACCGGCGTGCGGCGACAAAAGCACAGATTCAATGTCTGCCGGGTGCGTGGTCTAGCAGTTCGGCCTAACGCGCACAAGGGCCGCGAAGCAATTACTTCGCGGCCCCTGTGTGCCTGATACTGCGGCGGCTCGATAAATTAGATTTCAAGACACGGCGACCGGCTGCTCGTTAGCGGCGGGCATGGGCGGTTTGTCTTTGGGCACACGCGAGCGCAGGCGCACGCGGCCCGGTGAGATTTGCCCGTCGGCGCAGGCGGCGGCAAGGGCGGCGACGACCTGTGCGTCGTAGCGCGTGCCGACGAAGGTGGTGATGCGCGCGAGCGCGTCATCGAGCGTCATGGCCTTTTGATATGGCCGGTCGGTCGTCATCGCGTCGAAGGTGTCGGCGACCGAGACGATGCGCGCCTGCATGGGAATCTCGTCGCCTTGCAAGCCTTGCGGGTAGCCCGCGCCGTTGATCATCTCGTGGTGCATGTGCATGCCGGGCAGAAAATCTTTCATCGCTGGAATCTGCGACATGATCTTGTAGCCCTTCTGCGGATGCCCCTTCATCACCTCGTATTCTTCGTCGGTCAGTGCCGCCGGTTTTTTGAGAATCTTGTCGTCAATGGCGATCTTGCCCACGTCATGGAGGAGCGCACTGATGCGCAGTTTTTCCGTCTCGTCGTCGGGCAAGTCGAGTCGTTCGGCGATGGCGAGCGAGAAGCGGGCGACGCGCTCCGAATGCCCGCGCGTGTACGGGTCTTTGCCGTCGATGGCAGCGGCGAGCGCTTTGACCGTGCCGAGAAAGAGCGCGCGATTCTCTTCCGCCGCATGGCGCAAATCTTCGATGTGATGCTCAAGCTGGTCGGTCATCTGGTTGAACGACTCGCCGAGCTCACCTAATTCAGTGCGGCTGCGCACTTCGATGCGTTGCGCGAAGTTGCCGGCGGCGATGCGTTGCGCGGCCGCTGCCAGCGCGCGCACGGGTTGCGTCAACTGTTTGGCGAAGAGGAAACCGATGAGCAGGGCGAAGGTGGTCGCCAGCAGGCTAATCATCACGGTCTGCCGGCGCATGTCCGTGACCGAATGTAGGGCGGCGCGCTCGTCCTGGATGGCGATCACGCCGAGCCGCGCGTCGCTGTCCAACTCGGCGGTGGCATACGAGCCAAGCATCTCGTTCTGTCGCCCGTTGCGCTCAACTGTGAACGGTTCGAGCAGCGACTGCACCTGCGTGCCCGTCTCCGTCCAATCCTGCACGACTTTCAGATCGAGCATTGAGCGTTCGGCATAAGCGACGCGCGCGTCCGGATGCGCCACGGCGCGGCCCTGCGCGTCCACGACGAAGATGACGGGCAGACCGCGATCAAGCAGTTCTTGCTCACTCTGCGCTGTCGGCTGTTGCACCCACTTGAATACTTCCTGGAACGAGATCACAGCGGCGACGGCCGCGACAACTTCATCACCGCCCGCCCCGCCCATCACCGGCGCGGCGACCGTCAAAGCCATCTCCTGACTGGAACGGATCAGATGCGGGCGCAAAATAACGACGCCGCGCCCCGTCATGCGCGCCAGCGCCTCGCCGACACGTTCGTCCAATTCATCGCGGCCAAGCACGTCCGCCCGATAGGCGACGTGCGGCACGCCGCCGACCGGTTGGATGCTGAGCGCGATCATGTTCGGGTCGTCGCTGACGGCGCGTTGCAGCCGCCCGTCGCTGCCCGCTTCGCTGAGCGCACGCACACCGCCCGCAAGCTCAAAGGCCCGCGCGAGACCCGACACTACGTCGCGGTAGCGTTGCCCGTAAAGCTCGATCTGCCGCGCCTTGTCCTGCACGAGTTGCGCTTGATAGCGGCCTTCGACCGAGCGCAGTTCGGTCGCACTGCGACTCGACAGCAGCCAGCCTTCCAGACCAAGTGGCAGCAGGCCGACCACGAGCAGAGTGCCCAGCACGATGTAGAGCAGGCGCACGCGCCGGAAGCGTTCAAACATTTGCGCTCATTCTGTTATAGGAAAAGATTAAGATGGTGCCGCCGAAGCTGGTAAGCACAAGTTATGGTTGCTTAGTCGGGCGGTAAACGGTGAGTGGGGCCAAGCGCCTGAGCTAATTTGATGCCCGCGCCGGCTGGCAGGGTCAATTTCATATTACGGATTGGCCGCACGCGCTGTCAACGCCTGTTTTTATGTGCGAAATGGGTGCGCACAAACTCTTTGCCAGCGTGCGCCGCGCGAACGTAAGATTTTCGACCATTGGCGCGGGCCGGGCGTCTAAATGAACGGGTGCGCCGGAGTTTTGCACGCGCTCGCGGACGCACCGAGGCGGCGGGGCCGCCCCAAAGGGAACAGCATGGAGACGGCTGAGAAGACCGACGAACAGCTCGTGCAGCGCGCCCTGGCGGGCGACGCAGACGCTTTCGGCGAGGTTGTGCATCGCTGGGAGCGGCGCATTTTCGCCCTTGCATATGGCATCCTTGGTCGTGAAGAGGACGCGCGCGACGCCGCACAAGAGACATTCATCGCGGCCTTTCGCAACCTCGGCAACTTTCGCGGCGAAGCAAAAGTCTCTTCGTGGCTGCACCGCATCGCGGTCAACCAGTGCATCACGCGCCAGCGCCGGGCGAAAGTGCGCGGCGAAACTTCGCTCGAAGTCGAGACGAATGAGAACGGCGCACAGTTCGCTGCGCCGAAGAGTACGTCGCCTGCGCGCGTCGTCGAAGGCCGCGAGCGCACGGCAGCCGTCAGGCGCGCGGTGGGCGCATTGCCGCCGGAGTTGCGCGAGGTGCTCGTACTGAAAGAATTTGAGGAACTGACGTTCCAACAGATAGCCGACACGTTGGACGTGCCACTGAGCACGGTCAAGAGTCGGCTCTACACGGCGCTCAAGCAACTGCGCCTGCGGCTGGAAAAATTTAGCCCGGAGGCCGCGCACATCTGAACTGCGCTGTGAGGGAAGAGGGTGAAGATTATGTCCGACATGAACCAGTGTGAGCGCACGCCGGAGCTCGTCAGCTACGTCTACAATGAAGCAGACGATAACGCCCGGCGCAGTTTCACGCAGCACCTCAATGCGTGCGCGCCCTGCCGCGCCGAACTCGCCGCCTTCGGCGATGTGCGCGGCGCAGTGCGCGATTGGCACACAGAGTTGCTGAATCATGCACCTGCGCTCACGCTCCCCGCCCTGCTGCCGGCGTACGGCAATGGCCAGGCCGCGCACGCACCGACTGCGATAGTTGCGCCGCGTCGGTCTGCGCTTGCTGCTCTGCGCGAATTTTTCACCTTAACTCCCGTCTGGCTACGCGCCGGCATGGTCGCCGCGTCGCTCGTCGTCTGTGCGCTCGCCGTGCTCGCCGTCGTCAACGCGGAGTTTCATTGGGACGGCCACGGCGTCGCCTTCAATACGCATCTGCGCGGACGGATGAACACTAAGCAGCCGGTCGCGCCGCCCCAAGCCACGCAACAAGTGGCGACAGCGGTCAACGAGTCGCAATCCAAGCAGGCCGATATAGATAAACTCACGGCCGAGCGCGATGCCGCGCAACGCGATCTCGTCGCTATACGCGCGCGGCTCGACGCAACACAGCAACAGGTCAACGTGCTCAACGCGAGTCTATCGAACAGCAAGGCTACTTATCGGCAAATGCTGGCTGGCATGCGCGGGCCGCGTGGCAGCCAAGCCGGCGGTGCGGCGCGCAACCGTTTAACTAACGGGCCGCTGGTGGCGGAGAATAATGATGAAGACGGGCTGCGTCTCTCAGACCTGCTGAATGAAGTGAACGCAGGGCGCGATGTACCGCAAATCAATCCCGATAAGCGATAATGACGACGTTATATGCTACGTGCGGGTTCCCTTCATGGTCGTAGCTAAATTTCGGCGAGGCAATTAGAATCGTGACCTACTCAACTTTGAAGTTAATTGGTGGCGCACGTTGGTTACTCTGGCCGGCGCTGCTCTGCTGCGTTTTGAGCCGGCCGGTACGTGCGCAAAACGATAACGCCACGCTGCCCGCGTCAGCGCCTATGCAGGCGGAGCAAACGCGCCCCGGCGCGGGCGATATGAAGTTATTGCCCCAACTCAATCTCTCGGCCGAACAGCGCACGCAACTCGTCGCCATTGCCCGCCAGCATAATGAAGATATTGGCGCGGCGCAGATGCGGCTGCGCCAAGCGCGCCGCGCGCTCAATCTGGCGATTTATGCCGAGAATCCAGAGCAGAATATTGTGAGCGAACGCGCCCGCGATGTGGCCAATGCGCAAGAAGCGATGATCCGCCTGAACGCACAGACCGAACTTAAAGTGCGGCAGTTGCTGACGCCGGAACAGTTGCTCACATTCCGCCGGCTGCGCAATGAGCAGCGCAGAGACCGCCAACAACGCAGACAACTCGAAGGCGACAATCCACGCGGCGAACGGCGCAACCGTTTACCCGGCATGAATCAGCCGCCTAACGCGCAACCAAACACCGACGGCAATTCTGCGCCAGCCGAGACAATACGCGAACGGCGGCGGCAACGGCGGCAACAACTACGGGGCGCAGGGCGCATACCCCGCCCCTGAGCGCGCACCGGCCACAGGTCGACATATAAGGCAGCAGCGGCGCAAAGATGAAACTTTGCGCCGCTGCTGCCTTTCATTTTTCATCTGTGCCGCGGGGCGCGCCGCCAACGCCGGGCCGCTTGTCTCTTGACGCACCGGCCCATTTTTGCGCATGATAACTCGCTCGTACAGGTCAAATACAGTTTGCGGCTCGCGGGCAGCACTCATGCGCAACGTTGCGGTCATGCAGCGCCCGCAGTTTTGCCACACCGCAATGTCGCACGCCGAGTCAAAGGACAAAGCGCAGCAGCCGGTTCCCGACTATTGTTCATGAACATCGCCGCTCGTACCCTGCTTGAAGTGCAAGAAACCAGTCTGCTGATCGCCCGCGCTGCGGGGCGATTGTTTCGCCGGCCCTCATACTTCAACGAGATGATCGCGCAGGCGGACGTGATCGGCGTCGGCTCGCTGACAATCATAATCCTGACCGGCTTCTTCACCGGCGGCGTGCTAACCTTGCAAACCTATCCGACGCTCAAGTATTACGGCGCGCAGGATCAGACCGGCTATCTCGTCGCCCTCTCGCTCGTCCGCGAGTTGGGCCCCGTGCTGACGGCCCTGATGTGTACAGGCCGCGTCGGTTCGGCCATCGCGGCAGAACTCGGCTCGATGGTCGTCTCGCAACAGATCGACGCGATGCGTGCGCTCGGCACCGACCCGGTGCGCAAACTCGTCGCACCGCGCATCATGGCTTTGGTCGTCACCTTGCCGCTCTTAACGGTCATCGCAGATATTATCGGCATCGTCGGCGGCGGCGCAGTTTCGTCCGGTCTCTACGGCATGCCGATGGCCACGTTCTTAAATTCCGTGCGCCACGGTATCACGACGGACGACATCCTCGGCGGCGTGCTCAAGCCCATCGTCTTTGCGCTCATCATCAGCAGCGTCTCGTGCAACAAAGGCTTGAGCACGGAAGGCGGGACGGTCGGCGTCGGCCGCTCGACCACGTCGGCCGTGGTCACGTCATCGATCCTCGTGATCGTCGCCGACTTCTTCCTTGCGAAGTTGTTACAGGTTATTCTGGACATGCCCGGCTAACGGGCCGGGCAGACATTATTTATGGCCTCCACTGATCTCGAACAGCAGCCCCGTAGCGAAGCGCCACCGGCCGAAGACGTTGACCACCGCGTCAGCGACGCGGCGGCCGATTCGACCTTTCAGGAGATCGAAGACGAGCAACGCATCGTCCCCGCCATCGAGTTTCGCAATGTCACCTTGAGTTTTGGCGACCGCAAGGTACTCGATGATCTCTCCTTTACAGTTATGCGTGGCGAGACCAAGATCATCCTCGGCGGGTCAGGCACGGGCAAATCCACGACGATCAAGCTACTGCTGGGGCTACTCAAGCCGGACGAGGGCCAAGTCTTCGTCAACGGTGAGGACGTGACCGACTACAGCGAGCACGAGATGATGCGCGTGCGTAAAAACATCGGCATGATTTTTCAGGAGGGCGCGCTGTTCGACTCGCTGTCAGTCTATGATAATGTCGCGTATCGCTTGCACGAGCAGGGCGTAGCGGAAGATGAAGTTGAGCAGGAAGTGCTGCGCATGCTCAGGTTCGTCAATCTCGAAGACGCAGTGGACAAGATGCCCGCCGAGCTATCGGGCGGCATGCGGCGGCGCGTCGGCATCGCGCGTGCGCTCGTCGGCGGCCCGCAGATCGTCATGTTCGACGAACCGACTGCCGGGCTTGATCCGCCGACCGCGCGCACCATCTGCGAGTTAGCCATCAAGCTACGCGATCTGGAAGATGTATCTTCCATGTTCGTCACGCACGAGATGAACAATGTGGAGTATTTGACCAGCGAATATGCGGCCGTGAACGACGAAGGCGAGGTTATGTTCGAGGAAGAAGGGCAGAAACTCTGTCTCGTCAACACGAAAATCTTGATGCTGCGCGACGGGCGCGTTATCTTCAGTGGCACGGACGAGCTACTAAAGAGACAAGACGACCCGTATATTAAAAGATTCATGCGCGGAAAGTGAAAGGAGAACGATGAATGATGCACGATGAATGATGAATTGAAAGCCCTTGTCTTTCATTCATCATTCATCGTGCATCATTCATCATTCACTCTATGCCTCCAGCAAAGAAAACCATCGGCTTGCGCGAGGTGCGCGTCGGGCTGCTCGTCATCATCTCCGTCGTCGTGCTGATCTTATTGATCCTGAGCGCGTCGGGCGACATTTCGTTTGCGCGCAAATTGCACCTACAGGCCAAGTTCGCCAGTGCCGACGGCTTGCGGCCCGGCGCGGAGGTGCGTCTCGCGGGTGTGCGGATCGGCAAGGTGGAGGATGTACGCCTGCTGCCGGCAACGAACAATCCTGACGACCCGCGCGTGGAAACAACGCTCTCGATTGACAGCAAGGTGAATGGTCGCCCCGTGACGGAACTCATCCGCACGGATTCGTCCGCGCAACTCACTTCGCCCAGTCTGCTCGGCTCCGACAAAGTTATCAACATCCTGCCCGGCACCGCGTTGGGTCAGCCCGTGACCAACAACGCCGAACTGCGCTCGGTGCAATCCGCCGGCTTCGATCAATTGACCACCAACGGCAATGACCTCGTGCAGCAACTCAACAAGCTATCGGGGCAACTGACCGATATCACCAGCAAGATCAATCAAGGGCAAGGCACGCTCGGTCGTTTCGTCAACGATGAAGCCTTCTACGACAATTTGAATCGCACCGTGCGCGAGTCGCAGGATTTGATCACGCAGATCAGAACCGGCCAAGGCTCGGCCGGTCGACTCCTCAACGACCCGGCGCTCTACAACAACCTCAACGACGTGACCGTGCAACTGAAAGGGATCGCTGAAGACCTGCATCGTGGGCGCGGCACCGCCGGCCGCCTGCTCACCGACGAAGCGCTCTACAACGAGGCGCGCTCGGCCATTACGCGGCTCAACACTGCCGTCGATCAAGTCAGCCAGATCACCGCCGACGTGCGCGCTGGCCGTGGCTCCGCCGGCAAACTGCTCACCGACGAAGCACTCTATAACGACGCCCGCGCCGCCCTCGCCCGCTTCAACACCACCGCCGAACGCATCGACACCATCGTCGCCGGCGTCCAACGCGGCGAAGGCTCCGCCGGTAAGCTACTCACCGACGAGCAACTCTATAACAACGTCAACCAACTTTCCGCCGAGTCCGTCAAACTACTCTATGACTTTCGCCAGAACCCGAAGAAATATCTGACGGTCAAATTCTCGATCTTTTAACCACCCTGGATGTTGCGGATTTGCCGCCCTGTGCAATAGCGGGCGGGGCGGGCCCACGCCAACACCCGCCCACAATCGCAGGCGATTCTGACAGAAGGCGCATCCGTACATTCGTTTGCCTTCCGCTCCAAGCGAAGCAGTCCTACTTTTGTGCTCAGCGCACCTCTGAACCGCTTAAAAAGTCAGGTGCAGGCACGACGCAGGCCGCGCTAGCACGCAAAGATAAACCTTGCGTGCTAGCGCGGCCTGCCCACTCTGACCTCTGTTCGTTAGCGGCTCTACCGCTATTCCTGGTTTTGCGGCCGCTTCATTCTGAACTCGTGCTGCATCGGCGTGCCGGTCTTGAGCGTGAAATCGGCCGGGACTTCAAAGAGTGTGCGCGCCGGTTCAGTGCGGTTGATGTTGGTCAGCCGGTAGGTGTTCTCGCCAAAGCGTGGGTCGCTGTTTTTGGTCATGACGACCAGTTGCAACTCGGGCGAGTACCAGCGTTCGTTCACGATGTTGATTGGCCGCTCGTTGCCGAATGCGCCGGCCGGGATCGTCACAGTGACGCGCGTGCCCTCGGCCTCTACGCCTTCGATGTTCTGCCGGCCCAGCGACTCTTTCACTGCCGGCGGTGGCGGCGGCCCTTGCGGCGGCGGTGGCGGCGCGTCGCCTTCGTCGTCCGAGAGCGTGAAGCTGAAGCTGATCGAGCCGTTCACTTTCGCGGGCTTGCCGTTAATGATCGTCGGCTTGAAGACCCACTGGCGCGCGGCCGTCACGGATGAATCTTGTAACAACGGATGACCTGACACAGCCCGCGCCGTAGTCACGTTGCCCTGCTCATCGATCAACACTTGCACCGTCACCGGCCCTTGCGCGCCGGCCGCTTTAGCGATGGGCGGATATTGCGGTTGCACGCGCCTGACGGCTTCGTGTCTTATCCCGTCCGGCGGTGGCGGCGGTGCACCCGCGATGGGCGGCGGCCCGTCCAGCCCGCGCGGCGGCGGTGGCGGCCCGCCGGGTTCTCCGGGCGGCGGCCCTATACGCTCGAAGCGTAGCATTGGCCCGTCGTTGCCGGGCTGAAAGGCGAATGAGGTCTTACGCGCAGAGTGCGTGCGCGCGTCGAGTACATAGTTGACGCCGGCCACAGGGTCGTTGATGAAGACGGTTTGTGGTGCATCGCCGGCAGTCGCGAACGGGCCGGCGTTGTTCAAAGTCTGCTCGCGGCGGGTGCGCCCCTCGCTGTCGCGGTAGATACGCGCAGATGATTTGCGCACGATGCGATTGCCGTCGCTGAGCGCCTGCACAGACTCTGTCACCGCTTCCGCCGAATAGGGCGCGCCCTTGACGATGTGCCCGTCGAAGCTCATCTCCGACGAGAAAAAGCGGATGTCATAGCCGTCCCCTGGCTGCTTCATCTGCCCATTGATGATGACGTTGCCCGCGCTATCAGGGGGTACTTGCGTGATCATAACCCGCGCCCGACCGCCTTCGGGTGGTGGCAATGGCCGCTCTTGCCCTTGCCCCTGCGCGAGCGCGCCCGCGCCGTTCAGCGATAACGTGAGCAAGCAACCCGCCGACAATAAAACTCGTCCCTGTTTCTTCATCAATCACCTCCAAACTGAATTTGTTCCGTGCAATTTTCTTATGCGCTTTAACGCACCAGCCGGATCGCACGCGCCAGCCCGTCTTCACCGATCAGTACATCGGCTTTCATCGTCTCGCCCGCGCGCGTCATGTCTACCGGTAAGCCAAGCGCCGCCAGCGCCGCACGCGACACTTCGACGCGCACCAACTGCCCGCTCGTCAGCGGCGGTGCGCTGCTCGCAACCAACGGCATAAACTCCGTCACGCTCTCCGCCACAACCGGCGCACGCGCGACCACTGTCATCTCGCCCACCGGGCCGACCGCCGTCACCACCTGTTCGTGCATGGGTGTCGCCGCATGCCCGTGCCGTGTGTGCCTACTCGCTAGACCGATGCTGCGGGGCGGCGCGTTCGCTGCCTGCGTGCCGCCTACAAGCATGCGCCGTGAGCCGCCCTCACTGCGCTCCTCTGTCAGCGCTACGTCCATATCATGCGTCGATGTTGGCGCTACAGCAGGTGACCGGGGCACACCGGCGGCGGCCGTCTGTGTTGGTCGGTTCGACCCGGCAGTGAAGCGGAAGCGCAACGTAGCGAACGTGAGCAGCACGAGGGCAGCGACAGCGAGCGCGGCCATGGCTTTACGTGAGAAGAACAGACCGGCCAGCGTGGGCCCAGACTTAGCAGACCAGACCGGGGCGGGCGCGGTAGCTACGCGCTCCGTCTGGGCGCGGAAGGCGACGAGCAAATTGGCTTCGACGTGCGCGGGCGCGTTTGCCGGCGCGTCATGAATGGCGACGGCGCGCAGGCCTTCGGTGATGGCCCGCTCAGCGGCCAGGCGCGCAGCGCAACGCGGGCAAGCAGCGAGATGGCGGCGCGCGTCCGCGTGGCCGCCCGCGTCAACCGCACCGGCACGCCCTAACTCTAAGAGCCACGTTTCCGCCTGCTGACAATTCATGCGCAACTCCTCCTCTTCGCCTCAACCTCAGCCCGCGCGGGCGGGCGCAACGCATGCAAACGCTCGCCGAGCAGCGCCCGCCCGCGCGCCAAACGCGAGCGCACCGTCCCGACCGCACACGCCAGCGCCAGGGCCGTCTCCGCATAACTCAACTCGTGCAACTCGCATAGCACCACGACCTCACGATAATGCGCTGGCAACGCCAATATCGCCTGCCGCACCGTCTCGACCGTCTCGCGCCGTGCCAGTTCAACGAACTGATCAGGCGGTGCAACTAACTGTGCGACAGTCGTGTCCGTATCATCATCCGCCAATGCGACGAACGCGCGCTCCTTCGCCAGTCGTCGTAACACCTGTTGGCGCGCGATGCCGTAGAGATAGGCCACGAGCGTGCCGCGCGTCTCATCGTACTGTCCACCCTCGCGGATGAGCGCCAGAAAAACCTCCTGCGTCACGTCCTCCGCCACGGCCGCCGCCCCCGACATCTGCCACGCGAAGCGATAGATTGCGCCCTGCCTGCGCCGGTAGAGCAACGTAAAGGCATGCTCATCCCCGGCCCGCGCGAGCCGCCACAGTTCATCATCACTCGTCTGCGAAGCTGCCCTCATCGTTGCTGATAACCGTCAGACATAATTCAACCGGCGGGACGGAAAAGTTCCACGATGTTGCGCTGGTTTGATTTGAACAGGAGCAGAGACGCGATTTTACTGGCTAGTCGAATGCGACTCGTTAGCTACGACAGAGACTTGAGCCGTTTCTCGATCTCTTTTTGAGCTACCCGGTGCGTTGTTCACTACGACATAACCGGCGCGCGTAATGACGGTGCGCATACCTACGCCGGGCTTGTCGGCCAGTATCACCTGTAGCTTGCGGTACTGAGTATTGCTTACTTGATTCGTAGGTGCGTAGCTAATGAGATATTGCCCGTGCAGTTCGCGCGCGATCTGTTGTGCTGTTTCGCTTACCCATGTAAGACTCTTTGGATATAACTGTGTGAGATTCGCTGGATAGAATGCGCGGCCGCCCGTCTCAGCAGCCAAAGTATTGAGCAGACCGGTAGCGCGTTCGATAGTCTTTTTTCCGGTTAGTTCACGCACGAAACCGACGGTGAAGACCTGTGTCTGTTCCGCGCGCAGGAAGTTTAGCGCCACTTCTAATCTGAAAAAGCTGCCCCGCTCTTCGCCGTCCGTCAACAACACGAGCGCCGTGCGCCGGCCGTCAGCCTGTCTGCCGCGCTCGGCGGCTAACTTGGCGGCTAGATAGACCGCATCTACGATGGCCGACAAGCCGCCTTCGACATACAAATTATCCAGCGTATTGTTAAGCCGCGTTTGGCTCGCAGTGAAATCCTGCAAGACCTCGATCTTGTCGCTGCTGATGAAGCGCACGACGGCGACTTCATCGTCGGGCCGATTGCTGGCAACTAAGGCGCGCCCCATCTCGATCAACTGATTAAGTTGGCTGCGCAGCGAGCCTGTATTGTCCACGACCAGCACATAGTTCACCGGCCGCTCGTCGGCACTGAACGAAGAGATCGTCTGCGGCACGCCGTCCTCTTGCACTTGAAAATCTTCCGCCCGCAGCCCCTTGACCGGCGCACCCTTTTCGTCCAATACCCGCACACTCAATTTCGTTATCAACGACGCAGGCGTCGGACTCGACGCGGGTGCAACCGGCGCGGGCAACGGAGTCGGGGTCTGTGCGTGTGCTTCGGCGGCGTAGATGAGCAGGCTAAAGATGAGAGCCGCGAAATTAAATTTGCGTAATGAAGACATACGGCCACTCCCATATCTGTTTTAGAGCATGCGCGCTTAGGGTGGAGTGACGAAGCGCGGGCGTGTGGACGGTGCGATATTGCTTCTGCCTGTGTGGTATTCGGGGCCGCAGTAGCGGCGCGGCTCTGTGCCGATGGCGAAGGTCTTGGAGCGGATGACGGGACAGGTCGGCGCGGCCAAGAGTCCGGTGGTCGGGTCGATGTCGAGCGTGATGGTGCCCATCAGGCGCGTCGTGCCGTCGGGTTGGGTGACGCCGCGCCCTTCGAGGCGCGGGGTGGAGACGCGCCCGCGCGTTGGTGTGGGCGCAGGCGGGAGGGGATCATCGCCGCCGGGCGGGATGGGCGCAGGCTCGAAGGTGTAGCCGTCCGGGTTCGACTCCTCCGGCGGCAGCGCGGTCTCGTCCGGCGGCTCGATGGTGCTTTGCTCCGTCGGGGCCGTGCCGCTAATGAATAATTCAGTGCGCTTGAATTGATCGTCGGGCCGTGTGAGTAAGCCTGTGTGCGTGTCGATCTCGGCTTGCTGGATGCCGCCGGGCATCTGCCAGTCGCCCTGCCATTCAGGGTGTGCGCTCAAGGCCGCCTGCATGAAGTCGGCCCAGATGGGCAGCGCGGAGTTCGCGCCGGTCAGACCTAGCTGCGAGCCATCGTCGAAGCCGACCCAGACGGCGCAGACGAGGCGCGGCGAGTAGCCCGCGAACCAACCATCGCGCGACGTGCCGGTCTTGCCCGCGACGTTGAACTTGAAGCCGCGCGCACGCAGCGGCGCAGCCGTGCCGCGATTGACCACGTCTTTCATAAACGAAGTCATGATGTAGGCGGCCTCCGGTCGCAGCACTTCGTTCGTCTGCGCGACGGGTGCGGCGACGGTCGCGCCCGTACCGGTCGTAACGCGCGAGATCGCAATCGGCGTGACGCGCGTGCCGAGCCGGGCGAATGTGGTGTAGGCGGAAGCGATCTGCAACGGCGTCGCTTCGTTCGTGCCGAGCGCCATCGCGGGGTAGGTGCGTTGCGGCTTGGGCAGACCGGCCTTCGCGGCCAGACTCATCACGCGCCCGATGGTCACGTCGTTCGCCACGTCCACGGTAATGACATTCTTACTGTGGACGAGGGCGTCGCGCAATGTCAGCGGCTCGTTGGAATACTGATCGCCGAAGTTACCGGGTGAGTATTCCTGCGTGCCATAGGTGAACGTCTTCGGCGCGTCCATGTAGGTCGTCGCGGCGGTGATGACGCGCGGGATCGGGTCGTAGGCCGTATTGAGCGCAGTTGCATAGACGAATGGTTTGAAGACCGAGCCGGGTTGGCGGAGCGCGTCGGTCGCGCGGTTGAGTTGACTCTTCTCGTAGTCGCGCCCGCCGACCATGGCCACAATCGCGCCGGTCTGCGCGTCCATCGCCACGAGCGCGGCTTGCAGCGTGCCGGGCGGGTAGCGCTTCGCATAAATTTTATCGAGCGCGGCCAGTTGCTTCGTCACGGCCGCGTAGGCCGCGCGCTGCAAGTCCATATCCACGGTCGTGTAAATGCGCAGGTGCGCGGCGCTGCGCGCATCGGCGAGGATGTCCGCCAACTGCGTCTGCACATAGTCCACGAAGTAGGGCGCTTCCGATCTGTCCACCCGCCCACGGGCCGGCGCGAGTTTCAACTCGACTTGTTTGGCTGCCGTCGCTTCGCTTGCCGTGATCGCGCCCGCGTCTGCCATCTGACTCAAAACTTCGTTGCGCCGCGAGGTCGCCGTCTCAACGTAACGATACGGGTTGTAACGATTCGGACTGCGGATAAGACCGGCGAGCATGGCCGATTCAGGCAGCGAGAGCGCGGTCACGTCCTTACCGAAATAAGCCTGCGCCGCTTCGCCGACGCCGTTGATCGAAAAGCCGGACTGTTGGCCCAGATAAATCTGATTACAGTAAAGCGTAAAGATTTTTTCCTTGCTCAGGCGCGTCTCCAAAATCATCGACATGTAGGCCTCGGCAAATTTGCGCCGCAAGCTGTACTCCGGCGAGAGCAAGAGATTCTTGACCAACTGCTGCGTGATGCTTGAGCCGCCCTGCCGCGCGAGAGGCGAGTCGGCGTTAAGCTCATAGCGGCGGACAAAGGCGCGGATGATGCCGCGCCAGTTGATGCCCCAATGCTCGAAGAAGGCGCGATCCTCCGTCACCGTCATCGCCTTGATCAGATGCGGCGGCAAATCCTGAAAGCCGACCACGCGCCGCTTGCCGCGATCCGCGCCTGTGACATAACTAATGGCTTCCGGCTCAACGAGCGCGGCCGGCAACTTTGCGTTCGAGTCCAGGTCGCTCAACGCGGCAACGCCCTTGCCGCTTTTGGCAAACGTGACGCGCAGGCGCGGGAAAACGCGTTGCCCGTCCACAACCGCGTCCGTGCCCGGCTCAACGTCCACGCTCAGGCCGTTGACCGTATAACGCCCGCGCGCGGCGTCCGCCTGCTGCGTCTTCTCCACGTAGTTCGCGCGCTTCAACTGCGTGATGAGTTCGTCTTCCGACTGGCCCGCGCCCGCGCGCAACTCTTTCGGCGCGGTGTAAATTCCGGCCGAGCGCGTGTAGATTTCGCCGCCGATGAGTCGGTCAATCCGCGCGGAGAAAATCCAGTAGTAGTAACCGAGCACGCTGATCGTGAATGTGGCCAGCACAACGAGTGCGATGATCACCGGCGGGCGCAGAATAGAGCGCGCCCACCGCCGTATGAGACTCTCGTCCGGCGCGGCATACTTTACAATGCGCGGCTGGCCTCGCTTCACGACGGGCGGGACACGATTCGTTGGTGAATGCCGAACTACCATAGCAAAGCGGGGATTATCAATTAAGGCCAAGTGCCGGGCCAGAGGTTCTTAGCTTGGCCCGGGACAACTGTCCCTTAGCACTGTATTACCTCATATGTTTCACTGTCCACTCGTGTTTGACACTCACTGGCTTGATTCGTTACCGTGACCGCGTTCCGAGTCGGGGTCGCGTGCTTAGATGCGGCCGGCCGCGACGTTCGTTTCTTTTCTCCCGTGACCAGTCTGTCGAAGCGTGCGCGGGCGCGTGTTATCTACGCGCTGGGCGTGTTGGGCGCGGTCGTCGCGCTTGGCACGCTCGGCTTTCATTTCATCGAAGGCTGGTCGCTACTCGACAGCGTCTACTTTACCGTCACGACGATTGCGACGGTCGGCTACGGCGACTTACATCCGACGAGCAAAGCGGGCCGGGTCTTCGCCATCGGTTTCATCTTCGTCGGCGTCGGCACTGTCGGTTTCGTGCTGTCGCGGGCGCTCGTCGAGATCGTCCAGTCCGAGATCATCGCCGGCTTCGGGCAGCGGCGGCGTCTGCGTGAGGTAAGCAAGCTGCGCAACCACTTCATCATCTGCGGCGCTGGGCGCGTCGGCTCGCGCGTCATACGCGAGTTACAACGCAAGGGCGAGTTATTCGTCGTCATCGAGCGCGAAGCCGAGATCGTCGGCACTTGGCTCGAACAGGGGGTGCCGCTGCTCGTGCGCGATGCGACGCTCGAAGGCACGCTGCACGAGGCCGGCGTCGAACACGCACGCGGCCTCGCCGCCTGTTTGCCCACCGACGCCGATAATGTTTATGTCGTGCTGACTGCGCGCGAACTCAATCCGGGTTTGCACATCGTCGCCCGCGCCACCGAGGAACAGGCCGAGCCGAAACTGATCCGCGCGGGCGCAAACCGCGTCATCGCGCCGACCATCATCGGCAGCCAACGCATCATGCAGGCCTTGACCAAACCGGCGGTCGAAGACTTCATGGCCACGATCACGGCCGAGGCGCTTGATCTCAACTTCGAGGAGGTCGAGGTCACGCCCGACAGTCCTTACGTCGGCCGTCGTCTGCGCTTCACCAATATCCGCGCCGAGTTGGACGTGGTTATCGTCGCCGTCCGCCGTCGCGCGGGCGAGATGATCTTCAATCCGTCCGGCGACGCCTTTATCGAAGCCGGCGACCTGCTCATCGCCATCGGTCGCACCGATGCACTGACGCAACTCAAGCGGCAAGCAACTACGAAGAAATAGTTCAAGGTTGCAGGTTATAATCTGCACTGCCTACTTTGAACTTTGAACCTTTAACTTGAAACTTTGAACATCATCGTCACAGGCGGCAGCGGTTATCTCGGCACACATGTGCGCCGCTTCTTTCAGGCGGACGACTTCTCGCGCCGCGCGGGGTTCAACGTGCTGAGCATAGACGACGCGGCGCGGCTCGCCGATTACGATGTGGTGATTCATCTTGCCGCGCACCTCGATAAAAGTTCCGCCGCCGCCGCAGATTGCTTCAACACGAATGGCGAAGGCACGGCGAACCTGTTGCGGCACGTGCGCCCCGGCGCGGTCTTCATCTACGCCTCCACAAAAGACGTGTACGGCGCGCAGGCGGACGCTTACGCCGACGTGCCCGAAAGCTGTGCGACGGACTACAGCGGCCAGTCGCCGCTCGAATGGTCGAAGCTCATCGGCGAGCGATATGTTGACTACTACGCTGCCGCACGGGCTTTACGCGCCTGCATCTTCCGCCTCTCGACTGTCTATGCGCGCCCGTCCGAAGGCAACGAAGCGGGCTTTGTCACCCACTACGTCGAAGCGGTCAAACGCGGCTGGTCACTTAAACTTCCGGCGGACGGCGCACCCGTGCGCGACATACTCCACGTGGACGACTTCAGCCGCGCCTGCCGCGCCTTCATTGATTCTAACCGCACGCGCGGACTGTACAATCTCGGCGGCGGGCGTGCCAACGCACTCAGCTTGCATGAACTCGTCGCGCGTGTCGGCCGCATGATTGAGCTTGAGCCGCAACTAGACGAAACGAGCGGGCCACGCCCCGTGCCGTTCAACTACGTCTCCGATCTGTCGCTCATCCGCAGCGAACTCGGCTGGCAACCGACGATTGGTGTGGACGAAGGCTTGCGCTACTTGTTGTGAGCAGTTCGACGCAAGCAAAGCCGGACGTGATGGCATACATTTAAGCCGTACGCAAAGACGCCAAGCTAAAGAGGCCAAGCGGTGCGCGCCTCCATTGCCCCTTTCTTTGCTTCTTTGCGCCGTTGCGTGAGATATTTCTTCTCGCCTGATGAGCTACGCACTCAAAGCAACACAGATCGAGCGCGTCGTCGTGCGCGGCGCGAACTGGGTCGGCGACGCGGTTATGACCGTACCGGCCTTGCGCGCCCTGCGCCAGTTGTTGCCGCACGCGCACATCACGCTCGCTACCCGCCCGTGGGCCGAAGGCATCTTCGCCGACGCTGATTTTGTTGATGACTTGTTGCTGCTTGACGACAATGAGCGCGGGCTACGCTCATTCCTGCGCCAGACGAGTGTCTGGCGCGCACGCCGCTTCGATCTCGCGTTGCTCTTACCCAACGCCTTCGCGTCCGCGCTCGTCGCTGCCGCCGCCCGTGTGCCGCTGCGCTTCGGCTATGCCACGGACGCCCGCGCCCGACTGCTCACGCACCCGCTCGCGCCGCCCGCATGGCGCAGTGAACGCCACGAAGTTTTCTATTACCTCTATCTCGTGGCCGCCCTCGAACATGCGTTGACAGCGACGCAAGACATCACAACGCGCGAGCCACAGTTTGCCCTGGCCGTCTCCGATGCGCGCCAGACAGCCGCGCGCGAACTGTTGCGCGCACACGGCGTTTCGTTTGATCGGCCGCTCGTCGCGCTCTGTCCCGGCTCGACGAACAGTCGCGCAAAACGCTGGCCCGTCGAGAACTACGCCGCGCTCGCCGATCACTTGATCGGCAAAACCGGCGCGACCGTACTGCTCATCGGCGCGCAGGCGGAGTTGGAGGTCAGCGAACAGGTACGCGCGCATATGCGCCGTCAGCCCACAGTCTTAACCGGCGCGACAAGTCTGGCGGAGACAGCGGCCGTGTTGAGCGTCGTCGATCTGCTTGTGACAAACGACACGGGGCCCGCGCATCTCGCCGCCGCACTCGAACGCCCGACGCTCGTTATCTTCGGCCCGACCAACCCGCTCACGACGCGCCCGTTCGCGCCCAATGCGGAGATCATGCGCGAGCCGCCCGATTGCGCGCCCTGCATGCTGCGCGACTGCCCGATTGATCATCGTTGCATGACCGCGATCACACCGGCCGCTGTCTTTATCCGCGCCACCGCTATGCTCGCTTGCGCGACGTGCCCGACGCACGCGGAGGTAGCCGGATGAAGCGCCGCGCCGTCTTCATCGACCGCGATGGGACGATCTCCGAGGAGGTCGGCTACGTCAACCACCCTTCGCGCTATCGTGTCTTTCCTTATGCGGCGGCGGCGATCAAAACACTCAACGACGCGGGCTGGCTCGCTGTCCTCGTCACCAATCAAGCAGGCGTGGCGCGCGGCTATTTCGCCGAAGAGATGATCGCGTCCGTGCATAACATCCTGCGCCAAGAACTCCAGCGCGGCGGCGCACGCCTCGATGCGATCTACTATTGCCCGCATCACCCAACGGTCGGCGCGCAGCCCTACCGGCTCGATTGCGACTGTCGTAAGCCACGCCCCGGTTTGATCCAACGCGCGGCCCAGGAGTTCGACATTGACTTCGCGCAGAGTTGGATGGTCGGCGACCGTTATGGCGACATGGAGTTGGCGCGCAACGCGGGCTTGCGCGCGGCCTTCGTGTTGAGCGGCTACGGGCGCGGCGAATGGGAATATCAGCGCGCCGCCTGGCAACATCAACCCGACTTAATCGCGGACGACCTGCTTGCTGCTGTGCGCGAGATAAGCAAATGACCTTGTCGCCGTTGCAAGAACGTCTGATGCGTTTGGTGCGCGAGTTCCCGCAGTGCCGTGTGTTGGTCGTGGGCGATGCAGTCGCCGATCAGTTTTTATATGGTGAGATCAACCGCGTCTCGCGCGAAGCGCCGGTGCTGATCCTGCGCCACGAGCGGACGGAGACAGTGCCGGGCTGCGCTGCCAACTGTGCCGCGAATCTGGCCGCGCTCGGCGCACGAGCCGCGCTCGTCGGCGTCGTTGGCACAGACGTGGCCGGGCGTGCGCTGCTTGATAACCTGCAAGCTCTCGGCGTTGATTGCGCCGGCGTCGTCAGTTCCCCGTCGCTCGCCACCGTGACCAAAGTTCGCGTCCTCGCCGGCCAAGCACACTCGCCACGCCAGCAGGTCATACGAGTTGATTACGAAGGCGGGCCGCTCGCGGACGCAGCGATCAAAGCGCAGCTTATCGAGCGCGTGCGCGCGGCGTGCGCGGCGGCCGATGCGATCATCATCTCCGATTACAACTACGGCGTAGCCTGCGCTGAAGTGATCGCGGCGATCCGCGCGGCGGTGCGCGAGCGAACCGTGCCCGTGCTGGTTGATTCGCGCTTCCGTCTGCCGGAGTTCGCGGGCTTCACGTCGGGCACGCCGAACGAGGATGAGGTCGAGCACGTGCTGGGCCGCAAACTGACGGACATGGCCATGCTCGACGAAGCCGCCGCCGAACTACGCGCCCGCCTCGACTATCAAGCGCTCCTCATCACGCGCGGCGCGCACGGCATGTTGTTGCAGGAAGCGGGGCGCGCGCCGGTGCATTTCCCGACGGTCAGTTCGCGCGCGGCGGTGGACGTGACCGGCGCGGGTGACACGGTCATTGCGGCCTATACGCTTGCGCTCGCACGCGGCGCAAGTTTCGCCGACGCCGCGCTGCTCGCTAATCATGCCGGCGGTCTCGTCGTCATGAAACGCGGCACCTCCACCGCCACGCCGCAAGAGTTGCTGGCCTCTATCTCACAGACAGGGACGGAAAATGATGAATTATGAATGATGAACAAAAGACAAGCTCGTTTCTTTCGCGCTGCTCATTCATAGTCCCGCGTTCATCATTCATCGTTGCCCTGTGCTAACTTTGACGGGCAAACGCATGTATTCATCCGACGAACAGCAACGGGCCGTCGCCGCCACGCGCATAGTTGATCGCAACCGCTTGATTGCGCGCGTGGCGATTGCGCGCAGGCACGGCGCGCGGATCGTGTTCGCCAATGGTTGTTTCGACATTCTGCACGTCGGGCACGTGCGTTATCTGGAAGCGGCCCGCGCGCTCGGCGATCTGCTAGTGGTCGGCATCAACACGGACGAGCAGGTGCGGCAGTTGAAGGGGCCGGGCCGGCCGTTCGTGTCCGAGCGCGAGCGGGCGGAAGTGATCGCCAGCCTGCGCACCGTCGATCTCGTCACCATTTTCGTCGAGCCGACCGTCGCCGCGCTCCTGACCATCCTCCGCCCCGACATCCACGCGAAGGGCACGGACTATACGGAAGAGAGCGTGCCGGAGCGTGCGGTGGTGCGCGCCTACGGCGGGCGCGTGGCGATTGTCGGCGACCCCAAAGATCACTCGTCGTCGCAGATGGTCGTGCAACTGAACAGGAAAATAATGAGCGCAGAATGACAAGCGCCGCGCAGAGATTCAATCTCAACTTGTCGCTCGTCACCCGGCACCGGCCACTCGTCACTGTTTTTATGAAGGACAACCCGCACGTGCATCGTCTCATCGAAGTCCACACGAAGGCGCGCAGGCGCAGGCTGGTGTCTGGGGAGACGCTGCTGGCACCGCGTCAGCAGTTACAACGGTCATGCGCCGCGCCCTTCGATTTCTTCTTCGCTTTACCCAATCTCTTAATCTCCATCACGCGCGCGCGGCCGTTGGCTTGCGTCGTGCAGAGGCTGCCACGTGCCTAGGGGCGGGACATGGATGCAGCGTTGGCGCGTGCCGCTCGGCTTCTTCTGCGCGGCGCTGTTTATTTTGCTCGCCCGCCCGCAACCGCGAACGTTGCTCATCGGCGGCGTGATCGCACTATGTGGACTGCTCATCCGCGCATGGGCGGCCGGGCACATACGCAAGAATGATCGGCTGGCGACTTCCGGCCCTTACGCGCACACGCGCAACCCACTCTACCTCGGCAGTTTCATTCTCGGTCTTGGTTTTACCATCGCGGCGGGCCGCTGGTGGCTGCTGGGCTGTGTTTTCGTCGCGCTATTTTTGGGCATCTATTTGCCCGTCATGCGCGTCGAAGCGCAGACGTTGGCGGAGTTGTTCGGCCAGGACTACGAACTTTACGCGCGCCGCGTCCCGCTCTTTCTGCCGCGCTTGACGCCGTACCGCGCAGGCGCACACGCGGGCGTGCAGTTCGACGCGAGTTTGTACATGCGCTACCGCGAATATCGCGCTGCCCTGGGCTTACTAATCGCGTTGGGCGTACTGGCGTGTAAACCGTGGCTGCTGAATGAAGTGATGACTATACTGCGGCGAGTTTTTCTGCTCACACTTTGCACGCTGATGGCAGCCCTTGCGTTGCCGCCTGCTGCCGCACACGCAGATGAACACGACCGCCCCACAACCACGCGGCCGACGCCGTTGCCATTCGAGCCGACGGAAGAATTAATCTACGAGGGCGAATTTTCTAAACTGCTACTGCGCGGCGTACAGATCGCCGAGTTCCGTTTCACCGCCACACGCGCGGCCGTCAATGCAACGCCCACGAACGTGCGCGACGACGTGCCCGTCACCAATCTCATTTTCAGAGGCAATGCCGACGCGAAAGGCTGGTTTCGCAAGCTCTTCGGCATAGACTTTCATTTCAACATGGAGTCGGTCGTCGAGCCGGACACCTTCACCATCCTCCGCACAACCAAAGCAGACGAACAGGGCAAGCGCGTCCGCGCGAGCGAGGCCGTCTTCGACCGTAGGGCGCAACAGATCACCTGGACGGAGCGCAACCCGAACGATCCCGCGAGCGCACCACGCGTCGTCCAACACGCACTCGATCACGCCGCCTATGATTTTCTGTCCGCGATTTATTATCTACGCACACAGCCGCTCGTGCTCGGTCAGCGCCTCGAACTCGTGATGAGCGATTCGGGCGAAGTCTTTCATATCCCTGTCGGCGTGGTCGAGCGCAAACGCATGAAGACGGTGTTGGGTAGGGTGCAGACGTTGCGCGTTGACATTGAACTCTTTGGCCCGCATCGATTGATTCAAGATCGTACCGGCCACATGTCGCTCTGGCTTACGGACGACGCCCGCCGCATCCCCGTCCGCGCCCGCCTCGACATGGACTTGGGCGCACTCGACATCAAACTCAAACGAGTGGGCGCGCCGAAATAAGTTCGCGGCCACTTTTACCTGCCCTGTTGACACCACCCGCGCTTATCACTTACAACTAAGCCGCTCGCTTTTAGAATCATCTCAGTTCGCGTCGCCGGCCCGCATTAATGCGCGTCGGCGCAGCACACACCACATGATAACCCTGCGTTTTCCGGGCAGTTCCGAGCAAACACCGGCCGCGGCCGCTGTCGCCTTTGACGATACGGCCGCCCTTGCCATTGCCATGGACACGCTCGCCGCGCTCGTGCCGGAAGACGACGAACCGTTGCCCGAACTTTACGAGCGCGACGATCTGCAACTACTCGTGCAATCTCCTTACCGGCTCTATGCATACTGGCAGCACGCGCACGATCCGCAGGTGACCCTGCGCCGCGCATTCGGCGCAGTCGCCCACGGCTATCAACTGGCTGTCCGCCTGCTTGATGCCGAGACCGGCATAACTCAGACCAACGCCATCTCGCCCGCGCGCAATTACTGGTTCGACGTGCAACCGGGCCGCGCCTATCGCGCCGAGGTTGGCTTCGCGGCGGCGGGCAAGCCCTTCGTCCGCTTACTGGTCTCTGCCGACACGCGCACGCCCACGGTCGGCGTTGCGCCGGAAAGCGATGCCACGCCGGAGTTTGGCGCGAGTGCGGCCGAGTTCGCGCGCGTCGTGAATGAGACAGGTTACGCGGGCGATGCGCTCGCCATCGCGCTTGAAGCGGCCGACGAGACCAACGAGCACGAAAGTACGCTAACGCTCGCGCACGCGCTCGCCAGCGCCGTCTTGCCCGCGCTCGGCCCGGCCGAGTTGGCCGAACTACGTGCGCTCATTGTCGCGCTCGTCTTTGCCGAGCCCCTGCCGCTCATCCGTGCGCGCCTCGCGCCGCCGCTTGCGCGTTGGCTCGACGACCTGCTGGCCGAGCAAAACACTAATCTCGATCAAGTGCGCTTGCTTGAATTATTGCGCGACTTATTCGGCTTCGAGTTGGAGATTGACGAAGAGGCGGAAGCCGCGGTGTTGCGCCCGACGAGTTTCGCGTGGAGCGCGAGCGCCGTGCGCCAACCACAACGGCGCGTGCGCGTCTGGTTGCCGAGCATGACGCCGGGGCGCGGCGCGCGGCCGACCTTGCGGACAGCGCAGCCGTCATCAGTCGGCGGCTCGCACGAGTGGCTACCGAGCATGAGCGTGCGTCAACAGCAACCGCTCTTGCGCTGGCGAAAGATTTAATGCTGTCTGCGAATTGATGCATGAAAGACAGCAACTAATTCATCATTCGCCATTCATCATTCATCAATATCTCTGTGCCGACCGGATACTTTAGTCTCATCCTCCATGCGCACCTGCCGTTCGTGCGCCACCCGGAGCATGCCGAATTCCTAGAAGAAGACTGGCTCTACGAGGCCATCACAGAAGTTTATCTGCCGCTGGTGGCAACACTCACGCGCCTGTACAACGAGGGCCTGCGCCCGCGGCTCACCATCAACGTCTCGCCCACGCTTTGCGAGATGTTGACCGATCCGCTCTTGCAAACGCGCTACACGCGCCATCTTGCCAATCTATCCGCGCTCGCCGAAGCCGAGCTCGACCGCACGTTTCGTCTTCTACCCCAATTCCACCACGCCGCGCGTATGTACGCCGACAATCTGCGCACAACTGAGCGTCTGTGGCATGAAGTCTATCGCCGCGATCTCGTCCGCGCGTTTCGTGGGTTGCAAGACGCGGGCGTCATCGAGCTAATCACCTGCGGCGCGACGCATGGTTTCCTCCCGCTCATCTCAACCCAGCAGTCCCGCCGCGCGCAGATCGAGATCGCCGTCGCCAACTACGAGAAACATTTCGGCCGCCGGCCGCGCGGCATCTGGTTGCCCGAATGCGCTTACTCGGAAGGTCTCGAACAACTGCTCGCCGCCGCCGGGCTGGAGTACTTCGTCGCCGACACGCACGCGCTTCTCTATGGCACACCGCGCCCACGTTACGGCGTCTTCGCGCCCGTGCGTTGCCCGAACGGCGTCGCCGTCTTCGCGCGCGATCTGGAAACCAGTCAACAAGTGTGGAGTTCGCTCATCGGCTATCCGGGCGATCCGGACTATCGCGAGTTTTACCGCGACGTGGGCTGGGACGCACCGCATGAATACCTGCTTCCCTATCTGAGCGCCGACGGCGCGCGGCGACCGCTTGGTCTTAAATATCATCGCGTCACCGGCCGCGAAGTGCCGCTTGAGCACAAGCAACCTTACGTGCCCGCGCACGCCCGCAGCCGCGCCCGTGTCCACGCCCAACACTTTGTGCGCGAGCGGATCAAACAGGCCGCGCGCCTGCGCGAGACTTTAGGCGGCCACACACCGCTCATCGTCTCGCCCTACGATGCGGAACTATTCGGGCACTGGTGGTTCGAGGGCGTGCAGTTTCTCGACTTCGTCTTTCAAGCACTGCACGAGCAGCGGGAACTTGTTGCGGTTACACCGGGCGACTATCTCGACCGCCATCCGCGCTTGCAAGGCCAACGCTTGTCGCTTTCGTCGTGGGGCGCGGACGGTTACTACAAGGTCTGGCTCAACGAAGGCAATGCCTGGATGTATCCACATCAGCACGCGGCGGAAACGCGCCTGACGACGCTCGCCACCAAATTTAGCGCGCCCGTTGATGAGTTGCGCCGCCGCGCCCTCAATCAAGCCGCGCGCGAACTATTGCTCGCGCAGTCGAGCGATTGGGCGTTTCAAATCTATCAGGGCACAACCGTCGCCTACGCCGCCCGCCGCTTCCGCGCCCACATCCGCCGTTTCAACGCGCTCGCCGACGACATCGAAGGCAGCACGATTGACCAGACGCAACTGGCCGACTATGAAGCGCGCGACAATATCTTTCCCGAACTCGACTACCGTATTTATGCCGCGACATGAACGCGCCCGCCGCAACATTGCCACTTATCATCGGCCATCGCGGCGCGGCGGCCCACGCGCCAGAGAACACGCTCATCTCGTTCGCCCGCGCCTACCAGGACGGCGCTGACGGCATCGAGTTCGACGTGCGCCTCGCACGCGACGGTGTGCCCGTCGTCATCCACGATGCAACCCTTAAACGCACGGCCGCGCGCTCCGGCGGCGTCGCCGCGCTGTCCGCAGCCGAACTCAGCGCCACTGATGTCGGCTCATGGTTTAATCGCCGCCACCCCGCCCGTGCCTGCGCTGACTACGCTCTTGCGCGCATCCCGACACTCGCACAGGTGCTTGAACTAACCGCATCTCTAAGCGGTGTGCTGTACGTTGAGATGAAATGCAACCCCGCCACCGCGCACACGCTGGCGGCGCACGTGGTCGAGACATTGCACGCGCACGGCGCACACCAACGCGTAGTCGTTGAGAGTTTCACCCTCACAGCAATTGCGGCGGTCAAGCGGCTCGCACCGCACTTGCGCACCGCCGCGCTGTTTGAACGACGACTGGCGCACCCGCTGCCCACCGCTCGCTCGCTCGTAGCTCGCGCTCATACTTGCGGCGCGGATGAGATTGCCCTGCAACACACGCTCGCCACTGCGCGCATTCTCGCTGCCGCGCAGGCCGCCGGCTTCCCCATCGTCGTCTGGACGGTGGACAAGCCCGCGCATCTTGGTCGCTTGATCAAACTTGGCGTGCGGGCCGTCATCACAAACGATCCCGCGCGCATGGTGCAAGCTCTCCGCAGTGGGCAATGAGGCGCGCCAGAAACTTTACCCACGAAGCTGCACGAAATAACACGAAGAAGCAGGCTCGTATTTCGCGTGCTTTAGTTCGTGTTGTTTTGTGTGACTTCGTGGTTAATTCCTCTTCGGCCTACCCGAACATGCTTGCATAGAGTCTGCTATTCTCTCTCCGCACACATGGACACGCCTGCCCCAGCCAACGACAGAGTTCTCGTCCAAGAGCATTTCACGCTGCACCTGCGGCAGAGCCAGCAGGCGCAATGGTCGAGCGAAGCGCATCCCACCTATACCGCCCTCCTGCTCTTGCGTGGCACGTTACGGCGGACAGATGAGGGCGGCCCGGATGAGCTACGCGCTCCGGCGGCGCTGCTCGCTGCGCCGGGCGAGACCGTGAGCGCAAGCGGCGCGCAGGTCGCGTACCTGCTCGTTTCGCTCGCGCCCGCATACTTGCTCGACTGTGCCGTGCGCGCCCGCCTGACCCGCGCCGACGCGCGCATCGTCTTCACCACGCACATCGTCACACGCGATGCGCGGCTCGCCCAACTCGCAAACGATCTCGCCGCCGAACTGTGCGCGCCCGAAGCGGGTCAGGCCGTGTTCGTCGCCGCGCTCATCGAACAACTCACCATCCAACTCTTGCGCCGCCACGCGAACATACGCCGCGCCGATGAGTTGGAATTGTCGCGCGGCGGACTAATTGACCGCCGCGTCCGCCGCGCCGTCGAACTAATGCACGCCCAATTACACGAAGACGTGCCGCTCGAAGAGATGGCCGCCGCCGCGTATCTTTCGCCTTTCCACTTCGCGCGCCTCTTCAAAAAGGTCACTGGCACGTCGCCCCACGCCTACCTTGCCGCCCTCCGCCTCGCCCGCGCGCAGACCTTGCTCGCCACCACCGATCTCTCCATCACCGAAGTCGGCGCACGTGTCGGCTACACCAGTTCCAGCCACTTCGCCAAAGCCTTTCGTCAATCAACCGAACTCTCGCCCCGCGCCTTCCGCGCCGCCATTGTCAGGCATTGAGACTACTTCAACATGGGACACTCTTTTACCGCTTGTGCGCAGCAAAGACCAACACCCCTGCGACCTTTCATCGCCTATAGCGGTTTTCACATGAGTGCGACTTGATTCGTTAGGGCGCAACACTTGAATCTTCTATGTCGGGAGCGGGGCGGGCTATTGCTTTAGTCGCATCCGAATGAAAATCGCTATAGCAGTTCATCACGATGAAGGCGATGGATAAAGTCGTTTCAGTTTTTCACGTGCACCCATCACCGAGAAGCGCCAGCCAATCGTTGCCTGCTTTTCATTACGCTCTTTCTCCCACGCCTCGACTTCATGGACCAGAGTTGCTTCGTTCGGAAGACGGCGATTCAGACATTGACGTTGCAACACACTCAGTTCAATCTCGGCCATGTTGAGCCACGAGCCATGTTTGGGCGTGTAATGGGACTCCAGCTTTTTGACAACCCGTCTGGCCTCCTCCGGGGCAAACGCCGCATACAGAGAAGCGGCTTTGTGCGTGTTCAAGTTGTCCATCACGACGCGAATGACTTCCGCCTCCGGGTAAGCAAACTCGACCAGCCACTTCAGCTGGTGGGCGAAGTCGAGCATCGTGCGCTGGGCCGTGACGTTGATATGTCTGAAACCCGATTGCGGCTCAATGAAGAGAAACAGCTTGCGCGTCCCCGCGCTTTGATACTCGTAATCAAAGCGCGGTAGTCGTCCCGGTTGTGCCGGCAAGGGCTGGCACGTCTCTTTGATGAGTTGTTTGCTCGCCTCGTCAAATTTGCCTTTCGGGCGTTTCGGGTCGTATGGCTCGACATAGAGTTCCAGTAGTACATCTTCCATGCCCGCGACAAATTCGGTCGAGACCTCCGGGATGCACCATTGCTCTTTCAACGACTCATTTCCAAACTGCGCCAGCCAAAACCATTGCCCAACTTCCCTTTCAAATCTTTCGACAAATTTTCGAGCAGTTTTTCGCCGTAGTTCGCACGGTCTTGACCGTTTTGCTGATACTCAAAATGTAATAACCGACCCGCCAATTTCGCAGAGTGAGCGCCATATTGACGGCTTGCGCGGCTTGCCGTTGAGTTTGCTCGAGCGCCTGCGCGATGGCTTCGACCAAGGTGCCGTAATTCATCTCGGCGCTGTTAGTTTTTAGAGTTTTCGTCTGCATCCTCTTTCAAACTCATTCCGGCAGATTCATCCGTTTCAGCAAATCCTTGCAGTTTGAGTCGGCAAGCCTATTAATGCGCTATCGAATAGCTATCGGATTAACAATCGCCTGAACGCTGCCGGTGACGCGGGGCGTACCGAGCGTGAAGAAACTTTCCCATGCTTTATCCTTGACCATTTCTTCCAAATTCAGATTCTCGATGATATAAATTCCGTTTTGAGCCAGCAGAATCTGGTGAACTTCAAACACGCCCGCGCCTTTCTCGAACGGCACGACTTCGAGATTCTCGTTGTCCGCTCCGGCGATTGCCGCGCCGCGCGAGGCGAGATATTTCGCGCCCTCGATTCCCAAACCCGGATTGCCGTCTTCATACCGCTTGTTGTCTTTGCCGATCAATTTCAGCCAGCCGGTATAAAACAGCACGACATCGCCTTTTTCGATTGCTTTGATTCCTTGCCGTTTCATCGCGCCTTCGATTTCCGCACGGTTGAACGCCGTGCCTTCCTTAACGATGTCGGTGTTGAAATAGCCCGCCATATCGAGCAACACGGCGCGCGTGGCAACCGCCGGAATATTCTCGACACCTAATTTTTTCAGACCGTTCGCCGCGACGAAATCCGTCGCTTTGTTGCAGTTAAAATAGAGGTTGTCAATACCGACGTGACCGAGACCGTCAATGCCCGTGCCGACTCCGACCCAGCCCATGATGATGTCGTCGTTATATGTCGTCTTGGTTGAACCGAGCGATGTGCCGGCAACCTGATCGGGCTGCAAAATCGTCACGGAAAAAGTGCGCGGCGGAAATGCCGGAACGTCCTTGTTGGTCTCGATGGCGAGACGATAAGTTTTGCCCGTGGTGATAAGCTTGCTCGCCGCCAGAGTCTTCTCCGCCGTCACGTAATTCAGATTGCCAACCTGATCGGCTGCCCCAAATTTTGAGACGGTCGCACACGGCTTTTGCTGCGCGAAGGCAACCGCGACAAACATCATTCCAATTCCCACAGCAGCAACTACCCGTCGGCTAAAATAATTTTTCACTGATATTTCCTCACTTATTGTTAGTCAGCACCCATTTGAGAAATCAATCCCAATTACGTTCAATTAATCTTTTTCAAAATTCACTCCGGCAGATTCATCCGTTTCAGCAAATTCTTAAATCGCGGGTCGTTGCGGAGTGGATCCATGAAAGGATCTAATTTTATTCGAGGTAAGAAACAATCTTTATCCTCAAAAGATTTCTCCAATTCAGCGAAGGCTTTATCCTTGCCGCCAAGCGCGGCATAAATACTTGCAGTAAATACAGTTCTGACATACCTCGTTTTCGCTAATTCTTTAAACCTGTCAAGATATTGTTCAGCCTCGCGTCGGCGACCCGACTCGGCATAGGCAAGCCCCGCAATTACAAGGTCTTCTTGTGAGAGCGGAGATGTTTTTAAGCCTTCTTCCGCGAGTGCTATCGCCTCATCGTATCTGCCAAGCACGATGTATGTATTACCAAGGTATTGCCGTCCAAATCTGAAATTCGGATCGAGGTCATAAGTTCTCTTTCCCTGCTCCAACGCTTTATCATTTTGTCCGGCATACAGATAACTAAGACCAAAAATCGCATTGGTAATCAGCGAAAGAGGCTCAAGTTCCACCGCTCGCTTTAATTCCGCCACCGCCTCGTCTCGCTTTCCTAACGGCGCAGAGTAACTAACGCCGTGAGTCAGATGAATGTAAGAAACATTCGGATCGAGTTGAAATGCCTTTCCATATTCGCGTTCGGACTCCGCCCAATTCCAATCGTAAAGGGCAAGTGAATCAGCCAAAGCTCCGTGTGCTTCGGCAAGTGTCGGGTCAATCTCCAAAGCTCGTGTTGCCGCTGCCTTAGCTTGTGGCAACACCTCTTTAGGTGGAAGGTCGGCATTTTTCCCCATAGAATTATATGAATCGGCAATGCTGGCATAAGCCAGGGCAAAATTCGGATCAAGTTTAATTGCCTGTTGGAAATAATTTATGCCTTTGAGGATGTCGTCCTTCGTTCGCTTGGCAAAGTGGAAACGACCTTGCAGATAAAGTTGATAGGCTTCGTTGTTATTGGTGTATTTCTTCGCCAGCTTTTGTGCGCCCTCGCCCGAAAGTTTTAATTGCAGCTTGTTGGTGATTTCGGCAGCTATCTCTCTTTGCGTCGCTAACAATTCTGACATCTTGCGTTCATACTGCTCGCCCCACAACAATCTGTTGTTTCGCATATCTACGAGTTCGACGCTGATCGCCAGATTATCGCCGCGCTGCACAATCCGCCCCGTCATCACCGAATCAACTCCAAGTTCGTTGGCAATTATTTTCGCGTCTGTTTGCTTGCCTTTGTAACGAAAGACCGAGCTCGTCGGGCTGACCTTCAAATTCGGAATTTGCGAGAGGCGATAAATCAACGATTCCGCCAAACCGTCCGACAGATATTCCGTATCGGCATCCGCGCTTCTGTTCTGGAACGGCAACACCGCAATCGAATCAATCGGCGCGTTGTCGGTTGTCGAGCGAAGGAAGTAAAACCAAAACCCGACTCCCAGCAACGCCAGCAGCATCAGCGAGCCGAGCGCAACACCACGTTTGTGCTTTTTGACTTCCCCAGTGATGAACTCCGCGCTCGATGTCGGCGGTCGCGCCTCATCCGTTGTGGGAACCGTCAGCAGTTGTGTTTTCGTCTCTTCACGATTGGGCGCGGCGGTGCGCTCTAACTTGTCTTGAAACTCCAACTCTCGCTTGGCATCCTTCAAATCAAGCAGTAAATCTTTCGCCGTTTGATAACGCTCGTCCGCGTCTTTCCGCAGCGTCTTGTTGACGATGCGTTCAATCTCACTCGGCAATTCCGGCAAGACTTGCTTTAACGGCGGCGGCTCTTTGTGCAGGATCGCGCCGATCACGTCCAGCGCGTTCTCGCCCGCAAACGCCCGCTTGCCCGTCAGCATTTCGTACAAGACGATCCCGAAGCTGAAGATGTCGGTTCTGGCGTCAACCGCTCTACCTTTTGCCTGTTCGGGCGACATATAGTTTGCCGTCCCGATGACCAGCCCCGGACTCGTCCCGTGCGGCTTGATGGCCGTCGCCGCTTCTTCGTCAACGGGTGCGGCTTTCTGCTCCGACAACTTCGCAATGCCGAAATCGAGCAGTTTGACCAGGCCGTCGGGCCGAATCATCACGTTGTCGGGTTTGATGTCGCGGTGAATGATGCCAGCGCGATGCGCCGCGTCGAGTGCCGATGCGACCTGAATCGCCACGTCGAGCGCGGCGTTCAAATCAAGCGGATGCTGTGTGAGTCGTGTGCGCAGCGTTTCGCCTTGAATGTATTCGGTGGCGATGAAATGCGTGCCGTCGGTTTCGCCGATTTCGTGAATGGTAATGATGTTGGGATGATTGAGCGCGGAAGCGGACTTGGCTTCACGGACGAAACGGCTCATCCGATCTTTATCTTCGGCAAATTCAGACGGTAGGATTTTCAACGCAATTTTGCGGTCGAGCCTGGTATCTTCCGCCAGATAAACTTCGCCCATCCCGCCCGCGCCGAGCGAAGATTTGATCTCGTAGCGACCGAGTCGTGTGCCGGGAGCAAGAGGCATAAAATCGAGCGATGGAATTTCCTAACGCGAATGAGCAACGGGAATCTAATACATGATGGGGGGAAATCAAAGGCTTTAGGTCTGAAAGTTTAACGACGCGGCTAACATCCCGTCGCCCCTCAGTTGACCCGCAGACGGCGCGCCACGCGCCCGCCCGCGCGCCAATCTTCGTTGAGGTCAAAGCGATACATTTCGATTTCCGGCCTTATCGCGCGGGCGCGCGTGTCGAAGGCGCGGTGGTAACGGAGCAGCGGCGCAACGAGGTAGACGAGAGGTGACTCATCTGAGATTTCGGCATCACCAAACAGGCGCGCACGCTTGATGTGGCCGCCCCTGTGGTAGGTAGAGATACGCCGCCAGTTGTCGCTGCATCTCGATCAACAACACGGGGTGGCGATGTGTTTAGACAAATAGCGGCGGGTCAGGGCGTGATGCCAGCCCGACCCGCCGTGTGGTTTTATCAGGTGTGGGCTAGGGTCGCCCGAAGCGCAGGCGGTACTCAATCGAGTTGCCGAAGCCGTTGACCATCGTGCGGAAGTCGCCGGGGTGCGCCGTTAAGTAAGTGATCCATGAGTTGAAGCCGCCCGTGTCCGGCGTGCGGCGCAGGAAGCCGTAGTATTGCGCCGCCACGAACGCATTGAGCGCCTCCCGGTTCAAACTCACTTCATCCGACTGCACGAGGGCGCGTAAGACCTGTGCGCGCGTGAGCGTGCCCGCGTTGAG